>NZ_BAAAQD010000002.1:0-109425 GCF_039531485.1 Dactylosporangium maewongense | reverse complement strand
GGTCGGGGGTGGTCATGTGAGGAGGTCTCCCCAGACCGCTTGGCCGGCGGTGAGGGCTCTGGCGTACCGCACTTCTGGGCACGGCCAGGAGGCTCGGCAGGCGAGGCAGAAGGCTCGGGTCACCTCGCGGGGCATGTGAAGGAGGAGCAGCCGTTCGGCGTTGGCCAGGTCGTCGCCGGAGGCGAGGGCGACCAGCGGCACGCCGAGCTCGGCCCGCGGTCGTGATCCAGGCCGAGACGTTGGCTGGGCTTCCGGGCCGGGCTCGGCGGAGTGGCCGTGGGCGGGAGGTGGCTCCGTGCCCAGGGCGAGGCTCACGCCCGGGCTCGTGTCGAGAGCTGGGTGTGGAGCGACGCTGCCGAGAGCGGTCCGTTCGGAGGTGTGGGCAGGAACTGAGATATGGGCAGGAACTGAGGTGTGGGCAGGAACTGAGGTGTGGGCTGGAACTGAGGTGTGGGCTGGATGGCCGGAATTCTCTGGACGGTCGGCCTCGGTGGGCGCGCCAGAAGTTCCAAGACGGATGGCGTCTGCGGGAAGGCGCAAGGTCCCGAGACGGCCGGCATCGGCATGCGGGGCGGTCGCGGGCACGTTGGAGGTCCCGGCACGGGTGGTGTCTGGGGGTGGGACGGAGTCGTGTGGCATGGGCGCGGCCCCCTCGAGAGGAATCGAGAAAAGGGGGCGGGCGCCCGGGGTCGCCAAGGCCAGTTGGCTAGGCGAGCGCCCGCCCGTTCACCCGACCGCGCGGACCCCTCAGTCGACGCACAGTCAGGGGTTCGGGCGCTGCGACGCTCGGTAACGACGTATGCACAACTATCATGCATCCACTGCAAATATGCAAGTGCGAAATTGCTCTACGCGGCGCCGCGGCGGCGGAGGGTAGCGACGGCGGAGCCGGCGAGGGTCATGAGGCAGTCGGGGAGCTTGCCGTCGACCAGGGCGACGGTGAAAAGGGCGGTGCCGCTGGGGATGTCCTCGTTGACGTAAGCGCTGACGAAGCGGGCGACCCAGCGCTTGTCGTAGTTGGCGTCGTCGATGTCGGGGAACTCCAGGCGCCAGGGACCGCGGGCGAAGTTCTCGCCGACCATCTCGCCGGCGAGGCGCCATGCGACGTCGTACGCGGCGCTCATCCCGCGCCGGTCGACGACCGTGTCGAAGGTGTGGACCACACCTGCGCCATCGCCCGCCAAGGCGGACTCCAGGACCATGGCAGCGTCCTGGTAGGTCTCGTCTCCGGCCTCATCCACGCCGACACCGTATGCGGCTCAGTCAAGCCGCGGGCGCCGAACGGCAGACTATGACCGGCGGAGTGCGCAGGTCAGCCGGGCGGTGCAGACGCGGTCGCCTTTTTCGTCGGTGATGGCGATCTCGTACGAGGCGATCATCCCGCCGAGGCGGAGGGGGGTCGCGACGCCGGTGACGATGCCGTCGCGGGCGGCCTTGTGGTGGGTGGCGTTGACGTCGATGCCGACGGCGATGCCGTTGAAGAGGCGGGCCGCGTGCAGGGCGGCGCCGATCGAGCCGAGCGTCTCGGCGAGGACCACCGAGGCGCCGCCGTGCAACAGACCGTAAGGCTGCGTGTTGCCGGCGACGGGCATGGTGGCGACGACCCGCTCCGGGGTGGCCTCCAGCAGGGTGATGCCCATCCGCTCGGCGAGGGTGCCCCGCATGGACATGCCGTCGGTCAGCGCATCACTCTGGGTGACGCCAGTGTCCTCCATGCCGCTAGAGGTTACCGGGTGGTACACGGCCGGCCGGCACCTCCCCACTTAAGTCCGCGGCCAGACCACGCTATGGTGCGCACGGCACCTTTGGGGAGGAGAAACACTCATGCGCGCACGGTCGGCCAAAGCCATCGTGGGAGCAATCACCGCGATTGGTCTGTTGCTCACCGCGTCCGGCTGCGGTTCCACAGCGCAGAGTGACGGCGGTGCCCAGCCGAAAAGCGATATCCGCTTCTACGGATCCGACGGCAACATGGCGAACTCGTTCGGCGAGGCGCTGAAGGATTCGCCGGCCGTTCTCGCCGGGATGAAGGGCACGACCCCGCTGACCCCGCTGAGCGAGGACTTCAAACGGCGGGTGAAATCCATTGACTCCAGTCTCGCTGACTTCAACTACGCGGGCGAGTCTTATGACGCCGTCGTGGTGGCGGCGCTGGCCGCGGAGGCCGGCAAGTCGGTCGAGTCGTCGTCGATCGCCAAGCAGCTGATCGGGGTCACGACCGGCGACAACGTGTGCGACACGATCGCCGCGTGCCTGACGGCCGCCAGGTCCGGCAAGGATTTCAAGTACCGCGGAATCTCGCTGCGCCGCAGTGGTTTCACCGACGCGGGCGAGCCGTCGTCGGCCATGTATGGCGTGCTGAACTTCGGCCGTAACAACACCATCGACGAGGCGAAGACCGAATTCGTCGGCGCCGGTGACGAGAAGAACGAGAACAAGGCGGCGCCGCCGCCCGCGAGCGGTGGCAACAAGGGCGGCGGGAAAGGCCCGGCGCTGAAGTTCGGCCTGCTGCTGCCGAAGACCGGCGCGCTGGCGTTCCAGGGGCCGCCGATGTTCGCCGCGGCCAAGCTGGCGATCAAGGAGATCAACGAGGCCGGTGGCGTGCTCGGCCAGCCCGTCGTGGTCGAGGAGGGCGACGACGGCACCAACCCGGACGTCGCCAAGACGGCGGTCGAGAAGTTCATCAACAGTGGCGTCCACGTGATCATCGGCGCGGGCGCGTCGGGAGTGAGCAAGGCCGTCATCCCGCGGGTCGTGCAGGCCGGCAAGGTGATGATCTCGCCGTCGGCGACGTCGGACGAGCTGACGAAGTTCGACGACAAGGGCCTGTTCTTCCGCACGTCACCGCCCGACATGCTGCAGGCCAAGGCGATCGCCAACATCATCATGCGGGACGGGCACACCAAGGTCGCGATCGTCGCGCGTGACGACACGTACGGCAGCGGGCTCGCCGAAGGCGTCCGCAACGACCTGACGGCCGCCGGCATCAAGGCCAGCAACCTGCTGATCCTCAAGTACGAGGCGAAGGACAACTACGACCCGAAGGCCGACGCGACGAAGCTGTTCGCGCCGATCGCGGGGCAGATCAAGAGTTTCGAGGCGACCGCGATCCTGCTGGTGGGCTTCGACGAGTCGGCGCTGGTGATTAAAGCTCTGGTCGCCGCGGGCATAAAGGAACCATCGGCCTAGCGAACCACAGGGGCGTCGAGCCCTACCCCCTCGATTGACGTGAGAGGACCCAGCATGAGCGAGAACGAGACCGTCGAAACGCGCGGCGACCAGCGCATCGAGCTCCTCGTCGGCGACACGAACAACGACGGCAAGCCCGACCTCTGGGCCATCGACACGGACGGGGACGGCAAGGCCGACGTGTTCCAGTTCGACACCAACGGCGACGGCAAGGTCGACATCACGATGAGCGACATCGACGAGGATGGCACGCCGGAGCAGGTCGTCGACGGCGACGGCGGTCTCCCGCCCGCCACGGTCTGACCGGACCGCATCACGACGTGAACACGGCAGCGCGGCAGGGAGGAAGGCCTCTCAGCCGCGCTGTTGTGCTACGTAGTCCCGCCACTGCTGCTCGAGCGTGCTGACGCCGATGCCCAGGACCTCGCGGGCCGCCGACTCGACCTCCGAGACGTTCTGGAACGCCTCGTAGAACGCGATCAGCTTCGCCTGGCCGTACTTCTCCGCGATCATGCGGTTCGCGAGCCAGCTGGCGATGTAGTTGCGCGGCTCGGCGTAGAACTGGTCGTCGGTCGGCAGGGTCGAGATGACGAGGTTGCCGAGCGCCTGCCTGATGCCCGCCGCGGGCACCTTGTCCTTCCTGTAGGCGACGTACTCCGCGAACCCCTCCACGACCCACCGCGGCGTTCGCGCGGTCGTCACGGGCCCCATGGCGGCGTGCGCGAACTCGTGCGTGAGGTCGTGCGCGAGCTCCTCGGTCTGGGCGGTCAGCTGCGTCGGGTTGAACACGACCCGGGTGGAGCTGTACGCCGGCGAGCCCGCCCAGTCGCCGACCTGGTTGTAGAACGGCACGGCGATCGCCGCCACCTGCGCGACCCGCTCCTGCGACTCGGCGAAGTACGTGTCGAAGATCCGCTTGTCCTGCACGGCGGTGAACAGGACCTTGCCGTCCCAGCCGGACGGGCGGACCTCGATGACCTCCTTGAGGCTGGTCTCGGCCATCTGCAGCAGGTTGCGGCCGCGCTGGGCGTCGTCGGCGGAGACCACAGCGATGATGCGGTCGTTGCGCAGCACGGCGACCGGCCCGGTCGAGTCCCACGGCTGGCCGTTGGCGCCGAGCGGCATGTCCTTGCCGGCGGCGTCGCCGACGACGAGCCACTTGCCGTTGGTCCAGGCCACGACCGGCATCCACGGCGTGGCGACGGTCTTGCTGTCCACGCCCTCGACCCGGTGCCGGATGGTGACGGCCTCGACGTGGACGGCGGCGTGGTACCGGTCGAACAGCTGCGTCGGCAGGAACTTCGCCAGTTGCCGCGCGGGCAGCCGGGTGCGGTCGAAGCTGATGTCGGCGAACGGCATCTTGGCCAGGTTTTCGAACAGCTGCTTCTGCCGCTTCACGAACGCCGCGTCGCTCTGGTCGACGTCCGCCATCCAGGCGTTGAGATCCTTCTTCTTGACCGCCTCGGTGTGCCGGGCGAGCAGCTCCTCGATCGCCTTGCCGCCGACCCCGGACCGCATGTCGACCCAGGTGGAGGAGACCAGGTCGGTCTCGCCGCCGCCACCGCCGCGCAGCGCCAACGCGGCGGCGGCCGCTCCGCCGAGGGCGAGGACCATGCTCACCACCAGCAGGGTGGTGAGGACGGGCCAGAGCAGGCTCCGGCGTGGCGGCGGCGGCAGGTGCGGCGGCGGCCAGCCGTAGCCGGGAGCGGGATGTGTCTGCGTCAGCGGCTGATGTACGAACTGTGCCGGCTGACCCGGTGCTCCGACCTGCGGGGGTCCGGGCGGCGGTCCGTACTGACCGGGCGGCGCGAACTGCTGCGGCGGCCCGTATGGCTGCGGTGGTGGCCCGTACTGCTGCGGCGGCCCGTATGGCTGCGGTGGTGGCCCGTACTGCTGCGGCGGCGTGTACGGCTGCTGCGGCGTGTACGGCTGCTGCGGCGTGTACGGCTGCTGCGGCGGCATGTACTGCTGAGGCGGCGCGAACTGCTGGGCCGGCGCGTACTGCTGCGGTGGCGCGAACTGCTGGGGTGGCGCGTACTGCTGCGGCACACCGGACGGCGGCCCCTGTTGCTGCGCCGGCTGAACGGCGCCGGGCCAGGTCGCGGGCGGCGCGGGAGGCGGCGCGGCCACCGGTACACCAGCTGCCGCGGCGACCGGAGCGGCGGACGGCAGCGACTCGGCCGGCGGGGGCCCGGGCTGGGCCGGGATGACGGTCGCCGGACCGGCCGTCACGGGGGCGTCCGGCGCTGGACCTTCCCCGGCGTGCGCAGCATCGGTCGAAGGGGCTGCGGAGGGTGTCGCAGCGGCCGGTTCGGGGTTGGTCACATCGCCTGCCGACGTCGAGGAGCGGAACCACATCCTCCGCCAGGCCGGCGGTCCTTGTCGACCCCGGCCCGGCCACGGCGGCGGCCGAGCCGGGCGGCGCCGGCTCGGCACTGGTCTGAGCTGGTCCAAGCGCTAGCCCAGCGTGGTCAGCTCGGCCGTGAGCACGTTGGACAGCAGCGCACCGTCCATGCGGACCTGCCGCAGGTACCAGCGCTGCAGCGGCGTCCGGTTCTGGCTGAACTGCCAGCCGCCCCGCGGGCTGTCGATCTGCCCGAGCTTGCCGATCGCGGCGTTGAGGGAGAACGAGTCCAGCGACCGGCTCGCGTCGCCGATCGCCTTGTCGAGCACGGCGGCGGCGTCGTAGGAGGCCATCGCGTAGGTCGACGGGATCGTGCCGTAGGCCTTCTGGTAGTCGGCGATGAACCGGCGGTTGGCCGCGTTGTCCAGGTCGGGCGAGTAGTTCATCGCGGTGTAGATGTCCTTCGCGTCGGCGCCCTGCTGCTTGAGGACATAGCCTTCGGTGAGGCTGCCGGGCGCGATCAGCTTGAAGCTGTTGGGGAACTTCGCGGCCTTGAACTGCTTGACGAAGTCGATCGCGGAGGCGCCGGCGTAGAAGGCGAACATCGACGCGGCGCCGGAATTCTTGACCTGCTGGAAGACCTGGCTGAAGTCCTTCTGCTGGAACGGCGTCCACTTGATCGCGTTGCCGGCGATGGTGCCGCTGGCCGACACGAAGGCGTCGCGGAACCCGGCGACCTCGTCGTCGTCGCCGGGATAGTCGGAGGCGACGATCGCGAGCGGGCCGCCCGCGTTGTCGGCGGCCCACTTGCCGAGGGCCTGGCCGGGCTCGTTGGCGACGAACGAGGTGCGCCAGATGTAGTTGGCGCCCTGCAGCGCGGTCGGCGACGCGTTGGACCCGACGAGCGGCACGGCGGCGGCCTCGACGGTGTCCCGGATCGCCATCATCGTCGCGGCGGACGCGACGCCGGTCAGGGCGAGGACGCGGTCCTCTTTGGTCAGCTTCTCGGCGGCGGCCTTGCCGATGTCGGGCGTCTCGCCCTCGTCGACCTTGAGCAGCTGGACCTCGCGGTTGCCGAGCTTGTTGTCGTGCAGCTTGAGGTACAGCTGGAAGCCGTTGTCCATCTCGTTGCCGAGGTCCTTGCGCGACCCCGTCAGCGGCACGATCATGCCGAGCTTGACCGGGGGGCCGGGCGGCGGCGCGGTGTTGGACGTGCTGCTGGAGTTGTCGCTGCATGCGGAGAGTAACGGTGCGGCCGCTCCTGCCACGCCCGCGGCCGCGAAGAGTCGGAGCGCCTGGCGGCGGTTCAGGTGGGACACGTACTTTTCCTCCCCAGCACCCTGCGGCGGCGAGAAGACCTCGACACCCACGCTGCGTTCTACCGCCATCGCGCCGGACAGTCAATCGGCGAGGTCGGCCTCACCTCGGGTTACCGTCCCGAACGCGGCGAGGACGGCGGGCCAGGCGGCCGACAGCGGATCGATCACAGCGAAGTGTTCCACACCTGCCAGCTCGACCAGCGTGGTGTCGTCGCCGGCCCGGCGGGCGGCGCGGCAGTAGTCCCTGGACAGCTCCACCGGCACGATCGTGTCGTCGCTGCCGTGCACGACCACCGTCCGGACCTTCGACGGAAGGTTGCGCATCGGGTCGGCCGCCGTGTACGCCTCCGGGACCCGGTCGGGCGCCCCGCCCAGCAGCGCCGCCACCGCGCCGCCGTCCAGGTCGAGCTCGTGCGCGCGGGCCAGGTCGGCCACGGGTGCGAGCGCGACGACCCCGCCGACGGCGTCGGGGGCGACCGCGGCGTACCAGAGGGCGAGGTGCCCGCCGGCGGAGTGCCCGGCGAGGATCGGCCGGTCGACCGCGACGGGCCGCAGGCCGCGGTGCGCGATCTCCTTGCCGAGCAGGTCGGGCACGGCGACCGCGGCGGACGCCACGTCGGAGAACGTGCCGGGCCAGCCGCCGCCGGGCTGTCCCGTGCGGCGGAACTCGACGGTCGCGACGGCGTAGCCCCGGTTGGCGAGGTCCGCGGCGAGCGGCCCGGCGTGCGCGCGGTCCCACTCGCTGCGCCAGAACCCGCCGTGGATGAAGAGCACCAGCGGCGCGCCGGCCACAGCCGGGAGCCGGACGTCGGCCAGCTGGTCGGGGTGCTCTCCGTATCGCAGCGTGAAGTCCGCGGGTCGGGCGGGCCGGCTGAGCACCTCGCGGGGGTCACTCGTCACGGGGCGACATTAACGCGTCACGAAGCGTGGCAACAGGGCCCCTTTGTGGTAGCCCGAGCGGTGGGTAGGCAAGACTAGGAACCATGGCAGATGAGGCGCAGGACGAGTCGCGCACCGTGCTGGTGGTCGGGCCCGACGGACGTCCGCTCGGCACCATGTCCAGCGACGAGGAAGGTGCGGAGGACCCGAGCAAGCTCATCGAGCAGCCGGCCAAGGTCATGCGCATCGGCAGCATGATCAAGCAGCTGCTCGAGGAGGTCCGTGCCGCCCCACTCGACGAGGCGGGACGCAGCCGGCTCAAGGAGATCCACCGCCGGTCGATCACCGAGCTGGAGGACGGTCTCGCCCCCGAGCTGCGCGACGAGCTGGAGCGGCTGTCCCTGCCGTTCGACGACGACTCCACGCCGAGCGAGGCCGAGCTGCGCATCGCCCAGGCGCAGCTGGTCGGCTGGCTGGAGGGCTTGTTCCACGGCATCCAGGCGGCGCTGGTCGCCCAGCAGATGGCGGCCCGGGTCCAGCTCGAGCAGATGCGCGGCCGGCCCGCCCTCACCGGCGGCCCGGGCGGCGTGCAGACCCCGCCGGGTCAGCCGATGCCCTCCGGCACCGGCCAGTACCTGTAACACCTTGCAGACCGCCACGATCGGCAGGACCGCGAAGGCGCCTGCCGATCGTGGCGTTCCCATGATCCGGCGGCGTCAGTAGCGGTAGAGGGACTCCAGGTAGACGGCGACGCCGTCGTCCTCGTTGGTCGCTGTGGTGACGTCGTGGGCGGCGGCCAGGACGGCGGGGTGTCCGTTGGCCATGGCGACGCCCCGGCCGGCCCAGGCGAGCATGGCCAGGTCGTTGGGCATGTCGCCGAAGGCGACCACCTCGGCGGACGGCACGGCGTGCTCGCGGGCGACCCGGGCGAGCGCCGTCGCCTTCGTGACGCCGACGGCGGAGACCTCGACCATGCCGCTGGAGGAGGAGTTCGTGGCCTCGCCCAGGCCGTCGAGGCACGCGCCGACCAGGGCGGTGAACTCGTCGGGCTGCTGGACGCCGGCGCGGACCAGAAGCTTCGCGGCGGGGCGGGTCAGGAGCTCCTCGTGCGTGACGGGGCCCACCGACTCGTGGTTGACCTCCCACGGGCCGACCGGGAACTCCTCCTCGTGGCGCATCTCGCGGCCGCCGTCGCGTTCGACGGCGAAGACGACGCCTGGCACGGTGGCGCGCAGGCGGGAGCAGATCTCGGCGAGTGTGACCGGCTCGATCGGGGTGCTGTGCACGATGCTGTCGGTGCTGGGGTCGTAGGTCGCCGCCCCGTTGGCGCAGATGGCGATCGGCCGGACGGTCAGCTGGTCGTACACCGGATGCAGCCACCGGATCGGACGGCCGGTGACCAGCACGATCACGATCCCCGCGGCGTCGAGGCGGTGGAGCACCTCGACGGTGCGGGGGCTGACCGTGCGGTCCCGGCCGACGAGGGTGCCGTCGAGATCGGTGGCCACCAGTCGCGGGGTCTGCGTCACAGCTTCAACATAGCTTCGAGGTAGGTCGCGACCCCGTCCTCGTCGTTGGTGAGCGTCGTCTCGTCGGCGAGGGCCTTCAGGGCTGGGTGGGCGTTGGCGACGGCGACGCGGCCGAAGCCGGCCCAGCGGAACATGGGCACGTCGTTGGGCATGTCGCCGAAGACGAGGATGTCGCCGGGGTCGATACCGAGGGCGGTGGCGACGAACTGCAGGCCGGTGGCCTTGTCGACGCCGGGCGGGCAGATCTCGATGTACCCGAGGCCGGCCTGGGTGATCGTGGCCATGCTCGCGGGGACGACGCGCTCCGCGACGGCGAGCACCTCGTCGACGTCGCAGGTGGGGTGCCGGGCGAAGCCCTTGAGGACGGGGCCGGTGAGGCACTCCGCGCGGACCCGGGCCTCGACGACGTCGGGGTAGCGCCAGTGCGGGTCGGTGTCGCCCCACAGCGGCGCCTCGTGGTGGTCGCCGGCCTCGATGAGCACGGACAGGACGCCGAGCTCCTGCTCGAGCAGGGTGAGGACCTCGGCGAGGGCGTCGCCCTGGAGCCGCTCGTCGCGCAGGACGACCGGGTGGGCGGGATCGCGGATGTCGAGGACCCGGCTGCCGCCACCCATGACGAGGAAGTCGGCGGACGGGATGTCGGACCGGACGAGCTGGGTCAGGCGGGGACCGCGGCCGGTGGCGCCCACGATGTGGATACCGGCGGCCTTGACCCGCTCCAGGACGTCCCGGGTGTAGGCGCTCACCGTGTCGTCACTCCGCACGAGCGTGCCGTCGAGGTCGGTCGCGATGAGCTTGGGCAAACTGCGCATTCGGTGCTCCTTCCGCGTCAGCGGGGCAGCAACCGTACCTCCGCAGTCAGCCAAGGTCACACCATGCGAGTAAATCTCAACCGAACGTACGACGTCCTGATGAGGACATCACTGCAGCGGGGTGACGGTCAGCTCGAGGGGCTCGGCGCCGTCGTGCGGCTCGTCCACGGGGCGCCGGCGGCCGATGTCCGGCAGCATCCGGGCGGCGATCAGCACCCCCGCGGCCAGCAGGACGGTCGCGGCGATCGCCAGCGGATACCCGGCGCCGATGTGGATGGTCTCCTCCGGCAGCCGGTACGACACCAGCGCGCTGCCCCCGACGTGCTCGATGGCCTTCTTGAGCCCGACGAGCACGAGCGCGTTGCCGGCGAGCAGGCCCAGCGCGGCGGCCGCCGCGGCACGGCGGACCGGGCCGCGGGTCGCCGCCAGCACGCCGACGCCGACGAGGGCGAGCGCGACGGTGACGAGGTAGGCGATGACGTGGCCGTTGTTGAAGCTGGCCAGGTCGAGCTCGATGCTGGCCGGCACGGGCCCGGAGACCTCGTCCTCCCCGCCGGCCGCCGACCGCAGGTCGACCGACGCCCACGGCAGGTACTGGGCGGCCGCGGCCAGCACGAACCCCGAGACGAGCAGGGCCATGCCGACCGGGCCGGGGCCACGCTCGCCACCGTCGCGCCCGCGATCGTCGACGGAATCCAAAGCAGCCGGCTCAGACATACCGCGCAGGGTAGCTCAGGAAACGAACCTCAGGTTGAACCGAAGATCCTGCTTGACGCCCCAGACGGCCAGCCACATCGGCAGGTACTGCTCCATCGCGAACGCCTTGTCGATCCCGCCGAGGTCCAGCACGTCGCCCTCGGGCCAGCCGAACTTCGCCAGCACCCCCTTGACCAGGGTCTTCGCCCCGGCGTCGGCGCCGGCGACGAAGATGTTGTGCGGCTCGGACAGCAGGTCGGGGCGCACCATGATGTCGGCGTTGACGGTGTTGAGCGTCTTGACGACCTTCAGCTCGGGGAACGCCTCCTGCAGGCCGGCGGCGACGGGCTTCACCGCCGCGGCCGTGAGGTCGTTGGAGATGTCGGCGAGGACCTTGCCGGTCAGGTCGCCGGCGGCGCGCAGCACGTCGAGCGACAGGTTGCCCGGGGTGGCGTTGAAGATCAGCTGGCCGTGCGCGGCCGCGTCGGCGAACGTGCCGGCCCGGCCGCCGGTCCGCTCGGCCCAGGCGACGGCCTTCGGGTTGGTGGCCTCGCGGGAACCCATGACGACGTCATACCCAACCTCGACCAGCCTGGTCGCGATCGCGTCGCCGACCATGCCGGTGCCGAGGACCCCCACATTGAGATCAGTCATGCTCACCGGCAACACCCGCCGGTGCGGAAACATGCCGGCGCGCGCGGCCGATCGCGATCAGCCCGCAGGCGAACCCGAGCAGCGGCATCGCCGCGAGCGCCAGCCAGCTGCCCGCTGACGTGCCCACATCCGCGATCCGGCCCGGCCCGGCGAGCTGACCGTCGAACGTGGTGATGAGGCTCACTACGACCGATGCGGTCACCAGCGACAGGACCGGCCCGGCGAGCCCGGCGAACTTGCGGCCCTGGTTCGCGCCGAGTACCGCCGCGCCGAGTACCGCGATCAGGGTGAGCAGCAGAATCACGTACCAGAGCCCCATGCGGATGTTGAGCACGGTGAGGCTGTCGAGGCGTTGCTGGGCCCGGCGCCCGGACCCCGTCACCACCAGCTGCTGCACCCACGGCACGAAGATCGAGGCAATGCCGGTGAGCAGGCCGACCACGGCCAGCAGGCCGCCGATCTGCACCAGTTTGCGCTGCATCAACTTGATCCCTCCCAAGACTGCCGAGCTCGTCCCAAGGAACACACGGAATGGGCTAGCGTCTGGTTCATGCCTACTCGCACTTCATCCGCCCGCTGGGAGGGCGACCTCAAGTCCGGCGCCGGCACCGTCTCGACCGGCTCGGGCACCTTCCAGGGTTCCTACTCCTTCCCGTCGCGCTTCGAGAGCGGCCAGGGCACCAACCCGGAGGAGCTGATCGCGGCCGCGCACGCCGCCTGCTACTCGATGGCGCTGTCCAACGGCCTGGCCAAGGCCGGCTTCACGCCCACCTCCGTGGAGACGTCCGCGGCGGTGCAGTTCGGCCCGGTCGAGGGCGGCTTCGCCATCACCCGAATCGACCTGACCACCCGCGGTGACGTTCCCGGCATCGACGCGGCCGAGTTCGAGAAGCAGGCCACCGACGCCAAGGCCGGCTGCCCGATCTCCAAGGCGCTCGCCGCCGTCGAGATCACCCTGGACGCGCAGCTCGTCTGAGCACCGCGCTCGTCAGGGATCTCCCTTGAGAGGGTCCCCCGCCATGGGGGACCCTCTTTAACATGCCAGTGCAGATGAGCAAGGAGCGCTTCGAGGAGCTCGTGGGCGAGGCCCTGGACGAGGTCCCCGAGGAGCTGCTCGACCTCATGGACAACGTCGTGATCCTGGTCGTCGACGACCCGCCGCCCGGCGAGCCGGACCTGCTCGGCCTGTACGAGGGGTTCTCGCTGACGGAGCGCGGCTGGGACTACTCCGGCGTGCTGCCCGACCGGATCTCCATTTACCGCAACCCGATCCTCGCCATCTGTGACGATGAGGACGACGTCGTCGACGAGGTCGCGATCACCGTGGTCCACGAGATCGCCCACCACTTCGGCATCGACGACCGGCGCCTCCACGCGCTCGGCTGGGGCTAGGGGGTTTCCTGATGCGTAGTGCGCTGTTCGCCACGGAGAACCTGGAGAAGGAGTCGCAGCAACCCGGTCTCCGGCTGCAGAACTCCAAGATGCTCAAGGCCGAGCTCAACGGCGAGATCATGGCCCGGACCGGCACGATGATCGCCTACCAGGGTCAGGTGACGTTTCAGGCGCTCGGCTCCGGCGGGGTCGGCAAGTGGCTGAAGTCGAAGCTGACCGGCGAGGGCGTCCCGCTCATGAAGGTCACCGGCCGCGGCGACGTGTTCTTCGCCGACCGCTCCGCCGACGTCCACCTCATCGACCTGGAGCAGGGCGACGCCATCTCCATCAACGGCGCCAACGTCCTCGCGTTCGATTCGTCGCTGCAGTACGACGTGAGAATGGTCCAAGGAGTCGGCATGCTGTCGACGGCGGGCCTGTTCAACTGCGTGTTCACCGGTCAGGGCCGGCTCGCGATCACGACGAAGGGCACCCCGGTGGTGCTGACCGTCGACGCGCCCACGTACGTCGACCCGCAGGCCGCGATCTGCTGGTCCGCAGGCCTGCAGACCGGCTACCACCGCGCCGACCAGCTCGGCATCGGCACATTGCTGGGCCGCAGCACCGGTGAGGCTTTCACGATGAGCTTCGCCGGCCAGGGCTTCGTCGTCGTCCAGCCGTCGGAGGAGCCGCCCCAAGGTCTCGCCGGTGGCCAGGGACAACAGGGGCAGGGCGGGGTCCTGGGCAACCTGCTCGGCAGTTGAGTGCAGTTGGGTCGCGCTTTTGTAACGGCAGCTCCGCGAGCCCTTGGGGGACCGGTTACGCTGCGCAGCGTGCGCGGTGACATCTTCAAGGCCGAGAACATGGCCCAGCCCCCAACCCAGGCAGGCATGAGCCTGCAGCACTCCAAGTGCGTCAAGTACGCCGTGAACGGCGAGGTCCTGGCCCGTCAGGGTGCCATGGTCGCCTTCCGCGGCAACCTCCAGTTCGAGGTGAAGAGCCAGGGCGTCGGAAACTTCCTCAAGCGCGCGGTCACCGGTGAGGGCCTGTCCCTCATGGCCGTGCGTGGACAGGGCGAGGTGTGGTTCGCCGACGCCGCCTCCGACTGCCACATCCTCGACATCGAGCCCAATGACGCGTTGTCCATCAACGGCAAGAACGTCCTCTGCTTCGACCCCTCGTTGCGGTACGACATCCAGATGGTGAAGGGCGCCGGCATGTTCGGCGGCGGCCTCTTCAACAGCGTCTTCACCGGCCAGGGCAGGCTCGCGATCCTCACCCAGGGCGCCCCGATCATCATCCCGGTGAGCCCGCAGGCCCCCGTCCTGGTCGACACCGACGCGGTTGTCGGCTGGTCGAGCAGCCTGCAGACCAGCATCCAGAAGAACCAGAGCCTCAAGTCGATGCTGCGCGGCGGCTCGGGTGAGCTCTTCCAGCTGATGCTGCAGGGCCAGGGCTTCGTCATCGTCCAGCCCAGCGAGGGCAAGCCGTCCGCCCAGCAGGCGAGCAGCGGCGGCCTCCTCGGCAGCCTCGGCGGCTGACCGCCAACCAGCCCAACCAGCCACGGTCGAAGGGTGGGCCACCCCGCCCATCCTTCGACCCCGCTTCTGCCCACCCCTCCGGCGTTCTCCGCCGGCGCACGACCATGCCGCCAGCCCCACCCACTGCCAGCCTGATCCGCCATTGGCCCTGACCCGCCGTTGGGCTTGATCCGCCGTTGGCCCTGATCCGCCGTTGGGCTTGATCCGCCGTTGGCCTTGATCCGCCGTTGGGCTTGATCCGCCGTTGGGCTTGATCCGCCGTTGGGCTTGATCCGCCGTTGGGCCTAACTCGCCGTTGGCCTGACCCGCCGCCAGCCGCTGCTGGCCCGGACCGCCACGCGCGGGTTGCAGGGGCGCGCGCCGCTGTTCGACCGCCGCCGCACAGCCGACTGCTGCCCACGGGCCGGCCCCACTACCGGCCGACTCGCTGCCTGCCGGACCCGCTGCCAGGTTGACGCGTTGCCCGCCATCTCGTGCACGATCAACCCCGATGCCCGCGTCCGCCTCCGCGAGGACAGCCAGGCACACGCCCGATGCGCTGCCAGCCGGACCGGTCGTCGACCCGGGCCGCTGCCGACCGGATGCGCTGCCGGCCCGACCTCTGCTGTAGCAGCCCGACCCGCTGCCGAGCGGGCGCGGCGCCTCGTCCTCACAGCCGCACTGACCTGACCGGCTCGTGGCAGAACAGTGAGCTGCTGCTACGTCGCGCGGGCGGGACGTAGGCGGACTGCGATCACGGCTGGGCCGGACGACGGGTCGTGGTGGGGCGAGCGGCTGCTACGGCGGACGCACCCCGGTGAACGGTGACCGCTTTCAAACCGTACACCCATCGAAAAAACCGAACCCCCCGTTGTCACCCTCCGCGATCGCGACGGCCACAATCAGTCCGGCGGCGGGTCAGGCGCCGTTGCGGATCTCGGAGAGCCAGCGGGCGGCGGCGGTGAAGTCGTCGCCGGACAGGCCTGGGGCACGGCGGGGTGGCGGGTCGCCGTGGGAGGCGCGCGGGTACGAGCCGAGGAACCGCACGTCGGCGCAGACGCGGCGCAGCCCCTGCAGCGCCTCGCCCATCGGGGCCTCGGCGACGTGGCCGCCGCAGTCGAGGAAGAACACGTAGCGGCCGAGGCGCTCGCCCGTCGGGCGTGACTCGATCCTGGTCATGTTGATCCCGCGGACCGACAGCTCGGTCAGCACGGCGAGCAGCGCGCCGACCCGGTCGTGGGCGATGTAGACGGCGAGCGTCGTCAGATCGTCGCCGGTCGGCGGGGGTGGCGGACCGGGTCGCGACACGAGCGCGAAGCGGGTCATCGCGCCGGCGTTGTCGGCGATGTCCTTCGCCAGGACGTGCAGCTTGTACCGGCTCGCGCCGATGGCGGCGCAGATCGCGGCGTCGAACTCGCCGCTGCCGGCGCCGATCGCGGCGGTGGCGTTGGACAGTACATCGACGACCGCCGCCTGCGGGACGTGGTCGCGCAGCCACTTGCGGCACTGGGCGCTCGCCTGCGGGTGGGCCGCGACCGACCTGACGGTGTCCAGCGGCCGGTCCTCCGCGGCGGCGAGGACGAACTGCACCGGGAGCACGACCTCGCGCGTGATGATCAGCGGCTCGCCGTTGGCCAGCTCGTCGAGCGTGACGCCGACCTGGCCGCCGATCGAGTTCTCCAACGGGACGAGCGCGGCGTCGGCCTCACCGGCGCGCAGCGCGTCGAGGGCTTCCGGGACGCTGCGGGCCGGGGTGAGCACCCCGCGGTCGGCGGCCGGGACGGTCTTGAGCGCCTGCTCCGAGAACGTGCCTTCAGGCCCCAGGTACACGAACCGCGTCGGCGGCACACCAGGCATGTGTCAAGCCTAGTCGCTCAGCAACTCGCGGCGCTCAGCAGCGCCGGTGGCGCGGTCGCTTTCACCTCGACGCTGCACGGGTCGGTGCCGGCGGTGACGATGGTGAGCGCGGCCGGTGCGCCCTTGGACATGATCTGCAGCGGCTCGGCGTTTGCGACGGTGAGGATGGTGTACTGCCAGACCCCCGCACACAGCGGCCCGCTCTTCACGGTCAGCCCGCTCCCGGCGGGAAGCCCGGGCCGCGCCCGGCGGACCGCCGCGATGACCTGCTCGCCGCTCGGACGGCCGTTGCACTGCGACACGTACGCCTCGGAAAACGGCGTCACGCTCGAGCTGGGCCGGGCGGACGGGGTGCCGGCCGTGGCGGTGCGCCCAGGCGGCACGTTGGGCGTGCTGACCGGCGTGGGGCTGGCGGTGCGTGCCGGCTGGTGCGACACGGGCGGCAGCAGCGGCCCGGCGTCATCGTCCGACCGCGTGCAGCCGGACAGCAGGCATCCAAGGCTGACGATCGTAAGCACAGCGGCCGCAGTGCGCATGCAGGACATCGTAGGGTGCCGGTTTCCCGCCGTTCATGCGGCGCCGGAGCCGTCGAACGTCCCGGCCCGCCCGCCCTCCTCGAAGCGCGTCAGACGGTGCCGGCGGTGGACACCCGGTGGCCGGCGGCATCGAGGGCGGCGAGTGCCTCGCCGAGCCGGACCGACGGCACCAGCACGTAGTCGGTGTCGAAGGTGGAGAACGCGAAGATGTTGACCCGGGCGTCGGCGAGCGGCGTGACGATCGAGGCGAGGATGCCCGTGAGGGCGAGTTGGACCGGCCCGGCGACGCGCAGGCAGCGCCACGGCGTCTCCACTGAGGCGCCCTCGGGGACCTGGTCGGCGGGGCACAGGATGGAGACCTCGTCGGGTGTCCATGTCACGGAGATGACGTCCTGGCCCGCCGCGGCGGCCTCGGTGAAGCCAGCCGGCAGGGGCGACCCGGCCGGCAACCGCGCGATCGCGTAGTCACCTGGCAGCACCTCGAGGTCCAACATGACAAGGAGCGTACGGTGCGAACGCGTTGCGTGGCGGTAGCCGTGAGCCAGGCCACGTGCTTCCCCCCGGACGAGGTCGTATTCGTGAACGACGCTCGACCGGAGCCGCCTGGACGGCGCTCTAGACGGCGCTGAAGAACGTCAGCGAGCCGACGACCTGGCCGTCCTGCAGCAGCGGGGTCGCGATCGCGTCGAACGTGCGCGGCCCGGTCGCGCAGCGCACCCGGAGCAGCCCGCGGGCGAGCCGGCCGGAGGACAGGGCGAGCAGCGGCGGCGTCTTGTTGATCTCGGACGCGTCGAGCGCGCCGCCGTCGCCGAAGTCGAGCAGCTGCAGGACGCCGTCGACCAGTGGGCGGTCGATGGCGGACTCGGTGAGCCCCAGCAGGTCCTCGAACGACGCGGACACAGCGACGATGACCGCCTTGTCGTCGATCACGAGGCTCGGCTCGGCCGCTTCGGCGACGGTCGCCGCCCAGCGGTCGAGGGACGACTCGATGGACGGCTCGGCCAGACCCGCATCGACAGCGTCGGACTCGACCTCACCGAAGTCGGACGCGCGCCCGTCGGGCGAGCGGGTCAGGTGTGGGTCGGAGATGGACAGCTCGACATGCGCCACAGCGCCTCCTCAGGCACCGGTGCGGCGGACGCGTCCGCGCAGCGAAGACATCATCGCATCATTCAGCGGCTGATCGGTCCCCAGCGATTGCTCAATACGGCGCTTCATGTCGAGCGGCTCCACGCCGCAGAGGCTACTCCGCGTCACCCCGCTTGTCAGTGCCCACGCGTTCACCGTCCTTGTACCAGCGGTAACTGTCGGCGAAGGCGGCGTAGGACTGCGAGGACCACGTCGCCGGGTGCAGCGCGAGCGAGAACACCTTGTCGACGGTGTCGCCGGCGAGCCGCATTCCCCGGGCGTTCAGGACGCGCGGCAGCTCGTGGTACGCGGTGACGAGACAACCCTTCGGCACCCCGTAGAAGCTGATCTTGCCGGTGCCGGCGAACGCCAGGATCGGCATGACCGGGATCGACACCCCGGCACTGCGGGAGAGCGCCTCCGCGGCGGCCTTGGCCTCCGCGCGGGTCTCCTCGACGTACTTGGGGCGCTTGCCGTCGATCTGCACGATGTCACCCGCGAACGAGACGCGGCTGCGGCCGTGGTCCTTGACCGTCACCGCGAACACGCCGCCGGGCCCCATGGCGAGGAACGAGCGGCGCTCGGCGCCGGTCAGCTCGCGCAGGTCCAGGACGTGCCAGTCCTCGCCGAGGCGGCCGATGAGGCTGCCCATTCTGCGGTACAGACGGTTGTGCCCTGCCTCTTCCCGGCGGGCGCCGCGCTCGGCGCGTCGCTCGCGCATCCAGTCGATGGGGGAAGTCCGGCCGGCATCAACAATGATGCGATCGTCAAACCCTTCGGGCTGCGAATCCTTGCCACTACGGTGCAGCAGCTCGGTCATCTCGCACACCTCCAAGTCGCCGCTCGGTTGCGTGTGTGTTCAAACACCGTACGTGTTTGTGGGCCGAACCAGCATACTTGGATGGGTGAAAGACTCGGAATGACTGGGATGAATGCCACATTCACGACGTCTCATGAATTTGCAGATGGCGCCCAACCGGCGGATATCGGGTCAGCCGTTAGTCTGAATCGGTGAGCTTTCATCACGTCGACAGCGAGGTCGGCCGGCTCGGCACGGTGCTGCTGCACCGCCCGGGCGCCGAGCTCGCCCGGCTGACCCCGCGAAACAACGACTCGCTGCTCTTCGACGGAATCCCGTGGGTCGGAAGAGCCCAGGAAGAGCATGACACGTTCGCACAAGCGCTGCGCACTCATGGCGTCGAGGTGCTGTACGTCTCGGAGCTGCTCGCCGAGACCCTGACCCTGCCGGCCGCCCGCCAGGAGGTCACACGGGCCGTCCTCGACGACGTCCGGCTCGGCGACACCCTGCGCGGCCACGTCGCCGCGCACCTGGCCGCGCTCGACCCGGCCGGCCTCGCGACCACGCTCATCGCCGGGCTGTCGCGGGCGGAGCTGCGGGCGGGCGGTGGTCTCGTACACACGCTGATGGACCGGACCGATTTCGTCATCGACCCGCTGCCGAATCTGCTGTTCACGCGCGATTCATCGGTCTGGATCGGGGGTCAGGTCGCGGTGACGAGCCTGGCGATGCACGCCCGCCGCCGGGAGACCACCCTCACCCACGCGATCTATCGGCACCATCCTCGCTTCTCCGGGACGCCGCTGGTGTACGAGCCTGGGCTGGAGCACCTGGAGGGCGGCGACGTGCTGCTGCTGGCGCCGGGCGTGCTCGCGGTCGGCGTCGGCGAGCGCACCCGGCCGGCCGGTGCCGAGCGGCTCGCCAGGCGCTGCTTCGAGCGCGGCCTCGCCCACACGGTCCTGGTCGTGCCGATCGCGCAGGAGCGGGCCACCATGCACCTCGACACGGTGTGCACCATGGTCGACGTCGACGCGGTCGTCATGTACCCGAACGTCGCCAGCACCCTGCGGGCGTGGACCGTCACCAGCACCGACCTGCAGCTCGACGAGCTCGTCGTCAGCGGGCCGGAGCCGTTCATCGTCGCCGCCGCGAAGGCCATGCGGATCGACACCCTGCGGATCATCGACACCGGCCTCGACCCGGTCACCGCCGAGCGTGAGCAGTGGGACGACGGCAACAACACCTTGGCGATCGGTCCGCGGCTCTGCGTCGCGTACGAGCGAAACACCGAGACGAACGCCCAGCTGGAGCGGCACGGGATCGAGGTGATCCGGATCCCCGGCTCCGAGTTGGGCTCGGGCCGGGGAGGTCCGCGTTGCATGTCCGCACCGATCGTGCGGGCTTCGTCCGCTTGATGCTCGACGCTTGACGCTTGATCAACGCCGGTGGTGCGAGCTTCGCCCGCGTGCGGGCGTCGTCCGCTTCGCCCGCGTGCGGGCGTCGTCCGCTTCGCCCGCGTGCGGGCGTCGTCCGCTTCGCCCGCTTGACGCTTGACGCTTGATCAGCGCAGCGGCTGGAGGCGGCCGAGCAGCCCCTGCTTGCTGCGCCGCTCGGCGGCGGTCAGCGGCTCGCTGACGGCGAGGGCCTCGGCGTACCGCTTCGTGAACTCGGCGACCGGCGCCTCCCACTCCTCGGCATCCACCTCGAGCGGCAGGTCCCACACGGGCGCGAGGAGCCCGTGCGCGCGGAACATGCCGGCGAACTTGGTGTTGTCGCCGAGCAGCAGCCCGCCACCCGCCGACAGCCGCGACAGCGCGTCGAGCGCCCGGTCCTCGTCGTCGCCGAGGACGAGCCGGACGTGGGACCGGTCGGTGACGCGGCACCAGTACGTCGCCGGCGCCGCCGACAGGCGCACCGTCGGGAAGATGCTCGCGTTGGCCCGCTCCAGCGACGCCCGCACGTTCGGGTCGTCGGTGGCGTTGTCCTCGAGCCAGAACTCGAAGCCCGTGTGCACGGTGATGTCCAGCGGCGCGTTGACGATCACGTCCTGCAGCCGCGGCCCGACCCCCGGCAGCGCCGGGATGTTGACCGTCTGCCCGGTCGGCGTGTCCAGCGCGCACTGCAGCGCCACGGCCAGATCGCGGGACACGTCCCCGGACTGCACGTGCCGCTGCAGCCCGATGAACACCCGCCCGTCGGGCTTCGTCATCGCCGGCCACGCCATCGGCAGCACGGTGGCGAGAATGACGGGCCGGTCGCCGTACTTCTCGGCCAGCTCAGGCGCCAGCTTCAGCGGCGCCGAGGCGGCCGGCACCAGCTCACGCAGCGCGATCCACTCCGGCTCGTCGGCCAGCCCCTCGAACGGCCGTCCGACGTACACGTCACGGATCTTCTGGCGCTTCTCGCCCTCGGCGGACCGGCCACGGGGGGTTTTCGCTCGCTTGCTCACGGCGACCCAGCCTAGGCGGTCCGAAACCCCCACGGGCAAAGACCCACCACCCCGGGCGCGTCACTCACCCACCAGCGCCACCACCTGACCGACAAGTCGGAAATGTCGCCCAGTCGCACCTGCCACTCGACGACGGTAATCTCGGTTGGACTCTGTACAGCGCCACACCCCCACGCAGACGCACCGACCAGTCGCAGACGGTCACATGCGAAAGGTCAATTAGTTCGGCGGGTGTAAGGTTGCTGTAGATCGGCCAGGCAGCGACCAACCGGCCCGCATCCGCTTCACTCGGCCGCCATTCGGCCACCACCCCTGCCAGCGGCGCCCAGTTCGACGACCTCTCACACCCGCGCGAACTTCGACGACCTTCCGCGCGCACGGCGGCTTCCGCGCTTGTGCGGGAACGCGCGAAGGTGGAAACGCGACGCGTGCGGGAATCTCGACCCAGCACCGACAACCCACTGGTCGGCCGGGCCGGGGCACGTGCAGCGGGTCACCGTCCAGGCGCGCCCGCGCTGGCGGTCCGGCGGCTGGACGGTCCCGCGGCGGTCCGGCGGCTGGACGGTCCCGCGGCCGGATCGCGAACGTCGGGGCCCAGGGGCCGGCCAGTCCGGGAGGCATCGCGGGCGTCGAAACCCTAGGAGTCGACCAGTCCGGGAGGCATCGCGGGTTTCGAGCCCACGGAGTCGCCCAGTCCGGGGACCGGGGTCAGGCTGGCGCCGTCATGCCGCGCGCACGCGCGTGAGGCTGCCGCGCGACAGCGCTGGCAGTGCGAGCGCAGCGAGCATGGGGGTGCGGGTGGGAACCCCCGCCGGGGCCCCGCCGCGAAGCGGTGGGGGGAGTTACAGGGTGGCCCAGACGCATTGGCCTAGGCCGTCGCGTTCGACGCCCCAGTGGGTGGCCAGGGCGGCGACGATGGTCAGGCCGCGGCCGTCGACGGCGTCGGGGGCGGCTACGCGGAGCTCGGGGCCTGCGGGGGAACCGCCGTCAGTCACGCGGATCTCTAGCGTGTCGTCGGGGAGCAGGCGCCACGCTACGCGGATGACGTCGCCGGGGAGGGGGGCGGCGTGGCGGACGGCGTTGCCGACGAGTTCGGCGGCGATGGCGACGGCGTCGTCGAGGCGGTCAGCGGTGACGAGGGTGTCGAGCTCGTGGGCCAGGCGGTGGCGGGCAAGGTGGGCGCCCCGGGCGTGGTGGGGCACCACGACGCACCAGGCGCGCTCCGCGATGGTTGTGGACACGATCTCAAGCCTCCCCGAGGGCATCTGCGTCGGCGCGAGGCAGTCGCACCTCGGCGACGGTCCCGCCGCCTTGGCGTGGACGCAACGATACCCATCCATGTTGACGCTCAACGATCCTACGCACCAGATACAGCCCCAGTCCGACGCCGCCGCGGGTGCGTTGGTCGCCGGTCTCCAGTTGCCAGAAACGCTCGAACGCCCGCTCGACGTGCTCCGGGCGAATGCCGATGCCTCGGTCGGCGATCCTGAACCAGACTGACTGCTCGTCTGCACCCGCGGTCAGATCCGCTTGTACCCAATTCAGTGAGTATTTACCCGCATTCGTGACGAATTCCGTAAGGATCGTAGCGAGGGTGGCGCGCTCACCCAGGGCCTTCGGCAAGGACTGCGGCAGTGAAACGGCCAGCGTGCGGCGCTGCTCCGGGCTCAGATCGTCGACCGCGGTGGTGAGGGTGTCGATCAGGTCGAACGGCAGCAGCGCCGAGGCGTCGCCCGGGGTGGCCTCGTCGCCGACGGCGTTCAGGAGGCGGTCGACGAGCCTGCTGAGCTCGCGGGCGCGCTGGCCGACGACGTACACCGCCTCGCGGCGGGAGCCCTCGTCGAGGGACTCCCAGTGCTCGACGAGCGTGTCGGCGTACCCGCGGATGACGGTGATCGGGGTCCGCAGCTCGTGCCCGGTGAGGGCGATGAACAGGTCCCTGCCGTCGGAGGGCTGGTCGGCCCGGGCGCGGAACGACACCGCGATGTCGGCGGAGCCCGGCACGGTGGCGGCGCGGATCTGAATCCACGTGCCGCAGGCCATCTGATGCTCGACGATCTCGGCGCCGGCGACCGAACCGCCGCTGGTCAAAGGCAACGGGAAGGGCCACGGCTCACCGATCGCGGCCTCGGGTGAGCGCGCGGTGAGCAGGGCGGCGGCGGGGTTCCAGGTGCGCACGAGATGGTCGGCGTCGAGCAGGGCGAACGGCTCCCCCACGGGGTCGAGCACCGGTCCGCCCTCGTGGATCGGCAGGCCCCGCCCCAGGGAGTACTGGAGTCCGACGAGCCCCGCGAGAAAGGCGAGGGCGGCGCGCTCGCCGGCGCCGGCGGTGCCTTCGGTGTCGCGGTAGCCGCCGACGAGCACCCCGACGGCGGTCTTGCCGGCGGTGACCTCGGCGGCGACGAAGCGGTGCAGGCCGCGCCCGCGGAGGTGTTCGCCGCCGACGGTGCCGAGCAGGTCGACGGGGAACTCGCGGACCCTGGACCCGTACTGCAGCAGACCGCGCAGCGTCGGGTGGATGAGGTCGACCGGGCGGCCGAGGGACCAGTCGAGCGCTCCCGCGGCGGCGACGACGCGGCCGCTGTCGTGGCCGTATTCGACGAAGGCCGCCCCTGCCGCGCCGGTCGCGTCGACGGTGACGTCGACGGTGCGCTGGAGTGCGGGGAGCCCGCCGTCACCGGTCGAGAGCTGCTCGGCGATCTCGGCCAGGCCGCCGAACACGGCGGTGGCGTCGACCGGACCGCGAGCATCGACCATGATGCGAGTCTGCCTCCCCACGCTTCGCTTTGAAAGCCCAACGCCCAAACTTCTCGACGTGCGATTCCGGCGACCTTGATAGGCGTGACGACGGATTCCGCAGTGGTCAGTCGCGGGTCAGTCGCGCAGACCCATTTCCTTGAGCCGTTCGATCACGAATGCGGGCCGGTCGGAGATGATGCCGTTGACCTTGAGTTTTACCACCAGGTCGACGTCGTCGGGTTCGTTGACGGTCCACACGTACACGGGGAACCCCCGCCGGTGGAGGCGTTCGACGAGCTCGGGGGAGGCGCGCAGGAGCGAGACCCCGGGGCCGCCGATGCTGCTGCCGGGCGGGAGCCAGCCGATGCGGCTCGGCACGGACCAGACGTCGATGAGCATGACGGTGGGTAGGGCGGGTGCGAGCTGCCGGACCCGGCGCACGGCGTTGGCGGAGAACGACATCATCGTGACGTGGACGGGCTGTTCCTCCCTGGGGCGGTCCAGTCCGTACCGGCGGAGGAGCTTCAGCAGCGCGGTTTCGACGGCGGCGCCGTGGCGGGTGGGGTGTTTCGTCTCGATGAGCAGCCGCATGGGCCGGCTGGCGTCGACGGCGAGGCCGAGGAGCCGGTCGAGGGTGAGGACCCGGCCGCGCCACTGGTCGTCGGCGAGTTTGCGTTCGGTGATGAGCTCGTCGGGTGACTCGGGCAGGTCGGTGCGCCACGAGCCGAAGTCGAAGCGGTCGAGGTCGGCGAGGGTCTGCACGCTGACGCGTCCGCGGCCGTCGCTGGTGCGGTCGATGCGGGAGTCGTGGAGGCAGACGAGGTGGCCGTCGCGGGTCAGCCGGACGTCGCATTCGAGGCCGTCGGCGCCTTCCTCGATGGCGAGGAGGTAGGCGTCGAGGGTGTGTTCCGCGTGCCGGTATGACGAGCCCCGGTGCGCGAACACCCACGGCCGCTCAGGCGACCCGGGGAGCACCGCCGTCCTCGCTCACCATGGGCCGGCCGGCGGCCGCCCAGTCGGACATGCCGCCGTCGAGGTTGGTGGCGCGGGTGAGCCCCTGCTGCTGCAGGTAGGCGACGACCTGCGCGGAGCGGCCGCCGACCCGGCAGACGACGATGACGTCGCGGTCGGCGGGGATCTCCTCGATCCGCGTCGGGATCTGCATCATCGGCAGGTGGTGGGCGTCGGGTGCGTGGCCGGCGGTCCACTCGTCGTCCTCACGGACGTCGAGGAGGTAGGCGTCGGCAGCGACTTCGTCGACCGTGATGGTCGGCACAGCGGATCCCCTGAACACGGTCCCAGCCTATAAGAGGCTCAGATCGGGTTGACCCAGGTGGGGTTCTCCACCGCCCACGAGTCGAGCGAGTCGTTCGTCATCGCGCTGTACAGCGTCTGCGCCTCTTCCAGTGCGACGACGTAGGAGATGCCGCCGATGTCCTGCGGCTCGGACGGCACGGTGAGGCCGACCAGGCTGCTGGGGCGGACGTTGCGCAGCCCGAACATGAGCTCCTCGAGGGCGACGCCGTTGGTGTCGACAGTGAGGGCGCTGCCGATGGCCCGGATGAACTTGTCGAGGGCGATCGGGTTGGTGGTCAGGTTCTGCTGCTGGGCCTTGGCGAGGATGGCGCGAATGAACTTCTGCTGGTTCTTCTGCCGGTCGTAGTCGCCGTTGGCGAGGCTCTTGCGCTGCCGGACCAGGTCGAGGGCCTGCCACGACTCGAGGTGGTGGCAGCCGACGTTGTACACCGCCGGGCGGCCGCCGTGCTCGGGTGACAGGTAGTTGCCCTTGTCGTCGTAGCCGAGGTGGATCGAGGTGACCTTCTGGTCGATGCACATGTCGACGCCGCCGAGGATGTCGACGGCGGCCTTGAAGCCGTCGAAGTTGACGATGGCGGCGCCGTCGAAGTGGATGCCGAGCAGTTCGGTGAGGGTTTCGGCGAGGAGCTGGACGCCGCCCGTGCCGCCGCCGCCGTACTGGAACGCGCCGTTGATCTTCTCGTGGCTGGCGCCGCGGAACCCGGTGGGCTCGAACGCGGGGATCTTCACGCGCAGGTCGCGGGGGATCGACAGCAGGTACGCCCGGTCGAGGCTGGCCGGGATGTGCACGATGATGATCGAGTCGGAGCGCTGCCCGTCCTCGGGGTCCTTGGCCCGCAGGTCGGAGCCGAGGAGCAGGAAGTTGAGCGGGCCGGTGATGGCGCTGCGGCGCTCTTCCTTCTTGTCGTCGTTGCCGGCGCGGGAGTTGGCGCCGAGGAGCTTCTCCTGGTGGACGCTGTTGCTGTACCGGCTGGCGAGGACCTGCGAGCCGGTGACGGCGGTGGCGGAGACGAGGACGAGGATCGCGCCGACGACGACGAGGAGCTTGGCCCAGATGGGGTCGCGTCCGGGCAGGGCGGCCTTGCGGGCCTTGCGCTTCTGCCTGCGGGTGAGGGGCTTCGCGGCGGCGGCGACGTCCGGTGCCGCACTGTCGGCGTTTTCGGCAGGTGTACCGGCATCGCCGGCGTCACCGTCCGCTTCACCGGAGGCGGTCTCCTCGGAGGAGCCGGAGGCGGCGGTCTCGGAAGCAGCGGTCTCGGAAGCAGCGGTCTCGGAAGCGCCGGAGGCGGCGGTCTCCTCAGCGGCGCCTTCCTCGGCATCACCAGAGGCGGCGGCCTTCTCTGAAGCGGGCGCGGATGCAGAGGCGGCGGCCTCGCCTGAATCGCCGGACACGGAGGCAGGTTCGCCGGAAGAATCCGACATATCCGGACCCGCGGAGGTAACGGCGGGGGGAACTTCGTCGGCCGCGCGCGAGGACGTGTCACTCGAAGTCGCGTCAACCGACGCCGCCGGCCCTTCCTCAGGCTTCACCGGCGGATCCTGGTCCTGCTGCATGTCGCCCCCGACTGCGTGCCCGCACGGCGGCGGGGATTTATCCGAGTCTACGTTCGCGGCGGGGATCGTGCCGACCAGCGTCACTGCACAAGATCCGAAGAGATCCCACCAATCAGGCGTTTTCTACTCGGTCAAGGGCGACTCCTGCAATGAGATCTTTACGACAGCCCGGGCATGCAACCCCACAGGTGGGGAGACATGCCCGGGATGCCGGAATAATCACTTCTTGGTGGTCGCCTTCGTTGACGGGGGCGCCGAGCCGCTCGCGGCGGGCTTCGGGGCGTTGGTGGCGGCCCAGTCCGCCATCTTGTCGGTGCGGATCGCGGTGTAGAGCGCCTCGGCCTTCGCCTTGTTGGGCACGACCACGTCCTCACCGTTGATCTTCTTGCTGCCGTCGTGCGGGCTGACCAGGAACGTCAGGTCGTCGCTGCGCAGGTTGCGGAACTGCAGGGCCATGTCGGCGAGCGAGAAGTCCTTGTCGACGGTCATCGCCTTGGTGATCGCCTTGAGGAAGGAGTTGAGCTTCGACGGGTTGCTGACGGTGCCGGAGCTGACCGCCTTGTCGAGGATCGCCTTCATCATCTGCTGCTGGTGGCGCATGCGGGCGAAGTCGCCGTCGGGGAACTGGTAGCGCTGCCGGGCGTAGTCGAGGGCCTCGTCGCCGTTGAGGTGGTTCATGCCCTTCTTGAACTTGCGCTTCGGCGGGTGGACGGAGGTGATGTCGGACTCGATGTTCATGTCGATGCCACCGAGGGCGTCGATGACCTGCTTGAAGCCGCCGAAGTCGATGAGCAGCACGTGGTCCAGGCGGACGTTGGTGTACTTCTCGATCGTCTCGACGGTCAGCGGCGTGCCACCCCAGGAGAACGACGCGTTGAGCTTGGCGTTGGTGTCGCCGTACGGCGTCGACTTGCTCTTGGGGACGTACACGTACAGGTCGCGGGGCATGGAGACCAGGTACGCCTTGTCGTGGCTCGCCGGGATGTGCATCACGATCATGGTGTCGGTCCGCCACTCGCCGGCCTTGCCCTTGTTGTCGGGGTCGCGGGAGTCGCTGCCGAGCAACAGGATGTTGAGCGCGCCGTCGGCGACCTTGGCGGGCCGGCCGTTGGTGATCTCCGAGAACGGGTCGTCGCGCTGCAGCCCCGCGTCGACGTAGCGGTAGTAGGCGTAGGCGCCGACGCCGGCGAGCAGCGCGAGGACCATGATCGCGGCGCCGGAGACGAGCGCGATGCGCCCCCAGCGGGGACGGATCTTCTTGCGGCCGGGGTATTCGTTGCCGCCGGGCCGCCGGGGCGGGACGGCCCCGCCACCGCCGCCACCGCCGCCGGAGCGGGAGGTGGACCCTGAGGCGGGCCGGCCGTAGACGCCTGACGACGACGCCGGGCTGGTCGGTGTGGAGGCGCCGGTGACGCGCGCACGCGCTCCCGCGCTGGGCGGGAGCGAGTTGGGCACTGAGGCGCGACCCGACGAGCCGTTCGAGGCAGGCGTGGTGGACATGAAAACCACGATACGAACCTCCGGCCGCTCCGCCACGCAACTCGGGCGGGCGCGGCACGAAGCGGGGAGAGTCAGCGGCTGCGGAAGTACTCCACGGTGCGCCGCAGGCCCTCCTCGGGGCTGACGGACGGCTCGTATCCGAGCAGCTCACGCGCCTTGGTGAGGTCGGGGCGGCGGCGCTCGGGGTCGTCGGCGGTGCGGGGCAGCAGGGACACGGTCGACGTGCTGTCGGATAGCCGCACGATCGTGTCGGCGAGCTCCAGCATGGTCATCTCGTGCTCGGTGCCGCAGTTGACGGGGCCGGTCTCGCCGGAGTCGAGCAGGAGGAGGATGCCGCGGACCAGGTCCGACACGTGGCAGATGGACCGGGTCTGGGTGCCGGAGCCGTGGACGGTGATCGGCTCGCCGCGCAGCGCCTGCGAGATGAACGTGGGGATGGCGCGGCCGTCGTCGGGGCGCATGCGTTCCCCGTACGTGTTGAAGATCCGCACGATGCCGACGTCGGCGCCCCGGCCGCGCTGGTAGCCCATGGTGGCGGCCTCGGAGAAGCGCTTGGCCTCGTCGTACACGCTGCGGATGCCGATCGGGTTGACGTTGCCCCAGTAGGTCTCCGGCTGCGGGTGGACGAGCGGGTCGCCATACGCCTCGGACGTGGACGCCATCACGAAGCGGGCGCCGTCGGCGACGGCACGCTCGAGCAGCTGGAGGGTGGCGATCGAGCCGACCCGGAGGATCTCGACGGGCAGCAGTTGGAAGTCGGTGGGGCTGGCCGGCGACGCGAAGTGCATGATCGCGTCGAACCTGGCGCTGAGGGCGTCGACGGCCGGCAGCGGCTCGCTGACGTCGGCCTCGACGAGCGTGAATCGAGGGTGGTCGACCAGGTGGGCGACGTTGTCCTTACTGCCCGTGACGAAGTTGTCGAGCACGACGACGTGCGCCCCGCGGGCGATCAAGGCGTCAGCGAGGTGCGAGCCGACGAACCCGGCACCACCGGTGAGGAGGATGCGGTGTCCCTCGCCGTAACGCTGCGCAACAACGACCATGAGACCAGCCTAGCGGCAGTGCGCCGGGGTCAGGGAATCGGCGGTACCCCGACCCCGGCGCACTACATCCGGTGGGCGCCGGCTCCCGGGAGAGCCGGCGCCTGCGACTAGTGGGCGCCGGCTCCGGTGAGGGAGCGGGCCTCCAGCTCGGCGAACTTGTCCGGGTCGCGTTCCTTGCTGGTGAGGGCGCCGAGCGCGGCGAAGATGAACCCGATCGGGATCGAGATCAGGCCCGGGTTCTCCAGCGGGATGGGCGCCGGGGTGGTGCAGCTGAACAGGGCCGTCGCGTTGGAGACCTCTTTCGACTTCACGTCGACGCCGCAGGTCTTGGCCTGCGCGGCGTTGAGGGTCGCCGGGGTGCGGGCGTCGCTGACGCCGCCCCACGCGATGGGGCTCATGAGCACGATGCCGACGGCGGAGATGAGGCCGGCGTAGATGCCCCAGGTCGCGCCGCGGGTGTTGAACTTCTTCCAGAAGAGGGAGAAGAGGATCGCCGGCAGGTTCGCCGACGCCGCGATGGCGAATGCGAGCGCCACGAGGAACGCGACGTTGAGGTTGCGGGCGAAGATGCCGAGGACGATCGCGACGGCGCCGATGACGAACGCGGAGTACCGCGCGACGACGACCTCCTGCCGTTCGGTGGTCTGCCCGCGCTTGATCACGTTGGCGTACAGGTCGTGCGCCAGCGACGACGACGACGCGAGGGTGAGCCCGGCGACGACGGCGAGGATGGTGGCGAAGGCGACCGCGGCGATGATGGCGAGCAGCAGCGAGCCGCCGAAGTCGCCGCCGAGGTACCGCTTGCCGAGGACTTCGGCGAGCTGCGGTGCGGCGGTGTTGCCGCCGGGGTCCTGGGCGAGGATCGCCTGGCGGCCGACGAGCGCGGCGGCGCCGAAGCCGAGGGCGAGCGTCATCAGGTAGAAGACGCCGATGATGCCGATGGCCCAGACGACGCTCTTGCGGGCGGCCTTGGCGTTGGGCACCGTGTAGAAGCGGATCAGGATGTGCGGCAGGCCGGCAGTGCCGAGCACGAGCGCGAGGCCCAGCGAGATCAGGTCGAGCTTGCTGGCGAGGGTGGCGGCGGCGTTGCCGGCGATGTCGCGGCCGTAGCGCAGGCCGGGCTGCAGGAACGACTCCGGCGGGGTCCGGCCGGACTTGGCGGCGGCGTCGCCGAGCAGCGTCGACAGGTTGAACTTGTACGCGGCGAACACCATCAGCGTCAGCAGCAGGGCGCCGAGCATGAGCATGAACGCCTTGACGATCTGGACGTAGGTGGTGCCCTTCATGCCGCCGACGGTCACGTAGACGATCATCAGCACGCCGATGAGGGCGATGGTGACGATCTTCGCGGTCTCCGCGGTCATGCCCATGAACGTGTCGCCGGCCTTGATGCCGAGCAGGAGGGCGACGAGGGCGCCGGCGCCGACCATCTGCGCCAGCAGGTAGAAGATCGACACGATGATCGTGGAGATCGAGCCGGCGGTGCGGACGGGTGCCTGCCGCATCCGGAACGCGAGGACGTCGGCCATCGTGTAGCGGCCCGAGTTGCGCATGAGCTCGGCGACCAGCAGCAGCGCGACGAGCCAGGCGACGAGGAAGCCGATCGAGTACAGGAAGCCGTCGTAGCCGTTGAGGGCGATGATGCCGGCGATGCCGAGGAAGCTCGCCGCCGACATGTAGTCGCCGCCGATCGCCATGCCGTTCTGGAAGCCGGTGAAGGACCGGCCGCCGGCGTAGAAGTCGGCGGCGCTCTTCGTCTGCCGGCTGGCCCAGATGGTGATCGCGAGGGTGGCCGCGACCAGGACGACGAACAGCGTGAGCGTCAGCGTCCGGGTGGTGGTCGCCCCTACCGCGAGGGTGACGTCGTTCATTCGGGGCTCCCTTCGATCTTGGCACGCAGCTCGTCGGCGAGGGGGTCGACGCGACGGTCGGCGTAGCGGGTGTACAGCCAGGCGATGAGGAACGTCGACACGAACTGCAGCAGCCCGAAGATCAACGCGATATTGATGTGCCCGACGACCTTCGTGCTCATGAAGTCGCGGGCGTACGCGGAGAGCAGCACGTAGAGCGCGTACCAGACGAGGAACGCGGCGGAGACGGGGAAGACGAAGCGACGCAGGGCGCGGCGCAACGCGTCGAACTCCGGGGTGTTGGCGACGGCGACGTACCGGTTGTCGTCCGTGCCGGCCGGCACCGGCGTTTCGGTGCTCATGGGGGGATCACCACCTGCCATTGGGGTGTGGGTACGCGCACGGTAGGAACCCGCCGCGCGGCGGTGATAGATCCCTGGGCGGGCCCGGCGGCCCGCTGCGCCCAACGGCGGGTTCGGTGCGCCGAGTGACAGCGGTCACACCGTTTAACGGCTTGAATGCGTCGCGGCGGCGCCTGGGGGTCGGTGGGGTGGGGCGGTTGGCAAGAGCGTCTATATCGAGGTGTACCGACCCCGGTGGTGGAGCAGGGGCTTCGCCGCGGTGTCGCTCAGGTCGACGTGGCGGATGGTCGCCTCGACGAGCAGCGACCAGCCGAACGCCCGGGCACCGTCGAGCCCGCAGCCGGCCCACGGGTAGCCGCGCGGGACCGGCCCGAACTCCGTGGACTCCCAGTCGCCGGTCGAGAAGAGCCCGCCGGGCGCGGGCATGAGCCCCGCGAACCGCTCGGCGAGCTGGTTGTCGCCCTCGGCGAGCGGCACGACCGCGAACCGGCCGGACGCCTCGATCGCCGTCCACAGGTCGCTCTCGTCGTCGACCAGCCCGGCGACCCGGCCCGGGTCGCCGTCGGAGACCAGCATCGACGACACGGTCAGCCCGGCGGGCGCGCCGGCGCCGGCCGAGGTCCACAGCGTCACCGCGGCCGGGAGGCGCCCGCGGAGCCGCCGCAGCGGCGAGCGCTGGTCGTCCGGTGTGGCGAACGGATCCGAGGCGTGGATGCTCACCGGCTCATTGTCCGCTGTCTCCGGACACGGACCCGGAGGAACCCTCCGTACGGCCGGCGCCCGCCCCGGCATGGCCGGCGCCGCGCGGTGTGACCGCCCCCGCAGGCGCCCGCTCAGGGGTGATCGGCGACGGGCCTCACGTGGGGGGCTACGCCCGCTTCGGGGTGACGGCGACGAGGACCTCCGGGGCGCGCCGCTCCAGCAGGCTCCCGGCGAGGCGGGTGCCGGTCCAGGCGAGCCCGGACCCCCACAGCAGCCCGACCGGCAGCAGCACCCACGCGAACGCGTCGGGGAGCAGGAAGAACGCGACGATCAGCGGCGCCGTCAGCGCCCAGGTGGCGAGCATGCAGACGAAGGACAGCATGCTCTTCGCGCTGCCCTGGCCGGTGTTCATCGCGAACGGGTTGGTGGTGTCGGGCATCGGGTAGGGCGCGAGCACCGACGTGATGCCGGCGGCGCCGACGGAGATGCCGAACGCGCACAGGCCGACGCCGAGCGCCGCGGGCAGCTGGTCGGTGTGGCCGGCGATCACCGACACGACGACGGTGCCGGCGGCCAGCAGCGGGAACGCGAGGATGCCGACGCCGGCGGCGCGGGCCGCGAGCTCGACCTGGCCGGGGACGTTCGTGAGCATGTGCAGCGCGTAGGCGGTGCCGTCGTTGCCGAACTGGTTCACCAGTACCAGACCGACGAACGCGCCGGCGAACAGCAGGGAGAACACGAGGGCGCCGCCGCTCATGCCGGCGCTCTGCCGGGCCGCTTCCTGCTCGTCGGAGCCGCCGCCGAAGCCGAACGTGAACGCGAACGGCACGACGATGGACGCGGCGAGCAGCGAGATCAGGCTGGCGCGGCGGCGCGGGTCGCGGAACCAGTAGCGGATCTCCCGGGCGACGAGGCCGGTGAACCGGCCGGCGGGCCAGGACCGCAGGACGCCCGGCAGGAACGCCCGGACGGGCAGCTTGTCGATGGCCTTGACCTTCTTCGCCGCGCCGGTCGAGGCGGTGCCGAGCATCGCGGACTCGATCGTCTGCAGCCACCACCACAGCAGCGCGGCGACCCCGGCGACCCCGATCGCGAGGCGGGCCGCGACGAGCGCCCAGTCGCCCTCGATCGCGTCGACGTAGGCGACGAACGGCGCCGCGAGGGGCGTCCACGACAGGACGCCGCCGATCGTGGTGGCCTGCTTGGACTCGCCGTTCTCGACCAGGGCGAAGATCAGCTGGAAGACCGGGTTGCAGGAGATGCCGGCGAGGGCGATCAGCAGCGCCGCCAGGTCCCGGACCTTCCGCGAGCGGAGCATGCCCGCGAACGCGCTGGTGACGGCGCGGCTCGCGGCGACGCACACGGCGAGGCCGAGGGCGGCGCCGAGGACGGCGACGGCACCCGCGGCGACGCCGCCGTCGAAGACCGCGCCGACGGTGGCGCCGAGCGCGGCGAGCAGGGTGACGACGGGTGGGATGCCGACGAACGCGGCGCCGAGCATGCCGAGCGCGAGGGTGCGGCGGGGCACGGGCAGCAACGCGAACCTTGCCGGGTCGAGGGTCTCGTCGACGCCGAAGAACAGCAGCGGCACCAGGATCCAGGCGAGGACGAGTCCGGTGCCGGCGAACGCGGCGAGGGTCGGGCGCAGGTTGTCGTCGGTGAGGCTGCTGGCGGCGAACATGCTCACCCCGACGAACGCGGCCCACAGCCCGAAGATGATGCCGAGGACGAACAGCCAGACGCGGGACTTCTTGCCCCGCATCGTGTTGCGCAGGATGCGCAGCTTCAGCCGGACGAAGTCGGTGACCTTCGGGGCGCCGCCGCGGATCGGCTCGGGCCGCGCCGCGAGCACCCCGTCGTCAGGTGCCGCACGTGGCTGGGGGACGTGCGGCTCGGGGGTCACAGCCACGACAGCTCCGCGCCCGTCGCGACCCGGCCGCCGACGACGTCGACGAACACGTCCTCGAGCTCCCGGCCGCCCTTCACCTGCTCGGTGGTGCCGACGACCTTGATCTGGCCGTCGGCGAGGATGGCGATGTGGGTGCAGAGCCGCTCCACGACCTCCATCACGTGGCTGGAGAAGATCACGGTGCCGCCGTTTCGCACGTACCGGATGAGGATGTCGCGGATGAGAGCGGCGGAGACCGGGTCGACGGCTTCGAAGGGCTCGTCGAGGACCAGCAGCCGCGGCGCGTGCAGCAGCGCGCAGGCCAGGCCGATCTTCTTCTTCATGCCGGCGGAGTAGTCGACGACGAGGGTGCGGCCGGCGTCGGCGAGGCCGAGGACGTCGAGCAGCTCGGCGGCGCGGCCGTCGATGACGTCCTGCGGCAGGCCGCGCAGCAGGCCCGTGTAGGCGAGCAGCTCGCTGCCGGTGAGCCGGTCGAACATGCGGGCCGAGTCGGTCAGCGCGCCGAGGCGGCGTTTCGCCTCGACGGGGTCGGACCAGACGTCGTGGCCGAGGACATACGCGTGGCCGGCGTCGGGGCGCAGCAGCCCGACCGCCATCGACAGCGACGTCGTCTTGCCGGCGCCGTTGGGCCCCAGCAGGCCGAAGAACGACCCGGTCGGCACGTCGAGGTCGACGCCGGCGACCGCGACCTTCTGGTCGAATCGTTTGGACAGCCCCCGCAGCGCGAGAGCCGAGGAAGGCTCGCGATCTGTCACAACATGACCGTATGTCACGCCAGCACCGCCCGCCAGGGTGGTCACATCCGCAGCGCGTCCGGCGCATGCAGGCGGAGCATGATCGCGCCGAGGTCCTTGGGCAGGCGCTGCCGGGTGAGCAGCGAGACGGTGATCATGACCAGGAAGGCGAGCGGCACGCTCCACGCGGCCGGCTGGGTGGTCAGCACGCCCGCCCAGCCCGGCAGCGGCCCGCCGAGCACCGTGAGCAGCACCGCGCCGGCCGCGGCGCCCCCGCCGGCGACGATCCCGGCGGCCGCGCCGATCCCGGTCAGGCCGCGCCACCAGATGCCGAGGACGAGCAGCGGGCAGAAGCTGGACGCGGCGACGGCGAACGCGAGGCCGACGACCTGCGACACGTCGAGGCTCGCGACGAACAGGGCGAGCAGCAGCGGCACGACCCCGGCGACGAGCGCGGAGCGGCGGAAGTCGCGGACCGAGCCGTGGCCGAGCACGTCGGTGGACAGGACCCCGGCGACGCTCGTGAGCAGCCCCGACGACGCCGACAGGAACGCCGCGAACGCGCCCGCAGCGACGAGCGCGCTGAGCAGCTGGCCGGTGAGGCCGCCGCCGAGCGCCGCCGACGGCAGGAGCAGCACCACCGCGTCGGTGTTGCCGGTCATCAGCAGCTGCGGCGTGTATACGCGGCCGAGCACCCCGTACAGGGTCGGGGTCAGGTAGAAGACGCCGACGAGCCCGAGGACGACGAGTGTGGTGCGGCGGGCGGCGGCGCCGTCGGCGTTGGTGTAGAAGCGGACCAGCACGTGCGGTAGGCCCATCGTGCCGAGGAACGTGGCGAGGATCAGCGAGTACGTCGCGAACAGCCCCTGCGAGTGGTCGCCGGGCAGCAGCCAGTCCGTCGGCGACTCGGCGGAGACGGCGGCGACCTTCGGTACCGACGCGGCCGCCGGGAATTCGATGGCGGTGTCCGGGTCCGCGTCGTGCTCGCCGACCGTGAGCAGCACGGCGCCGTCGACGGCGGCCCCGTCGATCCGGCCGTGCGCGGTGACCGGCGTCTGGACGGTGACGATCAACCGGGTCGGGTGGTCGACGGTGACGGTCGTCACGGCCGGGAACGTCGGGCCGTCCGGCGCGGTGAGGGCGGGCCGGCCGTCGGACTGCCACTGCATGAGCAGGAACACGAACGGCACGGCGAGGGCGGTGAGCTTCAGCCAGTACTGGAACGCCTGCACGAACGTGATGGACCGCATCCCGCCGAGCGCGACGTTCAGGGTGACGACGACGCCGACGAGCAGCGCCCCCAGCGCGTACGGGGCGCCGGTCACCGTCTGCAGGGTCAGACCGGCGCCCTGCAGCTGCGGCACGAGGTAGAGCCAGCCGATGAACATGACGAACGCGGTCGCGAGCTTGCGCAGCCGCTTCGAGCGGAGCCTGACCTCGCAGAAGTCGGGGAGGGTGAACGCGCCCGAGCGGCGCAGCGGGGCGGCGACGAAGAGCAGCAGCGCCAGGTAGCCGGCGGCGAACCCGACCGGGTACCAGAGGACGTCGACGCCGTGCTTGAGGATGAGGCCGGCGACGCCGAGGAAGCTGGCGGCCGACAGGTACTCGCCGCTGATCGCGGCCGCGTTCCAGGTCGGGCTGACCATGCGGGACGCCACGAGGAAGTCGGAGGTCGTGCGGGCGAACCGCAGCCCGTAGAGACCGATGGCGACGGTGACGAGGGTGACCGCGATGACCGCGATGACCGAAGGCAGCCCAAAAGCACTCATGCCGCCGCTTCCGCTGCGCTCCAGCGTCGGCCTGAGCCGACCTGATCCCATGATGAGCGGGCCGAGCCGCTCCGCTGCCCGCTCATGGCTGCTGGTGGGACCTGTCCTCGACCAGCGCGACGAACTCGGCCTCGTTGCGTTCGGCGAGGCGGACGTAGGCGTACCCGATGGCGAACAGGAACGGGTAGGCGGCGACCCCGAGCAGCAGCCACGGCACCGAGATCCCGAACAGGTGCGCCCTGCCGAGCGCGGGCGCGGCCGCGAACAGCAGCGGCAGCCCGCCGAGCCCGACCGCGACGACCGCCGCGAGCCGCACCGCGACGGCCAGCTGGGCGCGCACGAGCCCGCGGGCGAGGGCGGCCCCGACCGGGCTCTGCTCCTCCAGCTCCGCGCGGGTGCGGGCGGGGTCGATGGGGGCGCGGGCGACGTCACCGAGCACCACGCGGACCCGCGGGGTGGGTGGCTCCATGTCCCGCAGTCTCGCAACGAGCGTGAATCAAGTGCAAGGGGGCCGACACCCCCCGTTTGAGCGTCGGCCCCCGTCCTTCGCTAGTACCGCCGGGAGCAGGGATAGTCGTCGGCGGACACCACCTCGGGCACGATCCGGCGGGCCTCGGCTCGGCCCAGGTTCCAGCCGCGCCAGTCGTCGCCGTCGTGCACGTCGGCGGAGATGCCGCTGAGCGTGCACTCGCGGGCGCCGGGCGGCAGCTTGTCCAGCGCCGGCGCGGCGTCGGCGGACAGCGTCGACAGGTACCAGAGGTCGGCGTTCTTGTAGGCGTACCGGGCGACGTTCTGCTCGGCGATGAACCGGTCCGGGTTCAGCACCGCGAGCCCCAGCAGCGTGACGACCCACAGGGCGACCGCGGCCCGCGGCAGCCAGCGCGTCGCCGGCACGACCCCCGCCACCATGATCAGGACGAGAAGGCCGCCGAGCCACAGCTCGAACGCGCTGACCAGGACGCGGAGGCGGCTGAAGCCGTACGCCTGCTCGTAGACGTCCATCCGCCACAGCGCGGACACCACGACGACGAGCGCGCCCAGGGACAGCAGCCCCAGGACCACCCGCAGCAGCGCCCGCTCGCGGGCCGTCTCCCGGGACGCCTTGCGGACCGTCACCGCGATCACGACGAGCGTGAGCAGCGTGACGACGAGCAGCTGCCAGAAGCCCTTCCGCGCGTAGTCGGCGAACGTGAGACCGGCGGTGCGCATCACGTAGTCGCGGTCGCCGAACAGGACCGCGACCTGCACGCCGACGAAGATCCCGAAGACGGCGAGGACGGCGCCGACCGGGACGACCCACTCGTACCAGCGGACCACCCGCCCCCGTCGTGGCCTGCCGTCGCCGAGCGTCGACGGGTTGTGCAGCAGGAACGCCCCGCCGAACGTGAGCCAGGCGGCGACGGCGCCGACGAACAGCCACCGCAACGGCGTGCTGAGCGACAGGTCGGGCAGGATCGTCTGCACGATCTGGTCGAACGCGGCGTCGGCGCTGGCGAACAGCGCCCCGAAGACGACGAGCAGCAGCACGCCGAGCCCGATCGAGCCGAGCAGCCGTGTCGCGCCGGACGCGCCTTCCTTCGCCCGGGCCCGGCTCATGCCGTACCGGACCCACGGCAGCGACCGGAACCCGGCCATCGGCAGGTTGACCAGCGCCGCGAAGACCGCCGGGACCCTCCGGCCGGCGCCGACGGCGAGCGCGACGCTGCCGAACGCGGCCAGGACACACAGGAAGAACAGCCAGCCCGCGGCCCGGAACACCCCGACGGACAGCAGCGCGACGGCGGCGGCGCTCCAGCACGTGGCCTCGACCGCGCTGGTGCCGCGCTGCTTCGGGTCCATCCGCAGCAGCACGACCAGCAGGGCGACGACGAGCGCGAGGCCGGCGACGGGCCAGCCGATGCCGGGCCGGTCCAGCGGCAGGGCGGCGGCCGCGACGACCGCGGTGACCAGGCCGCCGATGAGCACGGTGGGCCCCGCGGCGACACTGCGGACCGGCCAGTGCCGCTGGAACAGGGTCGGGTGCGGCGGGCCGAGCCGGACCGGGCTGATCAACGCCGGGTTCGGTGGGTTCGGCGGCGGGTTCGGTGCCGGGTGTGGCGGACGGGTCGGCGGGGCGAGCGTGGCGACCGCTCCTTGCGGCCCGCCGTGCCCCTGTTGCCGCTGCTCCTGGTGTACGGGGTGCGGCCCGGGGCGTGGTGGTTGCGGCGGGGCCTTTCGCAGGCCGGGTGCCACCCCGCCGGGCGGCGACGGCGGCCGGGGTGGTTGCGCGGCGGCGGGATCGTGCCGTTCCAGCGGGCGCGGTACCGGATACTGCGGCTTTTCCGCCGGGGTCGGCTCGACCGGTGTTGACTGCTTGTCCGTCGCGGGCTGCTCGGCCGGCGCGGGCTGCTCGGCCGGCGCGGGCTGCTCGGTCGGCGTCGGCTGGGCGGGGACGGTGGGGCGGTGCGGACCGTCGGATGGTTCCGTCGGGGACGACATGTCGGACTCCGGAGGGTATGAGGATCCGCGCGTCCGGCTGTCGCCGGACACGTACTGAAGACGCTTGGATCAGACGGGCAGGGTGACCCGGATGCGGCAACCCGCCATGCCATCCGGTTGCTCGATGACCGCGATCGTGCCGTTGTGCAGCTCGATGAGCCACTGGGCGATCGCCAGCCCCAGACCCGTGCCGCCACCGGAGGCGCGGGCGCCGCGGGTGAAGCGTTCGAAGACCCGCTCCCGCTCCGTGTACGGGATGCCGGGCCCTTCGTCGGCGACCTCGATCATCACCCGGTCGCCGTCGCGCCGGCCGATGATCGTGACGGTCCCGCCGTCGGAGCTGTGCCGGGTCGCGTTGTCGACCAGGTTGGTCAGGACGTGGTGCAGCCGCGCCCGGTCGGCACTGACCAGGGCGTTCTCCGGGAAGGCGCAGGACAGGTACTCGACCTTGTAGCCGGCGGCGGTGGCCTTCACCTCGGCCTCGGCCACCACCTCGATGAGCAGGTCCTCGATCCGGAAGTCCTCCCGGTCCAGCGGGACCACGCCGGCGTCGAGGCGGGACAGGTCGAGCAGCTCGGTGACGAGCCGCCCGAGGCGTTCGGTCTGGGCGAGCGCGGTACGCAGCGTCGCCTGGTCGGGCTGGACGACACCGTCGACGACGTTCTCCAGTACAGCCTGAACCGCCGAGATCGGGGTCCGCAGCTCGTGCGAGACGTTGGCGATCAGCTCGCGGCGCTGCTGGTCGGCGGCGGCGAGCTCGGCGGCCATCTGGTTGAACGCGACGGCGAGCTGGCCGACCTCGTCCTTCGACGTCGCCCTGACCCGGGCGGAGTAGTCGCCGCGGGCCATCGCCTGCGCCGCGGCGGTCATGTCGCGCAGCGGCGACGTCACCCCGCGGGCCAGGACCTGCGAGGTGAGCAGCCCGACCGTCAGCGCGATCTCCGTCGTCGTCGGCGGGATCCAGCCGATGCCGATCCAGAACACGCCGAGGCCCGCGCCGGCGGACGCGACGAGCAGCACCGCGAGCTTCAGCTTGATCGAGCGCAGCGGGTCGAGCGGCCGGGGCAGCAGGTCCAGGAAGTGCTTCATGTGGTCTCCAGCGCGTACCCGACTCCGTGGACGGTCCGGATCAGGTCGGACCCGAGCTTGCGGCGCAGCGCCTTGATGTGGCTGTCGACGGTCCGGGTGCCTGACGCGTCCGCCCAGCCCCACACCTCCGCGAGCAGCCGCTCCCGGGGCAGGACCGTGCGGGGGCGGGTCGCGAGGTTCACCAGCAGGTCGAACTCGGTCGGCGTCAGGTGCGCCTCGACGCCGCCGCGGCTGACCCGCCGCTGCGCCCGGTTGATCTCCAGGTCGCCGAGGACGATCGGGGTGGCGTCCGGGTCCGGCTGGGACTGCGCCAGCCGCTCCAGGCGCCGCAGCAGCACGTGGACGCGGGCGGCGAGCTCCCGCATCGAGAACGGTTTGGTGAGGTAGTCGTCGGCGCCGACCGCGAGCCCGACGAGCAGGTCCGTCTCGTCGTCACGGGCGGTGAGCATGAGCACGGCGACGGGCCGCTCCGCCTGGATGCGCCGGCACACCTCGAGGCCGTCGAACCCGGGCAGCATCACGTCGAGCACGACCAGGTCGGGGCGCAGCAGGCGGGCCGCGGCGACCGCGGACGGCCCGTCGTGCGCCTGGTCGACGGCGAACCCTTCGGCGCGGAGCCGGACGGCGATCGATTCCGCGATCATCCGCTCGTCGTCGACGACGAGCACCCTGCGCCGTTCCCCTGCCCCACCTGCGGTCATGCCAGCAGCGTATTGGGTAGATGCGAGGGGCAACGGTGCGTGATGTGTGGAAGTCGTGAAGACCTGTCCTTTGTTATGACCACGACTTCGCGGCGCGGACCAGTCTGTCCTTCAGCTCTCTGGTGTGCCGCCGGCTCACCGGCAGCTCGTGGTCGTCGATGACCACCACGTAGCCGGTGTTGGTCATCCGCAGCTCGGTGATGAGCTTCAGCTGCACCAGGAAGGAGCGGTGCACCCGTACGAAACCCGCGTCCGCCCAACGCTCCGCGAGGGTCGCCAGAGACACTCTGACCAGGTGGGACGCGTCTGCGGTGTGGAGCCTGGCGTAGTCGCCCTGGGCCTCGACCCAGCGGACCGACGAGCGGGGCAGCATCCTCGTCGTGCCGGCGAGTTCGACGGGGATCGTCGGGTCGTCCTGCCGGTCGCGGCGGCCGGCCACGGACGGGTGCGTGGGCACGAGCCTGGCGGCCAGCACGCGGCGCAGCGACTCCGCGATCCGGTCGGCGCGGACCGGTTTGCGCACGTAGTCGGCGACGCCCAGGTCGAACGCCTCGGCGGCGCGGTCGTCGTACGCGGTCACGAACACCACGGCGGGCGGCTTGGCGAACCGGCCGAGGACCCGGGCGAGCTCCATGCCGTCGAGCCCGGGCATGCGGATGTCGAGGAAGACGGCGTCGACGTCGATGTCCCGCAGGACCCGCAGCGCCTCGGTCGCGTCGCCGGCCGTGTGGAGCCGGCCGACGCGGGGGTCGGCGCGCAGCAGGTACGCGAGCTCGTCGAGCGCGGGCACCTCGTCGTCGACGGCGAGGACCCGCAGGAAGCCGGGCTGCTGCTGGTGCTCGTGCACGACCTGGCCGGTGAGGCTCCTGCCCGCGCTCGAGCTCATCGGCTGCTCCGCACTCCGGTTCATTGGCTGCTCCGCACTCCGGGGTGGAACTTCGGGACCCGCATGCTGACCTTCGTGCCCGCGTCGGGGGCCGTCTCGACCACGACGCCGAACCCGTCACCAAAGACCGACCGTAGCCGCTCATCGACGTTGCGCAACCCGACGTGCTGCCCGGCGTCGGTGGTGTCGTCGGCGCTGAGCAGCGCGGCAGGCTCCATCCCCACCCCGTCGTCCTCGACGGTGATGTGACATTCCGCGCCCGCGTCCCGCGCCACGATGCTGATCGTGCCCATCCCGGGCTTCCGCGACAACCCGTGCCGCACCGCGTTCTCGACCAGCGGCTGCAGGCACAGGAACGGCAGCGTCACGGGCAGGACCTCCGGCGCGATCTGGAGCCGCACCTGCAGCCGCTCACCGAACCGCGCCCGCTCGATCGTCAGGTACCGGTCGATGGACCGCAGCTCCTCGGCGAGTGTGGTGAACTCCCCGTGCGCCCGGAACGAGTACCGCGTGAACTCCGCGAACTCGAGAATCAACTCCCGCGCCAGCTCGGGATCGGTCCGGACAAAACTCGCAATTGCCGTCAACGCGTTGTAGATGAAGTGCGGGCTGATCTGCGCCCGCAGCGCCCGGACCTCCGCCCTGGCCAGCCGCGCCCGCGACGTGTCGAGCTCGGCGAGCGCCAGCTGCGTCCCCACCCAGCGCGCGGTCTCCGCCGTGGCCTGCACGAGCCCCGGCGCCGGCGGCCCGTCCGACAGCGCGACGAGCGCCCCCTCCCGCTGCGCGAGGGGGACGACGACGGCCCCGCGGACCGGGCAGTCGACGAGGTCGCACGGCAGTTCGTCGCTGCCGAGCACGGTGGACCGCCCGGCGGTGACCGCCTTCGCCCCGGCCGCCGCCACCTGCTCCCGGTGGTGCTCCCCCGCCCCGTCGAACGCCAGCACCCGCGCCGCATCGGTGACCGCGATCCCGGCGGCCCCGGTGAGCGTCCGCAGATGCCGGACCGCCTTGCCCGCCGCGACGTCGGTCAGCCCGTTGCGCAACGGCTCGGCCGCGAGCGCCGCGATGTGCAGCACGTCGTACGTCGCCCGCTGCGCCGCCGTCGCGATCGCCCGCCGCGACCGCAGCCGGACCACGGCCCACACCGCGACGCCGAGCGCCACCGCCAGCCCGACGACCGCGATCCCAGCGGCCAGGTTCCCACCCACGCGCCCATCCTGGACCACCCGAGCAGCCCACGACAGACCGAAATCCCCGGCGAGACACCGCAGCCCAGCGGGAGGGTGACGAGATGGCGGGTGAGGAGCGGAGAATGGCAGGGCGGGCGCGGAGGGCCGGCTCAGGCGCGTGCGCACCAACGCGATGCCGGCCGGATCCCGAAGCCCCTACCCAATCGGTGCCCGCCGGGTCAGTAGGCGCCCTTGCGGAAGACGACGACGCCGATGGTGCGCCAGAGGGTGTGCAGGTCCAGGACGAGGGACCAGTTGTCGACGTAGTAGAGGTCGAGGCGGACCGCGTCGTCCCAGGAGAGGTCGCTGCGGCCGCTGACCTGCCACAGGCCCGTGATGCCGGGGCGGACGAGGAGGCGGCGGCGCACGTCGCCGAGGAAGTCGCCGTCGTCGGCGGGGAGGGGGCGGGGGCCGACCAGCGACATCTCGCCGGCGAGGACGTTGAGGATCTGCGGGAGCTCGTCGATCGAGGTGGCGCGCAGCCACTTGCCGACCTTGAAGACCCGCGGGTCGTTCTTCATCTTGAAGAGCAGGCCGTCGCTCTCGTTGTGCTCGTCGAGGGTGGCCTGGCGTTCTTCGGCGTCGACGTACATGGTCCGCAGCTTCCAGACCTTGAACATCTTGCCTTCGCGGCCGATGCGGGGCTGGCGGAAGAAGATCGGACCCGGGTCGGAGAGCCTGATGGCGAGGGCGACGATCGGGAAGAACGGCAGGACGATGAGCAGGGCGACGAGCGCCAGGACCCGGTCGATGACGTTCTTGAAGAGCCAGCCGATGCCGGAGAGCTTGGGCTCCTCGACGTAGAGCAGCGGGATGCCCTCGATCGGCCGGATGTGGACGCGCGGGCCGGCGATGTCGGTGAGCTGCGGGGCGACGGCGAGGTCGATGCCGGTGCCTTCCAGCTGCCAGGCGAGGCGCCGCAGCTCGACGGGCTCGGCGCTGGCGGAGCCGCAGACGGCGATCGTGTCGGCGTTGAGCTCGCGGACCAGGGAGAGGATGTCGCGGCCGGCGTGGACGGGCACCGGGGTGACGGTGCTCGGCCGTGGCGCGTAGCCCTCGATCAGGTGGATGCCGACGGGGACGAGGCCTGCGGCGGGGTCGCGGGCGATCGCCTGATGGACCTCGAGCGCCTCCTGGAGCGTGCCGATGAGCAGCAGCCGGTGGGTCGCGAGGTTGAACTTGGTCCGCACGTACTGCAGGGCGCGTCTGGCGAAGTAGCGCAGGACGAGCACGTAGAGCAGGCCGCCGACGAGCGCGGCGCCGACCGAGGTCCGGGAGACCGCGGTCTTGGTCGCGAACGCGGCGAAGGCGACGATCGCGACGACGGTCCAGGAGGCGCGCACGACGCGCTTGAACTCGTCGGTGCCGGTGCCGAGGTAGCGGCGGTCGTAGGCGCCGTGGCCCCAGAGGACGAGCAGCCAGACGGCGGGCAGGATCCCGAACGTGATCGAGGTCCACAGGCCGGGGGCCTGCTCGAAGATCTCGTTGGTCTTGGTGTCGAGGAAGGTCCTCGCGGTGACGCTGGCCATGACACAGGCGAGGGTGTCGAGCAGCAGGAGGATCGCCGCGTAGGGGCGGTGCCACCGGGAGACCCGCCGGGCGCGCTGCCAGCCGGAGCGGGGCACGCCGTTGGGGCCGAGCGGAGTGAGCGCGTGTTCGGGAAGGATCTCGAAGCTGTCAAGCTCACCCAAGATAGATCTCCGGCTCGGCGGGGTGGCCGGACGTTGGAGACTAGCGGTCACCTGAGTGTGTCCTCTCGCACCACGATCCGGGGATCAGGGCGCTCAACTGCTCGACCGGGTGGGATGTGGTCGCCGACGCAAGAACACCCGATCGCACGCGAGAAGTGTCCCATGTTGGTTCGGGCTACTGACGACGACCGGCCGAGACTAGTTGCTGAACGTGTTGGCTGTCGAGTGCACTGGCGTGGGCCGGACAGAACTCCGCGTGACAATCACCGCGAGTAGCGCACCACCTACCAAACACGCCAGAAGGGGCACAACACTGCCGAGCGGCGGCTGCCAGGTTCCACCGAACGGGTTCAGCCGTTCGTTGATTCCGTGCTGGAAGCGGGTCATGACGCGGGCCAGCGCGTACAGGTGGAGCGGGATCGTCACGGCGACGATCGCCGGCACGAGCCAGCGAGAGGGGGGCCACGTTGCGTAACGGTCGGTGGACCCGGCGAGGAGGACCGCGCCGACGGCGAGCGGCATGACGTAGCGGCCGTGGGCGAAGTGGCCGACCTTCGGGGCGAAGTAGAGCTCCAGGGCGACCAACAACACCAGAGACGCCAGGCTGACAGCGAGGATCCCGATGCGCAGCCGCCACGGTCCGAACCAGAGGGCGGGAACGACCACGGCGAGGATCAGCAGGTACCAGAGTCCGATCATGCCGAGTGAGACGGTGGTCTCGCCGTAGCCGAACTGGCCGACGATCTGGCGGATCCAGAACTCGGCGCGGTTGTCGGCGATGTCGCGCAGGATCGCCCCGCTGGTGGTGGCCGCGATCGGCCGGCCGGGGTCGACGGCATCGCCCCGGGACGCGACCAGTGTCCAGAAGACAGCGAACGCGAGGCCGCCGGCGGCCGGCAGCCAGAATGCCCGCGACCGGACCCACGTCTTCGTCACGAACAGCGACACCGCCAGTACCGACGCCGCGAAGAACGGACCGAGGTCCCTGGTGGTCAGCAGCAGCGCCGCGGCGACCCCCGCCGCGGGCCAGTGTTTGCGCAGCGCGGCGACGTAGAGCAGGACGGCGGCGCTGATCTCCAGGCCGTTGGGGTTGAGCGCGCCGGCGAGGTTCAGCAGCATCGGGGTCGCGGCGAGCACGACCGAGGCCCGGAGCAGCGCCGTGCCGGCGAGGGCGAACGCCACGGCGAGCAGCAGGGCCGACAGCAGGGCGGACAGCAGCCGCGCCCAGATCAGGCCGGCGTTCGTCGGGGAGATCCGCAACGGCAGGCCGACGAGGGCGTAGTAGACCGGGCTGTACCGGGCGGCGGCGCTGGGCTGGAGCACGTCGGACCGGTCGTCGGTGAAGGTGAGGCAAGACGCCGGCTGGTACGAGGGCCGGCCCAGCCGGGTGCAGTCGGCGTTGAGCGGCAGCAGGCTGCGCGGGCCGGTGAACGCGTTGGTCTCGATGCCGCTGTCGTCCACGGCCCGGTCGTGCGGCAGCCACTGGCCGGTCCACACGGCCCAGGCCCTGACGAGGTGCTGCTTCTCGTCGTAGGTGCCGTTGGACGGCAGCGCGAGCGCCCATGCCGCGCCGAGGAGGAAGAAGCCGATGAACGCGATCAGGAAGGCACGGCGCACCGGGCCAGCGTAGTCAGCGCACGAGCTTCGACAGCCGCCGGTCGGCCAAGGGTTTGCCGTTGGTCTGGCAGGTGGGGCAGTACTGCAGCGACGTGTCGGCGAAGGAGACCTCGCGGACGGTGTCGCCGCAGACGGGGCAGGGCAGGCCGGTGCGGGCGTGCACGGCGAGGCCGGAGCGCTTCTCGGACTTCAGCGTCGCGGCCTTCTGCCCGACCGAGCGGGAGACGGCGTCGGTCAGCACGGCGCGGGTGGCGGCGTGCAGCACGGCCATCGTCTCGTCGGTGATGCGGTTGGTCAGCGCGAACGGGGACATCTTCGCGGCGTGCAGGATCTCGTCGGAGTAGGCGTTGCCGACGCCGGCGATCACGGTCTGGTCGGTGAGGACGCCTTTGATCTGGCCCTTGCGGCTGCGGATCGCGGCGGCGAACTCGTCGGTGGTGACCGCGAGGACGTCGGGGCCGAGCCGGGCGATGCCGGGCACGAGCCGCGGGTCGGTGACGAAGTAGGCGGCGAGGCTCTTCTTCGTGCCGGCCTCGGTGAGGTCGAAGCCGGAGTCGTCGTCGAGTCGCACCCGGACGGCGATCGGGCCGGAGCCCGGCTTGAGCGGGGTCTTGGCGTTGAACGTCTCGCGGTAGTGCAGCCAGCCGGCGCGGGCCAGGTGGGTGACAAGGTGCAGGTCGTCGCCGACGTGGATGTCGAGGAACTTGCCGTGCCGGGACGCGCCGGTCAGGGCCTGGCCGGCCGCGGCGGTCACCGGCGGGTCGAAGGTCTTCAACGCGCTCAGCGACGGGACCTCGATGCGGTCGATGGTGTGGCCGACGGCGCGCTCGCGGAGGAACGCGGCGAGCGCTTCGACCTCGGGAAGCTCGGGCACTCGTACAGTCTGCCTCAGTTAGTCTTTTCCCGTCATGAAGGTCGTTGTCGCGCACAATCGCTACGCGTCCGGCGCACCGTCCGGTGAGAATGTCATCGTCGATGCCGAGATCGCGCAACTGTCCAAGGCCGGGGTGTCGGTGCTGCCGTTTCTGCGCAGTTCCGACGAGATCGGCACGTTCTCCACGGCGCGGAAGGTGCTGCTGCCGCTGTCACCGATCCGCAACGGCGACTCGCAGCGCGCCCTGGAAAAGCTGATAAAAGCGGAAAAGCCGGACGTGTTGCATTTGCACAACGCCTATCCGCTCCTGTCGCCCTGGGTGGTCCGGACGGCGCATTCGGCAGGTGTACCGGTGGTGCACACCGTCCACAACTACCGCCAGGTCTGCGCGCCGGGACTCTATTTCCGCGACGGGCACATCTGCACCGAGTGCCGGGGCAAGTCGTTCGCGCTGCCGGCGATCCGGCACTCGTGCTACCGGGACTCGAAGGCGCAGTCCGCGGTGATGGCGACGACGCTCGCCGTGCACCGCGGCACCTGGCGCGGGGTGGACCGGTTCGTCGCGCTCACCGACCGGATCGCGGAGCACCTGCGCGACTTCGGCATCCCGGACGAGCGGATCACGGTCAAGCCGAACGGCATCCCGGACACGGGAGCGGCCCCCGGTCGCGGCGAGGGGTTCCTGTACGCGGCGCGGCTGACCCCCGAGAAGGGCCTGTCGCTGGTGCTGGACGCGTGGCGGCGGCACCCGGACGGGGCGCTGGGGCCGCTGCGGATCATCGGCGACGGCCCGCTGCGCCCGCTGGCCGAGGCGGCCGCCGCGGAACGCTCGGACATCACGTATCTGGGGGTGCTGCCGAACGCCGAGGTGCGGGCGCAGATCGGCGCCGCGTCGTGTGTGATCGCGGCGTCCACGTGGCACGACGTGCTGCCCACGATCGTGCTGGAGGCGCTGTGCGCGGGGCGGCCGGTCCTGGTCACGGACCGGGGCGGGCTGCCGTTCCTCGCCGGCGACGCCGGGTGGGTCGTCGAGCCCGAGCCCGCCGCGCTCGCCGGCGGGCTGATCGTGGCGCACGCGGGCGCCGCGGCCCTGGCGCCGGTGGCGCGGGCGCGCTTCGAGGGGCACTTCTCCCCTGATGTGCTCACCCAGCGGCTGATCGACGTCTACCGCAGCGTCGTGCGGTGACCCCCCGGCGGGCCGGTTGGACCGTCGCCGGGATCGTGGCCGTCGGCCTCATCGCCGGCGCGGTCGAGCTGGTCGTCGACGACAGCTACCGCGACGCCGCGCTCGCGCTGGTCGCCGGCCTGATCGCGGGGGCGGTCGGGGCGCTCACCGTGTCGCTGGTGCCGGGCTCGGACCTGCGCGGGCTGGTCCTCGGTGCGGTGTTCGCCGTGCAGGGGGTGCTGAGCTGGACGTACACCAACACCGGCGCCGTCGTATGGGGCCTGCTGCTGCTGTCGGGCCTGCTGCTGCTCTTCTGGTTCCGGCCGGTCTCGTTCCTTGCCGTGCGGTCCGGCGCGGCGTGGCTCGGCGTGTCGTACCTGATCATCGGCGCGCTCGGTGCAGCACTGGTGTTCAAGCCGGAGATCGCGGTGCAGCGCACGCTGTACGCCGGATATTTCGGACTTGTCGTGCTGGCGGTGTTCGCGTTCCGGGGGTCGTTCGCGCGGCTTACGCTCGGGATCGCGGTCGCGTTCCTCGGCACGGTCGCGGTGCTGCTGGCGGCCGGGTCGGGCAACCTGTTCACGTCGCCGCACGTCGTGCCGGACACGCCGTGGGGGCGCGGCTTCGAGTACCGGTTCTGGGGCGCGTCCTGGCTGCTGGACCACCCCAACGCGATGGCGTGCATCGCCGTGCTCGCCGCGATCCGCATCGGCGCCGACACCGGCGTCGCCGCCTGGCAGCGCATCGGATCGGTCGCGACCGCCGCCCTGGTCCTGTGCGCCAGCGACTCCCGCACCGGCTTCCTGCTCATGGCGATCGCGACGCTGGCGTTCATCTGGTACGGCCGCCGCCTCACCCTCGTCCCCGCCGCCGCACTCGGGCTCGTGCTGCTCGTCAACGGCCCGTCGTTCCTGGTCAAGGAGCGGTACGGCGACGACGCCGGGGTCAGCAGCGGCCGGGTCGAGACGTGGCGGCAGGTCGGAACCGACTGGCGGCACGACAGCCGCACCGAGCAGCTGCTCGGCAACACCCGCGACGCCCGGGCCACCGTGTACCGGGCGAGCAGCGGCGCCGACATCAAGCTGACCGTCGACAACGCGCCGATCGCGGCGCTGCGCAAGGCCGGCGTGGCCGGCGTCGCCGCCTTCCTCGCCGGTCTCGGCCTGCTGCTGTGGAACGTGTGGCGGCGCCGCCGGGACGCCGACCCCTGGCTGGTGGTGCTGCTCCCGGGCGCGCTGTTCACGATGATCACGAACGAGTGGCTGATCGGTGGCACGGGCGGCACGCTGTGGCTGCTGCTGCTCGCCGGGGAGGCCGCCCTGCTGCTCGGCCCGGTCAGTCCACCCAGCGCTCCGGCTTCTCGACCTTGACCGTCCTGCCGTAGTCGGCGAACTCGACGGTGACCGTGGCGACCAGCTTCTGGTCCACCAGCCCGTAGAACGGCGTGTTGTAGGTGACCTTCTTGACCTTGCCGTCCGCGACGGTCGCCTCGCCCTCGGTCGGACCGGCCGGAATCGTGAACCGGTAGACGCCGGGGGACGCCTCGGTGACCGTGCCGACCTTCGCGAGGTTCTGCAGCAGCTGAGCGGGGTCCCCCGATACCGGGAACGGGTCGTCGCCGAGGCCGCTGAACGTGAGCGAGTCGTGCCGCCCGTCGTTCTGGAACTTCCAGTGACCCTTGCCGTCGCCGATGAACCGTTGCCCGTCGACGAGGCGCTGCTCGCTGCCGTCGCCGTAGTGCAGCACGCCGGTGGTGGCGGCCGGGTCGAACTCACCCCTGGCGGTGCGGGTCTCGGGGCCCGCCACCATCGTGATCGTGAACGCGTAGCTGGTCGACCCGCTGGCGGCGACCGCGGCGGCCAGCCTGATCTGCGGCGTCCCCTGCTGCGTGCCCTCCTGCGCGCTTCCCTGCGCGCTCTTCTGCGCGGTCGCGGCCGGGCCGTTCGCCGGCGACTGCTGGAGCGCGACGGCGCCGGCGGTGACCCCGAGGACAGCGGCGGCGGTGACCCCGGCCAGGGCCGCGGTGCGGCGCCGGCGGGCGCGGCGGCGGCCGCGCTCCAGCAGCAGCCGGGTCGGCGCGGGCGAGCCGGGCTCGCGGTCCACCAGGTCGTGCAACTGGTCCGAAAGGTGCTGGTCGATGGGCATGAGCGTCACCTGTTCTGTTCGAAGATCGGTGTGCGCAGGGCGGCCCGCAGCTTGGCGAGCGCCCGCGCGTTCTGGCTCTTGACCGTGCCGACGGAGCAGCCGAGGATGGCCGCGATCTCCGTCTCGGGCAGGTCCTCGTAGTGGCGCAGGACGACGACCGCGCGCTGCCGGGGCGCCAGCGCCCGCAGGGCCTCGCGGAGCAGCTCGGTGTCTGGGTGCCGGTCGGCGGAGCGGTCGGCGGCGTCGGGCGGGTCGGCGACGAGCCGCTCGCGGCGCAGCCGCCGCCACAGCGACACGTTGTTGTTGACGAGCATGCGCCGCAGGTAGGCGTGCGGGTCGTCGGCGCGGGCCAGCCGCCGCCACCGCTCGTAGATCCTGACCAGGCAGTCCTGGAGCAGGTCCTCCCCGCGGTGCCGGTCGCCGGTCAGCAGGATGGCCAGCCGCAGGTGCCGCTGCCAGGCGGCCTCCACGAAGGCCACGTAGGTGGCGTCGGTGTCTTCCACGGCCCTTGCACGTCCGGGGGGCCCGAAAGGTTGCTCGGCTTTCTGCGTCTCAGGCTTTCTGTGTTCAGGCCTTCTGGGTCGCGTCCAGTCGCGGCGCCGGCGTGGGTGCCGGCGGGCCGACGGACTTCAGCGCGTACCCGTACAGGACGACCATGCAGATGAGTCCGGTGGTGGAGCCGGTGAGCAGGCCCCACGCGGCGCCCTGCAGGCCCTGGCTGGCGCCGACGGACAGGCCGGTCAGCGACACGGTCGCGAACACGACGTACTGCACGAACAGCATCCTGGCGCGGTGCATGCCGCGCATCGCGGCGGTGAACGGCACCTGGAGCAGGTACACGGCGCCCTGCAGCGCGATCGGCAGGGCGAGCGGCGCGGCCTCGGCGAACTTGTCCGTCGTCGTCAGTACCCACGACACCAACGGCCACACGATGACGACCATCAGCGTGCCGAGCACCGCGAACGCGAGCGCGAGCTGTCTGGTCTGGCGGCGCAGGGTCGCGGCGGCATCGGCCCCCTCGGCGCCGGGCTTCGCGGCGTCGGCGGCGGCACGGGACGCCCGCGGCACCAGCAGCCCCTGGATCGCCGCCACCAGGTTCTGTACCGGCTGCAGCTGCACGGTCTGCACGAAGCGCAGGTTGCCGAGCTCGATCTTCGACAGCTTGCCGGCGACGAGGAAACTGATCGCGAGGACCTGTACCTGGGCGACGATCGCGGTGGCGGTGAACCAGCCGGACAGGTGCCGGGTCTCGGCGAGCCACGCCTTCGGGTTGCCGCGCCACGGCACGCGCTGCTCGCGCAGCAGGTAGACGGTGGCGCCGGCGGTCGCGCCGATCCCCCACGCGGCGAGGAACCCGCCCGGGCTCTCGTTGCCCGTCAGGATCATCAGGATGATCACGACGCCCTGGGTGCCGGCCCACACGAGGTCGATGCCGAGCGCCTTGTCGGGCCTGCGGTCGGCGAGGTAGTCGCACCGGGCCGTGTCGTGCAGCATCAGCGGCACCATGAACGGCACCAGCCAGATGAGCTCGTCGAGGTCGATGTTGCCGTCGTGCGGCCAGACGAGCCACAGCACGGTGAAGACGACCATCGTCGTTATGCCGGAGCAGAGCGCGGTCGTCAGCCCGTTGCGGATGAGCCGGCCCCGGTGCTCACCCTCGAACCGCGACGCGAGGGCGAGCAGCACGTCGCCGACGAACGCCCGGTTGAGGTACATCGAGAAGTAGCCGACGCTCAGCGCGAGCGCCAGCGCGCCGAACTGGTCCTTGGGCAGCAGGATGCCGCCGAGCAGCGTGTTGGCCGCGTTCGCGGTCGCGATGACGACCTGGTCGAGCAGGCCGGCACCGACGAAACGGGACGCGACGCGTATCGCCTGCATACGGCGGCTGCGGGAGGGCTGCTGGCCGGCAACCTCTGGCGGCTGCTGGCCGGTAACCTCTGGAGGCTGCTGGTCGGTCACCCTCGACAGCCATGGTCGCGAACGAGCTTCACGACACGCACCATACGTGACCTGCGGGTGACGAGACTATCCCGTCGGCCCCTTCACCAACTGACATCCAGCGGTTTTCCCTCCGCGTACCCGGCGGCGCTCTGCACGCCCACTGTGGAACGCTCCGCGAACTCCTCCAGGTTGCCCGCTCCGGCGTACGTGCAGGCGCTGCGGACCCCGGCGACGATCGCGTCGAGGATGTCCTCCACCCCCGGACGGCGCGGGTCCAGGTACATCCGCGACGATGAGATGCCCTCTTCGAACAGGGCCTTGCGGGCGCGCTCGTACACGCTGTCGTCGGCGGTCCGGCGGCTCACCGCGCGCGCCGACGCCATGCCGAAGTTCTCCTTGTAGAGCCGGCCGCTCTGGTCGCGCCGCGGGTCGCCCGGCGACTCGTGGGTGCCGGCCAGCCATGAGCCGATCATCACGTTGGACGCCCCCGCGGCGAGCGCCAGCGCCACGTCGCGCGGGTGACGCACGCCGCCGTCGGCCCACACGTGCCTGTCGCGCCGCTTCGCCTCCGCCGCGCACTCGAGCACCGCGGAGAACTGCGGCCGGCCCACCCCGGTCATCATCCGCGTGGTGCACATCGCGCCCGGCCCGACGCCGACCTTGATGATGTCGGCGCCCGCCTCGATGAGGTCCGCGACACCGTCCCTGGTCACGACGTTGCCGGCGACCACCGGCACGCCCGGGTCCAGCGCCCTGACGGCCCGCAGCGTGGAGATCATCCGCTCCTGGTGCCCGTGCGCGGTGTCGACGACGAGCACGTCCACGCCGGCGGCGAGCAGCTTGTCGGCCCGTCCCGCCGCGTCGCCCGTGATGCCGATCGCGGCGCCGATGCGCAGCTGCTGGTGCTTGTCCACCGCCGGCTGGTACAGCGTGGCGCGCAGCGCGGCGTTCCGCGTCAGAATTCCGACAAGCCGACCTTCGGCATTGATGACCGGGGCGAGCTTGTGATGCCCGGCGGTCAGCTGCACGAACGCGTCCTCAGGGCTGATGTCCTCCGGCAGCGTCTGCAGGTTGCGCGACATCACGCTCTGCAGCTGGCTGAACCGGTCGACGTCGTGGCAGTCGCTCTCGGTCACCACACCCACCGGCCGGCCGTCCTGCACGACGATCACCGCGCCGTGCGCCCGCTTCGGCAGCAGGTCCAGCGCCAGCGACACCGTCTCCGTCGGCCCCAGCGTGATCGGCGTGTCGTGCACCAGGTGCCGCTGCTTCACCCACGACACCGCCTCCGCGACCACGTCGATCGGGATGTCCTGCGGGATGACCGCCAGGCTCCCCCGCCGCGCCACCGTCTCCGCCATCCGCCGCCCCGCGACCGCGGTCATGTTCGCCACCACGATCGGGATCGTCGTGCCGCTGCCGTCCCGCGAGTTCAGGTCGACCGCCATGCGTGACTCGACGGCGCTGCGGCTCGGCACCATGAACACGTCGTCATACGTCAGGTCGTAGCCCGGCTGCTGATCGTTGAGGAAGCGCACGTCTCGGAACTCTAACGCGCGTTCCGGCGCGGTATCGGGCCTTCTCGCGCTCCTTCTCGCGTCATGCCCCTGTTCCTGCCACCTCCGCGAGGGTGGTCAACCCTTGAGCGCGCCCTCCTGAGCAGGGAGAATTGCGTGAAGTGCCGGTTGCGAGGAGTGATGCCTGATGCAGGTCCACGAGGCCATGTCCACCGCCGTCGTCCAGCTCGGCCCCGACCACACGCTCCGCCAGGCCGCCCAGCTGATGTCCCGCCACCGCGTCGGCTCCGCCATCGTCCTCGACCCCGACGGCGCGGGCGTCGGCATCATCACCGAACGCGACATCCTCAAAGCCATCGGCGCCGACCTCGACCCCGACGTCGAACGCACCGCCGAGCACATCACCTGGGAAGTCGTCTACGCCAGCCCCACCTGGACCATCGAAGAGGCCGCCTCCGCCATGGTCCGCGGCGGCTTCCGCCACCTCGTCGTCCTCGACAACGACGACGTCCTGGGCGTCATCTCAGTCCGCGACATCCTCCGCGTCTGGGTCCACCAGAACTCCCCCGTAGCCGCCTGACGCTGTTTCCCTCTTCCACCGCTGCCGCCCCAACGTGATCCAAGAACGGTTCCGGCCCCAACAACCGGAACCGTCCTTCGATCACGCCCGGCAACCACCCCCGCCACCCGCCGCCCCCGGCCAATCACCGACGCCGGCGCCACCATGCCCACCAACGCGAAGATCCAAGGACCGATCCGGCCGTCATCGCGACCGGATCCGTCCTTCGATCATCAGTCGGCGCCCTGCCGCCCCCACCAGGGCAGGCCTCGTCGCCACCACCTTCCGCAGCACAATGATCAAAGGACGAAACCGGCCGTCATCGCGACCAGAACCGTCCTTCGATCATCCGTCGGGGGCTGCGGGGGTGTGTCCATCAGGGGCAGGTGCATCGCTGGCGGTCCAGCGGCGTGGAGGTTGTCGGGTGAAGCCTGTCAGGACGACGGTCGTACCGCCTTTCGGGGTTCGCCGGTGCTGAGGGCGATGGACCGTGGTCAGGTCGCACTGGCAGGGAGGCGCCGCGGGGAGCCCGACAGGCCGCGGCGCTCGATCGGGCTTGCCGGGCACACGACAACTCAGGTCGTGTCGGGCTCGACCCGGCCGCGGCGGGGCGACCGGCCACCCTGCGGCGCTTGACCTCCACGCGGACCCCGACGGGCACGCGAGGACCAATCAGCCCCACGCGGCACCCCGCCGGCCGCCCCGCCAGGCACACGGCCAGGCACACGGCCAGGCACACGGCCAGGCACACGGCCAGGCACACGGCCAGGCGCACAGCCGGGCAGATGCGGCACCCGAGACCGGTCGTCGCAGCCGACCGGCACGACGGAGCCGAACAGGCGCAGGACTCGGCCGACACGAGGGGACCCGAACAGCCACTGGACCCGGCTGGGCGTGCGGAACCGGCCGGGCAGGTCAGGACGGACGTCAGGAGCCAAGGACGGCGGGCAGGCCGAGGCCGCGGCGGCCGACGGTCGGCGACGAGCAGCACCGGAGGCGACTGGAAGGAGCGGAACGGCCGGGTCCACGCGGGGACTCGTGCGCCGGCGGCGCCGCCTCGTGCCCCCGCGTGGAGAAGCGCGCCCGCCGAGCGTCAGGGAGCCGGACCGGCCCGGCTCGAGGACGCCGTGCTCAGTGTGGGCCGGTGGCGGGTCGTCAGCGGATCAGGGATGTGTCGATGGTCATGGGGAAGGGGATGGTGGTGGTGAACGGGGTGGTGGGTGTCGCGGTGATGGTGGTCTCGTAGCCGTCGGGGTGGGGGCTGGGCATGGGGTTGGTGTGGACGGTCAGGGTCTGGTTGCGGGCGTCGAGGATCCAGTACTGCGGGATGCCCGCGGCGCCGTAGTCATGGCGGCGCAGGACCAGGCCGGGCAGCGGGTTGCTGAGGGACATCACCTCGACGGCGATCAGGACGTCGGTCGCGGGGACCACGTCGCCGTCGTCGTCGGTGGCCTCGGGGCGGGTGACCAGCAGGTCGGGAACATAGGTGCGACCCTCGCCACAGTCGACGCCGAGGCCGACGGCCAGGACGGCGAAGTCGGGCGGGCAGGCCTTGCGCAGCAGCGTCTCGAGGCGGTGGCTCGCGCGGCGGTGGGAGACCGCCGGCGGCAGCGTGAGCAGGGACTGAGCCGAGTCAGCCAGAACACCAACCATCGTCATGCCCCCATGCTGCCACTGGGGTACGACATATTTTTTCCACCAGGTGGAGCGCGCGGAACTCGGCTGAGGGGCACCGGCACGCTCTCGTAGGCTGGCGGCATGCAGCTCATCTCTTTTGCCCGTGGCGCACCCAGTCTCGACATCATCGACATCGACGGGCTGAAGGCCGCTGCGGTGCGGGCCTTTGAGGCCGACCCGGCCGGCATCACCGCGTATGGCACGTCGGTCGGCTACCTTCCGCTGCGGTCGTGGATCGCGGCCAAGCACGGCGTCGACGCGGAGCAGGTCATCGTGACCAACGGCTCGCTGCAGGCCGACGCGCTGCTCTTCGAGCACCTGGTGAAGCCGGGCGACGCGGTGATCGTGGAGAAGCCCACGTATGACCGGACGCTGCTCAACCTGCGCAACCTGGGCGCCACGGTGCACCCGGTGACGGTCGACGCCGACGGCATCGACACCGACGAGCTGCGCGCGTTGCTCGAAACAGGGGTGCGCCCGACGCTGGCGCACATCATCCCGAACTTCCAGAACCCCGCCGGGGTCACCCTGAGCGCGGAGAGAAGGGCGACGCTCGTCGCGCTCGCGCAGGAGTTCGGGTTCACGATCTTCGAGGACGACCCGTACGCGGACATCCGCTGGCGCGGCGAGAAGCTGCCCACGATGCTGTCGCAGGACACGACCGGCGTGGTCGTGCACGCGAGCTCGTTCACCAAGACGATCGCGCCCGGGCTGCGGGTGGGTTACCTGGTCGGGCCGAAGGCGACGATCGCGGCGATCGCGAAGCGGGCCACCAACCTGTACATCTCCCCGAGCATGGTCGCCGAGGCGATCACGCACCAGTTCTGCGTCAGCGGGGACATCGAGCGGTCGATCGCCAAGGTGTCGGCGACGCTGGGCGAGCGGGCCCGCCTGCTGGCCGAGGGGCTGCGCAAGCACGTGCCGGACGCGACGTTCGTGGAGCCCGACGGCGGCTACTTCCTGTGGGTGGAGCTGCCCGAGGACGTCGACACGACGGAGCTGGAGACCGTGGCGGCCCGGGACTTCGGGGTGGCCGTGGTCAAGGGCAGCGACTTCCTCCTGGAGGGCGGGAAGCACTCGGTGCGGCTGGCGTTCTCGGCGGTACTGACGGACCAGGTCGACGAGGGTGTCAGCCGCCTGGCGGCGGCGATCGAGGCCGTCCGCAAGGGCTGAAACGCAGCTGAACCAAAGCGACACCAAACCGTGATGGCGGGGTGGGTTCCGCAGGCGGCTCCGGATGGCCCAAAATCCAGCCCGGCGCGCTTTGCTGAATCGCGCTGCAGACATCACCCCCCGCCCCCCAACGGCACCGGGTGGGTCGACCGCGCCCCCACCCCCCACCTGCGGTCGACTCACCCGGTGCCTACTTTGGTGCGAGAACAACAGGGCGGAGGTCGCGATGACCGACGAGCAGCTGGCCGGCTCCCTGTCCAGGGCACTGGCCAGGCCGGTGCGGGCGATGTCACGCATCCTGAGCCCCGCGACACCGGTCCCGGCGACGGCCGAGCCACCGACCACGGCGAGCTCGATCGTCGACTGTGCGCTGTATGTGGATGGTGTACGGCAACCCGGCAGCTGGCACTACGCGGAGGCGCTCACGGCCGCCCGGCGGCAACGGCACGGGTTCGTCTGGGTCGGGCTGAAGGAGCCGGGCGCGCAGGAGATGGCCGCCATCGCGGAGACGTTCCAGCTGCACGAGCTGGCCGTCGAGGACGCCGTGACCTCGTCGCAGCGGCCGAAGGTCGAGCGGTACGGCGACATGACGTTCATGACGATGCGCACCGCCCGGTACGTCGAGCACGACGAGCTGACCGAGAGCAGCGAGGTCGTGGAGACCGGCGACGTGCTGATGTTCATCGGTGAGCACTTCATCATCACCGTCCGGCACGGCGACGCGTGCCGGCTGACGCCGGTGCGCGCGGACCTGGAGCGGCGCCGGGAGGTGCTGGCGCGCGGGCCGTGGGCGGTCGCGTACGCCGTCGCGGACACCATCGTCGACGTGATGGTCGAGGTCGTCGCGGCCATCGAGGAGGACGTCGCGATCATCGAGGACCAGGTGTTCAGCCCGGCGAAGCGGAGCAAGGGCAAGACCGGCACCGATCGGATTCAGCGGGTGTACCAGCTGAAGCGCGAGCTGATGGAGTTCAAGCGGGCGGTCCTGCCGCTGCAGCGCCCGCTGGCCGGGGTGGTCAGCGGCCAGCTCGCCGAGGTGCCCGAGGAGATCCGCCGCTACTTCCGCGACGTCAACGACCACCTGGTGCGCACGGTCGAGCAGGTGCTCTACCTCGACGACGTGATCAACTCGGTGCTGCAGGCGCGGCTGGCGCAGGTGAGCGTCGACCAGAACAACGACATGCGCAAGATCGCCGCCTGGGCCGGTATCGCCGCCGTGTGGACGTCGGTCGCCGGCGTGTACGGCATGAACTTCGACTTCATGCCGGAGACGAAATGGGTCTTCGGCTATCCGGGCGTCATGACGCTGATGGTCGTCGCCTCGGCTCTGCTCTACCGCGCGTTCCGCAAGTCGGGCTGGTTGTAGAAACGTAGGGAGCAGCGAAAACGCGGACGGGCCGTCCCCCGTGGCTGGGGAGGGCCCGTCCGCGCGCTCACGTCAGGACCGGCTGTTCTTCGACGCCGCCTGCGGCATCGGGTGCTTCTCGTACTCGCCACTGCCCGCGGGGCCCGTGTTGGTGCCCTTGCTGCCGATCAGGTCCGAGGCGCGGTCCTTGGCCGCCTCGCCCATCGTCTTGGCCTTGTCGATCCCCGCATCCATCGTGGACTTCGCCGAGTCGAGCATCGAGCCGGTGTCGCTGGCGGTCCGGGTCGAGCCGTATTCGTCCCAGGCCTGGTTGGCCCGGCGACGCCGCATCAGGGCGGTGGCGGCGCCGACCGCCGCGCCCGCCATCAGCAGGCCACCGATGGTCATCGGCCAGCGGCGGCCGGTGCGGCTCTCCTTCTTCATCATCTTCTTTTTCCCCTTGCGCCCCATCTTCTCGGCCTGCTTGCTCGCCTGGAGCGAACGTTCGCGGGCGATGACGAGGACGGTCCCCGCCGCGCCGCTGGCCTTCGCGAGGCCCGGCTTGACCGCCTTGCGGGCGTATTCGACGCGCGGCGCCAAGGCACCCGAAGCGCCATCGGCTGCGTGCGCTGCGGCCATCCGCAGGTGGCCCAGGCTCTCGCCGAGCTCATCCTGCATGAGACGACGGTGCGTCTTGACCTCACGACGTCCAAACACTTGCTCCACCTCCATGGCCGCGAAACCTCGTCCTCCCCGGGTTACCCAGGCAGAACATTCCGAACCGGTCCGCTGTTGGCCATCCTGCCGCGTGCGAGCGGCCCGCACACCCGGATCCGCCAGAATCCGCATCCGATACCGTGATGACGGAATGTCACCAAAGAAAGGGAGAACTGGTGGCCGAGCAACTGTTCGCGACGCTGCACACCAACGTCGGCGCCATCCGGCTGGAGCTGTTCCCCAACCACGCCCCGAAGACGGTTCGCAACTTCGTGGAGCTCGCCGAGGGCAGCAAGGAATACACCGACCCGCGCACGGGCGAGCCCGGCAAGGGCCCGTACTACAACGGCGTCATCTTCCACCGCGTGATCGACGGCTTCATGATCCAGGGTGGTGACCCGACGGGCACCGGCACCGGCGGTCCGGGCTACAACTTCAACGACGAGATCCACCCCGAGCTGCACTTCAACCGGCCGTTCCTGCTGGCCATGGCCAACGCGGGCATCCGCTTCGGCCAGGGCACCAACGGCTCGCAGTTCTTCATCACCCTCGGCCCGACGCCGCACCTCAACGGCAAGCACACGATCTTCGGTGAGGTCGTCGACGACGACTCGAAGAAGGTCGTGCAGCAGATCGGCAGCACGCAGACCGGCCAGATGGACCGGCCCCGCCAGGACATCGTGATCGAGCGGGTGGACATCGAACGGGTCTCATAGGAGGCCTGGCTAATCTTGTCTGCATGACTCAGCCGCCGGCGAACGTGGTCCCTCACTGCTACCGGCACCCTGACCGCGAGACGTACGTCCGGTGCACCCGCTGCGACCGGCCGATCTGCCCGAATTGCATGAATGAGGCGTCGGTCGGTTTCCAGTGCCCGGAGTGCGTCCGCGAGGGTGCCAGGACGCAGCGTCCCGCCCGGACCGCGTTCGGCGGCGGCACGGAAGGTGCCGTCGGCGCGGTCACGATCACGCTGATCGTGATCAACGTGCTGGTGTTCCTCGCCGGTGTGATCAGCTCCGGCAGCGCCCAGTCGATCGCGGGCGGCGGCATGGGCGGGCTGCTCGGTGGCGGCACGCCGCTGCACGAGTGGGGCTCGCTGGTCACCTACAACTCGCGGCAGATCAGCGCCACCGAGGCGCAGATCATCCCCGGCGGCATGATCGACGGCGACTACTACCGCCTCTTCACCTCGATGTTCCTGCACTACGGCGTCTTCCACCTGCTGATGAACATGTGGGCGCTGTGGGTGCTCGGCCGGCCCCTGGAGGCGATGCTCGGCCGGGCCCGGTTCGCCGCGCTCTACCTGGTGGCGGGGTTCGGCGGCAGCGTCGCGGTCTACCTGTTCTCCGACCCGCTGGCGCAGACCGCGGGTGCGTCGGGCGCGATCTTCGGACTGTTCGCCGCGCTGATCATCGTGCTGCGCAAGATGCGGCGCAGCGTCGCCGGGATCGTGCCGGTGCTGGTGCTCAACCTGGTCCTGACGTTCAGCATCGACGGCATCTCGATCGCCGGGCACCTCGGTGGCATGGTGGCCGGCGCGGCCGCGGCCGCCGGGCTGGCGTATGCGCCGCGGCAGCACCGCACCCTGATCCAGTCGGGGGCGCTGGTCGCCGTCGTGGCCGTGCTGGCGGTCCTGACCGTGGTGCACACCGCCGGGCTGATGCCCACGGGCGACTACGTCACCCAGCTGAACGGCGGCAACTAGGCGCGCCAGACGCGGCCCTGCAGGAGCGAGTCGGCCCCGACCCAGACGAAGTTCATCATGCGCGTCGCGGTGTGGTCGGGGTCCTCCTCCTCGTGGTCGGCGAGCCAGTCGGCGAGGGACTCGGCGGCGCCGACGTAGGCGTAGGCCATCGCGGTGAAGTCGCCTGGGCGGCCCGGCACCTCCGCGGCCGTGGCGGCGCTCTCCAGCAGCCCGGCGACGACCTCGACGATCCTCGCCCGCATCCCGGCGAGCTCGCCCGCGAAGTGCGGCTCGCTGCGGGCCTGCCGGTAGAGCACCCGCCAGCCGTCCCGGTGCGCCCCGACGAAGGTGAAGAACGCCCGCAACCCGTGCCACAGCTGCTCGTCGGGGCGGGCCGCGGGCAGTACACCTGCCGCCACCGCCTCCATGAGCCTGGTCGCCTCCCGGTGCAGGCACGCGACGAACAGCTCGTCCTTCGTGCCGAGGTATGCGTAGACCATCGGCTTGGAGATGCCGGCGACCTCCGCGATCTCGTCCATCGACGCGGCGTGGAAGCCATGCTTGGAGAAGACCTGCACCGCGGCGTCGAGCATCTGCTGCTCACGCACCACGCGCGGAAGTCGTTTCAGCATCTTGTCACCTTACCTACTCGTGCGTAAGGTTACGCATCAGTAGCTTATTTCAAAGGACGAAGGGCACACCGACATGGCCGACCTCGACGCCCTGGGCGACTTCAACTCCGTCGACCCCAAGCAGTTCGCGCAGCTGGTGAAGGGCGCCTCCGACGCCCAGCTCGGCGAGCTCATGGCGGGCCCGCAGCGCAAGGCGATCCTCGACACCATCTTCTCCCGCTTCCCCGAGCTCTTCCGCGCCGACCGGGCCGGCGCGACCAACGCGATCATCCACTGGACGATCACCGGCGCGCCCGACGACGGCGCCGAGACCTACGAGCTGGTCATCGCCGACGGCACCTGCGTGCTCTCGCCGAGCGCCGACCAGGAGCCGAAGCTCGCGATCACCGTCGGCCCGGTCGACTTTCTCAAGGTCGTCTCCGGTGCCGGCAACCCCATGATGATGTTCATGACCGGCAAGCTCAAGGCCAAGGGCGACCTGGGCCTGGCCGCCAACATCGCGAACCTGTTCGACATCCCGAAGGCCTGAGGCAGCGCCCCATGCCCGAGTTCTCGCTCGACCTGAACGAGGAGCAGCGGGATCTCCGCGACTGGGTGCACGGCTTCGCAGCCGACGTCGTGCGCCCGGCCGCCGCGGAGTGGGATGCCCGCGAGGAGACCCCCTGGCCGGTGATCCAGGAGGCGGCGAAGATCGGCCTGTATGGCTTCGAGTTCCTCGCCAACACCTGGGGCGACCCGACCGGCCTGTCGTTGTGCCTGGCGTCCGAGGAGCTCTTCTGGGGCGACGCCGGCATCGGCATGGCGATCTTCGGCACCAGCCTGGCGGTCGCCGCGATCTACGCCTCCGGCACGCCCGACCAGATGCTCGAGTGGGTGCCGCAGTGCTTCGGCGATGCCGCCGACCCGAAGGTCGCGGCGTTCTGCACCACCGAGCCGGAGGCCGGATCCGACGTCGGCTCGATGAAGAGCCGCGCGCGGTACGACGAAGCGACGGACGAGTGGGTCATCAGCGGGCAGAAGGCCTACGCGACCAACGGCGGCATCGCCAATGTCCACGTCGTGACGGCCAGCGTGGAGCCCGAGCTGGGGTCCCGCGGGCAGGCGGCGTTCGTCGTGCCCCCCGGTACAGTGGGATTGAACGGCAGCAAGAAGCTCAAGAAGCTCGGCCTGCGCGCCTCACACACCGCCGACGTGTTCCTCGACGACGTGCGGGTGCCCGGCCGGTGCCTGCTCGGCGGCAAGGACGCTCTTGACGCCCGGCTCGCCCGCGCCCGCGAGGGCCGCAAGGCGCAGGGGCAGGCCGCGATGCGCACGTTCGAGCTGTCCCGGCCGGCGGTCGGGGCGCAGGCGCTCGGTGTGGCCCGCGCCGCGTACGAGTACGCGCTGGAGTATGCCAAGGGGCGGGTGCAGTTCGGCCGGCCGATCATCGAGAACCAGGCGATCGCGTTCACCCTCGCCGACATGCGCATGGAGATCGACGCCGCCCGCCTGCTGGTGTGGCGGGCCGCCTGGATGGGGCGCAACAACCGCCCGTTCGAGGCCGGCGAGGGCTCGATGAGCAAGCTCAAGGCCGGCGAGGTCGCCGTCGCGACGACCGAGAAGGCCGTGCAGATCCTCGGCGGGGCCGGCTTCCTGCGGGAGCACCCGGTCGAGCGCTGGTTCCGCGACGCGAAGATCTACACGATCTTCGAGGGGACCAGCGAGATCCAGCGCCTGGTCGTCGCCCGCGCGATCTCGGGCACCTACATCCGGTAACTCCCCCCTCGACAGGCCGGAGGAGCCATGGACACCCCCTTCATCCTCCGCACGATGGCCGGCCGGAAACTGCTCAACCCCGGCCGGCCCACGCGGATCGTCCGGCAGCTCAACGCCCTGCGCCGCTGGGGCTTCGGGCTGTACGGCGAGATGCGTTCGACCGCGGCCCGCGACCCCGACCGGGTCGCGGTCGTCGACGAGGACCGGCAGCTCACGTACACCGAGCTCGACCTGCGGGTCCGCCGCCTCGCCAACGCCCTGCGCGCCGAGCACGGGGTGCGCGCCGGCGACCGGATCGGCCTGCTGTGCAACAACTCCGCCGGCATGGTCGAGGCGATGCTCGCCCTGATCGCGCTCGGCGCGCAGGCCGTCCTGGTCAACACCGGCCTCGGCGACGGCCAGCTGGAGGCCGTCGCGCACGACCAGTCGCTGGCCCTGCTGATCCACGACGACGACCTGCTGGGGATGCTCGCCGCGGTGCCGCCGAACCTGCCGCGACTGGCGATGTCCAAGACCGCCGGGCTCATCCACCGGGCACCCTCCGCCGAGCTGGAGCCGCCCGCGGCCGCCGGCTCCGTGGTGGTGCTGACGTCCGGCACGACCGGCGCGCCGAAGGGCGCGCGGCGCCGCAACCCGTCGGGCCTCGGGCCGCTCGCGTCGGTGGTGTCACGGATCCCGCTCTACGCCGGCGAGCGCATCTTCGTCGCCGCGCCGCTGTTCCACACCTGGGGGCTGGCCGCGCTGCAGCTGTGCCTGGCGCTGCGCGGCACGATCGTGATCGCGCGCCGCTTCACCCCGCAGTCGACGGTGGCCGCGGTCGGCGCCACCGGGTGCACCTCGCTCTTCGCCGTGCCGGTGATGCTGCAACGCCTGCTGGAGGCGCCCGCACCCATGCCGACGCTGCGGGTCGTGGCCACCTCGGGCTCGGCGCTGACCGGCCCCCTCGCGTCGCGTTTCATGGAGGTGTACGGGCCGGTGCTGTACAACCTGTACGGCTCCACCGAGGCCTCCTGGGCGTCGATCGCCACCCCGGACGAGCTGCGGGACGCCCCCGGCACCGCGGGCCGCCCACCGCGCGGCACCCGGGTCGCGATCCTCTCCGACAGCGGCACCGAGCTGCCGACCGGCGTCATCGGGCGGATCTTCGTCGGCAACGACATGCTCTTCGAGGGCTACACCAACGGCACCGGCCGCGAGTCCCACGGCGACCTGCTGGCCACCGGCGACCTCGGCCACCTCAACGCCGACGGCCTGCTCTTCGTCGACGGCCGCGAGGACGACATGGTCATCTCCGGCGGCGAGAACGTCTACCCGGGCTCCGTCGAGGACGTCATCGCCGAGTTGCCGCAGGTCCGCGAGGTCGCCGTCGCCGGCGTACCGGACGAGGAGTTCGGCCAGCGGCTCGCCGCGTGGATCGCCCTGCACGACGGCGAGTACGTCGACCCGGAGGCGGTGCGCGAGTACGTCCGGCACCGCCTCGCCCGCTTCTCGGTCCCGCGCGACGTGTACTTCGTCGCCGCCCTGCCCCGCAACGCCACCGGCAAGGTCGTCCGCCGCCGCCTCTTCGGCGACTGAACCGCGCCCGGGTGCGGTCCCCCGTTTGTCGACCGCACCCGGGCGCGGGTTCACGGCAGGAGCGGCTGGGCCGGCTGGGCCTTCAGCGCCGACAGGTTCTTGACCAGGTACGCGGTCGCGACCCCGGCCGTGGACACCGTCCAGATGACCGGGTTGCCGTCCGCGTCCTGGGTCAGCTGCACCGACGCGGCCCCCGGGTGCCAGTCCGTGGCCAGCCGGTGGTCCGTGTAGTGCAGGGTCGTGCCGTCGTAGGTGACCGACGTCCACAGGTGCACCGCGCCCGTGGACCCGTTCCACAGCAGCAGCGCGGTGCCGCTGGGCAGCAGCTTCGACGCGATCCGCCACGACTCCCAGTCGGTGCCGCCCGCCGGCGTGGCCAGCGGCGTCGGGCTGGGCATGTAGTACGCGCCGGTGCCGTTGAAGTTGGGGTAGTAGTCGAGGGTGTAGCCCGAGCCGGGGGCGCCGACGATGCCGAACAGGTCGGGGTAGGCGAGGCCCGCGCCGGCGCTGTCGTAGGCGTTGGCGACCGCGATCGGGTTGTTGCCGTCGAGGTCCGACATGGTGCCGGCGGGCAGCACCGTGGCCCCGGTGACGTCGAGCGGGCCGCCGTTGTCGAGGCTCGGCACGATCATGGCCAGCCCCGCGTTGAGACCGGTCGGGTAGAACACGAGCACGTCGTTGAAGCTCGTGCCGGTGAACCGGCCGGCGATGACCTGCGCGCCGTCGAAGTCCGGCGCGGGCCAGGAGGACAGGCCCGCGATGCCCGCCGCCGGGGTGCGCAGGCCACCGCGCTGCGCCCGGCCGGCGGCGAGCCACACGCCCTGCGGCAGCCCGGTCGCCGGCCCGGCGGTCAGCAGGTCCGGCTGCCCGTCGCCGGTCAGGTCCTGGTCGGCGAACGGCGGCGGGTACACGGCGTTGAAGGTGATCGTGGTCGTGTCGGTGAACGTGCCGTCCGGCTCGACGGCCGTGACCGCGAGCGTGTTGGTGAAGCGGGTCGGCACGACCTGGACGGTGACCGTGCGCCTGCCGGCGGCGACCCGCGTGGGCGCACCGGAGTTGAGCTGATACACGAACGCCGTCGGGACCGGGCTGCCGGCCGGCTCGGCGAAGCTGAACTTCCCCTTCACGCCGACGGTGAACGAGCTGCTGACCGCCGTCACGGTGGGCGCGGCCGGCGGGACCGTCGCGGCCCCGGCGGCGGGGGTGAGCAGGGCCTGTGCCAGCACCAGTCCGGCGCCGAGCACGGCCGCCCGCAGCAGCGGGTGTTTCGTCATGGGTTCCTCCCCGTCAGGCACGCCCGCATCGGCGCGCACCACTGACACGCCGGCCGCGGCGGGAGGTTGCACCTCCGGGAGAGAATCTTTCCGACCCAACGATCTCCGCTGCTGCGGACTCTCGGCCATTGCCAGCCGGAGCCGGCCCTTTCGGGGAGTTAGGGGTACAGCGTCAGCGCCGGCGTCATGACGATGCCGATGAGCTGCTGCTCGGTGAGCGGGGTCGGCTCGCCGGTCTTCGTGGGGCGGGCACGGGCCAGCAACCTCGTCCCGTCCGGGCGGACCGCCCAGACGTCGATGCCGAAGCCGTCGGGCACGTCGCTGCGGATCATCAGCTCGGTGCTGCCGATCGTCAGGGTCCGGCACCTGGCCTTCGGCGAAGCGCACTCCTCCTGCATGTGCGCGTGGTACTGCGCGGGGGTCAGTTCGGACGCGTCGAGCCGCACCCACACGATGCCGCCCGGCACCAGGACGGTGCTGGAGTAGCCGCCGAACTCGTCGTCCGCCACCCTGAGGAACCTGGCGGGCAGCGGGGTCGGCTGATCTTCGGCGTTGACGATCGTGGCGCCGGGCAGGAGGCGGCGCAGCAGCGCGGTGAACTCAACGCTGAGGCGGGCCTGCGCGTCGCCGCAGGACTCGGTGAGCGGCACCAGCGGCTTCGCCTGGTTCTGCTGCTTGGTGACCTCCGCCGTCGGTACGTCCACCGTGGAAGACGGCAGGGCGCACGGCGCCGGCGCGCCCGTCACCGTCGAGGGCGGGGCGCCGGGGCTCTGGCCGGTCGGCTGGGCCAGATACTGCGGCAGCACGACCACGCCGGCGGCGAGGACGGCGGCGATCCCGAGACCGGTGACGGCCCGCATGCGGCGGACCCGGCGGTGCTCGCCGGTGATGAGCTGGTCGACGTCGATGGCGGTCGGTGGCGGGTCCTGGGTGGCGGCGTGCATGGCATCGGTCAGATCCACTGCGGGTCTCCCTCCGTGAGGCGCGCCCGGAGCGACTCCAGCGCGCGGGCGGCCTGGCTCTTGACGGTGCCCTCGCTGCAGCCGAGTGCCTGCGCGGTCTCCTCGACGGACAGGTCGCAGAAGTACCGCAGGACGAGCACGGCCCGGCGGCGCGGGGGCAGCCCGGCGAGGAGGGAGAGCACGTCCAGCCGCTGGTCGGCGTCCGGACCGGAGGCCGGGCGGTCCGGCAGGCGGTCGGTGGACGACTCGCGCCGCCAGGGTCGGCGGCGCTCGTCGAGCCAGGCGGACATGAGCATGCGCCGCACGTACGCGTCGGGATGCTCCATCCTCGACGCGCGTTTCCAGTGCCGCAGCAGCTTGACCAGCACGGTCGACGTCAGGGTCGTCGGCCAGGTGCCAGTCGGCGCACAGCAGGTATGCGGTGCGGCGCAGGCGGTCCAGGTTGCCCGCGACGTAGTCGCGGTAGGCCTGCTCGGTCGGCATCCGTGCTCCCTCTCCGTTCGGGTTCACCGGGAGAACGGAGGCCGGCGCGTGCGGGGTTGCCTAGGGGATCGAGATCCTGTCCTCGAGGGCGGCGAGGGCGATGTCGGTGCGGTGCTGGGCGCCGTCGAAGCTGATCGCGTCGACGAGCCGGTAGGCGGCCGCGCGGGCGTCGGCCAGGGTGTCGCCGGTCGCGGTGCAGGTGAGGACCCGCCCGCCGGCGGTGACCAGCGCGCCGTCCTCCGAACGGGCGGTGCCGGCGTGGATGACGCCGGGGACGCCGTCGGCGCCGGTGATGACGTCGCCCTTGCGGGCCGACTCCGGGTAGCCGGCGCTGGCCATGACCACGCAGACGGCCGAGCCGGGGCGCCACGCCAGCGGCGGGTCCTCGGCGAGCCGGCCGACGGCGGCGGCGTGCAGGACGCCGGCGAGCGGGGTTTCGAGGCGGGCCAGGACCACCTGGGTCTCCGGGTCGCCGAAGCGGCAGTTGTACTCGATGACCTTCGGGCCCTGGGCGGTCAGCGCCAGCCCCACGTAGAGCACCCCCGTGAAGGGCGTGCCGCGCTTGCGCATCTCGGCCAGCGTGGGCTGCACCACCGCCGCCATGACCTCGTCGACCAGGCCCGCGGGGGCCCAGGGCAGCGGCGAATACGCGCCCATCCCGCCGGTGTTGGGCCCGGTGTCGCCGTCGCCGATGCGCTTGAAGTCCTGGGCCGGCTGCAACGGCACGGCAGCGGTGCCGTCGGTGACGACGAAGAGGGAGACCTCGGGGCCGGCCAGGTACTCCTCGACGACGACCCGCCCGCAGGCGGCGCCGTGCGCGAGGGCCTCGTCGCGGCTCTCGGTGACGACGACACCCTTGCCGGCGGCGAGACCGTCGTCCTTCACCACGTAGGGCGCGCCGAACGCGTCGAGCGCCTCCGCCAGCTCCTCGGGCGAGGTGCAGACGAACGAGCGGGCGGTGGGCACGCCCGCCGCCCGCATCACGTCCTTCGCGAACGCCTTCGAGCCCTCCAGCTGCGCGGCCGCCTGCGACGGGCCGAAGCAGGCGACGCCCTTCGCCCGGACCGCGTCGGCGACCCCCGCCACGAGCGGCGCCTCCGGGCCGACGACGACCAGGTCGACGCCGCGCTCGACGGCGAGGGCCGCGACCGCGTCCGGGTCGAGCGCGTCGACCCCCACGTTCGTCGCGATCGCGGCGGTGCCGGGGTTGCCCGGGGCGACGATCAGGTCGGTCACGGCCGGGTCGGCAACCAGGGCAGCGGCGATGGCGTGTTCACGACCACCGGAGCCGAGCAGGAGTACGCGCACGCGACAGATTAAAGCAGGCTGTGACGCACCACGTTCTCGTCACGCCCGGGACCCACCCCGACGATCGACACCCGGGTGCCGGCGAGCTCCTCGATCCGCTCGATGTAGCGCTGCGCGTTGACCGGCAGGTCGGCGAACTCGCGCGCCTTCGAGATGTCCTCCCACCAGCCGGGGAGCTCCTCGTAGACCGGGGTGGCGTGGTGGAACTCGGTCTGCGTCATCGGCATCTCGTCGGTGCGCTTGCCGTCCACCTCGTAGGCCACGCAGAGCGGGACCTTCTCCAGGCCGGAGAGCACGTCGAGCTTGGTGACGACCAGGTCGGTGATGCCGTTGAGCCTGGTGGCGTACTTGGCGACGACCGCGTCGTACCAGCCGGTGCGGCGCTCCCGGCCGGTCGTCGTGCCGTACTCCCGGCCGATCTTGCGCAGGTGCACGCCGAAGTCGTCGAACAGCTCGGTCGGGAACGGGCCGGAGCCGACCCGCGTCGTGTAGGCCTTGGTCACGCCGATGACCTGCGTGATCGCGGTCGGCGGCACACCCGCGCCGACGCAGGCGCCGCCCGCGGTCGGGTTGGACGACGTCACGAACGGATACGTGCCGTGGTCCATGTCGAGCATCGTCGCCTGGGCGCCCTCGAGCAGGACGGTCCGGCCCTCCTCCAGGCCCTTCCAGAGCACCTGACGGGTGTCGGTGATGTAGGGCCGCAGGCGCTCCGCGTAGGTCAGGTACTCCTCGACCGTCGCGTCGACGTCGATCTCCTTGCGGTTGTACACCTTGAAGAGGACCTGGTTGCGCTCGCGCAGCACGATCTCGAGCTTCTTGCGCAGGATGCCCGGGTCGAGCAGGTCCTGGACGCGGATGCCCATGCGGGCGACCTTGTCGCCATACGCCGGGCCGATGCCGCGGCCGGTCGTGCCGATCCGGGACGAGCCGAGGTAGCGCTCCACGACCCGGTCCAGGGCCCGGTGATGCGGCATGATGAGGTGTGCGTCACCCGATATCATCAGGCGGGACACATCGACGCCGCGCTCGGCGAGACCGTCGATCTCGACCAGCAGCACCTTCGGGTCGATGACCACCCCGTTGCCGATGACGATCGCCGCGTTGGGCCACAGTGCCCCTGACGGCATGAGGTGCAGGGCGAATTTCTGCCCGTCCGGCGTCACCACGGTGTGACCCGCGTTGTTGCCGCCGGAGTAGCGCACGACGTAGTCGACGTCGCCGCCAATCATGTCGGTAACCTTGCCCTTGCCCTCGTCGCCCCACTGAGCGCCGATGAGCACGATCGCTGGCATCGTCTGTTGCCCTCTCCAAAGGGTCGGGCGCCCCAGCGGGTCGCCCGGGGTGCCAGGCTAACAACCGCGTGAAAGGCAGGTTGACAACGGTGGTCGACGTGGTGGTGCTCGCGCTGGGCGAAGGCAGCTCCTGCGGCTGCGATGGCGGCGCGTGCGGCACGCGTACTCCTATTCTTGCCTGCCGCGACGCGCTGCGCACAGCAAGCGCCCAGGTCGAGACGGTCGTCGCACACACCGACGCGGAGATCGACGCGGCGCTGAAGGCCCTGCCGGACGTGCGGCTCGTCGTGGCGACCGCCGCCGACGGCCAGCTCCGCGCGGTCATGCGGCGGCTGGTCCGGATGTACGCCCCGGCACCCAGCAAGCGGGCACTGTCGGAGGAGGCCATCCCCGACGACCGGACGCTGCCGGACCTGCCGCCGGTCGGCATCCTGCCGCTCGGCCCCGACTCCACGGACCTCGTGACCCGCCTCGGCCTGCCCCGCAACCCCGCCGACGTGGCCGCCGCCGTCCTCGGGGGCAACACCCGCCGCCTGGACCTGCTGCGCAACGACGGCGGCGGGGTCACCCTCGACGGCGTCCTGGTCGGCGGGGTCGACGCGAGCGGCTCGGCCAGCACGTTCCTCGCCCGGGTCGAGGTCGACGACGCCGTCCTCGCCGACGGCACCGAGCCCGTGCTCATGTCGGTGGTGGCCAACGCTTCGCGGTATGCGACGGTCGACGGCCTCCCGCTGGTCCTCTCGCCCTCCGTGGACGACGGCGTCCTGGACGTGGCGGTGGCGGTGCCGCGGGCGTCCCGGTCGCTCTTCCGCCGGCCCCGCGTCGAGATCGAGGTCCGCCGCGCGCACGGCCGGGCGGTCGCCATCACCCCCCGCACCGAGATCCCCTTCGTCGACGACGGCGCCGAGGGCACCCTCACGCGGAAGCGCTCGTGGTGGATGGAGCGCGCGGCCTGGGCCGTGTACGTCCCCTAAGCGTCTCCTTCGCATACGGTGCCGACTCGCATACGGTGGGGGAGCGCGGGAGGGGAACAGCTGTGAACGACGCACTCTGGCCGCCCGACGAGTTCGTCTCGGGCCGGCGCACCGAAGCTCACGCCGGCCGGGAAGCCGGCGGCGCTCCGCAGGAGGACGACGCTCCGCAGGAGGAGCCGGAGCACGTCGGGTCGCCCTGGTCACAGCCGCCGACCCGGACGCGGTTGACGCAGGCGAGCGAGCGGGGTGACGTCGACGCCGGCGATCCGGGGCCGTGGCTCGAGCCCGCACCGGACGCCGACGACCGCGGCAGTGAGATTCAGCACGGGCAGCCGGTCCCGCATGTGCCGGTCTCGGGCGCGGGCGCGATCCCGGTCTCCGGGGCCGGTGGGATCCCGGTCTCGGGCGCGGGAGCGGTCTCCATGCCGGGCGGCGGCGCGCCACCTGGCAACGGCGCGGTGCCGGTCAACGGCGTGCCGGTGCCGCGGCCCCCGGTCCTGTCCCACCCGCGGGCGGCGCCGCCACCGCCCGCACCGCCCACCTACCGGGCGCCCGCCACGTATCAGCCGCCGCCCACCTACCAGGCGCCCCCCACCGATCAGCCGCCGGCGCCGCCCGCGTATCAAGCTCCCCCGACGGATCAGCCGCCGGCGCCGCCCGTACATCAGCCGCCGCCGCCACACCAAGGGCCTGCGGCCCATCAGGTGCCGCCCGGTCACCCGGCGCCGTCGGTGGCGCACCGGCCGCCGAGTGAGGCGCCGCCGCCCGCGAGCTGGTCGGACGGGAGCACGCCGACGGCGGACGAGTTCGCGCGGCGCAGGCAGGCGCGGCCCGCCGACCCGGTCGCGGCCCGCGGGGTGCGCGGGGCGGTGTCCAAGGGCACGCTCGGCGTGCTGTCGCTCAGCCCCGGACGGCGGGAGCTGGAGTTCCGGCGCGACGTCGACCTCGTCCGGCGCAACTTCGGCGGGCTGCGGCAGGTGACCGTGGTCAACCCGAAAGGTGGCGCCGGCAAGACGGTCGCGGTGCTGCTGCTGGCGATGACGTTCGGGCAGAAGCGCGGCGGGTACGTGCTGGCCTGGGACAACAACGAGACCCAGGGCACGCTCGGCATGCGGGCGCAGCAGGACTTCCACAACAGGACCGTCCGTGACCTGCTCCGCGACCTGGACCACTTCCAGGGCGCGCAGGGCCGGGTCGGCGACCTGTCGCAGTACGTCAGGGCGCAGGGCGAGGGCATGTTCGACGTGCTCGCCAGCGACGAGTCCGCGACCGCCGGCGAGATGCTCACGGCGCAGTCGTTCGGCGAGATCCGCGACGTGGTCAGCCGGTTCTACAAACTGATCGTGGTGGACACCGGCAACAACGTCCGCGCGGAGAACTGGCAGGCCGCGATCGACGCCACCGACCAGCTGGTGGTCACGATGTCGGCCCGCAACGACTCGGCCGAGACGGCGTCGAGGATGCTCGACCACCTGGAGCAGCACGGCCGGCAGCGGCTGGTCCGGCAGGCGGTGACCGTCGTGTCGATGCCGCCGAGCCGCCGGCACCTCGACATCCCGGCGATCACCCGCCACTTCGCGGCGCGGACCAGGACGGTGCTGCTCGCGCCGTACGAACGCTTCATCGACTCGGGAGAGCCGATCCGCTACGGGGGGCTGACCTCGGCGAGCCGCGACGCCTGGTTGAAGGTCGCCGCGGCCATCTCCGAAGGGCTGTGACGGGTTACCGCAGGGCGGCCGTGGCCGCCGGGTCGCTGTCATCGAGGAACTTCGCGCAGCGCTCCGCCTCGTCGGCCTCGCCGATCGACCCGGCGGCGAGGCCGAGCGCGTTCAGCGCGCGCAGGAAGCCCCGGTTGGGCTCGTGCGACCACGGCACGGGGCCGGCGCCGCGCCAGCCGCTGCGGCGCAGCTGGTCGAGGCCGCGGTGGTAGCCGGTGCGGGCGTAGGCATAGGCGGTGACCGGCTCGCCGTCGGCGAGGGCGAGCTCGGCGAGCTCGGCCCAGGCGGCGCTGAACGCCGGGTGGGCCGCTGCGACGTCCTTGACGTCCTTCTCGGAACCGGCGGCGGCGGCGAGCTGCGCGGCGGCCTCAGGCTCGTCGGGAAGCAGCGTCGGTGAAGGCTGGGGCAGCAGGTTCTGCATCCAGCCATTCAACCAGGTTGGCTGAACGGTGGAGGCTGCGTCCCGCGAGCGGGGGGTGTGCCCGGTTCGGGCGAGTACTAGAAAGGGAGGTCCGGAGCCTCCCCAGGACCCGGTTACGCGGTGGCCCGATCTCGACGGTCGGGCCATCGCCCTTTGCACCACCTGGCAAGATGGCGTCGTGCCCACTCCGCCCCCGCCAGACGTGGTCGCGCTGCACGACCACTCGCCCGACGAGATCGAGTCGCCGGAGGAGCTGCTGTTCCATCTGGACAACGGCTCGCTCGCCACGAAGGTCGTCCAGGGTCTCGACCTCGCCGCCGTGGACCTCTCCGGCGTCGACGTGCAGGACACGCTCTTCGTCGGCTGCCGCTTCGCGGCCACCGAGGCCGTCGTCGACCTGCTGCGGCGGCGGGCGGTGGTGGTGCCCGAGTTCGCCGGGCTGCCCTACCCGACGCACCCCTCGCAGCTGTACGTGCCGGACGACCTCGCCGCCGGGTTCGCCTCCGACGGGTTCGACGGCATGTTCGACACGCTGGTCTACGAGCACTTCCGGGCGACCGGCGGCGCGACGCCGGAGATCCGCGAGGCGATCGCGCAGCGGATGCACGACTCCGGGATCGACAACGCGCTGGCCAACGTCACCGCCGGCTGGATCGGCGCGCGCGGCCCCGCCGCCGCGATCGGCATCATGGGCGGCCACGCCGTCCCGCGCGGCGCTTCCGACTACCGCAACGCCGCCGAGCTGGCCTGGCGTCTCGCCGGCGCGGACCGGCTGGTGGTCACCGGCGGCGGCCCGGGCGTGATGGAGGCCGCCAACCTGGGCGCGTTCCTCGCCGACCAGCCGCTGAGCGCGCTCGCCGACGCGATCGACCGCCTGTCCGCGGCGCCCGACTTCCACGACCACGACCCCTTCACGAGGGCGGCGCTGGACGTACGAGCGGCGTATGCGCGACCGGTCCCGCCGACGCCCGACTCGGTCGAGCCCGCCGACCAGGTGGCCGTCGACCCGGTGACCTGGGCCCGCCGCGGCGGCCTGGCGATCCCGACGTGGCTCTACGGCCACGAGCCCGCCAACCTCTTCGCCGCCAAGATCGCGAAGTACTTCTCCAACGCGATCCGCGAGGACACCATCCTGCGCCTGTCCCGCGGCGGCATCGTCTTCGCCCCCGGCATGGCCGGCACGGTGCAGGAGATCTTCCAGGCCGCGACGAAGACGTTCTACGCCACTGACGGCGTGAGCGGCCCGTTCGTCTTCCTCGACGGCAAGCACTGGACCGAGCGTCTGCCGGTCCGCAGCCTGCTGGAGCCCCTGCTGGCCGCGTCCCCCGTCGGCGACCTGCGCCACCTGCTCCACATCACCGACGACGTCGCCGAGGCCGCCGAGATCCTGACCGCCACCTCATAATCCGGCAGCTTTCGCCACCCAGCAGCGTCTCGACCTGACGGATCGCGAGCAGGCGATCCGGAGCCACTGCCGCCTGCCGCGTACGGACGGCCACCCCGGCTCAACCCGGCCCGGCACAGGCATCGCCAGCAGGTCGAAAGGGGCATCTCGGGGCATTGACCAACGTCTGAAAAACCGGTGGCAATGTCAACGACTGCACCCGGTTCACCAACGTGATGGGCACGATCAGGGTCGCCCGGCACGGACCCGGCCGGGCCCGCCTGCGCCCGGACCACATCCTCGCCGAAAGCGACGGACCACGGGTCAGATCATGACCGCCTGTAGTCCCTTGAAACACTGTCCAGCCCCACCTCGCTTCCGCGACTCCGACAGGCACAGACATTGGTCAATGCCCAGGAATGTGGCTTTTCGGCATCGAGGTTGCGCGATCCACGTACAAGATGATCTCTGAATTGGGGGTGGATCGCGCAGCGTCTATGGCGCAAAGGGTGCAAAGGCTGGCATTGACCAACGTCTGTGCGGGTGGGGCGCACGCGAAGGCCCGGCGTCCTCACGATGGAGGGCGCCGGGCCTCGGGAACCGCGGAAGAACTACTTGGACAGCGTGGTGCCGGTCGAGCGGAGGTGCTCGCAGGCCTCGACGACGCGGGCGGCCAGGCCGGCCTCGGCGACCTTGCCCCAGGCGCGCGGGTCGTAGGCCTTCTTGTTGCCGACCTCGCCGTCGACCTTCAGGACGCCGTCGTAGTTGGTGAACATGTGGGCGGCGACCGGGCGGGTGAAGGCGTACTGCGTGTCGGTGTCGATGTTCATCTTCACGACGCCGTAGTCGAGGGCCTCGCGGATCTCCTCGAGCAGCGAGCCCGAGCCGCCGTGGAAGACCAGGGAGAGCGGCTTGTCCTTGCCGAACTTGGCGCCGACCGCGTCCTGGATGGTCTTGAGGATCTCGGGCTTGAGCTTCACGTTGCCCGGCTTGTAGACGCCGTGGACGTTGCCGAAGGTCAGGGCGGCCATGTAGCGGCCCTTCTCGCCGAGGCCGAGGGCGTCGACCATGGCCAAGCCGTCCTCGACGGTGGTGTAGAGCTTCTCGTCGATCGCGCCGACGACACCGTCCTCCTCGCCGCCGACGACGCCGACCTCGATCTCCAGGACGACCTTGGCCGCGGCGGTCAGCGCCAGCAGCTCCTCGGCGATCTGCAGGTTCTCGGTCAGGGGCACCGCCGAGCCGTCCCACATGTGGGACTGGAACAGCGGCTCCTCGCCCTTGGCGACGCGCTCGGCCGAGATGGCGAGCAGCGGCCGGACGAACTTGTCGAGGTTGTTCTTCGGGCAGTGGTCGGTGTGCAGCGCCACGTTGATCGAGTACTTCTTCGCGACCTCGCGGGCGAACGCGGCGAAGGCGACCGAGCCGGTGACCATGTCCTTGACCGTCGGGCCGGAGAGGTACTCGGCACCGCCGGTGGAGACCTGGATGATGCCGTCACTCTCCGCATCGGCGAAGCCGCGCAGCGCCGCGTTCAGCGTCTGCGACGACGACACGTTGATCGCCGGGTAGGCGAACGCGCCTGCCTTGGCGCGGTCGAGCATCTCGGCGTAGACATCGGGAGAGGCGATGGGCATGACGGCGCTCCTTGGCTGTTGGATCGTGCGGTGTTGGAGCCGGGCGTGCGCGGCTCGTCGAGGACCGCGCTGTCCTGCAACGGAGTATCTCGCAGTGGCATTGGCTCATGTACGGCGGGAGGGTGGGGACAAGGTGAATTGCCCGGCTAGGCCGCGTTACCGCCGATTCGGTCGTACGGTTGGAGAAACCTGAGGGAGGACACATGGCTCAGCCCGATGAAGATCTGTTGACCGTCGACGACCGGCTCGACCCCGATGTGCGCGACCCGGAGGCATCGCCCGCCGACGCCGCCGAGCAGGCACTCCCCGCCGACCCGACGGAGCGCGGGACGGTGTTCAAGAGCGCGCACCCCTGGGACGCGAACGAGTACGACGCCGTCGAACAGGACCGCGACGCCGGCCAGGACGACGAATACCGCTAGGACACGAACTGCGGATGCGCGGCGGCCCACTCCGGCACGGTGCCGTTGCGCAGCGCGGCGAACAGGCCGTCGCCGCCCGGCACGATCGTGCGGTCCGCCCTGAGCGGCAGCTTCAGGCCCGGCACGTGCGCGGCGTCGTAGCGGGCCAGCATGCCGGCCAGCGTCGGCAGTGACATGTCGCCGAGGTGCAGGTCGAGGGCGCCGCCCGCGACCGGCATCGCCTTGGCCAGCTTCACCGGGTCGCCGAGCTTCCGGGCGAGCGCGGAGAGGAGCTGCCGCAGGTGCGTGTCGCGGTCGTCGCCACCGTTCGTGAGCGACTGGCGCTGCCGGACGAAGTCCAGCGCCTCCCATCCGGCGAAGTGGCGGCAGCCCGGCTCGTACACGACGGGGCGCATGCCAGGATGGAGCGGCGCGGCGCGGCCCGTGGCGTCGTCGACGCCGAGGTGGATGGAGACGGTCCGCTGGTCGACGCAGAGGTCGACACCGCCGACGGCGTCCGTGACCCGCTGCATGCCGTCGAAGTCGACGACCGCGCCACCGGCGATCCCGACCCCGAGCAGGTCGCCGAGGATGCGGGCGGTCAGCTCGTAACCGCCGAAGACGTACGCGTTGTTGGCCTGCTGGCGGCCGAAGTTGGGCACGTCCACGACCAGGTCGCGCGGGATGGACAGCTGGTAGACGGTGCGGGTGTCCGGGTCGACGTGTAACAGGAGGATCGCGTCGGCGCGCACTGTGTCGCCCGCCGACTGCGGCCGCCGGTCGGTGCCCAGCAGCAGGAAGTTGCTGATGTCGGGAGTGCCCGCGTCCACCAGCGACTCGACCTGGGGCGCGGGCGGCGACGGGTCGCGCAGGGTGAAGACCAGGGACGCGGCGAGCGCCAGCACCAGCGCGCCGGAGGAGACCGCCCAGCGGCGGCGGCGACGCGCGCGGCGCTTGCTGGCACCGGCGGCGATCGCCGGGCGCAGCGCCATGGCGTCCGGCACGTCGTCCTCGTGCCGGGCGAAGGCGTCGGTGAGGGCGTCGGTGAGGGACGAGGTCACGGCGTCGTTCATCGGACGTCGCCGCCGATCAGCTCCGGCACGACCTCGGTGCGCAGCGTCGCGAGCGCCCTGGAGATCAGCGAGCGGACGGTGCCGATCGCGCAGCCGAGGACCTCGGCGATCTCCACGTCGCTGAGGCTCTCGTAGTACCGCAGCACGAGCGCGGCCCGCTGCCGCCGGGGCAGCCGGGCGAGCCAGATCCACATCTGGTCGCGGTCGGCGGACGCCCCGGCGTGATCGGCCACCACGAGATCACGGTTGGCCGCCTCGGAGGGCAGCTCCGCCCGCAGCACCACCCGGCGCAGCCACGAGCCGCGGTGCAGGTCGATATAGGCATTCGTGAGCATGCGCTTGACGTAGTGCTCAGGCACGCTGGCGGCGGCGATCCGGCGCCACTTCAGCTGCGCCCGGATCATCGTCTCCTGCACGAGGTCCTGCGCGGTGTGCGGATCGCCGGTGAGCATGACCGCGTAGCGCAGCAGCGCCTGCAGCCGCGCCTCCACGAACTCCTCGAACGTCAACCCGACCCCCTCCCCCTGACCCTATGACGGGTCAAGGGGAGGATCTGTTGCGAATGTCAGGGAATCAGCGGAGGGTAACCGGGGTCCAACAGCCCGCGGTCGCGCAGCGCCTCGTAGAGCGGCGTGGTCTGCGGGTAGTGGCCCCAGTGGTGGTCGCCGTCGGTGCCGTTGTCGTGGCCGTGCCCGCCGCCGGTGTTCCCGACGCCGCCGAGCAGCTGCTGCTGGACCGGGTTCAGGCCCGACCACCAGGGGCGCTGCGGCAGGCCGGTGACGTCGTCGCGGATGGCGATCCACCGGTACGTGTAACCGAGGAACACGCACTTGCGCGTGATGTCGGAGAGGTTGTCCGACCGCGCGTGCCAGATCCGCCGGTCGAAGAACACGACGTCACCGGCGTCGACCGCGACCTGCCGCGCACCGTCCGGCGTCGGCCACGGCACGTCGCGGGTCGGCGGGCCGGGCAGCCAGTTGGTCCGGTGGCTGCCCGGGATCAGGGTCAGATTGCCGCGGCCGGTCTCCGACACGTCGGACAGCCAGTAGGCGAGCTTCACCGACAGCCGGGGGCGCGGGTCGGTCTCCAGCTCGCGGTTCTGCCGGCCGCCGTCCTGGTGCCAGTGCCACCAGTCGGGCTTCGGCGCCGCCAGCGGCGGGTGTACGTCAAGATGCGAGTGGTAGATGTGCACGTTCCACCCGAGGATCGACCAGACCAGCGGGAACGTCGCCGGGTGGTCGATCAGGTCGACCAGGTCGGGGTGGTGGGTGACCGGGCTGAGCAGGTGCAACGAGCCGTCCGCGGCGCGGGGGTGCTGCTGGTGCGCGGTCTCCAGCACCGACGCGTAATGGCGCACCTCGTCCGGGCTCAGCACGCCCTTGATCACGAGGTAACCGTCCGCGTCGAACTGCTCGCGCTGCTCGCGGGTCATCGGCGTCCAGGTCGCGGTGCCGTTGTCCGGCGCTGCCGCTATCGCTGACATCCCCGTCTCCAGTTCCGGCGCCGTCCGCAGGCGCCCTCACCGCACCAGACGGGCACGGGCTCCACGACCGTGGTCGCCCGTTCGTGCGGCAATTTCTGGACATTTCGCGTGCAACGGATGAACCCGTCCGCGACGTCTACCTAGTAAGGCGCGTGGGACAGGCGCACCGCCGGGTAGCCGACGACCCGGTCCTTCGGCCCGCCGGTGTCCGCGGACGTGGCGAGCGCGAGCCGGTCCACGCGCAGCGCGTGCCGCCGGCCCCAGGTGAGCAGGCCGCGCAGCGCGTGCCGGCCGCAGGCGTCGCCCGCGCCGATCCGCTCCGGCGCCAGGTCGTCGATGGCCGCCGCGGTGGCCGCGTCGCGCCGCCGGGCCTCCTCCTCGGTCAGGTAGTGCGACAGGTCGGTGCTGCACAGCACCACCGTGCCCGGTCCGGCGACGGCGTCGAGCAGCGCGGCGACCGCGTCCGGATCGTCGGGCCCGATGAGCACTGGCAGCAGTTTCGGCAGGTGTACGCGAAGCAGCAGCGGCACCTGCACCTCGATCGAGTGCTCAGGGGCGTGCGGGCGGTCGTCGGCGACGGCGAGCCTGCGGTCGACCAGCAGCCGGGCGCCGTCCGTGTCGATCGCGATCTCGCCGAGGGGGGTCGCCCACGCGGTGGCGGTGGACACGGCGGCACCCCGCAGCGGCACGTGATGGGCGGGCCCGAGGACGACGGCCCGCTCGAAGGGCGCCGGGCGGTCGCGCAGCTCGCGGTAGACGTGGGCGGCGGTCGGGCCGGAGAACTGGTAGCCCGCGTGCGGCACGATGTAGGCCACCAGCCCATCGACGGCCGTGGTAGTGACCACCGTCTGTGCCGGGGCCGCGGCGTCGAGCATCGCGTCGATCAGGGTCGCGAGCTCCACCGGATCGGCCGGGTAGAACGTGCCAGCGACTGCCGCCGGGCGCGTCATGACAAAACTACTGGCAGGCGGCGCTGGCCCCAGGTCCCGGCCGGGCCGTCGTAGACGCCGGGCAGCCGATGTCCGCAGTGGACGCAGAGGCCGTCGTCGGTCAGGTGGTAGGCGCGCAGGTCGTACCAGTCGCGGACGACGACCGGCCGGTCGCAGCCCGGGCAGTGCGTGGTCTGGCCGTCGGGGTCGTGGACGTTGCCGGTGTAGACGAACCGCAGGCCGGCGTCGAGCGCGATGCGGCGGGCCCGGCGCAGCGTCTCCGGTGGCGTGTGCGGGATGTCGCGCATCTTGAAGTCGGGGTGGAACGCGGTGAAGTGCAGCGGCACGTCGGTGCCGAGGTGCTCCAGCAGCCAGTCGCACTCGCGGCGCAGCTCGTCGTCGCCGTCGTTCTGCCCCGGGATGAGCAGCGTCGTGATCTCGAACCACACGTCGGTGCCGCGCAGGTACTCCAATGTGGACAGCACCGCGTCGAGGCGGGCGAAGGTCACCTTCTCGTAGAACCGCTCGGTGAACCCCTTCAGGTCGATGTTGGCCGCGTCGATGTGCCGGTAGAACTCCTCCCGCGGCGCCGGGTTCATGTAGCCGGCGGACACCGCGACCGCCTTGATCCCGGCCTCGCGACAGGCGTCGGCGACGTCCATCGCGTACTCCATGAAGATCACCGGATCGTTGTAGGTGAACGCGATCGACCGGCAGCCCAGCCGTACAGCGGCCGCGGCGAGCTCCGAAGGGTCGGCGGAGGCGGCGAGGGTGTCGATCTCGCGGCTCTTGGAGATGTCCCAGTTCTGGCAGAAGCGGCAGCCGAGGTTGCAGCCCGCGGTGCCGAAGGACAGCACCGGCGAGCCCGGCAGGAAGTGGTTGAGCGGCTTCTTCTCGATCGGGTCGACGCAGAAACCGGACGAACGGCCATAGGTGGTGAGGACGATCTCGTCACCTGAGCACTGCCGGACAAAGCAGAATCCGCGCTGGCCCTCATGGAGCCGGCACGCTCTCGGGCAGACGTCGCACTGCACCCGGCCGTCAGCCAACCGGTGCCAGTGCACGGTCGGCACCGTCGCCATAAGCCCGACTGTACGCCCGGGAAAACCGCCTGACCCACCGATAATCACGGCGGGACCATGGCGTGGTGCTGCTGACCATCACCACCACCCACCGGCCCGCGACCGACCTCGGCTACCTGCTCGTGAAGCATCCCGGCAGGTTGCAGTCGTTCGAGGTCAGCGGCGGCACGGCGCACGTCTTCTATCCGGAGGCGGGTGAGGACCGGTGCACGGCCGCCCTGCTGCTGGACGCGGATCCGGCGGCGGCGCGCGGTGCGAAAGGGCCCGGGAAGGGGCCCGACACGTTCACGCTGCGCCAGCACGTCAACGACCGGCCCTACGCCGCGTCGAGCCTGCTGGCGGTGGCGCTCGGCCGGGTGCTGCGCACCGCGCTGCGCGGCGACTCACGGGACCGGCCCGAGCTCGCCGCCACCCCGATCCCCCTCGAGCTGCGGATCCCGGCGCTGCGCTGCAAGGGTGACGCGGCGACGTTCTTCGAGCCGCTCGGCTGGACCGTCGAGGCGGCGCCGATCCCGCTGGACGCCGCGCACCCGGAGTGGGGGCCCAGCCGGTACGTCGACCTGACGCTGCGCGGCACGATGCGGCTCGCGGACACGCTCAACCACGTGTACGTGCTGCTGCCGGTGCTCGACGACGCCAAGCACTACTGGGTCTCCTCCGACGAGGTCGAGAAGCTGATCCGGGCGGGGACCGGGTGGCTGGCGGAGCACCCGGCGAAGGGCGTGATCGCCCGCCGGTACCTCGCGCACCGCACGTCGCTGACCAACGAGGCGCTGTCCCGGCTGTCGGACGTGGAACCCGACGCCGACTCCGTGATCGAACGGGCTCCCCGGCCCGAGTCGCTGGCGGCGCTGCGCCGGGCCGCGGTCGTCCGGCAGCTGGCCGAGGCCGGCGCGAGCCGGGTGCTGGACCTCGGCTGCGGCCCCGGCGCGCTGCTCGGCGAGCTGATCCGGGACCGGCGGTTCACCGAGATCGTCGGTGCCGACGTGTCGACCGTGTCGCTGGAGATGGCCGCCCGCCGGCTGCGCCTGGACCGCCTCCCCGACCGGCAGCGGGCGCGGATCCGGCTGCTGCAGACGGCCCTGACCTACCGCGACGACCGGCTGCGCGGCTACGACGCGGCGGTCCTCATGGAGGTCGTCGAGCACGTCGACCCGCCGCGGCTGCCGGCGCTCGCGGCCGGCGTCTTCGGGCACGCGGCCCCGCGCACGGTCGTCGTCACCACCCCCAACGTCGAGTACAACGTCCGGTACCCCGGCCTGGAGCACGGCCGGATGCGCCACCACGACCACCGGTTCGAGTGGGACAGGGCGCAGTTCGGCGCGTGGTGCGACGACGTCGCGGCCCGCTACGGGTACACCGTGACGCGCCACGGCATCGGCGAGGAAGACCTTGAAGTCGGCACGTCCACCCAGATGGCGGTGTTCAAGAAGTGACCACGGTGACGATCCCCGAGCTGTGCCTGGTGGCACTGGTCGGCATCTCCGGCTCCGGCAAGTCGACGTTCGCGCGGCGGCAGTTCGCGCCGACGCAGGTGCTGTCGTCCGACGCGTTCCGGGCGCTGGTCGCCGACGACGAGAACGACCAGTCCGCGTCCGCGGAGGCGTTCGACGCGCTGCACTACATCGCCGGCAAGCGGCTGCGGGCCGGCCGGCTCACCGTCGTCGACGCGACCAACGTGCAGGCGCACGCGCGGAAGGCACTGGTCGACCTGGCCCGGGCGCACGACGTGCTGCCCGTCGCGATCGTCCTGGACGTGCCGGAGAGCGAGTGCTGGGCGCGCACCGAGCTGCGCCCCGACCGGGACTTCGGCCGGCCCGTGCTGTCGCGGCAGCACCGCGACCTGCGCCGCTCGCTGAAGCACCTCGGGCGGGAGGGCTTCCGCCAGGTGCACGTCCTGCGTGACGTGGCCGAGGTGGAGTCGGCGGTCGTGGCGTACGAGAAGCTCTTCAACGACAAGAAGGAGCTGACCGGCCCGTTCGACATCATCGGCGACGTGCACGGCTGCCGGGAGGAGCTGGAGCTGCTGCTCGACCGGCTCGGCTACGTCCTGGTCCGTGACGCCGCCGGGCGGCCCGCGGACGCGCGGCACCCGGACGGGCGCACGGCGGTGTTCGTCGGCGACCTCGTCGACCGCGGTCCCGACTCCCCCGGTGTCCTACGGCTGGTCATGGGCATGGTCGCGGCCGGGCACGCGCTGTGCGTGTCGGGCAACCACGAGGCGAAGCTGCTGCGGGCTCTGCGGGGCGCCAACGTCAAGCGGACGCACGGGCTGCAGGAGACCCTCGACCAGCTCGAGACCGACGCCGAGCTCGACGCCGTGCTGCCCGCCTTCCTCGACGGGCTCATCAGCCACTACGTGCTCGACGGCGGGCGGCTGGTGGTCGCGCACGCCGGGCTCAAGGAGGCCTACCACGGGCGGGCGTCGGGGCGGGTGCGGGCGTTCGCGCTGTACGGCGACACGACCGGCGAGACCGACGAGTACGGGCTGCCGGTCCGCTACCCGTGGGCGCAGGAGTACCAGGGCGCGGCGACCGTCGTCTACGGCCACACGCCCGTCCCGGCCGCCGAGTGGGTCAACAACACGATCTGTGTCGACACCGGCTGCGTCTTCGGTGGCGCGCTGACCGCGCTGCGGTACCCGTCCCGGGAGCTGGTCTCGGTGCCGGCCGTCCGCACGCACTACGAGCCGGTGCGGCCGCTGGTCGCGCCGGTGCCGGAGGAGCGCGGACTGGACATCGCCGACGTGACCGGACGGCGCACCCTGGAGACGCCCGGGGGGCGGGTGACGGTGGCGGCCGAGAACGCCGCGGCGGCCCTGGAGGTCATGAGCCGCTTCGCGGTCGACCCGCGCTGGCTGGTGCGGCTGCCGCCGACGATGGCGCCCGCGTCGACGTCGGCGGTCGAGGGCTACCTGGAGCACCCGGTGGAGGCCCTGGCCGACTACGCCAAGGCGGGCGTGCCGCGGGTCGTGTGCGAGGAGAAGCACATGGGCTCGCGGGCGGTCCTCGTCGTGTGCCGCACCCCATCCGCGGGCCTTCGGCGCTTCGGCATCGCCGGCGGCGGGGTGATCTACACACGGACGGGGCGGCCGTTCTTCGGGGACCCGGCGCTGGAATCAGCGATCTTGGACCGGGTCAGGACCGCTGCCATGGGGCTCTTCGACGAGCTCGGCACCGACTGGCTGCTGCTGGACGCCGAGGTGCTGCCGTGGTCGGCGAAGGCCGAGCCGCTGATCCGCGAGCAGTACGCGAGCGTCGCCGCGGCGGCCGGTGCCGCGCTGCCCGCCGCCGTCGCGGCCCTGACCGCGGCCGCCGGGCGGGGCATCGACGTGGCGTCGTTGCAGGCCCGTTTCACCGGCCGGGTGGCGTCGATGGCGGCGTTCACGGAGGTGTACCGCCAGTACTGCTGGCCGACGGACGGCCTCGACGGGCTCCGGCTGGCGCCGTTCCACGTGCTGGCCGGGGAGGGCGCGTCGTACCTGCGCCAGGACCACGAGTGGCACCTGGCGATGGTGGACCGGCTCGTGGCGGCGGACGACCTGTTCGCCCCGACCCGGCGGCTGGTGGTCGACCCGGCGTCGCCCGCGGACGTCGCGGCGGCGACCGACTGGTGGCTGGAGCTGACCGCGGCGGGCGGCGAGGGCATGGTGCTCAAGCCTGCCATCGACGCGGGACCGCGGGTCCAGCCGGCGCTGAAGTGCCGCGGCCGGGAGTACCTGCGGATCATCTACGGCCCCGACTACCTGACGCGGCTCGACCAGTTGCGGGCCCGGGGGCTGCAGCGCAAGCGCAACCTGGCGCTGCGGGAGCAGGGCCTGGGGCTCGCGGCGCTGGACCTGCTGGCGGCCGGAGGCTCCGCGCGAGCTGTGCACCAGCTGGTGTTTGCCCTGCTGGCCTGTGAAAGCGAGCCGGTCGATCCCCGTTTGTAGCCGGGCTCACGTACGCTGGTGCGCCATGGAAGAAAAGACTCGCGCTTTCAGCGAGCTGCTCGCCTTCAACCCGCTCGACGCGAAGGGCCTGCTCAACACCTTCGGCGTGATCGGCGTCTGGATCATCATGTTCGTGGAGACGGGCCTCCTCGTGGGCTTCTTCTTCCCCGGAGACTCACTGCTGTTTTTGGCCGGCGTCGGCGCGTCATCGGTCGCCGAGGAGCTGCTGGGCACCAGGCTGAGCCTGACCCAGCTGCTCATCGGCGCGCCGCTGTGCGCGATCGCCGGCGCCCAGCTGGGCCACTTCCTCGGTGCCAAGTATGGCCGCAGGATGTTCGACCGACCCAACTCGCGGCTGTTCAAGAAGGAGTACGTCGAGAAGGCCGAGCACTACTTCGTGAAGTTCGGCCCGGCGAAGGCCGTGGTGCTCGCCCGGTTCATCCCGATCGTCCGGACGTTCCTCAACCCGGTCGCCGGCACGATCGGCATGCCGGCCCGGCAGTTCTTCCTGTGGAACGTGATCGGCGGCATCCTGTGGACCGACGGCATCCTGCTCGTCGGCTGGGGCCTCGCGAAGCAGATCAACGACGCGATTCCGGACGGCCAGATCGACAAGTACCTGCTGCCGGCGGTGCTGCTGATCGTGCTGATCTCGGCCCTGCCGATCTTCATCGAGATCTTCCGCGGCTGGCGGGAGCGCCGCCGCACCCCCGCGGTCCCCGTCGAAGAAGGCCGCGCCGGCGCCCACCGCGCCGCGGAGTAGCACTAGCTGGTCCTGATCAGCGCCTGCAGGAAGATGTTGCCGATCTGCTCGGGGTCGGTGACGACGAACGACCGGCCGCCGGTGGCCGCGGCGATCTCCGCCAGCTCCTGCTGCTTGACGTCGGGCCCGACCCCCAGTAGCACCACGCGTACTGGACGGGTCGGGTCCGTCGCCCGTTCCAGCTCCAGTTTCAGCGTCTCCAGGCTCATCCCCGGCTTGGAGTTGGTGCCGTCGGTGAAGACGACGACGGTGTTGGAGCGGCCCTCCTTGTAGCCCTCCTTCAGCGCCTTGTACGCCGCCAGGACCGTCTCGTAGAGCCCGCAGACGTCGGCGGTGGTGGCCTTGGCGCCGGCGACGGCGGTGCTCAGCCTGGCCCGCTGCCCCTGGCTGAGCGGGTTGAGCGGCACGACCTCCTGATGGCCGGAGGCATAGGCCCACAGGCCCAGCTCGCTGTCGTCGGTGAAGAGGGCGAGCCCGTCGGTGGCCGTCTTGCGCAGCACCTGCAGGCGCGACGGGGAGCCGGCGCCGGCCATCGGCCGGTTCATCGACGACGTCGTGTCGACCAGCGTGAGGACGCGCGACGGGGCGGTCGTGGCGTTCCAGTACCCGAGGACGTCGGTGATCTTCCGTTCCTCGGTGAGCGCCTTCACCGTGACCGGAGCGGTGGCGGCGCCGCGGCCGGCGGGGAAGCCGGCGCTGGTCGAGCCGTCGGCGGCGCGGAAGCCGAGCCTGGCGAAGAGGTCGCGGTTGCCCTCCGCCGTCAGCGCGGCCCGGAAGCGGCCCGCCGCCTCGAGGTTGGCTCTCGGTTTGCCGTTGATCATGGCGTACGGGTAGTCGAGCGTCACCGCCGGATCCACGGTCAGGGCGGTGAGCGGCATGACCGGTCCGCCCGCGTTGTGGGCGATGACGGCCTGCTCGCTCATCGGCGCCACCTGGGCCGGGCCCGTGCTCTTGTCCAGAGCGGTCTGGTCGGCGGCGACGGCGATCGACCGGTACGCCTTGACCACGTCGACCAGTCGCTTGGGGTCGGTGAGGATCGAGTCGTAGAGCAGGCCGGCCCCGGCGAGGCCGGCGGTGCTGCGGCGCGGGTCGACGGCGGCGAGCTGGACCTGCTTGTTGGCGACCTTCGCGAGCAGCGCCGCGACCTGGGGGGCGCCCGCGGTGCCGCCGGTGGCATCGAGCGTGGCGGCGAGCGGATCGGGCACGGCGAGGGCGACCGGGCTGGTGGCGACGGACTGGGCGTCGGGCTCGAACGCCTCGCGGCTGACCGCCTGCATCCGCACCAGCCACGCGGTCGAGTCGGGGATCCACACGGTCGGCACGTCGGCGTCGGCAGGGGAAGGGACCGCGGTGGCGGCGACGTTGATCGCGCCGCCGGCCCGGGCGGCGAGCTGGCCGGCGACGTCGGCCGGCTCGGCGGCGCGCACCTGCACCTGGACGCAGTCGCCGCCGACCTCGGGTTTCGTGGCGCTCCAGCGGGCCGCCGCGTCGCGGACCGCGGGCGCGATGTCGGGCGCCGCGGCGACGACGAGCCTGATCCCGCCGTCGCATTCGCCGGAGCCGCCGGCCACCGCTCGGACGGCGACCACGGTGACGCCGATCAGCGCCACGATCCCGGCGATCGCCAACGGTGCTTTCCCTCGCGCCACGTGCCTCACCGTGCCCTTCGCCGCCTGCTCGCGTCCCTGGACGGGTCTTCGCGTGCCTCTGCTCGCGTCTCCGCGTGTCTTCGCGCGTTGCCGCGTGCTCCGCTCGCGTCGACGCGATCGGAGCAGTGTAGGCGCAGGTCAGGCGGTTGCTGAGGGAAGGTTCAGCCAGTCGGTCGGCACCGGCTGCGGGGTGCGACCCAGGGTTAACGCTCGGTAAGTCAGCAGCGCGGCTTCCTCCAGATAGAGGGCGCGCTTGTGGGCCAGCTCGACCGAGTCGGCGATCACGGAGCAGCCGTGATGGGAGAGGATCACGCAGTTGACGCCACCCGCGCACGCGGCCGCGGCCAGCTCACCGACCCGGGGATCGCCGGGCGGGCTGAACGGGGTGGTCACGACCTGCCGCAGGTAGAAGGCATGGTCGGTGGTGACGAGCCGGATCGGCTCGCCGATCGCGTCGAGCAGCAGCACCGTCTGCGGGTGGAGGTGCACGATCACGTTCGCGTCGGGTCGGACGCGGTAGGTCGCCAGGTGGAGCCCAAGCTCAGATGATGGCGCGGCATCTTTGTCAAGCGCCGCGCCATCGCTGATTCGGACCCGAACAAACGAGTCTGGCGACAGTCCGTCGAGCCAGGTGCCGGCAGCCGTCACCCAGCATTCGTCGGAGCCGGGCGCCCGGGCGGACAGGTTGCCGCCCGAGCCCACGACAAGCCCTGACCGCACGACCGCCCGCCCCAGGAGGGCAAGCTGGTCGCGCAGGTCGCCGGGCCGCTGGAGCAACCTACCGAGGTGCCTTCTTGGTCGCGCGCTTGCGCGGCGGCGTCAGAAGGTCGGCGATGGTGCCGATAGCGGCGGGCACCAGGCGGTAGAACGCCCAGACACCCCGCTTCTCGCGCTCCAGGAGACCGGCCTCGGTCAGGATTCGCAGGTGGTGGCTCACCGTAGGCTGCGAGAGCCCGAGCGGGGCCGTCAGGTCACACACACACGCCTCGCCGTCCGGTGCCGACTGGATCAGGCTCAGGAGCCGGAGTCGGGCAGGGTCGGCAAGTGCCTTCAGGACGCCGGCAAGACGCTCGGCATCGGCGCGGTCAATCGGCTCGCCAGCAAGTGGCGAGATCTGGGGCAGGGTCATCTCAGCCAGCGCAGTTCCCACGTATTCCATCCTTCCACCAACACCATCGACCCGCCTGCATATACGCAGGTCCGAATCGACAATTTTTCAGCCCTATTGGCCGAGGTCGGCCAACGAAAATGCTGAGCGATAGCTCAGCCCCGCGGCGCGGACCGCCTTTTCCGCCCCACGGTCGACGATAACCGCGACACCGACAACTTCCGCGCCGGCCTCGCGCAACGCCTCTACTGCAGTGAGGACGCTTCCCCCAGTCGTGGAGGTGTCCTCGACCGCCAGCACCCGCCGGCCCGCCACGTCGGGTCCCTCGACCCGGCGCTGCAGACCGTGAGCCTTGTCACTCTTCCGGACGACGAACGCATCGAGCTCGCGTCCCGTCCCCCGCGCGGCAGCCGCATGCAGCATCGCGGTGGCCACCGGATCAGCGCCGAGGGTCAGCCCTCCCACAGCGTCGAAATCCCAGTCGGCGACCAGATCGAGCAGCACCCGGCCGACGAGCGGCGCACCAGCATGGTGCAGCGTCAAGCGACGAAGGTCCACGTACCAGTCAGCTACTTGTCCCGACGACAGCGTCACCTTGCCTCGGACCACAGCCAGGTCGAGCACGAGTTTCAGCAGGTCGTCACGGTCGGTCATGACCGAAGCGTACGCGCTAAATCTGCTCGGCGAATCGATGACCCGCACTCTCGCAGAAATATAGGGCCGTCAAGTGGACAAGGAGGAATACGAAGGTGATCGCAGCGATCACCACGAGTGACGCGAGGGGTGACGGTGACAGGGGTCAACGAACCGCACGTGAGGGAGATTCGCGTTGGTTTCACCGGTTCGTACCCCTCGCCGGACCCCGTCACATCGGCCCTGACCTGCGCGAACACCACTTCTGGAGTGGCCTTGTCCCAGGGACTCAGCCCTTCGCCGCACAAGTCCGACCGTTCGGCGGCATCGTGACGTCAATCATGCTCGATGCTGGCCCCACTCAATGATCATCGCGGCCGATGCGGCTCCTCGTGCCGCGGGCGACACGCCGCATCAACGCCTGCGGGGCGTGCCGCACCCCGAAGACGACCATCTTGTACTTCCAGCTGGGCACGCTGACGAGCTTGCCCTTCCCCAGGTCGCGCAGGGCGTCGCGGACCACGCTGCCGGCGTCCAGCCACAGCCACGGCGGCGTCTTGCCCGCGTCGATGCCGGCCCGCTGGTGAAACTCGGTGCGGGTGAACCCGGGGCACAGCGCCATCACGCGGACCCCTCCGGCCCGCACCAGCTGGCCGGTCGACTCGCTGAAGTTGGTGACCCAGGCCTTGGTCGCCGGGTACGTGGAGCCGGGCATCATCGCGGCGAACCCGGACACCGAGGAGACGTTGATGATGTCGCCCCGGCCGCGGGCGGTCATCCCGGGCAATGCGGCGAGCGTCAGCCGCATGACCGCGTGGACGTTGAGCCGCAGCAGCAGCTCCTCCCGCTCCACGCTGGAGCGCGGGAACGGCGTGTTGAGGCTCATCCCGGCGTTGTTGACCAGCAGGTCCACGGGCCGGTCCGCGGCGGTGATCCGGGCCGCGACCAGGTCGCAGCCCTCGGGCGTCGACAGGTCCGCCGGCAGCACCTCGGCGCCGCCCGCCCCGGCCGCCACCGTCTCGGCCGCCACGGCCTCGAGGCGGGCCTTGTCCCGGGCCACCAGCACGAGGTCGTGGGTCTTGGCGAGCTCGCGAGCGAACGCGGCACCGATGCCCGCGGTGGCGCCGGTGATGAGGGCGACTGGCCGTTGGGTCATGCGCGCCAATCTAGTCCCGGGCACGCCGAAGGCCCCGGTATCCCGGGGCCTTCGAGTGTTTGCTGAGCCGCTTCGGCGGTGTCGCCCTTACAGAGGGCGGTGCGGCCTTACGGAGCCGGTGGCGGCTGGTGCGGCGGGCCGTCGGCGGGCGGCGGGTAGCCACCCGGATAGCCGGAGTCGCCGGGCGTGCCGGGCGCCGGCGGCTCCCACTGCGCCTCGACCTTGCGGAAGTACGGGTGCGACGCCGGCAGCGCCAGCAGCACGATGACCGCCAGGATCGCCAGGATCAGCAGCACGCCGAGCACCGTGGTCACCGGCTGGAACCAGCCCGGCACCTCGGAGTAGAGCAGCTCGTTGTACTTGTCCCAGGTCGGCAGCTTCGGGTCGTTCTTGCGCGCCTGCTCCCAGAGGCTCTCCCCGGCGAGCGAGAAGGCGAACCCACCGAGCGAGCAGCACGCCGCGAGGCCGCCGAGCACCCACGTGAGGATGCGGGCGACCTGCTTGCCCTTGCCGACGAAGACGGCGAGCAGGACCAGCAGGACGATGATCAGAATGCCGAAGATCAGCGTGACGGCACCGTTGGCACCGGCGCCGAACCCGGCGCCCTCCTGCGACGTGCCGGCGACGGCCTTCTTGGCGCCGTCGGCGAGCGCACCGGCATAGACGAGCGAGATGATGATATTGATAAGTTCGATCCCGGCCGCCGCGTAGAGCAGGTAGACGGCCAGGTTGACGGTGGACGGTCGGGCTCGCGGCCCAGACGCTGGGTCGGCGAATGCCATCGGATCTCCTCCCAGGAAACCTTGAGGATCAACCGTATCGATGTCGGGCTGCAGGCGCAGGTTATAGGCTCAGCTGTTGAGGCGATCTTGCGCATACTGGGCCAGCGTGGTGCTGCCCATCATGCAGCCGGTGAACGTGCTGACCGCGGCGTCCTGCCCCGCCAGGCGCTGCCACGCGGCCCTGCCGGCCGCCGGGTCGATGCGGGTCAGCAGCTCCGCCGCGTACACCCGGCCGGCGGGCGTGGCGTGGTCGAGGAGCGCCTCCAGCTTGGGCCGCAGCTCGGCACCGTGCCGGTGGAGACCCTCCCCGACCGCGAAATAGGCCTTGGTGGCGGGCGTGAGCGTGCCGGCGAAGCCGACCCCGCCGAACGCCAGCGTGTCGGCGGCGGCGAGCTGGCTCAGCTCATCGTCGAACGCGCCCTTCCTCTTCCACAGCATCGCCCTCGTCCTTATCCGGCGCTGACTGCGAGCGCCTTCTTGTCGTCCGCCAGGTCCACCACGACGCGGTCGCCGTCGCGGATCGTGCCGGCCAGCAGCGCCTTGGCGAGCTGGTCGCCGATGGACGTCTGGACCAGGCGCCGCAGCGGGCGGGCGCCATACACCGAGTCATACCCCAGACTGGCGAGCCAGTCACGCGCCGCGTCGGTGACGTCCAGGGTCAGCCGCCGGTCGGCCAGCCGCCGGCCGAGCGCCCGCAGCTGGATGTCGACGATCTCGCGCAGGTCGGCGGGCGACAGGGCGTCGAACACGACCATGTCGTCGAGCCGGTTGACGAACTCCGGCTTGAAGTGCTGCCGGACGGCGGCGATCACGGCGTCGCGCCGCTGCTCCCTGGTCAGCGTCGGGTCGTCGGCCAGCACCTCGGAGCCGAGGTTGGAGGTCAGGATGAGGATCGCGTTGCGGAAGTCGACCGTGCGGCCCTGCCCGTCGGTGAGCCGGCCGTCGTCGAGCACCGCCAGCAGCACGTCGAACACGTCGGGGTGCGCCTTCTCGACCTCGTCGAGCAGCACCACCGAGTAGGGCCGGCGGCGGACCGCCTCGGTGAGCTGGCCGCCCTCCTCATAGCCGACGTATCCGGGCGGCGCGCCGACGAGCCGAGCGACCGTGTGCTTCTCGCCGTACTCGCTCATGTCGATGCGGACGATGGCGCGCTCTTCGTCGAAGAGGAACTCCGCGAGCGCCTTCGCCAGCTCGGTCTTGCCGACGCCGGTCGGGCCCAGGAACAGGAAGCTGCCCGTGGGGCGGTCGGGGTCGGCGATCCCGGCGCGGGCGCGGCGCACCGCGTCGGAGACGGCCTGCACCGCGGCCTCCTGGCCGATGACCCGGCTGCGCAGCGCCTCCTCCATCCGCAGCAGCTTGGCGGTCTCGCCCTCCAGCAGCCGGCCGGCGGGAATGCCGGTCCACGAGGCGACCACCGCCGCGATGTCGTCGGCGGAGACCTCCTCCTTCAGCATCGAGCCGGCGGACTGCAGCTCCTCGAGCTCGACCTCCGCGGTGCGCAGCTCCTGCTCGAGGTCGCGGATCCGCCCATACCGCAGCTCCGAGGCCTTCGCGAGGTCGAGGTCGCGCTCGGCCCGGTCGGCCTCGCCGCGCAGCTGCTCCAGCTGCTCCTTGATCGAGGAGACGGCGGAGATGTGCTGCTTCTCGTTCTGCCAGCGCTCGGTCAGCGCGGTCAGGTGTTCGCGGCGGTCGGCCAGCTCGGCGCGCAGCCGCTCCAGCCGCTCCGCGGAGGCGGCGTCGGGCTCCTTGGCCAGCGCCATCTCCTCGATCTCAAGCCGCCGCACGGTCCGCTCGACCTCGTCCACCTCGACGGGCCGGGAGTCGATCTCCATGCGCAGCCGCGACGCGGACTCGTCGACCAGGTCGATCGCCTTGTCCGGAAGGAAGCGGTCGCTGATGTACCGGTCGGAGAGCGTGGCCGCCGCGACCAGGGCCGCATCGGTGATCCGCACGCCGTGGTGCACCTCGTAGCGCTCCTTGAGCCCGCGCAGGATGCCGATGGTGTCCTCGATCGACGGCTCGCCGACCACGACCGGCTGGAACCGGCGCTCCAGCGCGGGGTCCTTCTCGATGTGCTCGCGGTATTCGTCCAGGGTGGTCGCGCCGACCATCCGCAGCTCGCCGCGGGCCAGCATCGGCTTCAGCATGTTGCCGGCGTCCATCGAGCCCTCGCCCTTGCCGGCGCCGACGATTGTGTGCAGCTCGTCGAGGAACGTGATGACCTGCCCGTCGGAGCCCTTGATCTCCTCCAGGACGGACTTGAGGCGCTCCTCGAACTGGCCACGGTATTGCGCGCCGGCGACCATGGCCGCCAGGTCGAGGCTGACCAGGCGCTTGTCGCGCAGGGACTCGGGCACGTCGCCGGCCACGATCCGCTGGGCCAGGCCCTCGACGATCGCGGTCTTGCCGACGCCCGGCTCGCCGATCAGCACGGGGTTGTTCTTGGTGCGGCGGGACAGCACCTGGATCACCCGGCGGATCTCGGAGTCCCGGCCGATGACCGGATCGATCTTGCCGTCGCGGGCGGCCTGGGTCAGGTCGACGCCGTACTTCTCCAGGGCCTGGAAGGTCTGCTCCGGGTCGGCGGTGGTGACGCGCCGGTCACCGCCGCGGACCTGCGGGAACGCGGCGACCAGGGTCTCCTCGGTGGCCCCGGACTCCTTGAGGCGGGCGGCGACCGCGCCGCCGACCCGGGCCAGGCCGGCCAGCAGGTGCTCGGTCGAGGTGTATTCGTCGCCGAGCGGGCGGGCGATCTGCTCCGCGGCCGCGATCGCGTTGGCGAACTCGCGGGCGACATTGGGCTCGACCACGCTGGAACCCTTGGCGCTGGGTAGCCGGTCCACGGCGTGCAGCGCTGCGCGGCGGATGTCGGCGGGGTTGGCGCCCACGGCGCGCAGCAGGCCCGCGGTGGTCGAGCCGCCCGTGTCCAGCAGCGCCAGCAACAGGTGCCATGGTTCGACTGTCGCGTGTCCGCGCCGGCTCGCCGCGTCAACGGCGGCCTTGATGACCTCGCGACTCTTGGTGGTCAGGCGTTCGGCGTTCATCGGCTCCTCGTTCCGGTCCATACCTGTGCACCAGGTACGACGCTCGCGAGGTTGAGTCTATTCCACTCAAGTCTTATCGTGCAGCGACAGCGACCCTCGACCACTCACAATTCTTGTCTCTCACCTCGCACAGCCACACCTCACCCGACTGCTGCGCGGGGTAGCCGAGGATCGTCGTCTCCGACAGCCGGCGCAGCCGGAAGACCAGCCGGCCGCCCTGGTCGCGGGTGCGCCGCTCGCTGTCCACCGTCCAGACGCCCTGACCGCTGGCGACCAGCAGCAGGCCGCCGGGCAGGACCTCCGCGCTGTACACCTCGGCGACCTCACGCATCGCGCTCGCCTCGACCCAGGTCCCGCCCTCGGTGCGGCGGGCCGCGAACTGGTTGGCGGCGAGCCATACGTCGGAGCCGTCGGGGGCCACCACCACGTGCGGCTCCACGCCGCTCTGCTGCGGCAGCCTGGCGGTGCCCTCGGCGTGCCAGGTGCGGCCGCCGTCGGCGCTGCTCCAGACGCTGACCGTGATCATCGGCGGGACGCTGCCGGAGGTCTCGACCGACTGCGCGGTCAGCCACAGCTTGCCGTCCGCCTGCGCGACCAGGCTCGTGAAACGCTGGTTGCCCGACGGGTGGCTGGGCAGCGCCACGCGCTTGCCGTCGTCGGTGAGCTCCATCGGCTGGCGCGCCGCGCAGTCGACCGTGCCGTCGAGGCAGCCGACGCTGAAGCGCGGCTCGGTGAGGTTGAGCTCCGGCGGCGGCGGATTGAGCGGGTACTGCTTGAACGTGTGGCCGGTGTCCTTGGAGACGTACCAGCCGCCGGGCGCCGTGCGCAGCAGCAGCACGTTGCCCCGGCCGAGACGCATCTCGACCTCGGTGGCGTCGTCGAAGGGCACCTTGCGGGGCACCCACGACTGCCCGCCGTCGAGCGTGATGACCAGGCCGACCTGGCAGGCCTGCCCGTTGACGCACGTGCTGAACAGGGCATACCCGGTGTCGGCGTCGGCGAACTCGACCGCGCGCGGCGAGGTGCCCTTCGGCACCTGGACCACCGACTGCCGGTTGTGCGGGTCTTCCGAGCCGGCCGGGGCCGGCGCCTCCTCCTGGTAGGACACGTCCGGCGCCGGGTCGTCGGCCTGCTCCTCGCCGGGGCCGCAGGAACCGGCGGTCAGCGTCATGAACAGCGTGACGGCCAGGGCGGCGGCCAGCGCGCGACGCTTCCCCGACGCCACCTGCTTCACCACCGCCACCTGCTTCGCCACCGCCGCCTGTTTCACCACCGCCACCGCAGGAACCTCCGCTGGTAGCGCACCTTGACGCTGCTGCGCTTGACCTGGCCGCTGATGCGGAACGCGACGCCCGGCCCGGACGGCTCGACCTTCGACCGCACGTTGCTCGCGTCGGCGTCGATGCTGTCGAGGTCGGCGGCGGCGCCGGCGGGCAGGATGAGCTCGACCGAGCTGGACTGCGCGTCGAGCGCGATGTCCACGGCGGTGGCACTGAAGATCGCCTCGGTGAAGTCGATCTTCACCGACCCGGACCGGGTCGAGATCGACAGCAGGCGGGGGACGGTCCAGCGGCCCTGCCGCTTCAGCGCCGACGCCCGGTTGCGGATCTCGACCAGCTTGGGCGCGGTCACCTGCTGCACGGGAAGGTCGATCACATACGGCTCGACCTCGCCGAACGTGCGGGAGCGCAGGACGCCGTCGACGCGCTCCTCGAACTCCGCGAGGGTGAGCCGACCCTCGGACACCGCCGTGTTCAGCTGGGCCACAACCCGCTCGCGCTCCGCGTCTGAGATGCGCATGTCGCGATGGTCCGTGCTCACGACGACACTGTAGACCCAGGCGAGATCCATTGATATAGCCCTGAACCGGGGCGACTTTTCACCATAAAGCCACCCGTATGGCTGTATCCGGAGAGTAACCGGTCCCTTCGGCTCTTCCGCAGTCGCCAGGTGGCGGGCTAAGTTGTCGCCGACTCCAGGACCTCTGGCGATCACATACCCGCTGGCCACGGGAGCTGACAGTGAGCGTGCAACAAGCGGGATTCCGGGGCTTTGCCAATCCGGTCGACCCTACTCCAGCCGAGCTGCGTGCCTGGGCCTACCACCCCGACGCGGCGGTGCTGCAGACGATGCCGCCCGACTGGGACCTCCTGGTCGCCGGCGACCGGCTGATCGGCACGCTGTTCGACCTGGCGATGGACCCGGCCTGCCCGGCCCGCCGGTTCGCACTGCACTGCCTGTACATCTACGCCGCCGACGGAATCCGCACGCACTTCCGGGCCCACCCGAAGCGGCGGCTGCGCAAGTTCGTCGAGCAGGCCGAGGAGCAGGGCGACGAGCTGCTGACCACCTGGGCGCACAACGCCCGGATGCTGCTGGCCCGGCCGGAGCTGTTCGAGTATCACGACTGGTGCGAGGGCGGCCTGACCCGCGCACCCCGCAGGATCAGCTGAAAGGGCGCCGTCAGCGACGGCGCCCCCTCATTGACCACACCCTGCGAGCATCCGGTCAGCCCTCCGGATGACCACACCATTCCCTGCGCACCTGATGCCCTGCGGCGGGGAACGGCAAACACGCTATTTCTGCGAAGGCCGCCACACCACCAGCGCCGTCGGGTGCTGGTTGGTCGGCACCAGGTCGCGGCGCGGGAAGCCGGCCGCCTCCAGCTGCGCCAGCCTGGTCCGGGTGCGGATCAGCTCGTCCTCCAGGTCGGCCACCCGCTGGCGCAGGTCACCGACGAACCCTTCCAGCTCGATGATCCGCTTGATGCCGGCGAGGTTGACGCCTTCCTCCTGGCTGAGCCGCTGCACCTCGCGCAGCAGCGCCACGTCGCGCTCGCTGTAGCGGCGGCCGCCGCCGGACGTGCGGCCGGGCTGCACCAGCCCCATGCGGTCGTACTGCCGCAGGGTCTGCGGGTGCATCCCGGCCAGCCGGGCAGCGATCGAGATGATCAGCACCTTGGCGTCGGAGACCGCCTCGAAGCCGATGAAGATCGCACGCTCGTCATCGTCATCGTTCATAGCTGCTGCGCTCCCGTGCGATCGCGTCGAGCCGCTCCCTCGGAGCCGGCGGCGCCGCGGCCGCGTAGTCGGACAGTGCCTGCCGGGCGGCCTCGCTCAGGTCCGCCGGCACGTGGACGTCGATCGTGACGAGCAGGTCACCGACCTTCCCGTCGCGCCGGGCGACCCCCTTGCCGCGCACCCGCAGCGTCCGCCCGCTCGGGGTGCCCGGGGGCACCCGCAGCGTCACGGCCGCGTCGAGGGTCGGCACCCGCAGGTCGGCGCCGAGCGCCGCCTCCGCGAAGGTCACCGGCACCGTCAGGGTCAGATCGTCGCCGGTCCGGCCGAAGACCGAGTCGGGACGCACCCTGATCAACACGAACAGATCGCCGGCCGCGCCACCACGCGTGCCCGGCTCGCCCCGACCGCTCAGGCGGATCCGCTGACCCTCGGCGACCCCCGGAGGGATGCGCACGTTGATCGTGCGGGTCTTGGTCACGCCGCCGCTGCCCACGCACTCCGGGCACTTCTCGTCGACGATCGTGCCCACGCCCTGGCACTCGCGGCACGGCTCGGTGAAGCTGAACGAGCCCTGGTTGCTGCTGACGACACCCTGGCCGCGGCAGTTGGGGCAGGTCCGCGGCGTGGAGCCGGGGGCCGCGCCGTTGCCGTGGCAGGTCTCGCAGGTGCCGGGCGTGCGCAGCGTGATCGGCAGCGTCGCGCCCTGGACCGCGTCGGCGAAGTTGAGGACCACCTCGGTCTCGACGTCGCGTCCGCGTCCGCGGCGGCCGGGCGTCCCACCGGGCGCGCCGGGTCCGCCGCCACCGGAGAAGATCGAGCTGAACAGGTCGGAGAAACCCGCACCGCCGAAGCGGCGGTCGCCACCGACACCCGCCCCGGCGCCGGCGCCGGGGCCGGCCCCGCTGCCCTGCGCGCCATTGGCGAACAGGTCGGAGAAGTCGAAGCCGGGCCCGCCCGGGCCGTGGTTGCCGGCCCGGGCGTTGCGCCGGAACGCGCCCGCGCCGAAGAGCGACCGCATCTCGTCGTACTCCTTGCGCCGGCCCGGGTCGGAGAGCACGTCATACGCCTCCGACACCGCCTTGAACCGCTCCTCGGCCGCCGCGTTGTTGGGGTTGCGGTCGGGGTGCAGCTCGCGCGCGAGCTTGCGGTACGCCTTCTTGACCTCGTCGGTGGTAGCGGATTTGGTGACGCCCAGAACCGCGTAGAAATCCTTTTCCAACCAGTCCTTCGAACTCATCGCGCCACCTCCTCCAGGCGTCTCTTACTCCGGGTCGGCAACGGCGACCAGGGCCGGTCGCAGCAGCCGCTCGCCGAGGAGGTAGCCGCGCCGCATCACGTCGATGCAGGTCGGCTCGCTCACCTCGGCCGAGGTCAGGTGGGCCACCGCCTCGTGACGGGTCGGGTCGAACGGATCGCCCTTCGACCCGAAGACGGTCAGCCCGAACTTCGTCAGCGCCGCCGTCAGCTGCTCCGCCACCGCGCCGAACGGCCCGACCAGGTCGCCGTGCTCGCGGGCCCGGTCCAGGTCGTCGAGCACGGGCAGCAGCGCGCCGAGCACGTTGCCGGTGGACTGCTCGACCACCAGCGCCCGGTCGCGGTCGACCCGCTTGCGGTAGTTGGCGTATTCGGCGGTGACCCGCTGCAGGTCACGGGTGCGCTCGTCGAGGTCGGTGCGCAGCGCGGCCAGCTCGGCACCGAGGCCGTGCTGGTGCGCGTCGTCCGTGGTGCCCTGCGCGGCGGCCTCGCCCGGCTCGCTGACCGGCGGCGCGTGCACCGTGAACGCCTCGTCCACGATCTCGCCCTCGACCGGTGTCTCGTCGGCCGCTTCCGCTTGCACCTCTGCCTCTTCGGTCTCCTCGACCGCCACTTCGACCTCCTCCGCGGTGTGTCCGGCGTCGGGTGTTTCGACCGGCTTGCTGTCGGCCGACACCTTCCGCTTGTCCTTGATCACAACGCGCTCCGCCGGCCCCTCCGGGCCGGCGGCGCGGGCTTCGTCGGTCACTTCTTGTCGCCCTCGTCGATGATCTCGGCGTCGACAACGTCATCCGGGCCGTTTCCGGCGGTGCCGGCCGTGCCGGCCGTGTCGCCGCCGCCGAACCCGGCGCCGGGAGCCTCGCCGCCGGCGCTCTGCTGCCGCTGCTGCTCGTAGAGCGCGCTGCCGGCCTGCTGCGAGACCTGCGCCAGCTTCTCGTGCGCCGCCTTGATCCGCTCGGTGTCGTTGCCGCCCAGCGCGCTGCGCAGGTCGCCCAGCGCCTCGTTCATCTGGTCGCGGGCGTCGGCCGGGATCTTGTCACCGGACTCGGCGAGGAACTTCTCGGTCTGCCACTGCAGGGCCTCGGCCAGGTTGCGGGTCTCGGCCTCCTCGCGGCGACGCTTGTCGTCGTCGGCGTGCTCCTGCGCGTCGCGCATCATCCGCTCGATGTCGTCCTTCGGCAGCGCCGAGCCGCCGGTGATCGTCATCGACTGCTCCTTGCCCGTGCCGAGGTCCTTGGCGGACACGTGCACGATGCCGTTGGCGTCGATGTCGAAGGTGACCTCGATCTGCGGCACGCCACGCGGCGCCGGCGGCAGGCCGGTCAGCTCGAAGGTGCCGAGGCGCTTGTTGTAGGCCGCCATCTCCCGCTCACCCTGGAAGACCTGGATGAGCACCGACGGCTGGTTGTCGTCGGCGGTGGTGTAGACCTCGGAGCGCTTGGTCGGGATGGTCGTGTTGCGCTCGACCAGCTTGTGCATGATGCCGCCCTTGGTCTCGATGCCCAGCGACAGCGGGGTGACATCGAGCAGCAGGACGTCCTTGACCTCACCCTTGAGGACACCGGCCTGGAGGGCGGCGCCGACGGCGACGACCTCGTCCGGGTTGACGCCCTTGTTGGGGTCCTTGCCGGTGAGCTGCTTGACCAGCTCGGTCACCGCGGGCATACGGGTCGAGCCGCCGACGAGGATGACGTGGTCGAGCTGGCCGACCTTGATGCCCGCGTCGCGGATCGCGTTCTCGAACGGGACCTTGGTGCGGTCGAGCAGGTCCTGCGTCATCCGCTGGAACTCGGCGCGCGACAGCTGGGTGTCCAGGTGCAGCGGGCCGTCGGGGCCGGCGGTGATGTAGGGCAGGTTGATCGAGGTGGTGGTGGCGGCGGACAGCTCGATCTTGGCCTTCTCGGAGGCCTCGCGCAGACGCTGCATCGCCATCTTGTCGGCGGACAGGTCGATGCCGTGCTGGCCGCGGAACATCTTCACCAGGTGGTCGATGACCCGCTCGTCCCAGTCGTCGCCACCGAGGTGGTTGTCACCGGAGGTCGACTTGACCTCGACGACACCCTCGGCGAGCTCCAGGACCGACACGTCGAACGTGCCACCGCCGAGGTCGAAGACCAGGACGGTCTGCTCCTTCGGGCCCTTGTCCAGGCCATAGGCCAGGGCGGCGGCGGTCGGCTCGTTGACGATGCGCAGCACGTTGAAACCGGCGATCTCGCCGGCCTCCTTCGTGGCGGTGCGCTGCGAGTCGTTGAAATATGCCGGCACGGTGATGACCGCGTCGGTGATCTGCTCGCCGAGGTAGGCCTCGGCGTCGCGCTTGAGCTTCATGAGCACCCGCGCGGAGATCTCCTGCGGGGTGTACTTCTTGCTGTCGATGTCGATGGCCCAGTTGGTGCCCATCTCACGCTTCACGGAGCGGATGGTCCGGTCCGGGTTGGTGACCGCCTGGCGCTTGGCGACCTCGCCCACCAGCACCTCACCGTTACGGGCGAACGCGACGATGGACGGCGTCGTGCGCGCACCTTCGGCGTTGGCGATGACGCTGGGCTCGCCGCCCTCCAGGACACTGACCACCGAGTTGGTGGTTCCGAGGTCGATGCCGACCGCACGTGCCATAGCTGCTTGACCTCCAAGAGACAGTCGGTGCGAGAGCCCCGACTGCGAAGTTGAGTGACTGTCACTCAATAGTGCCATGCAAGTCACGATCGTCAAGTCCAACCTTGAGTGAGATCGACGCAACTTGTCACACCCGGGGCCGCCGCTGTGGTACGTCATGGGTGAGATTGCGCTGGGTGACATCGATGCTTACGGCCATTGCATGGCGCTCGACAGCGACATCGTGCACGCTTTAGCAGTGACCACACAGGGCGAGTCGGTGTCCGCCCGGTCGGCGGCTGCCAGCCCTTCAGCTGATGGCCCGTCCGCCGGTCGGCCCCCACGCGCCCGGGAGCCGGAGCGATCCGGACTGGCCGACCTCGTCTCGGCGCTCGTCGATCTCCGCGACCTCGGCAAGGAGACCCGGTTCGCGCTGCCGCTGCCCAGCGCCGAGCGCGCCACCGCGGTCGCCGCCGCCATGGTCGGCCAGCTCGACGACTATCTGCTGCCCAGGCTCGACCGGCTCGACGCGCCGCTGCTGGTGGTCGTCGGCGGCTCGACCGGCGCCGGCAAGTCGACGCTGGTCAACAGCCTGGTCCGCACCCCGGTCAGCCCGTCGGGCGTGCTGCGCCCCACCACCCGGGCGCCGGTCCTCGTCTGCCACCCCACCGACATGTCGTGGTTCGCCAAGGCCAACGTGCTGCCTTCGCTGACCCGCACCAGCGGCGCGAGCAGCGATGCCAGGACGCTGCAGGTCGTGTCCGCCCAGGCGCTCAGCCCCGGGCTGGCCCTGCTCGACGCGCCCGACATCGACTCCGTCGTCGACGCCAACCGGCAGCTCGCCTCGCAACTGCTCGCCGCCGCCGACCTCTGGCTCTTCGTCACCACCGCCGCGCGGTATGCCGACGCGGTGCCGTGGGGCATGCTGCGCACCGCCCGTAACCGGGGCACCGCCATCGCCCTGGTGCTCGACCGGGTGCCCGGCGGCGGCGCGGCCGACGAGATCGGCCCGCACCTGACCGGGATGCTGCAGGAGCAGGACCTCGGCGGGGTGCCGCTGTTCATCCTGCCCGAGGCCCGGCTCGACAGTCAGGGGCTGCTCAGCGAGGCGCAGGTGGCGCCGCTGCGCGACTGGTTCGGCAAGCTGGCCCGCTCCGCGGAGGCGCGCGCTGCCGTGGTCCGCCAGACCGTCGGCGGCGCCGTCGACGCGCTCACGATGGACGTCGGCGTGCTCGCCTCGGCCGCGGAGGACCAGGTCACGGCGGCGAAGTCGCTCGACGACGCGGTCCGCGGGTCCTACCGGGCGGCCGCCTCCTCGGTCGAGCAGGGCATCCACGACGGGGCGCTGCTGCGGGGCGAGGTGCTGGCCCGATGGCAGGAGCTCGTCGGCACGGGCGACATCATGCGCGCGCTGCAGGCCCGGGTCGGGCGCGCCCGCGACCGGGTCGTCGCCGCCGTCACCGGCCGGCCGGCGCCCGGCGAGCGCTTCCAGGAGGCAATCGGCTCGGGACTCGCGATCCTGCTCAAGGGCGCCGCGACCGACGCCGCCGAGCGGGCCGGCGCCGCCTGGAAGGCCCACCCCGCGGGCGCCGCGCTGCTGACCGCCGCGCCCAACCTGACCCGCCCCTCCGACGACCTCGACGAGCGGATCGCCCGGCTCATCCGCGACTGGCAGCGCTCGGTCCTCGACCTGGTGCGCTCCGAGGCCGGCGACAAGCGGGTGCTCGCCCGGGCCAGCGCCTATGCGGTCAACGCGACCGGGCTGCTGGTGATGGTCTCCGTCTTCGCGGCGACCGCGTTCATCCCGACCGGGCTGGAGATCGTGGTCGCCGGCGGCACCACCGTCACCGCGCAGAAGGTGCTCGAGGCGATCTTCGGCGACCAGGCGGTGCGGTCACTCGCCACCCGGGCCAGACAGGACCTGCTGGAGCGGGTCACCGCCCTCTTCGACGAGGAGGCCGGCCGCTACCGCAGCGCGCTGGCCGGTGCGGGGATCGACGACGACTACGCCGGCCGCCTGCGCGCCGCCAGCACCGCGGTGCAGCTCGCCCGCGCCGACGTCCGGCTGGAGCCGCAGAAATGAGCTTGGTGGACAAGATCAAGCAGGTGATCCCGCGGCAGGGCGGCGCGGTGGACGCCGACCAGCTCGCCGACCGGGTGGAGGCGCTGCGGCGGTTCGTGCAGGCGGCCGAGGACCACGTGCCCGACGCCAGGCTGGTCACGGCCCGCACGGTCATCGACCGGGCCGGCGAGCGGCTCGCGCTGTCCAGGGCGCACACCGTCGTCGCGCTCGCGGGCGCCACCGGCAGCGGCAAGTCCAGCCTGTTCAATGCGCTGTGCCGGTTTCAGCTGTCGCGGGTCGGGGTGCGCCGCCCGACGACCGGCGTCGCGCACGCCTGCGTGTGGGGCGCGCAGGGCGCCGGGCCGCTGCTCGACTGGCTCGGTGTGCCGCCCAACCGGCGCTTCACCCGCGAGAGCGCGCTCGACGGCGAGGACGAGGCCGGCCTTCGCGGGCTGGTGCTGCTCGACCTGCCCGACTTCGACTCCATCGAGGCACGGCACCGGCTGGAGGTCGACCGGCTGCTGCGCCTCGTCGACCTCGTCGTGTGGGTGCTCGACCCCCAGAAGTACGCCGACCGCGTGGTCCACCAGCAGTACCTCTCCCAGTTCCAGCGGCACCGGGACGTGACGGTCGTGGTGCTCAACCAGGCCGACCGGCTCAACCGCACCGACAGCGAGCGGCTCGTCGCCGACCTGCGCCGCCTGCTGGAAGCCGACGGGCTCGGCGGCGTGCCGGCGTTCCCGACGTCCGCGAAGGGCCAGCCCGGCCTCGACACGCTCCGCGCCACGCTGGAGCGCACCGTCGCGCAGCGCCAGGCCTTCCTGCAGCGGCTCGCCGGCGACGTGAGCGGTGCCGTCGGTGAGCTCGATCCGCTGGTGGCCGCCGATGTACGGGGCGAGCGCATCCAACCCGCCGCGATCGACCGCCTCGCGGAGTCCCTCGCCACAGCGGCCGGGGTGCCGATCGTCGTCGCGGCGACCGAGCGCACCTACCGGCACCGGGCCGCCGGCGTCCTCGGCTGGCCGGTCGCCCGCTGGGTCCGCCGGCTGCGACCGGATCCGTTGCGGCGCCTGCACCTGGACCAGCCTGCCGGCAGTACACCTGCCGCATCGTCACTGCCTGAATCGAGCGCCGCGCAGAAGGCCGCGGTCGCGCTCGCGTCCCGAGAGGTCGCCGAGCAGGCGGGCGCGGAGCTGCCGGAGCCGTGGCCGGCCGCGGTCACCGCCGCTTCCCGCGCACGCCTCGACGACGTGCCCGACGCGCTGGACGTGGCGGTCGCCTCGGCGGACCTCGGCATGGACCGCAAACCGTTCTGGTGGCGGCTGGTGGGGGCGCTGCAGTGGCTCGGCGCCGCGACCGCGCTGGTGGGGCTGCTGTGGCTGACGGTGCGGGCGGTCTTCGCGTTCCTCGGGCTGCCGGACGTGGCGGCGCCGCACGCCGGGCGGCTGCCGGTGCCGACCGCGCTGCTCGTCGGCGGGCTCCTGTTCGGGGTGCTGCTGTCGGTCGTCGTCCGTCCGGTCGTGGGGATGGCCGCCCGCCGGGCCAGGGCGCGCGCCGACCGCCGGCTGCGGGCCGCGATCGCGCAGGTCGCGGACGTGCACATCGTCGCGCCGATGCGTGGGGTGCTGCGCTCGTACGATGACGCGCGTGACGCTTTACGCGCCGCCGCCCGCTGACTTCGTCCGCCGCGCCGGTTTCTCCGTGATCGCCCTGGTCAACGTCGCCTGGGGGGCGTGGGCCGTGGTCTTCCCGGAGCGGTTCTTCGCCACGTTTCCCGGCTTCGGGCTGCACTGGACGGCCGCGTACCCGCCCTACAACCAGCACCTGATCGTCGACCTGGGCGCCACGATGCTCATGATCGCGGTGCTCTGCGGCGGCGCGGCCGTGCTCGACCGGCCCGCCACCAGCTGGCTCGCCGGGGTGGCCACGGCCGTCTTCGGCACCCTGCACTTCGGCTTCCACGCGCTGCACGCCGGGCACATGGGCGCGACGGATCGGGTGCTGAGCCTGTTGAGCCTGGTGGCCGGGGCGCTGGTGCCGCCGGCACTGGCCGCGACCCACTTGGTTTCTCTGCGAAGGCAGCGCTGATGGATCTGGACTTCTTGCGCGCACACCCCGGGCAGCTGCCCGTGTTCATCAAGCACCAGCGGATCCGCGAGACGCCGGTGCCGGGCGGGTCGATCTGCACCGCGCAGCGGCTCACGCTCGACGACGGCAGCTCGATCTTCTGCAAGTCCCTCGATGACCCGCCCGCGGGGTTCTTCGCCACCGAGGCCGCCGGTCTGCGGTGGCTTCAGGAGGCCGGCACGGTGCAGGTGCCGTCGGTGATCGCCGAGCTCCCGGCCATGCTCGCCCTCGAGTGGATCGAGCACGGTGAGGCGACCCCCGACGGGGCTTCCTCGCTGGGGCGGCAGCTGGCGGCGATGCACCGGGCGGGCGCGCCGTCGTTCGGGGCCGCCTGGCCCGGGTTCATCGGCACGGCGCCGCTGCCCAACGACCCCTCCGACGGGCCGTGGGGACCGTGGTTCGCGGAGCGGCGGCTGCTGCCCTTCCTGCGGACGTCGATCGACAACGGCGCGCTGACCGGCTCCGACGTGGCCGATGTGGAGCGCGTGATCGCCGGCATCTCGTCGTACGGTGGCGACGAACCGCCCTCTCGAATCCATGGCGACCTGTGGCCGGGCAACGTGCTGTGGGACCGGTCCGGCGCCGGGTGGCTGGTGGACCCGGCGGCGCACGGCGGGCACCGGGAGACCGACCTGGCGCTGCTGGGGCTGTGGGGCGGGGCGCCGCACCATGACCGGATCATGGCCGCGTACCGCGAGGCGTGGCCGCTCGCCGACGGCTGGCAGGACCGGGTGGCGTTGCATCGGCTGTACCTGCTGCTGGTGCACACGGCGCTGTTCGGGGCGGCGTACCGGGAGTCGGTGCGGTCGACATTGCGGGCACTCTGAACTGTCAGACCCCTGGGGTACCGTTTCCGGCATGAAGCCTTCGGAGCCACCTGGTGCCGGTCTCACCGACCGCCATGGCCGTGTGGCTACCGACCTTCGGGTCTCGCTGACCGACCGGTGCAACCTGCGCTGCACCTATTGCATGCCCGCCGAGGGCCTCGACTGGCTGCCGAGCCCGACCCTGCTCACCGACGACGAGGTCATCAGGCTGATCGGGGTCGCGGTCATCCAGCTCGGCGTGACCGAGGTCCGGTTCACCGGCGGCGAGCCGCTGCTGCGCCGCGGGCTGCCGGGGATCGTGCGGGCCGTCGCCGCGCTGGAGCCGCGCCCGAGCACCATGCTGACGACCAATGGCGTCGGCCTGGCCCGCCTCGCCGGCACGCTCGCCGAGGCGGGCCTCGACCGGGTCAACGTCTCGCTCGACACCATCGACCCCGCCAGGTTCCAGACCCTGACCCGCCGTGACCGGCACGCCGACGTGCTCGCCGGGCTCGCCGCCTCGGCGGAGGCCGGCCTGGTGCCGGTGAAGATGAATGCGGTGCTGCTGCGCGGGGTCAACGACGACGAGGCGGTGCCGCTGCTGCGGTTCGCCCTCGACCGCGGCTATGAGCTGCGGTTCATCGAGCAGATGCCGCTGGACGCCGGGCACACCTGGCGGCGCGAGGAGATGGTGACCGGCGAGGAGATCCTCGCCCGGCTGCGGGAGTCGTTCGACCTGCGGCCCGACCCCGTCCTGCGCGGCGGCGCTCCCGCCGAGACCTGGCTGGTCGAGGGGCACACCGCCGTCGGCGGCGGACCCGCGCGGGTCGGTGTGATCGCGAGCGTGTCGCGCCCGTTCTGCGGCGCCTGCGACCGCACCCGCCTGACCGCCGACGGCTCGGTGCGCTCGTGCCTGTTCAGCCAGGAGGAGACCGACCTGCGCGGCGCGATGCGTGGCGGCGCCACCGACGGCGAGCTCGCCGACCTGTGGCGCAAGGCGATGTGGGCGAAGCCGGCCGGGCACGGCATCGACGACCCGACGTTCCTGCAGCCCGCCCGTCCCATGTCAGCGATCGGGGGATGACCGCGGTGCTGCTCGTGCGTTACTTCGCCGGGGCCCGCGCGGCCGCCGGCGTGCCCGAGGAGAAGGTCGAGGCGGCGACGCTCGGCGAGCTCATGGCCGTGCTCACCCACGACCGGCCCAGGCTGGCGTCGGTGCTCACGGCCTGTTCGTTCCTCGTCGACGGCACGTCCTGGCGGGACCGCGAAGCGGCCCTGCCGTCGACGGCGACGGTCGACGTCCTTCCACCGTTCGCGGGCGGCTGACACGTGTTGTTCATCGCACTGTTCCTGGTGGTCGTGCTGCTCATCGTCTTCGGCATCCACTGGTATCTGTGGAAGCGCCTGGTCAAGGACGTCTTCACCACCCGCCGCGGCCGCAGGATCGGCACGCTGGTGGTGGTGCTGCTCGGGATCCTGATCCCGGTGACGCTGGTCGGCTCGCGGGTGCTGCCGCTGAAGCAGCAACCGATCCTGGCGTGGCCCGGATTCCTGTGGCTGGCCCTGATGTTCTACCTGCTGGTGACGCTCGCGCTGCTGGAGCTGCCCCGGCTCGCCCTGCGCCCGTGGACCCGCCGCCGCCCTGTGGATAACTCTGTGGAAACCACTGCCGGGCCTGTGGACAGAAGTCCCCGACCTGTGCAGGAGACTGTGGACGCGGGCGGGCGGGCTGTGGATATCGGCGCCGCCGCCGGGCCGGCACAGGCTGTGGACAACGGCGAGCTCGCCGAGGTCGTGGACGAGCGGTCGGCGGCGGAGCCGCTGCCGGAGGCTGTGGACAGCAGGCACGACCCCTCACGGCGGCTGCTGCTCGGGCGGTCCCTGGCCGCGACGGCCGGGGTGCTGTCCGTGGGCGCGGTGGGCATCGGCACGTGGCAGGCGAAGAGCGCGCCGCAGCTGAAGCGCGTCCCGATCCAGCTGGCGAAGCTGCCGGCGAGCATGTCCGGCTTCAAGATCGCCCTGGTATCCGACATCCACCTCGGCCCGCTGCTGGGCCGCTCGCACACCGAGCGGATCGTCCGCATCATCAACTCGGTCGACGCGGACGTCGTCGCGATCGTGGGGGACCTGGTCGACGGTTCGGTGGCCGAGCTGGGCCCCGCGGCGGAGCCGCTGCAGGACCTGCGGTCGCGGCAGGGCAGCTTCTTCGTCACCGGCAACCACGAGTATTTCTCCGGCTACCAGGAGTGGATCGACGAGGTGAACTCGCTCGGCGTGCGCGTGCTGCGCAACGAGCGCCTCGACATCCAGGGCCTCGACCTCGCCGGCGTCAACGACGTGACGGGCTCCGACGTGGGCGACGGGCCGGACTTCGCGAAGGCCCTCGACGGCCGCGACGCCTCGCGCCCGGTCGTGCTGCTCGCCCACCAGCCGGTCCAGGCCCACGACGCCGCCAAGCACGGCGTCGACCTGCAGCTGTCGGGCCACACCCACGGCGGCCAGATGGTGCCCTTCAACCTGCTGGTGGGCCTGGAGGCCCCCGTGGTGTCCGGCCTCGGCACCGTCGACGGCACCCAGGTCTACGTCACCCGCGGCGCCGGCTTCTGGGGCCCCCCGGTCCGCTTCGGCGCCCCACCGGACATCTCGGTCATCGAGCTGCACCGCGCCTAGCTCTGCGCCCGGAACGGCGGGCCGAGACGAGACGGCTAGGCGAGCGCCAGGCTAGGTCGTGTCTCTTGGATCTCTGGTGGTGAGGTCGCGGAGCCAGATTTTGATGATGGCGACGTCGATGGCGGCCAGGTACATGAAGGCACGTTTGTCGTAGCGGGTGGCGGCGGCGCGGAACTGTTTGAGTTTGCTGACCGCGCGTTCGACGGTGTTGCGTTCCTTGTACCGTTCGGTGTCGAACGCGGGTGGCCGGCCGCCCGCGGCGCCGCGTTTGCGGCGGTTGGCCTGCTGGTCGACGCGTTCAGGGGTGGTGGCGGCGATCCGGCGGCGACGCAGGTCGGTGCGGATCGCCTTGATGGAGTACGCCTTGTCGCCCAGGATCCGGTTGGGTCG
>NZ_BAAAQD010000001.1:1075932-1541469 GCF_039531485.1 Dactylosporangium maewongense | reverse complement strand
ACGCGCTGTTCGCCGAGACCTCCAACGCAGCAGCCACGCCCAACGCCGTGACGCCCTCCGCGAACAGCTCCCCGGCCCGACGACGCACCAACTCCCGCCGCTCCCGCGCAGCCGAGTTCAGACCACCACCATCGCCGTACCGCATACCCCCAGCACACCGCCGCCACAGGCCAAAGCGATCACCCACAAAGAAGGAGCAACCCAAACCCTGACCCCGAAAGGTCTCTAGCCAGCCGCCACTTGCCGGTCGCGTCGTCCAGGACCAGGTCGCCGGAATGGCTGCCGAACATGACGGTGGCGTTCTGCGACCGCCAGCACGAGTCCGAGGTGGCATTGGAGTAGAACGGTGCGTAGCTCGCCGCAGTCTTGCTCGTGTTCAGCCACGCCCGCAGCGTGTCCCCTTCACGGCCAATGATGTCCGTGGCACCGTCGCCGTCGAAGTCACCCGCCGTGAGCAGGTTGACGGAGTACCAGACGTTGCTGTTGAACACGCTCGCGGCCTTCGACGGCGCACCGGGCGTCGAGGTGTTCTTGTGGAAGTACATGTCGGAGCCGTAGACCGTCATGATGTCCGGCTTGCCGTCACCGTCGTAGTCCTTCAACGGCAGGAACGTGCCCCAGATCGCCCAGCCCGTCCCCCAGACCGTCGCCGCCCCGAGGCTCAGCGTGCCCGCCGCGCCGTTGCCGGGCCACAGGTACAACGCGTCGCCGGACCGGCCGAGAATGTCACGCTTGCCGTTGCCGTCGAAGTCGCCCTCCATGAACGAGTTGACGGACCCCCACCCGGCACTCAACAGCGACGACGACACCGAAAAGGTCCCCGGCGTCGATGTGTTCTTGTGGAACCACATCTGCCCCGACGAGTTGACCGCCAGAATGTCGACCTTGCCGTCGTTGTCGTAGTCCGCCATCGGCAGGAACGTGCTGTACCCCGACCAACCCGACCACACCACTGGCGCCGCCGTCGAGAACGTCCCCGGCGTGCTCGTCCCCCGCCAGATGTACAGACTGCCACCAGCCCGACCGACCAGATCCACCTTGCCGTCAGCGTCGAAATCCCCAGCCATGAACGAGTCGACCGAACTCCAGCCGCTGCTCACGAACTGCGCCGCCGCCGTCGCCGCACCCGCATGCGACGTGTTCCGCCAGAACCACATGTCCGCCCCGGCCACCGCCAACGCGTCGACCTTGCCGTCACCGTCATAGTCCAACGTCGGCAACATCTTGCCATACCCCGACCAACCCGACGACACATCGATCCGGTTGTTGTAGTCATCCACACACGACCGGAACGACCGCTCGATGTACCCAGGCTCGTAACCCCAACCCTCACCCACCCACGACGTCTGCGCCCCACTCGCATTCGTCCGACCGTCAACAGCGCTCGACGAATACCCCAACGACACATCCGGCACAGGCCCACCCAGCGCTGGCGGCGCTGCTAGCGGGTACGTCCAGGAGAACTCACCGGACTGCGTGCCCGCCTGCCACGACGCCGACGCCGCCAGCGGCGTGTGCGAATAGTCCGGGCCGTCCGCCGACGAGGACAACGCCGTCACCGCGAGCACCGTCGGCGACGATGCCACCGAGGTCCCCGACCGCGACGCCTCAGCCAGATCCGCCTTCGACGCAACCTGTGCCCCCACCGAGATGTCCGCCGTCAGCCGACCGGTCACAGTGTCGTTGCGGGTGGCCAATGCAGTGCCTAGTTGGCACGCCTTCATCTGCGGCGTGCTCACCGCACACTCCGGAAGTTGCACCAAGCTCAGCCGCGCGGACCAGTCGCCGCCGTACGCATCCCGGAACCCGGAATAGTCGAACTCCACCGACGCCGACCCGACCGCGGACACGTCATCCGCCCACGACATGCGCAGCACCACACCCGCCACGCCGACGGCCGCTGCCGCTGCCCGGTCGAACACCTCGACCTTCAACCTTGACGGGCCGGTGCCAGTGGTCTTCGCCTGCGCCGAACGACCTGCCCGTACAGGCGAACTCCCCGCTCTGGTCCGAGCGCCGGCCGCCGGCACGGAGATATCCACCTCCGACGACCCCGCCGCCGGCCAGGTCACCGGGCGCGGCGACCATCCGGCAGCGGTCTCCGTCGCTGACATCGCCTTCGACTTCGTGGGCAGCGTTGAGACCGTCGCCGACTTCTGTGACGGCACGTCCGGCTTGACCGGCGCCGGCGCCGCTTGTGCCGGCAGCGCCACAAACACAGCAGCGACCAGCATGCCTGCCGCTGCGACCGCGGTCACCCGCCGACCGATCCACGTGCGAGCAACCACGACATGCCTCCCCGTTCAGGACATCGAGCAAGAGGAAGGCTAAGGATCGAACGACGTTTTCCGACAGAGTATTCACCGCAAGATCACGCACCGCTACGACCTCCGCAGACCGAACGCTCAGCCAGCCAGCATTGCGTGCCCGCCGGGGTGACGCACATCACGGGAGGCGCTCACCGCACGCATTCAATCGTGCCCATGTGTTCGCGGATTGCCCGAGCGATGAACTCGTACGGGCGGGAGGCGTCATTGGCATCCGGCAGGTGCATCAGTCCGCGGTGCTCCGGGCCGGGCCTCGCGAGCGCCATCAGGAGATCGACCTCAACGACGAACGCCGCCATGTCGTCCGACCCGAAACGCGTCACTCTGTATGGATCAACTTGGCTGAGCAGGGGAAACGCCGCTGTGAACCCGGTTCAACAGTGCCCGACGCAGAGTCACGAGGGTGGAAACGACGGGCGCGTCCGGGGTAGCGAGGTGTTTCCGCCGGTCCCGCCCGCGCTTGCACCCGAGACCGATGGCACCGACCCGACGGGCGGCGAACAGCGCCCCGGCGTATCACTCACCAACTTCCGCTTCGCCAGCAGCGCGGCGACCGCCCGCATCCGGGCGCCGGTGCCGTGTGCGTCCCGGACGTTCGGCACGCCGGTGCGGCCTGAAGCCGGGTCCGCGGGCGGTGGTGGGTCACGGGACAGGGGTCTGGGTCGGGAAGTCGCGCAGGGTGCGGGTCTCGGTGGTGAGCAGGGGCAGCGGGGCGATGACGTACAGGGCGGCGAGCGCCCACATGGCGGGGCGGATGCCGAGTGTCGAGGCCAGCAGGCCGGCGGTCGCCGCGCCGAGTGGGACGGTGCCGAAGACGAAGATGCGGGAGGCCGCGGTGACCCGGCCGAGCAGGTGTGCGGGGACGAAGCTGCCGCGGAAGGTCATGGTCATCACGTTGGACATCGTGGCTCCGGCGAGGGCGATGAAGGAGCCCGCCGTGAACAGTGCCAGGCGCCAGCCGTGGCCGCCGAGCGGCAGCAGCAGGACGAAGGGGGCGGCCGCAAGGTTCGCCAGCAGGTAGGTGCGGGCGCTGCCGAAGCGGCGGGACGCGCGGGAGGCGAGGGCGGCGCCGAGGATGGCGCCGAGGCTGCCGACGCCGATCACGAGGCCCGCGGTCCCCGGTGGAGTGCCTTCGGCGCGGACCAGGAAGACGACGCGCAGCGCGGTGATGCCCAGCATCGCGAAGTTGGTCACCGCCGCGACCACCAGCATGGCCTGCAGGAGGCGTCCCCGCATGATGAAGCCGATGCCGTCGGCGATCTGGCGCAGCATGCCCGGGCGGTCGCCCGCGGCGGGGCCCGGCTCCGGGTCGGGGCGTAGGCCGAGCAGGCAGGCCGCCGACACCAGGAAGGTGCCGGCGTCGATGAGGATGCCGCTGACCGGGCCGGCCGCCTGGGCCAGCAGGCCGCCGAGGCCAGGTCCGGCGACGAGGGCGACCGACGCGCTGGTCTGCAGCTTGGCGTTGCCCTCCATGAGGTCGTCCGCGCCGACGAGATGGGGCAGGAAGGCGTTGAACGCCACGTTGGCGAAGACCCCGGCGGTCCCGGCGAGCAGCGCGGCCACCAGCAGGACGGGCATGGTCAGTACATCGGTCCAGGCCGCGATCGGGACGGCCGCGAGCACCGCCGCGGAGGCGACGTCGGCGATCAGCAGGGTACGCCGGCGCGGCCACCGGTCGACCCAGACGCCGACCGGCAGACCGATCAGCAGCCATGGCAGCCAGGTGGCGGCCGTGAGCAGGGCGACCATGGCCGGACCGGCCTGCAGGGTCGTGACGGCCACCAGCGGGAGCGCCACCGTCGTCATCGCGGAGCCGACCGCGCTGGTCGACTGCCCGGTCCACAGCAGGGCGAAGTTCCGCGTCCGCAGCAGCCCACCCGCGGGCCGTACCGACGCCGGAAACGACTTCATGGACGGAGCGGCCGATGCGTCAGACCGTCGATCATCTGGGCAGCGTCACACGACGGGCCTGGAACGTCGACTGGTTTTTGCAGCCAACCATGTGCGGCGGTAGCTGGTACATCTTCTGGATGCAACCCGACGGCGAACGCGTCAGGGTCGGTTGTGCACGAACCACGCGTCGCCGGCGGTCAGGGCGACGGCGACCTCCCACCGGCTCAGGTCGAGGTTGCCGGCGAGCCCCTTGAGCTGACCGGCCGCGGTCCACGCCTCGTCACCCGCGGCCGGGCGGCGACCCACCTGGAACTGCAGCATGGTGCCCCACGACGCGACCAGCCGGGCATCCCACCGGTCCTGCCACTGCGCGAGGAGCTCGGCCAGCTTGTACTGGTACTCCCGGGTCTCCGCCCCGTAGAAGTCGACCCAGTACGCCGAGCTGCGGACGTCGCCGGTGGGCAGCAGCATGAGCAGGACGCTGTCGGGCGTGTACCAGTAGCCGGTCTGCGTCACGAACCGCACGCTGTCCAGCACCCGGGCGTGCAGGTCGGGGTCGGCGAGCACCCTGTCGTACAGCGCCCGCTCCAGCGCCTGCCGCGGCACCGGCAGCGCCACGTCCGACACCAGGCCCGTCAGGTCGACGCCGGCGATGCTCCGCGCGTAGTACTCGAGCTCGCCCTCAACGACTTCGTCGTCCTCGCCGTAGTGGCGGTACGCCAGCCACGGCTCGGACGCCCGGGCCGCCTCGGCGAACGCGCGCAGCTCCGGCTCCGACGGACCCGGCTCACTCTCGGACAGCATGCGCATCGAATCGTCGAAGTCGTCGGTGACCAGGACCGGCCGGCGCCCGGTGACCGGCACCAGCGCCTCGGCCGCCCGCCACCCCTCGTGCAGCCGGTCAGGGTCGACGTCCGCGACGATGACGGTGCCCGACGGGCCGTGCCCGACCGGCAGCCCGGCCAGCGGAGTACCGACGAAAGCCGCCGTAATGAGGTCGAGGTCATTCAACACGGTGACAGTCTCTCCGATGCGGCGGCATGGAGGTGCCCGGGCTGCCCCGTGGCAGCCCGGGCGGACAAGGGCGAGGAGCGGTCAGTGCACCGGCACGGCCGGCTGGTCGGCGTGGGCCGGAGGGTGGGAGCCGGTGCGGGACAGGCGGCCGGGCCACCAGGCGGAGCGTCCGATGTGGAGGGTCAGGGCGGGCACGAGCAGGCTGCGCACCAGCAGCGTGTCGATGAGGACGCCGGCGGTGACGATGACGCCGATCTGGGCCGAGGGCACCATCGGCAGGATGGTCAGGGCCGCGAACGTGGCGGCGAGGACCACGCCGGCGCTGGTGATGACGCCGCCGGTGACCGTCAGGGCGTGCAGGACGCCCGCGCGGTGGCCGAGCTGGGCGGTCTCCTCGCGGGCCCGGGTCATCAGGAAGATGGTGTAGTCGACGCCGAGGGCCACGATGAACAGGAACGTCTGCAGCGGCACCGCGCTCCACAGCCGCGGGTGGCCCATCGCGTCGAGGATGAAGCCCGCCGCGCCGAGCGCCGCCGCGTAGGACAGCACGACGCTCGCCAGCAGCACCAGCGGTGCCACGACGGCGCGGAGCAGGAACATCAGGACCAGCAGGATGACGGCGAGGACGAGCGGGATGACGACGAGGTTGTCGCGGCTGGTGACGGCGTCGCCGTCGGCCTCGAACGCGGTGTCGCCGCCGACGATCGCCTCCGAGCCAGGAACCCCCCGCACGGCGGCCCGCAGCCGCTCCAAGGACGCCAACGCGACGTCGCTGGTCGGTTCGGCGGTGAACGTCGCCTCGATGCGCACCCAGCGCCCGTCCGCCGAGCGCACCGGCGCGCCGACGGTCGCGACGCCGTCGACGGCGCGGGCCGCCTCCAGCACGGGCGCTTCGGAAGCGGCCGTGGCGAGGACGACGGCGGGTGCGAGGGTGCCGCCGGGGTAGTGCCGTTCGATGAGCCGCTGCCCGGTGATCGAGCCGACCTCCTTGGTGAAGATCTCCGCGCCGGGCAGGCCGATGCTCAGGTTCGTGACGCCGAACGTCAGCGCGGCCAGCACCGCCGCGGTCGCGAGCCAGACCGTGCGGGGGCGGGCGCCGACGACCCGGGCGATCCGCGCCCAGACCCCGTGGTCGGCGGCGACGTCCTGGTTCGCGATCCCCGGCGTGTACCGCGGGACGAACGGCCAGAACACCCACCGGCCGAACAGCACCAGCACCGCCGGCAGCAGGGTCGTCATCGCGCACAGGGTCGCGACGACCGCGACGGCACCCACCGGTCCGAGGCCGTGCGTGGCGGGCAGGTCGGCGGCGAGCAGGCACAGCAGGCCGATCGCGACCGTCGCCGCCGACGCGCAGATCGCCGGGAAGGACCGGCGCAACGCGATCGCCATCGCCTCGTGCCGGTTCTCGTGCCGGCGGAGTTCCTCGCGGTACCGGGCGATGATGAGCAGCGCGTAGTCGACGCCGACGCCGATGGCGAGGATCGTCATGATGTTCTGGCTCTGCAGGTCGACGGCGAGCCCGGCGTGCTTGGCGAGCAGGTAGACGACGCCGCCGGCGACCTGGCTGGCGACCGCCGCGGTCAGCAGCGGGATCAGCCACAGCACCGGGCTGCGGTACGTGAGCAGGAGCAGCAACGCGACCGCGCCGACCGTGGCGAGCAGGAGGGTGATGTCGACGCCTTCGAACGCGTCGGCGAAGTCGTCCTCCGCACCGGCGGATCCGGTCAACGCGACCTGCAGCCCGTCCGGGCGCTGCGCGGCGAGACGGTCCTTCACCGGGGCGACCGCGGCCGTCTGCTCCTCGTCGGTACCGGCGAGCGCGAACGACAGCAGCAGCGCCTTGCCGTCCGCGGCGGGCACCGGCTCCGGCACCGTCCCACCGGCGGCGTGCGCGGCGAACGCGGCCCGGTCCCCGGCCACCTTCGCCCGGTCGGCGTCGGTGAGCCCGGACTCGCGGACGTACACGGCGACGGCGACGAGCGTGTCCGGCTCGGGGAACGCGGCCTCGGCGAGGGCGGCGGCGCGGCTGGCCTCCGCGGACGCGGGCAGCGAGCCGAGCGAGTCGTTGTCCTGCACGTCGGTGAGCTTCAGCGCGAGCGGGCCCAGCACCGACGCGATGACGACCCAGAGCGCCAGCATGAGCAGTTTCGTACGGCGGCCGGACGGCAGCCTGGACAGCGTGGACATCGCGGGTTCCTCCCTGGAGTGGCGATGCCTTCGATCCAACGCACCGCGCGCCGCGCGGGCAGGAGTGGCACGTCCCGAACCGTGGTGGTGATAGCACCACCGCCACCGCCGGGCGCGTGGGCGAGAATGGGACCGTGCCTGCATCCGATCGCGTCAAACGCGGACTGCTGGCGGGATTGCGCAGCATCCTGCTGGCGATCGGCACGCTGTCCACGAACATCGCCCTGCTCGTGCTCTTCGTCGTGTCGGTCGTGCTCACGGTCGCCGGCGTCGGCATCTTCCTCGTGCCGCTCGTCGCGGTCGGCGTCCGCGCCGTCACCGACCTGCACCGCCGGCTGCTGACGGAGTGGACCGGTGTCGTGATTCCGCGTCCGTACCGGCAGCGCCCCGCCGACGCCGGCCTGTGGCGCCTGTACCGCTGGGTGGTGACGGACCCCGCGACCTGGCGGGACCTGCTGTGGCTGGTGTTGTCCGTGCAGGTGGTGGGGCTGCTGCTGATCACCCCGCCGGCCCTGATCGCCAGCGGCGTCGAGGGCGTGCTCGGCGTGCCGGTGCTGCTGTACTTCGTGATGGACTGGTACGGCTACGGCGTCTTCTGGCCCATGGACAACCTCGCGAAGGCGCTGGCGAGCTGGCCGCAGGGGGTCGGCATCCTGGCCGCCGGGCTGACGCTCACCCCGTACACGCTGCGCTGGTACGCGCAGTTCACCCAGTGGTTCCTGGCGCCGACGCGGGCAGCCGCGCTCGCCCAGCGGGTCGACCGGCTCACCCAGACCCGCACCGACACCGTCGACGCGCAGGCGACCGAGCTGCGGCGGATCGAGCGGGACCTGCACGACGGCGCGCAGGCGCGGCTCGTCGCGGTCAGCATGAAGCTCGGCCTCGCCGAGGAGCTGATGGCCCGTGACCCGGAGGCGGCGATGCGGCTCATGGCGCAGGCCCGCGAGCACAGCGGCCTCGCCCTGGCGGAGCTGCGCGACCTGGTCCGCGGCATCCACCCGCCGGTCCTCGCCGAGCGCGGCCTCGACGGCGCCGTCCGCGCGCTCGCGATCAGCGCGCCGCTGCCCGTCGACGCCGACGTCGACCTGCCGGGCCGCCCACCGCCGCCGGTGGAGTCGGCGGCCTACTTCGCGGTCGCCGAGGCCCTGACGAACATCGCGAAGCACAGCGGCGCGTCCGGCGCGCGGATCCGCCTGTCGTACCGGCGCGACCGCATCCTCATCGAGGTCAGCGACGACGGCCGGGGCGGCGCCGACCCTGCCGCCGGCAGCGGGCTGAGGGGGATCGAGCGACGCCTCGCCGCGTTTGATGGCACCATGTCCGTGGCCAGTCCGCCCGGCGGACCCACCACCGTGACGATGGAGCTGCCGTGCGAGTTGTCATCGCCGAGGACCTCGCCCTCCTCCGCGACGGACTGATCCACATCCTGCAGGCGTTCGACTTCGAGGTCGTCGCGGCCGTCGACAACGGTCCGTCGCTGCTGCCCGCGCTGCTCACCCACCGCCCCGACGTGGCGGTCGTCGACGTGCGGCTGCCGCCCACCTTCACCGACGAGGGGCTGCAGGCCTCGATCGCGGCCCGCGCCGAGGTCCCCGGGATGCCGATCCTCGTGCTCTCGCAGCACGTCGAGCAGCTGTACGCGCGGGAGCTGCTCGCTTCGGGCGCCGGCGGCGTCGGCTACCTGCTGAAGGACCGGGTCTCCAACGTGGGCCAGTTCATCGACGGGGTCCGCCGCGTCGCGGAGGGCGGCACCGTCATGGACCCGGAGGTGATCGCGCTGTTGCTGGCCCGCCGCCCCGCCGACCGGATCGCCGACACGCTCACCGCCCGCGAACGCGAGGTCCTTGCCCTGATGGCGGAGGGCCGCTCCAACGCGGCGATCGCCGGCCGGCTGTTCGTGACGGAGAAGGCCGTCAGCAAGCACATCAACAACATCTTCAGCAAGCTCGGCCTCCCCCCGTCCGGCGACGACAACCGCCGCGTCATGGCCGTGCTCACCTACCTCGACCAACTCGCCTGACGCAACTAATCTATATATCTGGGGTGATGCTCTGCGGGGGAGACGGCATGAGGTTCTATCGCGGTCCACGGTCGTTGCGCGGTGTGCTCTGGTTCTTCGGTGTCTGGATCACGTTCGCGACCGTCCTGGTCGGGCTGGGCCTGTGGCTGACGTGGGAGGACACCCACGGCGGCGAGGCCATCGCGACCGTCCAGCGGGTCGACCGGTACCCGACCCTCCCGAGTGAGTTCGCCGCGATCGACGACGCCGCATGGTCGAACACCGATCAACTGCAGTGGCAGTACACGTCGGTCTTCGTGCTGCCCGACGGCACCCGTTGTGAGACGACCGCCCGGCTGTTTCCGGACGACCGGCGGGTCGAGGTCGGCGATGCCACCGAGGTGCACTACTCGCGCTGGCAGCCGTGCTCGAACGTGCAGCGGGCCGACCGGCCGCGCCCCGACATGTCCACCGTGCTCGGCGGGGGCGCCACCATGCTGGGCATCAGCCTGGTCGTCTTCGTCATGACGATCGCGTTCGTCCGCGCCCTCCCCGCCAGAGCGGCGGCCGGGGTGACCGGTCCCGAGGATCACGGGCCGGCCCAGTCCGCGCGGCGGCTGCCGGGCTGGCGCCCCTGACGGCTGCCCTATCTCGCGTCCACCAGGTCGTTGAGTGCGGCGGCGGTCGCGTCGTCGGCCGGCAGGAACGCTTCCAGCCGCAGCTCCGCCACGGTCACGTCGGTCGCGGTGCCGAAGTGGGTGAGGGTGGTGACGAGCCGCAGCTCGTGACCGGCCGCTCGCAGCCGTAGCGGCACCGCGAACCCGAGGTGGTCCTGCGGCACCTGCCGTGGCGGCGCGTACCCGGCGAGCTCTTCGGCGAGGCGGGCGAGCCGGTCGCTCGGGTTGCGTTCGCTCTCCGCCCCGACCCGGTCGATGACGTGCCACGCCCACTGGGCCAGGTTCACGATCCGTGGCGCGAGCCCTTCCGGGTGCAGGAGGATCCGCGGTACTGACACTGGCGCCGCCCGCAGCGACGGGGTGACGCCGCGGGTGATGGCGTCGAATCCGGCGTTGGCGGCGACGAGGTCGCCGTGCCGGTCCACGACGACCGCCGGGTACGGCAGGTGCCCGTGCAGCACCCGTTCGAGCGCCGTCCGGACCGACCTGAGCTCGGGCCCGTCGAGGTCGCCGTGCGGGTACGCGGGCGCGAACCCCGCGGCGAGCAGCAGCTCGTTGCGCTCCCGGATCGGCACCTCCAGGGACTCCGCCAGCCGGATGATCATCGAGCGTCCGGGTGCCGACCGCCCGCTCTCGATGAAGCTGACGTGCCGCTGGGTGGTCCCGGCCCGTGCCGCCAGCTCCAGCTGGCTGACCCGCCGCCGGGTCCGCCACGTCCGCAACGCTTCGGCGATCATGCCTTCTGTCTACCGGTTCGCCGGCCGCCTGACGATTCCCTGCGGGGAATTGCCGGTAGGCGGTGGACGCAGCACAGTTCGGCGCATGTCCGATCACGATCTGCAGCAGCTCATCGACCGTTACGTCGCCGTGTGGGGCGAGCCCGACCCGGCCCGCCGCCGCGCCGCCGTGTGTGACCTGTGGACCGGCGACGCCGTGCACGTCCTGCAGCCGCCGCTGGAGATGCGCCAGGCGGCCGCCGGTCTCGGCTTCGGCCGGCTCGCGCTGGAGGCCCGCGGCCATGACGCGCTCGAGTCGCGGGTGTCTCGCGCGTACGAGGAGTTCGTCGCGCCCGGTGGCTACGTCTTCCGCGCCCGGGGCGACGCCGACCGCCTCCACGACGTGGTCAAGTTCCACTGGGAGATGGTGCCCACCGGCGGGGGCGCCCCCGCCGGCGTCGGCCTGGAGATCCTCGTCCTCTCCCCCGACGGCCGGATCGCCGCCGACTACCAGTTCATCGAGGCCTGACCCGTCCCATGCGGCCGCGATGGACCGACGGTCCTACGCGGCCGCGATGGACGCTTCCGCCGCGGCCTTGTCGACGCCCAGGCCGGCGAGGACGCCCGTGCCGTCCTCGAGCTCGAGCAGCGCGAGCAGGATGTGCTCGGTGCCCACGTGGTTGTGGTTCATCCGCAGGGCCTCCCGGAAGGTCAGCTCCAGGCCCTTCTTGGCGTGCGCGTCGAACGGGATGAGCGCGGGCACGGCGTCGGCGGCCGGCGGCAGGGTCGCGACGGCGGTCTCCCGGACGGCGTCCAGCGACACGCCCTGGGCGACGATCGTCTGGGCGCCGAGCGCGGTCGGGTCGGCGACCAGGCCGAGCAGCAGGTGCCCCACGCTGATGTGGTCGTTGCCTCTGGCACGGGCCTCCTCCTGCGACGCGACGACGACCTTCCGGGCCCGGTCGGTGAAGCGGCTGAAGCCCTGGCTGGCGTCGAGGTCGGGCGCCTCGCCCTTGGCGACGAACCGCTTCTGGGCCGCCTGCTTGGTGACGCCCATGCTGCGGCCGATGTCCGTCCAGGAGGCGCCGGAGCGGCGGGCCTGGTCCACGAAGTGCCCGATCAGGTGGTCCGCCACGTCGCCGAGGTGGTCGGCGGCCAGCACCGCGCTGGTGAGCTGGTCGAGGGCCTCGGGGTGCGTCTTCTTGATGGCCTCGATCAGGTCGTCGAGCCGGATCTGGCTGGTGGCGGGTTCAGGTGTCGTCATGCGTCAACCATAGGTTGACGATTCGGTTTGCGTCAACTCAGCGTTGACGATCCTGGTGGCCATTAGACTGCCGAAGTGACCGAAGCTGGCAGGCAGACGGGGAGCTACACGGACAGCTGGCACCGGCAACCGCTGCCCCCGCCGCTGGACGGCGCTCCGTGGCCGACGTCGGCGCAGTGGTCGGCGATCGCCGCCGTGTGGCTGCTGGCCGCGTGGACCGGCGAGGCGACGCCCGGCTGGCGCGGCGAGTGCGTCACCGGCACCGCGCCCAGCCGCGACGCCGAGCAGTGGCCGCAGCCGCCGGCGCTGGAGTCGATCGCGGCCATCGGCGGCTTCCCCACCGGGCCCGTCGCGGCCGAGGTCCTGATCAGCCTGGTCCAGCCGGCCCCCGGCCGCCCGTTCGACTCCGCCCGCCCCGAGGCCGACGTGGCCGCCGACGTCGCCGCGCTGCTGGCCGCCCGGATCCCCGCGACCGACCACCGGGCCGCCGTGCTGCTGGAGTACCTCGCCGGGCGGCTGACCGGGCCGTACACCGACCTGCTGCGCGTCTCGACCGGCCACGACGACCTGCACCTGCTGCACCGCGACCCGTCGCACGGCCGGACGCTGCGCCTGACCGTGTCCCCCGCGGCCACGACCGAGCCGCCGCCGGTGCTCGCCGCCGACGGCGCCGACGGTCCGCTGCGCACCCGGCTCGCGTGCCTGCTGACGCTGCTGAGCGCCGAACTGTGGGTGAACAACAACAACCCCGTGACGTTCCGGGTGTGGATCGGCCCGCGCGACACCGCCGACCCCGTCGCCGACGCCACCTCCTGGTGGACCCGCACCCGCGAGGAGCCACCCGACGAGCCGCCGCACCTGCACCCGGTCACCGTCGAGGAGCTCGACCTCGGCGTGTACACGATCGTGCGCGGCTCATTGCGCGACCTGTTCGACGACGACTGGGACGGCGTCGAGGAGTGGCCGCACGTCCCGCAGAACCACCTCACCCGGCACCTGTACCGCGACCTGCTCGACCTTCTCCTGACCCGCACCGCCGGCCAAGGCACCCCGCCGGACGTCCTGTACACCGGCTACCTGCCGATCACCGGCCGCCCCGACGACACCGAGGACGACGACTTCCTGGGCACCGTCATCTTCGTCGGCCCCACCGACGTCGCCGTCCTCGACCTCGACCTCAACTGCTGACCACCGCTCACTGGCGGATGACCAGCAGCGTCCTCGCGCGTTCCCGGGCGACCGCGAGCGCCCGCTCCAAGGTGTGCGGGTCGAGCGCGCCGAACGTCTCGTCGAGCACCAGCACCTCCGGCTCCTGCAGGAGCGCCCGGGCCAGGAACACCAGCGACCGCTCGCCGTGGGACAGCTGCCAGCCGGTCTCACCGACGATCTGCGCGAGCCCGGACGGCATCCGGTCGAGCAGGTCGCCGAGGCCGAGGGCGCGGCAGACCGCGTCGGCGTCGGCGAGGTCGCCGGGCGTGGCCGGCCAGCCGCGACCGATGAGCAGGTTGAGCGCGAGCGGGCCGAGCATCAGGTGGTTGTGGTCCGGCTGCGGGACGGTCAGGACCCGGCCGCGCCACCCGGCGGCGCCGACCTCGGCCGGCGTCGCGCCGTGCAGGCGCAGGACGCCGCTGGACGGGACGCGCTGCCCGCCGAGCAGTCCGGCGAGGGTCGACTTGCCGCTGCCGGACGCGCCTTCCAGCAGGATCCGATCGCCGGCGTCGACCCGCAGCGTGACCTGTTGCAGGACCGGCCGCTCACGCCCGGGATAGGTGTAGCCGACGTCATCGGCCTCCAGCAGCGGGACACCGTCCGTCCCGTCCGGACACAGTGGACCGTCCTCTGTGGAGCCGCTGGGCAGCAGCGGACGCAGCGCGTCCCAGGCGCATCTGGCGTCGGCGACCCCGGCCAGGCCGCCCACCAGCCGGCCCAGCGCGCCGAAGGTGAACAGCACGCCGCCCGCCGCGGCGGCCACGCTCACCCGGTCCGCGCCCTGCGCGGCCCGCGCCGCGAGCAGCACGACGCCGGTCAGCGCCCAGCCGCGCGGCACCAGCGCGGTGAGCGCCGTCCAGCTGCGGTCCATCCGGCGGGCCAGCGTGGCGTACAGGTCGTGGGTGCCGTCGCCGGGCGGGTCGTCGGGCTGCTGCACAGCCCGCGTCCGGTGCCCGGCGACCTGCTCGGCGAGCGTGTTGCCCAGCGCCAGCCGGACCGCGCTCCACCGGCGGCGGCGCTGCTCGTACCGGCGCAGCAGCACCGCGGCGACCACCAGCCAGGCGGCTAGCAGCAGACCCGCGACCGGCCCGAGCGCGGCGGTGAGCAGCACACCGGCGAGCACCAGCTCCAGCCCGCCGGCCAGCCCGGCCAGCGCGCCGCCGACCGCGAGGTCCTCCAGGCTCTCCGCCTCCAGGACCCGGCCGAGGAGGTGGCCGGTGCCCTCACGCCGTACGTGGGACTCGTTGAGCGCCAGCGCGCCTCGCAGCAGCCGGCCGCGCAGCCGGCGGCCGATCACCGTCGCCAGCTCGCCCTGCAGCCGGACCGCCGCCGCCCGGCAGAGCAGGCTCCCGGCGAGCGCGGCGGCCCAGAGCGCGATGCTACGGCCGGTGACGTCGCCGTCCAGCGCGGCGCCGCCGAGCACCAGCCAGGAGCCGAGGAACAGCCCGTACTGCGCGGCGTGGCAGACCGCGAACGCGACCACGAGCACCCGGATCACGCGTCCACCTCCACCGCGACGGTGCCGCCGGCGACCCGCACGCGCCGCCACGACGGGTCCGCGAACCGCGCGTCGACGGTGCTCTCCGCGTCGAGCAACGCGCGGAACCGGGACGCCGGATCGGCTGCGAGCGCCGAGGGGATGCCGTCCTCGGCGATCCGTCCACCGTCGACCACCAGGACCCGCGGGAAGGTCAGCGTGTCGGCGACGTCATGGGTGATGAACAGCAGGGTCGCGCCCGGCCACCAGCCGCGGGCCCGGGCCAGCAGCTGCCGGCGCCGGTCCCGGCTCAGCCCGCGGAACGGCTCGTCGAGCAGGACCAGCCGCCGGCCCGGCTGGTTGCGGGCGCGACCGAGCCGGACCCGCTGCGCCTCGCCGCCGGACAGCAGCCCGCCGCGCTCGCCGAGCACTCTGAAGAGTCCCGAGCCGGGCCCCGGAGCGAGCTCCGGACCACGTCCCGAGCCGGGCCCTGTGTCGAGCGCGTCGACGACCGGCCCGAGGTCGGCGTCGATGATCGCGCCGGACAGTGGCGCCACCGGGTCGCCGCCGTAGCGGAGGTTGTCGGCGAGGGAGGCGTTCCACAGCGTCACGCCCGGCTCGACCCATGCGGTCACCCGGCGCAGCGCGGCCGCGTCGAGCGCGACGCCGTCGACCTCCACGACCCCGGCCGCGGCGGTATGCCAGCCGAGCAACAGCCCGGCGAGCGTTGACTTGCCCGAGCCGGACCGGCCGACGACGGCGATCTGCGCGCCCGCGGGCACGTCGAGGTCCGTCACGCTCAGGATCGGCCGCCCGCCGGCGACCACCTCGACATCGCGAAGCCGAAGCCGTGTACCCCCGGGATGCGGACGGTCCGCAGTGGCCGGCGGCTCGGCGGCGGCCGGCGGCTCGGTGATGGCCGGCGGCTCGGTGATGGCCGGCGTCGCGAAGGGCTCGACGAGGCGCAGGGTGACGCTGCGCAGTCCGGGAAACCGTCGGGCCAGCACCGCCAGCTGCTGGCCCAGGGCCGGGATCGCCGCCGCCCAGTACACCAGGAGCAGCAGCGCGGCGGGGTCGGTGACCCGGCTGGTCGCCCCGGCCAGCAGCCACGCGACACAGCCCAGCCCGATCGCGCCCTGGACCAGGTCCGCAGCGGCGGCGGTGCGGTGCACGGCGCGGACGGCCGCGGCCCACGGGCCGAGCATCCGCTCGTGCATGCCCTGCACCACCGCCTCGGCCCGGTGCGCGCGGATCGCGGTCAGGCCGGTGAGCGCGTCGAGGTAGCAGCGGGCGATCGCCCCGACGTGGCTGCGCATCCGCAGGTCGCGCTCCGCCTGCACCGGCAGGAACAGCCAGCCGGCGAGCGTGCCGAGCACCGCCGCGCACGCGGCCGGCAGGGCGCTGCGCGGGTCGACGAGCCCGATGACGACCGGGAGCAGGAGCAGCAGGGTGCCCGTGCGGGCGGCGTCGACGACGAGCGCCGGCAGCTCCCGCAGGCGGTGCAGCCGGTGTGCCCGCTCGGCCAGGTCGGACAGGGGACGGCTGCGGATGTACCGGTCGGGCAGGCGCGGCAGGCGGCCGGCGAGCGCGGTCCGCAGGCCCTGTTCGAGGCGACGGCCGGCGGCGGCGACCTGGCCGGCCACGACGCCGTCCAGCGCGAGCAGCGCCACCGCGAGCGCGACGAGCGCCGGCACGACCCGGCCCGGGTCCGCGGAGAGCAGCGCGCGCACGAGCACCACCTCGGCGAGGACGCCGGCCGCCGCGAGGACGGCACCGGCGGCGACCGCGACGAGCCGGAGACGACCGAGGCCGCGCAGCCGCTCCCGCAGGAAGCGCGACGGTGCGGGGTCCGGCCCGGCGAGCGCGGCACGCAGGTCCGGCGGAAGCGCGGCCGGGTCTGGAGGGTCGCCGGCCCGGCCGCGCACGGCGACAAGGACCGCGCCGCGGATCGTGACCGTGCCCGTCTCGTCCAGCTCCGGCTCCAGGTCCGGCGATGACTCAGGCGATGACTCAGGCGATGGCGATGACTCAGGCGATGGCTCCGGCGATGGCTCCGGGCGGGCGAACCAGTGCTCGTCGGCGATCGACGCCGGATCGTCGGCGAGCGCCCGCAGCGCCGCCTCACCGCGCACGCCGGTGGCCGCGGCCTGGCGGGTGGCCGCGTCCAGCGCGGCGAGCGGCTGCCAGCCGTCCCGGGCCGCATAGTCGTCCAGGACGGTCCCGGGCACGCGTACGCGCGACAGCAGCGCCCGCAAGGGGTCGCCGAACGCGGCCGATCGGATCCAGCGCTCGAACGCGTCGGCCGGGACGCCGAACTCGTGCAGGTACAGCTCGTCGCGCCGGAACGCCGCGGCGGGCACCCAGCGGCGGCCGACCGCCGGGTCCATGATCTGCAGCAGCCCGCCGTGCCGCCGCCAGACGACCACGAAGTGCGTGAGACCGTCGGGGTTGCGGCTGACGACGATCGCCGGCAGCGCGCCCGCGGCGTCGAGCTCGAGATGGTCGGCCGGCAGCATCACCTGCTGGACCTGCAGGCCGAGCTGCGCGGCCGCGTCTTCCAGCGCGTCGATCGAGGTGCCGTCGACGTCGGTCTGGCAGGCGTCGCGCAGGCGGGCATAGCCGGCCCGGATGCCGAACCCGGCGAGCAGGCTGGTCAGCGTCGCCGGGCCGCAGTCCATCGTGGAGGTCTGGACCACCTCGGGCGCCAGGAGCCTGCGCGTTCGCATGCTCAGCCCCGCCCGGCAGGTCGCAACGACGCGAGGTTGGTCTCGGCGGCGCGGCGGGCGGGATGTTCGGCGTCGACCGCCGCGGTGAGGATCCGCAGCGCCTCGGTGGCCAGTTCGGTCGCGTGCCGCAGGTCCCCCGCGTCGGCAACGAGGACCGCGAGGTTGTTGAGCGTGAACGCGAGCTCCGGATGGTCCGGGCCCAGCGTCGCGCGTTTGCCGGTGAGGGCCTGCCGGTAGAGCGCGCCGGCCTCGTCGACCCGCCCCTGCGCGGCGAGGACGGCCGCGAGGTTGTGCTGGTTGACGACGACGTCGTAGTGCTCGGGGCCGTACCGGTCGGTGAAGTATCCGACCGCGTCCCGCAGCAGCGGCTCGGCATCGGCCGGTTTGCCCGCGGCGTGCAGGATCACGCCGAGGTGCGCGGCGTCGGCGACCACGGCGGGGTGATCCGCCGGGTACGCGCGACGGTGCAGCCGCAGCGAGCGGCGCGCGCGCGACTCGGCCTCCGCGGGCCGCCCCCGGCTGTGTTCCAGCCCGGCCAGGTTGTGGCACAGGCCGGCGAGCGCCGGATGGTCCGCACCGTGCCGGGCCGTGAGGGCCGCCTCCACCTGCTGGTAATGCCGCTCGGCGTCCGCGAGGCGCCCGGCGAACTTGTAGAGCACTCCGAGTTCGTTGTGGATGGAGGCGAGCGCGACGTCGTCGTAGGCCTGCGACGCCTGCGCCGCGTGCAGCGCGCCGAGCAGCAGCGGCTCGGCCTCGGTGTACCGCGCCTGGCGCCGCAGCGTGCCGGCCAGCCCGACCCGGGCCGCGACGAGCAGCCGCAGCAGGTCGCCGTCGCCGTGCGGCAGCGCCTCCATGACCCCGACGGCCCGGCGGTGGTGTTCCTCGGCAGCGGTGTGCCGGCCCAGCTCGTCCTCGGCGGTCGCCAGCAGCGTCAGTACGTTTGCGACGTCGGGATGCCCGGGACCGCAGTGCGCCTCGAACGCGGCGAGCGCGGCCCGGCACAGCAGCACCGTCTCCGGGAACCGGTGCAGGGCCATCGCGGACAGCGCCCGGTCGTGCAGTGCGACCGCCTCGTCGAGCGGGTCCGTGATCGTCATGGTCCGGCGTGTCTCCGTGCTGTGGTCCGGCAGGGGTACGGGCTGGGGGCACGGGCCGGCGTCCCGGCGCCGGCCGGGACGGTGCCCGCCCCGGCCGGCGATCTTCGGTCCTACGCCTGGCTGCGGGCGGTCAGCGCCTCGCTGTGCTGGGTGTGGAAGCCGCCGGCCGGCAGCCCCGTGCGGACGGTCAGGGCGGTGCTGTGGTTCAGGATCCGGATCCCGCCGGCCTTGACGGCGCTGCGGACGGTCAGCGCCTCGGTGTGGTTGGCGATACGGATCCCGGCGGTGATGCTGGTCCTGGTGGTCAGGGCCTCCGGCTGCACCGGCGGGCGCCGGTCCGTCTCGCCGTCGGTCTTCTTCGACGTCTGCTCAGACATGCTCACTTCCTTCTGCTCGGATCACACGGGCCGCCGGCGGCGCGTGGCGTCCCGGTCCCCGGGTCGGAGCACGTCTCGCCGGTCGGGTGCCACGAGGGTAGAAGCGCTGTTCCGGCGCGAATTGTCGGTAAGAAGACCACCGAAAAGTGGCCGGGGTCACACCGGTGAGGCCCTCTGCCCCGAATGTGCGTGACCGTCTCCGGGCCGTTGTTCGCACTGATGGCGAGGTCACAGGCACCGCAGGAATCGATCACACCCGGTGTCAAGCGGCCGGGCCCACTGTCACCTTTCCGCCAAACACGAGCGCGTTCGCGCAGCGACCTGTCCGGCGCTGTCAGGCGGCGTCGCGCAGGACCTCGGACGGGTCGGTGTGCAGGGCGCGCAGCAGGGTCCCGGCGGCGTTGTCGGGGACGGTCAGGGCGGCGCTGAGCAGCTGGGCGCTGCCGGCCGGGACGCCGGCCGCGGCGGCGGTGGTGCGGGCCTGGTCCGCCGCGGCGGCCGCGGCGGTGGACCAGGGTGGGTTGTTCGGGTTGGTGCGCCAGGCTCTGCGCCGGGCCGGCCCGGCGACGGCGGGGTCGTCGGTGTCGGTCGCGGTGGTCGCGGCCAGGGCGGCGTCTGCCGAGGTGAGGCCGCGGACCGTCAGGAGGCTGCGGTGGGCCTGCACGGGTCGCAGCCGGCGGGCGGCCAGCTCGTCCTCGAAGGCGGCGACGGCGAGCACCAGGTCGGCGGTCGTCACCCGGTCGCGGCCGAGGCGCACCGCCTGCCGGATCGCCTCGAGCTCCAGGTTCGCCAGGACGACGTCGGCGCCGGCGGTCAGCGACGTGTAGGCCGACACCCATCGGGCCGGGGGTTTCTGCTGCGGCTGCGGGTCGGGCGTGACATACCGCCAGTGCAGCAGATAGTCGGTCAAGGGACGCAACGGCCGGTCGTCGTCCTTCGGCCAGGCGATACCGCCGGTGCCGGGCAGGGCGGAGTAGCCGGTGAACAGCACCGCGGCGAGGTCGCCGGTGCCGACGGCGGGCCGGGCGGGCGGGGCCAGGTCGATCGCGCGGCGGATGGCGGCCGGCACGTCGTCGCCCCAGTGGATGGCGTCGCCGGGGCGCCGGCGGCCCGGCGACCTGAACGCCTCCCAGCGCGCCTGCCGGAGGGTGGCGGCGACCTCGAATCCGGCCCAGCCGCCGGGCCGGTCCGCGAGGGGACCGGCGCCGGCGAGCCTGCCCGGGACGAAGTTCGGGATCCTGCGCCGCATGCTTTCCTGGATGTCGTCAGCGCCGATCGTTGCCTGCTGCCGGCTCTTCGCGACCTGGCAGGCACCGACCAGGATCCGGTACAGGCCCTGAGCGACGAACACATGCTGTCCCACGGACGACATCTCTCCTACCCAGCTATTTCGGGTGCCGGATCGCTCGATAGCCCTTCACGTAACCATACGCGAACATGACTCCCCGGCCGCCCCACAGGACGTACCCGCTGAAGGGCTCCTTGATCAGGCCGATCGACGCGCCGAACCGGTCGGTGAAGTTGCTCTGCGCCTGGTAGCCGGTGTTCACGCCGTTGCGGTGGGCCAGCGAGCGGTCGAACCAGTTGAGCGGACGGTGGCTCCGGACGCCGTTGTCGATCTCCCACTTGCGGTGCTTGCCGACGTGGTCGTTCGGTTCGGCCTCCTCGTCCGAGGCGTGCCGCGGCTGGTACTCCTCGGGCTCGCCGTCGCCGGCGCCTTCATCCTCGTCGTCCCCGCAGTTGTGCACGAGGACCGGCTTGCTGCCGGCGAGCACGTAGTACGTGTGGAGCTGCGCGACGGTGAGGTCGTGCATGTACTTCGCGCCGGTCCACACAACGGAGCCGGTGACGACGGTCGTGGAGCCGTTCGGCGCGACCAGCTGGTCGCCCGACGCCAGGTCGCCCGCGCGCTGCCACTGGTCGAGCGACTCGTTCCAGAACGGGTGGTTGGCGGTCGTCTCCAGGGTGGCCTTGACACCCGCTCCGTCCACCACATCGAGGGTGGCGAACTCCTTGTCGAGGTTGAGGTGGGTGACCTCGACGGCCTCAGCGCGGGTTTCGCCGGTCTCCGGGTCGGTCGCCAGGACCTCGTCGCCGATCCGGACGTCCTTGATGGCCTTGACGGTGCCGCCCGCCATGAGCACCTTGGTGTCCGGGTCGAAGCTGTGCTTGCACGAATCGCCCGAGTCATCGTCGGTCTTGCCCGGCTTCTCCGGGTCCTTCGAGTCGTCGGTGCCGTCCCCGTCACGCTTGGGCTTGTCGGTGTTCTTGTCGGACCCTGGAACGCCGGAGTCGTTGTCGGGTGGCGAGCCGTTGCTGCCGCCGTTGCCGTCGTGATGGTCGTGGTGTGAGGGTCCGGTATCGATGCCGGGGATCTTGACGTGGAACTTCTCGGCCAACCGTTTGGCGAGGCCGGCAGCCTTGGCGGACACGCCGCCCGCGCCGCCGGTCAGGGCCGACATCGCCATCTCGACCACGAGCTCGCCGATGGTCACGCCGCACTCGTAAGCGCTGGCGTCACCGCCGATGCACGAGGCGATCTGGTCGCAGATCCCACTGAGTGCGCAGGCCCAGCCCATGAGCCAGTTGCCGGTCTTCTCCTCCCACTTCTTCGCGTCGCCCTCCATGGCCTTCCAGGCGCCCTTGGGGTCCTGGAACATCTTCTTGAGGCCGCGGTACATGGCGAGGATGTTGATGGCGTTCCACATGCCCTTGAGCAGGCCGCGGAGGAAGTCGCCGGCGTCGGACTTCAGGCCGCTCGGGTCCGACCACGTGGTCGGGTTGTTGTTCGAGTACGAGTAGCCGTGCAGCTGTTGCGGGTCGTTGAAGTCGACGATCGGGTCGACGGAGATGAACCGCCCGGTGTTCGGGTCGTACTCGCGGGCGCCGAGATGCACCAGGCCGGTCGGGTCGGTGTCGCCGCCGACGAATCCCTTCTTGTTCGGCCACGTCACCGCGGCGCCACGGGCTTCTCCGTACGGCGTCTGGCGGCGGCGGGTCACGGTCTGCGCGGCGTCGGCGCTGATCGCGACGGTGCCGGTGCCCTGCTGGTCACCGCAGAGCCAGGCGATGCCGCTGCCGGTCCGCTGCCCCACGACCTGACCGTTGAACATGTAGTAGCGGGTGGCGGACAGGGAGGCGCCGGTGAGCCGGATCTCCATCCCGCCCAGGTACAGGGTGGCGCCGGTGCTGTCCTTGGCCAGCAGCCGGTTGCCGGTCCCGTCGTAGACGTACGACGTGGTGCCGGTCGGGTCGGTCACTGAGGTGAGGTGCCCCTCGGCGTCCCACTGCAGGTCCTGCTGCCCGTTCGGACCCGGCCGGGAGACGGTGTTGCCCGTCTTGTCGTACTCGAAGGTCGAGGTCTTGAGGACCTGCCCGGTGGAGTTCTTGAGCGTGGAACCCTTCAACAGGTGCGGCTGCGTCCCGGCGACGCCCTGGTTCGGGTACGTGTAGTCGGTGGTCTGCAACCCGGTCGGGGTGAGGTGGTCGGTCTCCTTCAGCCGCGAACCCGTCCGCCCCTTGGGGTCGGTGGCGGCACCGAAGTCCCACTCCTGCCAGTACGGTGCCGGACCGCCCATCGTCGTGGACGCGGGCGCGGTGGAGCAGTCGCCGCTCTGCGGGGTCCACGCCTGCTTGAGCCGGCGCACGTGGTCGTACTCGAAGCACTGCGTGTCGCGCTGCCCGTTGAGCGGGTTGTCGTCGATCTTGATCAGGTTGCCGGCGGGGTCGTACTTGTACTCCGCGTCCGCGACGTACGCGGAGCCGACCGACTTGAGGACCGCCTGCCGCTTCACCTGGTGCGTGACGTCGTCGTACTCGGACTTGCTCTGCACGAAGGGTGCACCGGTCAGCGCCGTGGACCGGATCACCGAGCTCGACTCGCCGAACTCCGTGTAGGTGGCGTCGGTGACGTAGTGGGTCACGTCGCCGTAGTTCGTGCTCAGCGCCTTCGGCAGAGCAGAGGTGCTGTCGTACTCGTACGTCAGCGTCTCACCGGCGAGGTTGCCCGTGGTCGGCAGCACCACCGTGTTCGGGCTGCCGTCGACCTTGTACGTCATGCGCACCGAGTACGACGTGCCCAGCAGACCCTCGGAGGTCGGGATGGTCACCCGGGTCTGGGTCGGCCGGTACAACGTGTCCGCGGTGATGAGTTCGGTCTTGTATTCGTTGGTGCCGACGAACCGGGACACCGACTTCGTCAGGCCCTTCGCGGGCAGGTCGTAGACCGTCTTCGTCCGCAGCGCTCCGGTGATGCTGCCGTCGCGGGTCGTCTCCGGCCGGCCGAGGTCGTCGTAGGTGAACGCCAGGATCCGGTTCTCGGCGTCCTTGCTGGTCTCCACCTCGTCCCAGGCGTTGTACGTCAGCTCGACCGCGCCCTTGTCCGGATCCACGGACTTCTTCAGCCGGCCGAGGTCGTCGTACTCGTAGGACCACACGTTGCCGGACGCGTCGGTGACCTTCTCCAGCTGGCCGGTCTTGCCGTACCCGTAGCTGAGCTCGTCGTACGTGCCGGTCGGCGTGCCACCGTGGTACTGACGCAGCTTCGTCGTCTGCCCACGGTTGTCGGTGAACGTCGCACCCGCGGTCCCACCCAGCGGCGGCGTGACCGTCGTGTAGTCGCCGTAGTAGTTCACGAGCGTGCCCCACTTGCGCACGTTCTCGGAGTACAGCGCGGTCTCCGTCGTGCGGCCCAGCGTGTCGAACGAGACCCGGGTCTGCGCCGGCACGTCGAGATCCGCCGGCTGGTGCAGGGTCGTGCCGGCCGTGCCGGTGGTGTCGTAGGCCTGGTTGGTCTTCCACACCCGGCCGAACGAGTCGTAGAAGTTGGTGTCGGCGATGATCCTGCCCCCACCGACCGCCTGGGTCTGCTTCTGCCGGGGCCGCAGCAGCCCGTCGTACAGGTCGAACAGCGACTGGTAGTTGCCGTTCGCGTCCTGGGCGCGGGTCTCGACGGCGTTCACCGAGGTTTTGCTGATGGTGTACCGGTATTCGACGCTGGGCGTGTTCAGGTTGCTGGCCTGCGGCCGGTCGGCGTACCACACCTTCGTGCGACGGCCGAGCCCGTCGTACTGCGCCGAGGTGATGCGGGTGTTGATGTCGGACTCGGTGAGCACCTCGCCGTGGGCGGGGTCGATGGTGACCGTGGTCTCCCACAGCTTCGGGTTCTTCGTCGTCATCCCGACCAGCGGGCCACCCGTCGCCGGCGAGTAGTCGGTCTTCGACAGCCGTCCGGCGATGTCGGTCGACTCGGTCGTGCGGCCGTGGACGTCGTGCTTGTACGTGCCGACGGTCTGGAACTGGACGTTGCCACCGTTCCAGGCGCTCATCCGCTCGATCTTCGTGACCAGGCCCGTGGTCGGCGTTGCGCCGTACGCCAGGTCGTCATACGTGAACCGCATGTCGGAGATGACCTGATCCGCCGCGGACGGCGCACTCGCCGAGCAGTCACCGGCCCAGGACCGCACCCGCTTCACCGAGTGCAGAAGCCACACGTTCGGGTCGGTGTTCGGCAGGTACTCCTGCAGCGTGCACTTGTCGTCGGTGGTGTCGGCGGGGTTGCCGAGGTCCTTCACCTTGAGCGGCACACCCCGCTGATCGTTCTCGATCACCGTCTCGAACCGGCGCCACTGGTTGTTGCTGATCGACGCCCGGGTCGCGGTCTTCTCGGTGCCCGCGTACCGGGACTCGGTGACGACGTTGTTGATCGTCCGGCTCGCGGCGGCCGTCGTCGACCGCCACGGCGTCGTCACCGTGCCGGCGTTGACCGCACCGTCCAGATAGACGAGCTGTTCACGAGGCGACCCGGCGAACTGCTCGTAGTCCGGGAACGGACCACCCTCGAGGCCTTCCACGTTGACCGTGCGGGTGCCGGATGCCGTCTTGTCGCCGTGCATGCCGCGGAAGTACAGGGTCTTCATCACCTGCTGCTTCGCGCCTTCACCGAACTTCGTCTTCACGTACGGGTAGCCGCGCCACTGACCCCACGACTTGTACTTCGCCTGGACCAGGCCGTCCTCACCGTCCCAGTGCCACAACGGAAGATTCTGCGGGTTCTCGTACTCGTAGAACGTCTTCGTCGCACTGCCACCGGCGGTCAGGTCGATCTGCTGCACCGAATCGACCACGTACGTGTGGAAGTAGTCCGTCCTGGGCTGCGTGTACCCCTGCGGCACCCACTTCACCGGATAGCACCGCAACGTGTTGCTGTCCAACGCGTTCACGTTCGGCAGCCGGCCCGGGTTCACACAGTCGGGGTCGCTGTAATCAACAGCGATCTCCGCACCCGCCTCGGTGCGGATGGACGTGATCCGCCACCAGTTCATTGCCGGCGCGAAGTCCGACCAGACCGCGTCGACCCGGTTCGGTAGCTGGATGCCCTCGAACGTCACCTCGGGAAGCGTCACCGCGGTGCCGTTGAGGCCCTTGTGGGTGATGCCTTCCAGCCACAGGCCGGCGCGGGTGCCGTCGCCCGGGTCGGGGAACGACTGCCGCAGGATCCACTGGTCGACGTCCTGGTATCCGCTGCCCTTCCGCACCTTCGTGGTGACGCTGGTGAGCCGCTTGCTGCTCCAGAACGACGGCCCCGACTGCCAGCACGTCCCGCTCGACGCGCAGTTCTGGTCCCACGGCGTGTCCGGCCAGTTCGTCTTGTCCTTCGTCCCACAGTTCGCCGTCACGCACCGGTCCGACACACCGAAGTGCACCTGAGCCGGCGCGGCCGTCCCCGTGTACGCGGAGTCCGTCCGGGCCCCGTTGACGACGGTGCGGTTGTCGGTGCCGTAGTCGATCCGGACGGGGTAGGCGTCGCGGTGGTAGACGACCGGCGAATTCTCCTGCTTGTTCTTCGCGTAGTAGTTCGTGTCCCGCGCGTACCACAGCGACGCCGTGTTCCCGTACACGTCCTCGATGTAGTCGAGGTTCCACCGGTACGCCTGGGTGCAGAACGACGCCGCGAACGTCGCAGCCTTGCACGGCTCGCCCGTCTGGTTACCGGCGACCGGAACGGTCTGGACCGAGTTGGTCTCCAGCTTCCCGGCTGTCCAACCCTGCAACCGGCTCCGCCCGAAGAAGTACTTCGTGCCGTCGGACGCGGTGACCTTCCAGTACTCACCGTTGTCGTCACCGTTGGTGTTGGCCCCGCCGACCACCTTCTCGATCCGCGACCCGTCATCCTGCACCGGATGCCACAGACCGTTGGCGTCCTTGAGCAGCTCGCCACCGCCGCCGTTGAGCGACATCACCGCATTGTCCGTGGCCCAGCACAGGTCACCGGTGTCCTCGGTGTTGTTCCCGTTGGTCTTGTCGTCCGCGCAGCCCACGTACCGGCGCTCGATGAAGCCCGTGTCGTACGAGAACCCCTCACCGATCCAGCCCGGCTGGTTGTTCGACGCCGCCTGCCGGCCATCCACCGACTGCGACGAGTAACTCAACCCCACCGTCGGGGCGGGTCCACCGACCGCCGGCGGGACGCGCATCGGGTAGGACCAGGAGAACCCGCCGGCCGAACCACCGTGCGACCACGTCGAGGACGGCGCGAGGGTCGTGGCACCGAAGTCACCAGCACCGCCTGACGCCCCCGCCGCCAGGGCCACCGTGACACTGCCCGAGGTCAGCTTCGATGCGGCCGCGGTCGTGACGGCCGCCGGCAGCGTCACCTCACCGGACACCGTCTTCGTCTTCACGTTGTTGTCGGACTTCACCGGCACCGGCCGGCACGCCGCGTCATCCGGGGTGGTCTGGTGGCACTCCGGGACGACCAGGAGCCGCAGCCGGCTCCCCCAGTCCGCACCGAACGCCGACTCGAACGCCGCGTAGCTCGTCTCCAGCTTCACCGCACCCGTGGCGGCGGCGTTGTCGGTCCGCGCGACCCGGAACATCACGCCCTGCACGCCCGCCGCGCGGACCTCGTCCTGCGACAGCGTCTGCACCCGGACCCGCTCCGGACCCTTCGCGCCGGACACCACCCGCAACGGCGCACCAGGCACCGACACCGACGTCTCCGCCGGCGACGCGCTGCCAGAGGCCCGCAGCTGCGACCGCGCCGCGGCGATGTTCACGTCCGCGGTCGCAGCGGCCGGCCACTGCACCGAGCCGACCGACGCGCGGCGCGCCGCCGCCGACGCCGTCCCCGGCTGCGGCTCCTTCACCGCCACCGTGCCACCAGGCACATCCTTGTAGCGCTGCGCCGCCTCAGGCTTCGTCACCTGCGGCGCCGCCTGCACCGGCGGCACGACAAGGTTGGTGGCGGCCAGCGACAGGATCGCAGACGCGGCGACGACACGCGTCACGCGCCCGAACAGCCGGCGAGACCGGCGTGGCAGCAATGGCAGGGCAGGGCTGAAGGACACGGTTCCTCCGCGGCAATGAGTGAGCGGCCACCGTCCACAAGTGACGGCGGCTGGGCGAAAGTCGAACGACGGCAGATGAAGAAGAGGAATCCGGCCGGTCTACGCCGGCATACAGAGCATCCGCGGACTCAATGTCGGCCGCTGTCTCGAGCGCAGCGCGCACCCATCACTGAACATGTGAAGCCTCCCCGTCAGGCCCATGCAGTCGCACCGGGATCAATACCCGGGCAGGGCGAAATCTAGGGGCTCACATCCACCGAAGTCAAGGTCTCGCCTTGTGTACGCGCCACGGCTCCACCGAGCTCGTACTGCTCAGGCACGAAAATGAGGGCTTCCGCAGGCTTGTGACCTGTGGAAACCCTCACGCTTTCGGGACGGCGGGATCGCGCTATCGGCGTAGGACGAAGAACGCGACGATGGCGGCGATGAGCAGGACCGCGGCGGCGATGGCGGCGGCGATCTTTGCGGTGCTGTAGGGGCGTTCGCCGGCTACCTCGCCCGTGCGGCCGTTGACCTGGATGTTGTAGGTCTTGCCGGCGTAGATGTAGCAGGCCAGCCAGACCGGCAGGAGCATCAGCTTGAAGGTCAGGTCGTGGTACTCGGTGTCGACGTGGTCGACGCGCTGCTCGTCGCCGCCGATGTCGTGGCGGCAGTCCTGCTCGATGGCCGGGGCGATCTTGCGCTTCGCCTGTTCCAGGCCGGTTTCGGGTTCGACGTCGTAGCGGAGCGTCTCGTGGCCCGCCAGGTACTGGGCGTGGAAGGGCTGGGCGTCGGGCAGCGGCCACGGCTCCAGGGCGTCGAGGTGCTCCTGGGTGACCTTGGTCGTGCCGGTCACGAGCACGTCGTCGAAGGCGCGCCCGACGGTGCCGCTCGCGTGGTGCCACCGGGTCTTGCGCACCTGGCGGGTCTTCGTCTCGCCGTTCTCGGTGTAGGTCTCCGTCACCCAGTAGTGCTCGCCGCGCTGGCCCTGGTAGTGCGAGACGGTCCGGGTGTCGTAGGTCCAGTGCGGCAGGTAGGTGCTCTTCGCGGACTCGGCCTCGGAGACCTTCTTCAGCCCGTTGGGTGCGAACCAGCGCGACGCCGCCCACGTGCGCAGCTGCTCACGCAGCTGCTGCTTGGTGAGGGTGAACGGCAGGACCGCCTCGGGCACGACCTGGTCGCCGGGGTTGACCTCGGCGACGACGGCCGCGCCGCAGAACCGGCAGCGGTCGGAGATCGCGTCGGACTCGGTCGCCGCGCCGCAGTTCTGGCACTTGAAGACGTGCTTGGCCAGCAGCGCGATCGGCTTGCGGGGCAGGCCGGCGAACTGGTTCCAGTCGTGCTCGGCGATCTGGCGGGTGGCGGGGGCGATCTGGGTCTCGTGCCCGCAGTACGGGCACCGCAGCGCGGTGGTGCCGGGCGCGAACTCGACGTTGGCGCCGCACCCGGCGCACGGGTACTGCGTCTGTGTGATCACGGCTCAGCCCTGCGGCGGCAGCGGCGGCGGGACGGCGGCGAAGAGCGCACCGAGCTCGGCGACCTGACCGGCGGGGGTCCACTGCGCCATGCCGTTCTTCCAGACCAGCGTGGTGCGGCTGACGGTGCCCGACCGGACCTGCGCGCCGAGCGCGTCGAGGTCGAACGGCCCCGCCTGCTGGCCGTTGACGCCGGCGAACCACTGGTCCTGCTGCGGCAGTGGCGGTGGGCCGGCCGGCGGTGGAGGGGACGACACCGGCTGGTTGAGCGCGTTCGCCATCCGCTGCCCGGCGGCCATGCCCAGGCCCAGGCCGAAGCCCTCGCCGGCGCCGCCGCCCGGGTTGTTGGCGGCGTCCTCCATGGCGTTGGCGGCCTGGAACGTCGTGTAGGCGTTCAGGTTGCCGACCACGCCCATGGAGGTGCGCTTGTCGATGGCCTCCTCGACCTCCGGCGGCAGGGAGATGTTCTCGATGATGAACTTCGGGATCTGCACGCCGTAGCCGGTCAGCTCCTCGGTCAGCACCCCGGCGAGCTTCTGCCCGATGACCAGCTGCTGCGCGGCCAGGTCGAGCGCCGGCACCTGCGCCGCCGCGAGGGCGCTGCCGAGGTGGCCGACGATGAGCTGGCGCAGGAACTCCTGCACCTCCTCGGTGCGGAACTGCGGGTCGGTGCCGACCAGCTCCCGCAGCAGCTTCGCCGCGTCGACGACCCGCAGCGAGTACGCGCCGAACGCCCGCAGCCGGACCATCCCGAACTCGGCGTCGCGCATCATCACCGGGTTCTGCGTGCCCCACTTGAAGTCGGTGAACTGCCGCGTGTTGACGAAGTAGACCTCGGCCTTCCACGGCGAGTCGAACCCGTACTTCCAGCCCTTGAGCGTGGTCAGGATCGGCATGTTCTGCGTCTGCAGCGTGTACGTGCCGGGGGTGAAGACGTCGGCGACCTGGCCCTCGTTGACGAACACGGCCGTCTGCGACTCGCGCACGATCAGCTTGGCGCCCATCTTGATCTCGTTCTGGTACCTCGGAAAGCGCCAGACGATCGTGTCACGACTGTCATCGAGCCACTCGATGATGTCGATGAACTCGCCTCGTAGCTTCTCCACCAAACCCATGACGGGTGCTCCTAACTCCGCATGCACCGTTCACACCGCGGCCAGACCATAGAGAATCCCATGATCCCGGACAAGCACCATAGACACTGTGTCGGCTTGTCGGCACTCACCGCGGGCACCTGGCGCTCAGCCATCTGGCATTGCCGGGTGGGCGGTCCGCCTACGGCTCGGGCCGGGACCGCACGATGAGGTCGGCGAGCAGGGCGAGCGACCCGATGATCAGACCGGTCAGGAAGATCATGACGGTGTTGTTCGCGAGCCTGATCGGGTGGACCGCGAGATCGAAGATGCTCTTGACGACGCCGATCATGACGAGCCACAGCGCGAGCGGCATGAGGGCCTTGAGCGGATCGAAGTACATCACCATCCGCAGGACCTGGAGGATGTACCGGTAGGCGTCGGCGATGAACCGGAACTTCGACGTGCCCGCGCGCTTCGCGTATTCGATCGGCACGTAGAGGATGTGATGCTGGTTGGACAGGAACGCCAGCGTGATGGTGGTGACGCAGGAGAACCCCGGGGGCAGCAGCCGCAGGTAGGGCTGCGCGACCTCGCGGCGGAAGGCCCGCATCCCGGAGTTGAGGTCAGGGATCGACTGGCTGGTGAGCCACTCGGCGATCTTGCGGATGACCCACTTCGCCGGGACCCGCAGCAGCTTGTGGCTGCCCTCCTCGGTCGTGCGCGCGCCGACGACCTGGTCGATGCTCGGGTCGTCGTGCAGCAGGCGGACGAGCTCGGGAATCCGGGTGTTGGGGTAGGTGAGGTCCGCGTCGGTCCAGACCACGATGGCGCCCGCGGCCATCCGGGACCCGAGCCGGCGGACGGTGCCGGATCCGCCGTTGCGGTGCAGCGCGACGACCTTGAGGTGCGGGAACGACGGTTCGGCCTCCCGGAGCACCTCGAGGGTGGCGTCGGTCGACGCGTCGTCGATCGCCAGCAGCTCGTAGGTGTAGCCGGACTCGTCGAGCGCGGCGCAGATCCGTTCGATCTCCTGGCGCACGTGCGCCTGCTCGTTGTAGCACGGCAGCACGACCGTGACGTCGAGGCTGCTGCTGGAACGGGCCGGCACGCTCCCGCCGCCCGCGATCGGGACCTGTTCTGTCAACGTCACTGCTGCCTCACTCGTGGACGGTGGTGCCGGCACAGCGTGCCGTTTTGCGTTCGGGTGCTCGCGCCGGGGCTACGGCACAGGGGGTGACCGTCACAGTAGGCCGCTCCGGTGCCGGTCGCGAACCAGGGCGGCCTCGGTGAGGCGTATCACTCGCCCCGCCCTTGCCCGGGCGGCCGCACGCCGGTGACGGTCTACGGTCCCGCCGGCCGGCGGGCCGCGGCGACCAGGCCCGGCCCGGTCTTCGGGAAGGCCCGTTGCAGCAGGCGGAAGGGTGCGGAGCCGCACCGGTTCAACGCGCCGCGCAGGCCGGACGAGGGCTGCAGGAGCCGCCCGGATCCGGCGCTGCGCTGCTGCGGTGACGTCGAGCCGGCCGCCCGGAGCCGTCTGCGGGCGATCACGTTCCGGCCGCCTTCCAGCACGTAACCCAGCGGCATCCCGTAGTGACGGATCCGGACGTCGACGAGTCCGGCGGCGGTCAGCAGGTTGTGCAGTGGTCCGGGGTCGTACCGGCGGAAGTGGCCGACGAGCTCGTCCGCGGCGGCGTACCGGCGCTGATACGCGGGCACGGACAGCAGCAGCAGGCCGCCGGGCCGCACCCGCTCGACCCAGGCGGCCAGCGCCGCGGTGTCGTCGTCGAGGTGCTCGAGCACCTCGAACGCGCACACGACGTCGAACTGGCCGGGCTCCAGCAGCTCGAGGCGGGCGTTGCGGACCTCTCCCCCGCCGGCGTGGCGCAGCCGCTGCTCCGCCACCGTGAACGACGCGTGGTCGGGTTCGATGCCGAGGTACCGGTGCCGCTGGGCGAGCCTGGCACCGAAGCCACCCTGCCCGCACCCGATCTCCAGCACGTCCGTCGCGCCGGAGGACGGGAACAGGTGCATGACGGCGTCATGGCGGAGCCAGCCGTTCGGCGACAGCGGCGCGACGGCGTCCATCCGCCAGGCCGACATCGGCGCCCGCGGTGGCCCGGACCGCACACTCGGATCGCTCATCGACGCCCCCGGGACGCGAGCCGTCCGGCGCCGGCGGGCTCACCGGCGCCGCCGTCACCGAGCCGCTCCCACAGGGGCGTCACGACGTGTTCGGGGGTGAACCGGGCCTCGGCGAGACGGCGGGCGGCCTGCCGCAGCCGGGCCGTCTCGGACCGGTCCGTGGCGAGCCGCCGCAGTGTCGTGGCCAGCGCGTGCGGGTCACCGGCCGGGACGAGCAGCGCCGCGTCGCCGAGGGCGCGCCGCTGCGGCGGGGAGTCGGACGTGACCACGGCGCAGCCGGCGGCCGCACCCTGGAACACCTTGTTGGGCACCACCCGCATCGCCTTGTCGCTGGTGCCGAAGATGCCGAGGCACACGTCGTGCCCGGCAACGAGCGCGGGAAGGTCGCCGGCCGGCACCCAGGGCAGCCAGGCGACGTCGGCGCCCTCGGCGGCGTGCCGGGTCGCCGCCTCGTCCTGCCCCTGCCCGACCATGGTGAAGGTGACGCCCTCCCCCGCCAGCAGGCGCGCCGCTTCGCCGATGACCGTGGCGCCCTGCAGCGGCGTGTAGAGGCCGAAGAACACCACCCGCAGCGCGGGTGCGTCCGGCGCCTGCCGCGCACCGGCGTCCGTGGCCTGCTCCCGGCCGGCCGTGAACCAGGCCGACGGCGCGCCGACGGCGACCGCGACGCTCCGGGCGTGGTGCCGGGCCGGGAGCGCATCGCGGTGTTCGTCGGTGTCGACGACGATGAGGTCGGCGCGGCGGAGCGCGGCCCGGTCGACGGCGGCGAGCAGGCGGCGGCGCAGCCGGCCCCCGAGACGGCGGTCCGCGGCGGTGTCCCCGGCGCCGGTCATGTGGTCCAGCACGATCGGCACCCGCCGGAACAGCAGCCGCGCCAGGTGGACGTCCAGCAGCCCGAGATACCCGACGACGACGGCGTCGACGGCACCGACGCGGCGGGCCGCCCGCGCCAGCGAGACCCAGCGCCGCGCCACCGTGAGGACCAGGCTGGGCAGGCGCCACGGCTGCGCCACCGCCGCCACCCGTGCGGCGGTGCCGACACCGAGCGGGGCGTTGCACTCCACGACGTCGGCGCCGTGACCGCGGAGCCCTTCGGCGAGCACACCGACGCGTGGGTGCATCGCCGTGTCGTACGTGCCGAAGAACAGGACCCGCATGGCGCCCTAGCCTAGGTCATCGCCCGCGGCGGCCTTGGCGCACGTCAGCGGGGACTCCGGCGGCGGCCCGTCGCCAGGACGGTAGGCTCGCCCGGTGCCTGATCGCGGAGCCGAAGCCGGGCAGCCACCCGCGAAGGCCGGCACGCGGAGGCGCATCGCGTCACTCGTCGGGCGAGCACTGACCAACCGCTGGACCAAGTGGTCGCTGCTCGGTGTCGCGGTGGTCGGCGGCGGTGTCGCCGTGGCGCGGCAGCGCGCCGACGTCGGCGCCGCGGTCACGCAGATCGGTGCCGGGGCGACCGCCGCCGCGGCCGCGCTCGTCGCCGTCGGCCTCCTGGCCACGATGCAGGTCTGGCGGACGCTGCTGGGCGGGCTCGGTTCGCCGTTGCCGGTCACCACGGCGGCCCGGATCTTCTTCGTCGGGCAGCTCGGCAAGTACCTACCCGGGTCGATGTGGCCGGTGGTCGCCCAGATGGAGCTCGCCCACGCCCACCAGGTGCCACGCAGCCGCACCGCGACCGCCGCCATCCTGACGATGGCGGTGTCGCTCGGTGCCGGCCTGGTCACCGCCGCGGTCGTGCTCGCGGCGGGTGCCGGGGCGGTGACCGAGCGGTACTGGTGGGCGCTGCTCGGCGTGCCGGTCCTCGGTCTGCTGCTGCGCCCGAAGGTCGTCAACGCCGTCATCGGGATGGCGCTGCGCGTGCTGCGCCGCCCGCCGCTGCCCCAGCCGCTGTCCGGCCGGACGATCGTCGTGTCGCTGGCCTGGGCGGTGGCGTCGTGGCTGCTGCTGGGCGCGCACGCGTGGCTGCTGAGCTGGCCGCTGACCGGCAGTCCGGGCGGGGTCGCGGCGCTGGCGGTCGGCGGTTTCACGCTGGCCTGGTGCCTGGGGTTCCTGGCGGTGATCACGCCCGCCGGGGCCGGTGTCCGCGACGTGCTGCTGGTCGCGATCCTCGGCGCGCAGCTCAGCACCGGCCAGGCGACCGCCGTCGCGGTGCTGTCCCGGGGCCTGCTGACCGCCGGTGACCTCGTCCTGGCCGGCGTGACGGCCGTCGCCGCCTACGTGGCCGGGCGCGACCCCGGCCGGTCACGGTGAGCGACGCGGCGACCTCGCGTCAGGGGCGGACCAGCCAGCACTCCAGCCGCCGCGGGTCGGTCCCGGTCGGGCGCCACGTGAGCACGTGCTGGTCCTCGTGGGTGTCCAGGTAGACGATCCGCTCCAGCGGCAGTCCGTAGGGCAGCAGCGTCAGCGTCGACGACGACATCAGCACCGGCACCTGGCCGGCCGCGCGGATGCCGGCGACGACCTGCTGCATACGCTCCACCGTCGGGTCCTCCAGGGCCGCCACGGGCAGGCCGCACTGGTTGCGGATCGTGGGTGACCACTGCGTGTCCATCATGACGACCGAATCCGTCGGCCGCAGCGCCCGGCACACCGCGGCCGCGGCGTCCGGCTCGCCCAGCTCGGTGCGGTTCGGCCCGAGCCGCGCGGTGACCACCAACGCCGGTGCGGCGATCGCCAGCAGCACGAGCAGCCGGGCGAGCGCACCCGTCGGCGTCGGCGCGAGCAGGCGTCCGGCCGCACGCCACCCGCCGGTCGCGGCTGCCCGGATGCGGCCGGTCTCGCCCGAGCGGGTCAGCGCGGCAAGGGTCCAGGTGGCGAACAGCGCCACGGCGGGCAGCACCTCGACGACCAGCCGGCGGTCCGCCCACGGATGGTCGGGGGTGATCGCGGGGCGCAGCAGGGAGGCCACCCCGGATCCGCCGTACACCAGCAGGATCGGCAGGAAGCGCCAGCCACGGCCGCGGGTGGCGGCGTACACGACCCCGGCGGCGCCGATCCAGGCCAGCACCAGCACCGGCCAGCCCGTGTACCACGAGACCCAGGACACCGTCTGCTCCGCGTAGCTGCGGGTGCCGTCGACCGGAAGCCCGAACTGCTCCTGATGCGACGCGACGTACTCGATCGTGTTGGCCGCGGTGATGGAGCGGTCGACGTACAGCAGCGGCCGCGCGGCAAGGAGCAGCCCCAGCACGAGGGTGCCGGCCGCCGCGACCGGCGGTGCCCAGCGCCACCAGCGCATGGTCCGCACGTCACGGTGCCGGCGGCGCAGGAACAGCGCCAGCGCGGCGGTCACGACGGGCGAGAGCACCAGGACCACGATCATGAGCCGGACCGACGACCAGTTGACCAGTACGTACGGCCAGGTCACGAACCGGCAGTCGATGAATCCCAGGCCGCCGCCGATCACGGCGCCGCCGGCGAACGGCCAGACCCCGCCCCGCCGGCGCAGCCACCACCAGCCGATCGCGGGGATCATGAGGGCGAAGTCCACCCCCATGTCGAGGCGGACCAACTCACCGGCGGACAGCAGCAGGCCTGACAGCGCCATCGACCAGCCGACGTCCCGGCGGGACGCGGCGCTCCTCGCCGACGCGCCGGCTTTCCAGGCACCGGCGACCAGGCACAGCCCGGCGGCGAGCATGAGACACGCCAGCGGTTCGGAGTACGTCGTCTGGCTCACCCGCAGCATCGGCCACGCCGAGCCCAGCAGCAACGCGGCCACCGGCGCCCACCGCGCCCCGAACAGGCGCCCGGCCAGCCCGCCGACGGCGAGCAGGGCCGCGCCACCGACCAGCGCCGGCAGCACGAACATCCCCTGCCAACCGGCGACCCAGTGGGCGGCGGCGAGCATCGTCGGCCAGCCGGTCATGAACTGCGGCACGATCATGCCGTCCTGCACGTAGAAGCCGGGGTGCGCGAACGTCAGTTGCGCCGCCGCGGCCCCGAAGGCGTCGACCGGCACCGGGGTGGCCAGCCCCGGATGGTCGCTCAGCCAGAGCCCGACCTGGGCGTAGGTGCCGGCGTCACGGTGCAGCACCGCCTGCTGGCTGGACCTCACCGCGGCGAACCCGGCGAACCCGACGGCGATCGCCGACGTCGCGACGACCGCCGACCACGGCGCGGTGAACGACCCCGCGCCGCTGCGTCGCGGCAACCGTGTCGCGCACCGCACCAGCGGGATCGCCAGCACCACCGCGGCCGGCACCACGACACCCGGGCGGAAGTGTCCCGTCGCCGCGAGCGGCACCGCGACCAGCAGCCATGCCGTCACCGTCACCGCGGGCACCACCGCCAGCAACAGCAGCAGCCGACCTGCCCGGGCGCTGTCCGCCGACGCGGCGTCGAGCAGACGACGGACTGCGGGGGCACGACGCGAAGGCGGGGCAGCGGGCTGCCCCGGCACGGTCGCCGCGGTAAACGACACGATGAACCAGACTCCACATCCTCGACCGGCACGGATCACCACGGCACCCGATGTCCGGGACCGGCGATCCGCCGCGGAGAGCATAGTCGGACCAACTGGGAACCGACCGGGACGTCAGCGCCCCGTCCGGTGACCGGGCGTCTGGAGGACGGTCAGCGTCGCCAGCGGCTCGGGTCCGACCGCGATCTCGTCCACGACGCCGCCGGCCAGGGCGGCGTGCCAGGCGGCCCGTTCGTCGGCATTGACGTGGCTGCGCACGAGCCAGATCCGCCCGCCCGCGCCGGCCAGCCGCTCGGCGGTGGCGACGAGGTCGGCGACCGCGGCCGTGTCACGTCCGGACGCGACGAGGATCCGGCTGCCGTCGGCGTACGAGACGTGCCATCCGGTGGCCATCGGGCCACCACGCCGCAGCAGCGGCGGGTCTTCGGACCAGTAGTACGCGAAGCCGAACTGACCGGACATGTTCACGGCGATCACGTCATCGGGCCGGCGGTGCGACGCGACGTACGCCACCTGGGCACGGACGTCCTCGCCTGGGTCGCCGGGGGCCGGCGGGTGCAGCAGCACGCGGCTGTTCGCCATCGCGTACGCGGACATTGCGGTGACGACCAGGACCGCCGCCACCGCGCTCCGTGTCCGTGTCCGTGCCCTTGTCTGTGCCGGCAGGTGGCCGGTCAGGTCGGCCGCCGTCCGCACCAGGCCGGTCCCGGCCACGGCCGCCGCGACGACCAGCAGGAAGTGCGACGTGCGCTGGTCCAGCAGCGGGTACACGCCGGCCAGCGCCGCCGCGACGGCGATCACCGGAACCAGCAGCAGGGCCAGCGCTGTCGCCGGCCGGCCCAGCCGCGCGACCGCCACCACGCCCACCGCCGCCGCGGCGGCCACCAGCTGCCACGGGGCGCCCAACGCCGGCGTCAGCTCCGCCAGCCGGTTGCCCAGGTAGGACGGAAGCCCGCCGACCGTCGGGAAGAACCCCGACCAGTAGTCGGCCAGCGCGACATTGCGGTTCGGCCGGTCGAGCACCACGTACACGAGCAACGCCGCCACCGCGGTCCCGGCGCTGACCAGGGCGGTGTCCCGCAGCCGGCCCCGACGCCCGCCGACGGCCGACGTGAGCAGGAGCGCGCCGAGCACCGCCGCGCCGATGAGCGCCGCGGGATGGCTGAACAGCATCCCGGCCACCACGCCCGCCCCGACAAGGACCAAGCGGCGCCGGGACCAGGCCGATTCCAGCCACGCGGTCATCGCCGGCAGCAGCAACGCGACCGCACCTTCGGCCGTGTACTGCTTCAGGTCGTGGCGCACCACCTGCGCCGGGATCAGCAGCGTCGCGGCGCCCGCGGACAGCCCGGCGGCGACGGCCCAGCCGCGGCCCGGCCAGCCGAGGAAGCGCCCGAAGGCGTAGCCGGCCAGCACCGAGCCGGCGAGGAACAGCAGCGGGATCAGCCGCTGGAGCTGCCCGCCGCCCGGCACCGACCAGACCAGCAGCGTCCATCCGAGCGGTGTCGACGCCGTCACCCACGGCAGGTCCACCAGGGGCGCCTTGGCCGCCAGCGCCACCCACGACTCGTCCAGCCAGTAGGGAGCGTCCAGCGCCGGGCCGATCCGGTGCACCACAGGCACGGCCGCCAGCAGCGCACCCACGGCGACGGCATCCGCGCGCCGCGCCGCTCCCGCGTCGGTCACGATCCGCCGCATGGTGGTGCGGGTGGGGCCGTCAGCCGCGGCACCGCGTCCGGGTTGTGCAGCACGACGAAGTCACGTTCCCGGAAGACGACCCGGTAGCCGCTGCCCTGCAGCAGGTCGACCCGCGCGCGCTGGTCGTCGAGGCCGCAGAACGGGAACTGCGGGCGGGCGACGTCGGCGACCACCCACGGGGCCCAGCGGGGGATCCGGTCCCACAGCAGCACCTGGGTGCGGCTGCTCAGGCGCGGGCCGAGACTGGAGGCGGTCTCCACCAGCGCCCCGTCCGGGACCTGCGCGGCCGCGTGCTCCATCGCCCGCATGTCGTCGGTCCACCGCCACTGCGACGGCCGGGCCAGCTGACCGAACGCCGAGCCAGGCAGCGCCAGTACCGCGGCGACGACCACCACGGCCGTCCAGACGGTGCCGGACCGGCGCATCCGCCGGTGCCGCGCGATCCGGGCCGCCCCGTCGACACCCGCGCACAGCAGCGGGACCACCACGAAGGCGTTGTAGTGCGCCCCGGTGTCCCACCAGCCCGGCGACTCCGACAGCATCCGCTCGGCGATCAGCGGCAGCGTCACCGCCAGATACGGTGAGACCAGCGGCGTCAGTCCGGCGAACGCCAGCAGCATCAGCATCGTGTGCGTCTTCGTCGCCGGGTTGAAGAAGGTGTACAGCGCATCGCCCGGCTGGCTGACCACGTGCCACAGCACGGCCGGGACGGTCGGCCCGAAGTGGTCGTACGACCAGTAGTAGTCGGACCGGCCGCCGAACGCGGGGATGACGACCTGGGTGGCCAGGACCGTGTACGCCGGCCCGCCGAGGAGGCAGCCGAGCCCGAGAAGCACGTCACCGCGCCGCCGCGGCCGGCCGCGCTGAGGCAGCAGCGGGGGCAGCAGCAGGCACACCCCCACCCCGGCCAGCGCCAGCCCCATGTCCTCCTTCACGAGCAGCAGCGCCGCGCAGGCCAGCGCCACGTGCCGGCGCCGCCCGCAGCCGTGCCGGTAGGCGGACAGCTGGTCGAACAGCACGGCGAAGAGCAGCGGGGCGAACGCGACCTCGTGGAAGTCGAACCCGACGGCACCCGCCACCGGCCACGACAGCGCATACGCCACCGCCACCCCGTGGGCGGCCGTGACACCCAGCTCACGGTGCGTGAACCGCCACAGCGGCACGACCGCGCCGGCCAGCAGCACGGCCTGCGCCACCAGCAGCGTGCGAGGGTCGTCGTACACCAGGTACAGGGGGGCGAGCAGCACCAGCAGCGGCGACACGTGGTCACCGAGCACGCTGAAGTGCGGCCCGAACCCGTTGTGCACGCCCTTGACGATCGCCACCGGCAGATGCCCCTGGGCGTAGGAGCGCACCGCCTGGTCGAAGATCACCAGGTCGTACGTGGACGAGCGCCACGTGCGGAACCGGTTGAGGGCGAGCACCGAGTAGCACAGCGCCGCCGCGACCACGATCGCGGCGACGGCGACGCGGTGCGCCGACCCGGTTGCCCGCCGTGCCGGGACCACGGCGTCGCTGACCGCCGTGACCGCCCCGGAGCTGGTCACGGTCGCATCAGCCCGGCCACCGTCATGGCGGCCAGCGTAGCGCCCGCGCTTCCGCCCGCCGGCGTGGAGTTGACGGCCGCTACTACGTCCTGCGATGCTACGTCCCACGTAGTAGTGGAGGTGGCATGTCCGGACTCACCGAGTTCGGCCGGTTCTCAGAACCGGCGTTGCTCGTGCTCGTCAGCCTCGCCGAAGGCCCCAAACACGGGTATGCGATGCAGGACGACATCGCCGCCATCACCGGCGACCGCCCCGGCCCCGGCACGCTGTACGGGGCGATCCGCCGCCTCGAGGACCTGGCTCTGATCGAGGCCCTGCCGGAGCGCGAGCGCCGCAAGCCCTACCAGCTCACCGCCGCCGGCCGGGCCGCGCTGCAGGCGGAGCTGTCGCGCATGCGGGCCGTCGCCGGCACCGGCCTGCGCCGGTTGGCCCTGTCGTGAACCGCGCGGTCCGGCTGGTCATCGCCCTGTACCCGCGCCACTTCCGGGACCGGTACGGCCCGGAGATCGCCGACCTGCTCAGCCACTCCCAGCGGCCGCTGCGCGACCTGGCCGACGTGGCACGCTGCGCGCTCGCCGAACGCGTGCGGGCACTCACGTACGCCCGGCTGCGCCCCTACGTGCACGCGACCACCGGCCTGATCGCCGCCCCCGTGGCCTTCGCCGGCGCCTTCCTCGTCTTCTACACCCTCTGCGCGTGGCTGTTCGCGGCCGTTGCCGCCGTCGCCGGCGCATCGCTCACCGCCGGTTCCGCGCGCCTCGTGCCGGCCGCAGCGGCCCTGCCGGTCGCCGCCGGTGCGGTCTGGCTGGCCGGCCACGCGCGGCTGCCGTTCACGTCGGCGCTCGCGCCGGCCGGGCTGACCCTCGGCGCCCTGCCGGTGATGCTGCTCGTCACCGATCTCGGCGGCTGGCCCGTGACCGCCGCCGTCGGCACCTGGGGCCTGACGACGTGCGCACTGTCCACAGTGGCCACCGCCCTGACCCGCCGGGGACACCGCCGCCGCGCGGTGCTCGCGATGGCGTTCGGCGGCCTCCTGGCCTGCGAGCTGGCGGTCGCCGTGTACGGCCTGGCGGTGTTCGGCTCGATGGGCATGGCGGTCGCCGCCTACCCGGTCACCTCGCTCGGCATCGACCCGTCCCTGATGGGTGACCCGTCCGGCCGCATGGCCGACGCGATGACGATCCTGCCCGCGCTGCTCACCGCCTGCACCGCCTACGCCCTCGGCCTGGCCACCACCACCCGACCCGACACCTCGACGCCCGCTCCCACACCGCAGGGAGCCGCATGAGCCACACCGCGATTGTCATCCAGACTCGGCGATGATGGTGAGCAGCCTCGTCACGACATCTTCGTACTCGCCGAAGCCGGCTACGCTGCGATACGTGCCACGAGCGCGGAAGTGGGACCGCACCGGCTCCATCTGCGATTCGTACCTCGGCAGCGCCCGGAGGGCATCGTCATGGCTGCAGGGGGACGCGGCGGGGGCGGACGACCCGGTGCGTGATCCTCCAGCCGTCGTCGCCGTGTCTGAGGGTGTCCTCGTAGGTTCCGCTCGCGACGGACCCGTCCGTCATGACGCCGAGGTACTTGGACAGGGCCTGGACCGTCCCGCCCGGCGCTTCGTCGAGGACGATGTTCGTGACGTGGTGGGCCAAGGGGTTCGCCTCGCCGAGCGCGAGTGCGGCGTCCCGCGCGCCGGCCAGCCCGGCGAGCACGCCGCCGCCGAGGGCGGTGACGTCGTACGTGACGTCCTCGATGAACAGGTCGGGCATGCCGGCGAAGTCGCCGCGGTCGGTCAGGTGCCCGTGCAGGTTGATGACGTCCTCGATGGCGAACCGGTCCTCGGTGCTCAGCATCGTGTACCCCTCCACTGAAGTGGGGCTGTCCCCGTTTACTTGCCGTACCATATTCGGGGATGTCCCCGGATAGCAAGCGCCGGCCTCGATCCGACGCGCAACGCAACAGAGAACGCCTGCTCACCGCCGCACGTGAACTCGTGGCCGAGGTCGGCAGCGAGGTCGCCCTCGACGACGTCGCCCGGCGCGCCGGCGTCGGCAACGCGACGCTGTACCGGCACTTCCCCACCCGCGCCGAGCTGCTCGCCGCCCTGTACACCGACGAGGTGACGGCACTGTGCGACCACGGCAACCAGCTCCTCGCCGCCCCCGCACCGGTCGAGGCGCTCTTCACCTGGCTCGACGCGTTCGTCGCCCACGTGGCGACCAAGCGCCCGCTCGCCCTGGCGGCCACCGACGTCCCGGACGGCCGCCGCACACCGATGTTCGAGGAGTGGCACGCCGCCATCACCACCACGGCCACCGCCCTGGTACGGCGCGCTCAACCGGCGCTCCGGCCGGACATCACCGCCACCGACGTGCTGGCCCTCGCCAGTGGCGCGGCACTCACCACCGACGCCCAGAACGCACGCCGCCTGGTCGCGGTGCTCCGTAACGGTCTGACCGCCCCGCACGACAACGACAGGTGAGCGCTGCGCCGGCTATCGCGAGCCGGCGGCGTCGAGCACCGCGACGATGGGTTCGAGGTCGGCGATGAGCTGGTCGCGCTCGCCCGGCTCCAGGATGGCCAACGCCGCCGAGGCGAGGTCGTCGGTGACCGCCTCGATCTGCTGCTTCGTCTCGCGGCCGACCTCGCTGAGCGAGCCGGAGTCGTCGATGAGGCCACGGACGCGCATCCCGTCCACAACCGCGGCCAGCTGGTCCGCGGGCAGGTGGTGGACCCTGCCGTACTTCTCCGCAGGGATGCCCTCCGACAGCGCGTGCAGCACGTGGGCCTCCGTCCCGCCGATGCCGGCGGCGACCAGGGCGGCGTTGTGACCGTCCCCGCGGTGCTCGCGCAGCAGGGTGGCCGCGTGCCAGAGCCGGGCCACGGGCTCCTCGGGCACCGGCAGCGTCCGCAGCGCGGCGTACAGGACCCGTCCTTCCGTCGGGGCGCTGGTCGCTGCCTTGGTGGCCAGGTCGGCGGCGCGCACGACCGTGTCGGAGTCGGCGAGATCGCCGAGGATCCGCCGTAGCGCCGCGGCGCTGCCCTGCTGGCGGGCGGCGGCCGCCTCCTCGGGAGTCGTGATGTCCCAGACGCGCGGGATGTGGCGGGCGACCTCACCGGCGGCGAAGTTGTAGAAGACGGCGTCGACCACCTCGGCCGGGACCCGGCCCAGCGGCGCGGCCCGCCCGGCGAAGTAGGCGTCCCAGGTGTTGCGGAGCCCGAGCGCGAAGAGGGCGACGTCCGGCTCGTCAGCGAAGTACGTGACCAGGTGGATCGGCTCCACGAGCTGGTGCAGGCGGCGGGCGGTGTCGCCGGCCACGGGAACCAAGGACTGCATCCGGAACATCTCCTGTGATCGAGGACGGCGACCCCGCGATCGGGGCCACTCACCTCTGCTACGAACGACTCCACCGCGATCCGACACCGCCTCCCGAATTTTCTGCACCTGACGCGGTTCAGGCCGGACCGGGGCGCTGAAACCACGGTAAAACCGCCGTGATCCGGCCCGACGGCACCGTCGTGCGCATGACGAACATCCCGACCGGGCCGGCGATAGCAGTGACCGGCCTGCGCAGGTCATACGGCCGCCAGGTGGTGCTCAACGGCATCGACCTGCAGGTGCCTGAGGGCATCATCTTCTCGTTGCTCGGCCCGAACGGGGCCGGCAAGACCACCATGGTCCAGATCATGTCGACCCTCATCCGCGCCGACACGGGTGAGGTCCGCATCTGCGGTCACGACGTGCTCCGTGATCCCGATCGCGTACGGGCGGCGATCGGTGTCACCGGCCAGTTCTCCGCGGTGGACAACTTCCTCACGGGCGAGGAGAACCTGCTGCTCATGGCCGACCTGCACCACCTGCGCCGGGCCGAGGGGCGGCGACGGACAGTGGATCTGCTGGAGCGGTTCGATCTCGGGGAGGCGGCGAGGAAGCCCGCCGTGATGTACTCGGGCGGCATGCGGCGCCGGCTTGACCTCGCCATGGGCCTCATCGGCAATCCTCGGGTGATCTTCCTGGACGAGCCGACCACCGGGCTGGACCCGCGCAGCCGGCGCGACATGTGGCAGATCGTCCGGGACCTGGTCACCCAGGGTGTGACGATCTTCCTCACCACGCAGTATCTGGAGGAGGCGGACCAGCTCGCCGACCGGATCGCCCTGCTCGACCACGGCCGGCTCGTTGCCCAGGGCACCCCGGCCGAGCTCAAGCGGCGGGTGCCGGGCGGGCACGTCGAGCTGCGGTTCGCCGACGGCCGCGCCCTGGCCGCGGCCGCCGCGATCCTGGACGTCGTGCCGGACCCGGTTGACGAGTCGCTGGTGCTGAGGGTGCACGGCGACGGCGGCGTTCGCTCGCTCAAGGCTCTGCTCGACCGGCTCGATGCGGCCGTGGTTGAGGTTGACGGGCTGACCGTCCACACGCCTGACCTCGACGACGTGTTCTTCGCTGTGACCGGCCAGCCGGCCTCGACGGCCGCTCCCGCTGCTGCTTCGGCAGCCGTTTCCGCTTCCAGCTCCGGGAAGGTGACCGCACGGTGACCACGGTGACTTTGGCCGTCCGTGACTCGGCCACGATGCTGCGCCGCCAGTTGCGGCACATGTCGCGCAACCTGTCCACGATGCTGATGCTGCTCGCCGTGCCGATCGTCTTCTTGCTGCTGTTCGTCTACGTGCTCGGCGGCACGCTCGGCGACGGCCTTGGCGGCGGGTCGGGCGGTCGTGGCGTCTACGTCAACTACGTCACGCCCGGCATCCTGCTCATCACCATCGCCGGCGCCGTCCAAGGCACCGCGATCGCGGTGGCGATCGACATGACGGAGGGCATCATCGCGCGGTTCCGGACCATGGCGATCGCGCGGGTGTCGGTCCTGACCGGACACGTGCTGGGCAGCGTGTTGCAGACCCTGCTCCAGCTCGCCGTCGTTCTCGGAGTGGCCGTGCTCGTTGGCTTCCGGCCCAACGCGACCACGATCGAGTGGCTGACGGTCGCCGGGGTCCTCACCGCGACGACGTTCGCCCTCGTGTGGCTGGCCGTCGCGATGGGCCTGGCGGCGAAGACCGTCGCGGGGGCGAGTAACGTGCCCATGCCCCTGCTGTTGTTGCCCTTCTTCGGAAGCGGGTTCGTGCCCACCGACTCGTTGCCGGTCGGGCTGCGGTGGTTCGCCGAGTACCAGCCGTTCACTCCGATCATGGAGACGCTGCGCGGCCTGCTTCTCGGCACGCCGATCGGCAACAGCGCCGTGATCGCGCTCGGCTGGTGCGCCGTGATCTCGCTGGTCGGGTACGTGTGGGCGAAGCGGCTCTACAACCGGGACCGCACCCGCTGATCAGTCCCGCCTCCCAGGCCCGGCGGTTTGCCGGGCCCGGGAGGCATCGTCGGGCCCGATCTCATACCGTCGGAGCCCAGTGATCGGGCGGGCGCTGGTCCGCGGTCGCGTCCTGATCGGTCGGGCGTTCGCGTAGCAGGTCCAGCGCCGCCGCGCGGAGCCCGGCCCGGTCCAGGTCGGCGTAGGACGACACTGCCTCCTCGTACGCTGCCCGGTCGGCCTGCTCGGCGTCCGCGCGGGCCGTCGCGGCGGCCATCGTCGGCTGGAAGTTGCGCAGGAACCGGAACCGCTCGGCCAGCGCGATCATCTGGGCCGCTGACCGCGCGAGGGCCGGGGCATCGGTCCGTCGGGCGCGCGCCAGGTCCGCCATGGCTATGGCCAGGAGCAGGGTGCCGCAGATCGCCTGCTCGATCAGGTGCGGCGGCGGATTGACCAGCGGATGGGTCAACAGGTGCGTCAGGCGCCCGGGCAGCGCGTCGGCGACGTCTGCGACGAGGTCGGGCCGGCCGTGCCGGGCGTGGGCGACGACGGCCACCGACCGCGCCTCCACCACCCACGGGTCCAGGTCGAGTGGGACGCCGGAGGACGCGACGATGCTGACGTCCCGGACCTGGTCGACGACGCGGCGCCACAGCCGCAGGCCGGCCTCCACCTCACCCTGGGCGAACAGCACCTCGCCCCGGATGCCGAGGTCGTAGCCGACCGTCCTGGCCTCCTCCTCGTCGAGCGCGGTCTGCGTGAGCCCTTCCAGCCACCGCTCGGCCTCGACGGTGTCGCCGATCTGCAGGTTGGCCAGCACGAGCCACGCCCGGACACCGACCGCGTCGACCCGGGCGCCGAGTCGCTGCAGCAGCGGCAACGCCGCAATCAGGTGGTCGCGGGCCTCCGCGCCCTGCTCCAACCGCAGACAGAGTTCGGCTGTCCGGCCGTGGCCGAGCGAGCGCAGCCACGGCAGGTCCCGGTCGGCGAAGAGCTCGAGTGCCCGCCGGGCCGTCTCCAGCGCCGTGTCGATGTCGCCGGCGGATTCCCAGTAGTAGCTGGCGAGCATGTTCGCGGCGCCGGACAGCAGCGGCTCGGTGCTGTCGCACAGCCGTTGCAGCTCCACCGGGTCGCCCAGCGCGCCGATCACCCGGCCGATCGCCCGAATCACCGTGTCCGGCTGCGCCAGGCCGAGCCGGCGCAGCGCGACGACCGCCCGCACCGGCCGTGGCCCCTCGAAGCCGAACGTGGACACCACGGCGATGGTCAGGGCGGTCCGGGTCATCTCGACAAAGGCCGGCTCCGGCCGGTAGTGCGACAGCGGCCAGGAGGTCTGCCGGATCAGCGTCGTGAGCCGCGGGTGGTTGGACTGAACGCCCCACAGGCCGCCGAGGACCGCGGCGATCGCCGCGATGGTGGGCCGGTCGTCGCGGACGAGGGCAAGCCGGAGCGCCTGGACCAGATTCTCCTGCTCCGCCTGGACCGCGACGACCGTGTCGTAGGGGTCGGAGCCGAGCAGGTTCGTGTGGTTGGCCAAGCCGAACACCCGCGCCCACCCCAGAAACGCGGTGGTCACGTCGTCGGTCTCACCCGCCGCCGCCAAGCGCGCGGCACTGAACTCCCGGACCGTCTCGAGCATCCGCAGTCGGGTGCCCGACGGGGTGTCGAACACCTTGATCAGCGAGTGGTCGACCAGGTGCTCGAGCACCATGAGCACGTCCACTCTGCGCGTGTCCGTGGGCGACGCTTCGAGCAGCAGGCGCGCGGCGTCGGTGGTGAACCCGTCGGTGAACACGGACAGCGCCCGCATCGCCGCCTGACCAACCGGATCCAGCAGGTTCCAGCTCCAATCGACGACCGCGTGCAGCGTGTGGTGGCGCTGCGGCGCATCCCGGGCACCGCCGCGCAACAGGCCGAACCGGTCGTCGAGCCGCCGGGCGATTTCCGCCACAGACATGATCCGCACCCGGGCGGCGGCGAGCTCGACCGCAAGCGGCAGCCCGTCGAGGTGGCGGCACAGCTCCTCCACGGCCGCCGTGGGCAGGTCGACGCCCGGCCGCGCCGCCCGCGCCCGCTGCCCGAACAGCTCGACGCTCGTCGACAGGCTCAGCTCCGGCAGCTGGTGGACCGACTCCGATGACAGTCCCAGCGGCGTCCGGCTGGTGGTGAGGATCCGCAGCTCGGCGGTCATCGACACCAGGGTGCGGACCAGGTCGGCGGCGCCGGCGACGACGTGCTCGCAGTTGTCCAGCACCAACAGGGACGGGGCGGCGAGCGCGGCCGCGATGGCGACGGCGACGGCACCAGTACCCGCGGTGTGCCCGACCGCGCCCGGCGTCCGGTGCTCGCCCACACCGAGGGCCGTCGCCACCTCGCGGGCCACGTCGTCGTCGGCGACGATGCCGGCGAGCGGCACGACGGTGACCGTCGGCACCTCGGCGCGGCGGGCGACGACGTTGGCGAGCCGGGTCTTGCCGAGGCCGCCCGGCCCGACGATCGAGGTCACACGGGAGGTGCGCAGCAGAGCCTCCACCGCGGCGATGTCGTCGTCCCGGCCGAGCAGCGGGTTGGGCTCGTGTGCGACGCCGTGCCGGACCGTGGGCACCAGGCCCTGGAGCAGCCGCCGGTGCTCGGCCTGCAGCGCCGCGCCCGGATCGGCGCCGAGCTCATCGCGCAGCGCCCGCCGGTAGGCGTCGTAGCGGCCCAGCGCCGTGGCTGGACCGACCGTCACCGCCTCGCACCGCAGCAGCTCGAGCAGCACCTCCTCGTCGCGCGGTCGCTCGGCGGCCAGCTCGGCCAGCCGGTCCACCGCCTCGGCCAGCCGGCCGAGACGAGCGAGGGAGAGCGCCCGGCCCCGCACCAGCGTGCGGTAGGTGCGCCGCCGCTCCGCCCGTAACGCGCTCACCGGGCCGTCGGCGTCATCGGCCGGGCCGGGCCCAGCGCCACCCCACAGCGCCAGGCCGGCGTCGGCGTGTGAAAGCGCGGCGGCATGGTCGCCGGCACGCGAGCACCGGGCGCTCGCAGCGGCCCGGATCTGCACCGCCGCGCTGTCGACCTGGTCCTCGGTCAGCGTCAGCCGATAGCCGGTCGGGGTCCGGTCGATGACGTCGGCGCCGAGCTGGGACCGCGCCCGGGAGACAAGGATCTGCAGGGCCTTGGGCGGGTTCTCCGGCTGCTCGTCCGGCCAGAGCCCTTCGACCAGCCGTCCGACGCCGCAGCCGGTCCGCAGGTCACCGGCGAGCAGGGCGATGAGACCTTGCAGCCGTGGACCCGCGATCTCCTGGCCACGGAAGGCTATCCGTGACAGCAGGACAAGATCAGGGGTCACGGCACCAGCCTATCGATCCCAGACGCGGCATGTGCTGGTCAGCGAGGCGGACCACCTCCGCCGGTCTCGTTGCTCGGCCGGACCAGTAGCTGGGCGACAGGAAAGCGCCTGCCGCACCGGCAGATCAGGGGCTGTCGGACCGGAGGGGATTTGAACCCCCGGTGGGGCTTGGCACGCCAGCGACCCCACGCGCCTTCGAGTCGCCCGGGCGTGCCCGGCATTCGGCTCTGAGCGCTGCAATAACCCGGCTCTGCCACCGGTCCGGACACAGTTTGGTCCGATCTCGCCGACCACGCAGCCGAGTTGCTGTCCTCGTCCCAGCAGACGACGGTCCCGTCAGCTGTTCGACCCCATTCGGCGGGGAAGGCCAGCACGAGGCCCTCTGCTTCAGGTCGCCGCCGGGGTCGGGGTGTGGACGGCTGGCGGCGCTTCGGCCAGGGCCTGCCGGCGTACGCCGCGGATGAGCAGGTAGCCGACCATCCAGAACTCGCCGATGGAAGCGGGATACGCGGGTGCCTCGGCGACGACCTGTGCGTCCGGGGCGAGGTACCTGATGAACGCGCTGAGCACGTATCCGGCACCGCCACCGACGAGGACCCAGCCCAGGGCGCGGGGCATCCAGCCCGATCGCAGCACGCACCAGCCCATGGGGATGAGCCACAGGCCGAAGAACAGGGCTCCCACGCCCCACAGGTTGTCGCTGACCAGGTACAGCACCTGGACGTTGGCCGCCGCGTCGCCGACCGGGTCGGACGACAGCCCGACCGCCGTGGCCAGCATCGCTGCGCTCGCGAGGCCCACGACCGCGTTGACCAGGCCGAAGGCGGCGATCCCGCTCGCGGCGACGGGGTCCGCGGTGCGGAACAGGCGGGCGAACCAGACGGCGGCGAGGGTCTGGGTGACGACCATGCCCAGCTCCAAGGCGACGCCGGTGCGGGCGAGCGACTCGTGCGCGACCAGGTTGGCCAGCGTCGCGCCGGGGTCGTCGGCGGCGAAGAGCTGCGGGCGGACGATGAGGAACCCGAGTATGCCGGTGATGGCGTTGCCGAGGTAGAACAGTCCGGTCAGGCGGGCGGTACGGGTCAACGCGTGCATCGTGGCTCCTTCTCGGTCCGGGCGAGGCCCTTGGTTTCGGGTGCGTGGAACCGGGCCGCGAGGTGGTTGCCTCGCGCGCCGTGTCACGTTGTGGGGTCTGTTCCTGGGTGTCGGAATATCCGAAGACGTCGTCGAGCGGCACCTGGAACACCCGCGCGATCTGGAAGGCCACCTCCAACGACGGCGAGTAGCGGCCCTGCTCGATGGCGATGATGGTCTGGCGGGTCACGCCGATGCGGTCGGCCAGCTCCGCCTGGGTCATCTCCCCGTGCGCGAAGCGCAGCGCCCGTGAGGAGGCGCTGGGGTGGGCCGCCAGGTTCGCCGCCGCTTGCCGCAGCGCGCAGGAGGTCCGGGAGATCATGCACAACCAGGAGCTGGACGCGATGCTCCGTGAGGCGGCCGGGTGACGGTACGCCTGACCCGCCATGGCAGCGCGGCGTGGATCCGCGCATCGCCCTGAGACAGGGCACAGGGCGATGACCCGCGAGGTGATCCGCGGTCCGAGGGCGGTGCCGCTCGGGCTGATCGTGCCGTCGGTGGGGCTGCGCAGACCGGCGAGCCCTGCGCGGCCGCGCCGACGGCGTCCCCCACTTGACATCGTCAATGTGAGCGATAACACTCACCCTCGAAACACCAGGGGCCCCTGTGTCGGATTCGAATGTGATCGCTCACATGAAGGCAGCGTCCGCCAGTACAGCTGCCGACACCCCGGGAAAGGCGCACCATGCATCTCAGGTCTCTGCGGCGCACGGCACTCGCCGCCGCCGCTGCCACGGCGATCGTCGCCGCGGCGCTGGTCGCACTGTCGACCACGGTCGCGCAGGCGGCCGGCACGGGCCCCTGCGACCTCTATGCCGGCGGCGGCACCCCCTGCGTCGCCGCGCACAGCACCACCCGCGCGCTGTTCGGCTCCTACAGCGGCTCGCTGTACCAGGTGCGACGCTGGTCCGACGGCGCGACGTCGAACATCGGCGTGCTCAGCGCCGGCGGCTACGCCAACGCCGCCGCGCAGGACTCGTTCTGCAACGGCACGTACTGCACGATCGTGCGCATCTACGACCAGACGTCGCGGCACAACGACCTCACGATCGCTCCCGGCGGCGGCGCCAACCCGACCGCCGACCAGGGCGCGAACGCGGCGGCGCTGCCCATCACCGCCGGCGGGCACAAGGTGTACGGCGTGTACATCTCGGCCGGCAACGGGTACCGCAACAACAACACCAACGGCGTCGCCACCGGCAGCCAGCCCGAGGGCATGTACATGGTGACCGAGGGCACCCACGTCAACGACCGGTGCTGCTTCGACTACGGCAACGCCGAGACGAACAATCTCGACACCGGCAACGGCGACATGGACGCCATCTACTTCGGCAACCTGTGCTGGTTCTCCCCCTGCTCGGCCGGGCCGCGGGTCGCCGCGGACCTGGAGAACGGGCTCTTCGCCGGCGGCAACGGGTCCTGGACGGCCAACACCGGCCGCAACAGCGCGTTCGTGACCGCGATGCTGAAGAACAACGGCACCACGACGTACGCCATCAAGGACGGCAACGCGCAGTCCGGCAGCCTCGCCACACGGTACGACGGCGGCCTGCCGACCCAGTCCGGTTACCGCCCGATGACCAAGCAGGGCGCCATCATCCTGGGCATCGGCGGCGACAACAGCAACGGCTCCGTCGGCTCGTTCTTCGAGGGCGTCATGACCAGCGGCTACCCGAGCGACGCCACGGAGAACTCGGTCCAGTCCAACATCGTCGCCGTCGGGTACAGCAAGAGCGTCACGTTCCCCGTCAACGGTGCCACGTACCGGCTGACGAACCTCGCCAGCGGCAAGGTCCTCGACGCGGTCAACTGCGGCACCGCCAACGGCACGCAGATCGACGTGTGGCAGGCGCTGGGCAACACGTGCCAGCAGTGGCGCTTCAACAGCGTCGGCCCCAACAAGTGGACGATCACCAACGTCAACGCCAACAAGGTCCTCGACGCCGTCAACTGCGGCCTGGCGCTCGGCACCGCCACCAACCTGTGGCAGTCGCTGGGCAACACCTGCCAGCAGTGGGCGGTCATCCCGGCCGGCAACGGCCGCTACGAGCTCGTCGTCGAGAACAGCGGCATGGTCCTCGACGACCAGAACTGCGGCACCGCCAACGGCACCAAGGTGCAGCTGTGGATGTGGCTCAACAACACCTGCCAGCTCTGGCAGATCGCGGCGTAACGCACGCGGTGGGTGGCGCGGTCGTCAGACGGCCGCGCCGCTCGCGGCGAGCAGCTCCGCGGTGGCGGTCCACAGGCGGCGCTCCCGCTCGCGGTCGTGGGCGACCGGGCGGACCTCGGTCAGCCGGTCCTTCACCACGAACGCGCCGTCGCGCAGGTGCGCCCACCGCTCGTCCAGCGCCACGGAGGCGAGCATCGGGCCGGAGCGGCGCGGGGTGGACACGAACGGCAGGCGGCCCAGCCCGTGACCGATCGCCTGCAGCGCCCGCGGGGCCCCGCGGCTCAGGGCGGTGCCGGGCATCCAGCCGGGCTCGAACACCGACACGCCCGCCCCCGGGGCGTGCCGTTGCAGCTCGTGGGCGTAGTACAGGATCGCCAGCTTGGCGGTGCTGTAGGCGACTCCCGACGCGGTCATGTCCGGCTTCGCGCCGGCGGGCGCAGGCCGGGCGAGCTCCACGGGGTCGCGCCACCGCGCCTCCGGCACCCCGAGCACCCGGCGCCAGAAGTTGGCGCTGTACGTGTTGGAGCCGAGCAGCACGATCCGGGCCGGCTCCGCCGGCGAGCCGAGCAGGTCCGCGATGAGCTGGGCGTGCGCGAGGTGGTTCACGGCGAAGGTCAGCTCGTAGCCGTCGGCGGACGCGGCCCGCGTGTCGGCCGACATGTGGCCCGCGTTGGCGATCAGCGCGCCGATGGGGCGCACCGTCCCGGCGGCGACGAGGTGCCGGACGGTGGCCGCCGCTGCCCGTACATCGGCCAACCGCGACAGGTCGCAGCCGATCTCATGGACGGTGGCGCCACGCGCCCGCGCCTCGTCGGTGACCTCGCGCAGCGCGGGCCCGGCCCGGCCGACCAGCAGGAGCTCGGCGCCCGGCCGGTCGGCCGCGGCGAGGGTGGTGGCGCGGCCCAGACCTCGGGTCGGGCCGGTGATGAGCGTTGTCATGCTCCGAGCGTGGCCGCCCGGAACGCCGTCAGGCAGTCGTCGCGTTGTCGTAGGACTGCCAGGGCCAGGACACGCCCGCCGGCGTCGGTGGAGACTGGGCGGGTGGAGCAGTGGGAGTTCGGCCGGGCGGTGCGCCGCTGGCGTGACCGGGTCGCGCCGGAGACCGCCGGCCTGCCGGTCGGCCGGCGCCGCCGCGCCGCGGGACTGCGCCGCGAGGAGCTCGCCGGGCTCGCCGGGATCTCCGCGGACTACCTGACCCGGCTGGAGCAGGGGCGGGCGACGGCGCCGTCGGTACAGGTGGTGCAGGCCCTCGCGCGGGCGCTGCGCCTGTCCGGTCCCGACCGGGACCTGCTCTACCGGCTCGCCGGCCACGCCCCGCCCGGCGCCGACGTCGTGCCGTCGCACGTCCCGCCGAGCGTGCAGCGGCTGCTCGACCGGCTCGCGCACACCCCGGTCGTCGTGTACGACGCCACCTGGACGCTGGTGGTCGCGAACGCCCCGTACGACGCGCTCATGGGCGAGACGTCGGGCTGGCACGGCCTGGAACGCAACGCCGTCTGGCGCAACCTCGCCGGCTTCCCGACCCGTGTCGTCCACACCGCGCAGGAGCAGGCCCGTCACACGGCGCTGCTGGTGGCGGACCTGCGCCAGACCGCGTCGCGGTATCCGGCGGACCGTTCGCTGCGCCGGCTGATCGACGACCTCGCGGCCGCGAGCCCGCGCTTCACCGAGCTGTGGGAGGGCGAGGCGCCCGCACCGCCGTCGGAGCCGTCGCGGCACAAGACCGTCGAGCACCCGGCCGTCGGCCGGATCACCCTGGACTGCGACACGCTCGTCGTCACCGCCGACGACCTGCGCATCACCGTCTACACGGCCGAGCCGGGCACCGACGACGCCGACCGGCTCGCCCTCGCCGTCGTGCTCGGCACGCAGACCCTGACCGGTTCCGCGTGACGGCGCTTCGATGGACAATGCCGCCATGCAGGTTTACCGGGGTGTGTCGGCGTTCCACCTGACGGCGGTCAACGAGGGCGTCGACATGGTCGAGCAGGCGCTGCTGGCCGCCGGGATGACGTTCACCCGGACCGCGGTGACCGTCGGCTGGCCGGGCGGCCGCGGCGAGGGCGCCGAGTTCGTCTTCGTGCTGCCCGGCACCAACCAGCGCCCCGGCCTCGACCTCGTCCAGCACCTGCGGTCCACCGGCATGTGGCTGCTGATTCGTAAGGTCGACGGCACGACGCCAGGGTGACGATGCAAAAATTGGTCGTGTCTCGTCGTGACTCACAGCGAACGTCCAGGGTCGCGGAGCATGATGGACCGGCGAGCGGTGACTGCATCCTCGCTGGGGGGTCTGTGCTGCACCCGGCCTGGCCGGCGTCGCAGGGCAGTTCGGCGTCACCTGTAGCACCGTCTGCAAACGTCAGCCGGCGCGGACCGCACTCGTGCCGGCATCGATCTGGAGGATTCATGGGAGTCAGCCTCAGCAAGGGCGGCAATGTCAGTCTGACCAAGGCCGCGCCCGGCCTGGCCGCGGTCAACGTGGGTCTTGGCTGGGACGTGCGCACCACCACCGGCGCGGACTTCGACCTGGACGCCAGCGCGCTGCTCGTGGGCGCGGACGGCAAGGTCCTGTCCGACCAGCACTTCGTGTTCTTCAACAACCTCAAGTCGCCCGACGGCACGGTCGAGCACACCGGTGACAACCTGACCGGTGAGGGCGAGGGTGACGACGAGATGATCAAGGTGAACCTCGCCGGGGTCGCCCCCGAGGTTGACAAGATCGTCTTCCCGGTGTCCATCCACGACGCCGACGCCCGCAACCAGTCCTTCGGGCAGGTCACCAACGCGTTCATCCGGGTGGTCAACTCCGCCGACAACAACGAGCTGGCCCGGTACGACCTGAGCGAGGACTACTCGACGGAGACCGCGCTGGTCTTCGGCGAGCTGTACCGCAACGGCGGCGAGTGGAAGTTCCGCGCCGTCGGGCAGGGCTACGCGTCCGGCCTGGCCGGCATCGCGAAGGACTACGGCGTCAACGTGTAACCAGGCGTCACCAGACCGGCGGGCCCCTCCGATCCTGGATGGGCCCGCCGCGCTGTGCGTGAGCCGGGCGGCCTGGAGACCATCGACATGAAGGCCTTCCTGGCCGAGGCGCAGAAGGGTGCCGGCGGCGCTGGCAAGATCGTCGGCTGAGCCGGCGGGGCGCGGACGTGCGTTCAGGACGGTGGTGCCGGACCGCTCACCGCCGGCGCGAACGGGCCCGCAGGAACTCGACGCCGATCGGCACCACCGACAGCACGACGACGCCGATGAGGATCAACTCGATGTTGGACTTCACGAACGCGATCTGCCCCAGGAAGTAGCCCAGCACCGTGACGCCGGTGCCCCACAGCGCGCCGCCGACGGCGTTGTACAACACGAACGTGCGGTAGTGCATGCCGCTGGTGCCGGCGACGATCGGGGTGAACGTCCGCACCACCGGCACGAAGCGGGCCAGGACGATCGACCGGGCACCGTACCGGGCGAAGAACTCCTGCGCCTTGGCGAGGTGCTCCTGCTTGAACAGCCTCGAGTTCGGCCGCCGGAACAGCGCGGAGCCGACCCGCCGGCCGAACAGGTAGCCGAACTGGTCGCCGGCGAACGCGGCGACCGACACCAGCAGGCACACCAGCCACAGCGGCTGGTGCAGGTAGCGGCCGTCGGCGACGAGCAGCCCGGTGGTGAACAGCAGTGAGTCGCCCGGCAGGAAGAACCCGATCAGCAGGCCGGACTCGGCGAAGACGATCGCCAGGATGCCGAGCATCCCGAAGGTGGAGATGAGCCATTCGGGGTCCAGGAACTTCACACGGTCTTCCTTACGACGGTTGCGGCCGGAGCTGATGCGACGAGGGCGACCGCCGCGGCGGCGATGCCGAGTGCGGCGAGGATGTCGCCCGGGTAGTGCACGCCTACCCAGATCCGGGCCACCCCGACCGCGACTGCCGCGACCAGCAGGGCGACGCCCGCGCCGCGGTGCAGGAACACCCCGACGGCCAGAGCGATCGCGAACGCGGCGGTGGCGTGGTCGCTGGGCAGTGACACCCCGCCGGCGTGCGCGACGAGCTGGTGCACCTGGTGCGTCTGGAACGGGCGCAGCTGCCCGTTCAGGTGGTTCAGCAGCTGCGCGCCGAGAAACGCCACCAGCAGCGCGGCGAACACGTAGGCGACCTGGCCGCGCCGGCCGCCCCGCAGCGCCCACACGACGACCGCGGCGAACGCCGCGAACACGACGTAGATGAACGGGCCGGCGAGGAACTCCATGATGTCATCGACCCCGTCGACCCGGCCGGCGTGGTCGTTGATCAGCTGGAACAGTCGGTAGTTCATCCTGGCCAAGGTAGGGATCCGAACCTGAGAATCCGATGAAGGCGCCGCCGGCCGTCACGGGCGCGCGACGACCGCGGTGCGCGGCGCGGGCCGGAAGAACAGGGCGAGCACGACGCCCGCGAACAGCAGCCAGGCGGTGACCTCCAGGACGCAGACCGTTCCCACGAGCCGCTCCGAGCGTAGGCTCACCTAACGTCGCCAATCTCCTACACGTTGTGGGAATACGCAAGCGGAGCGGCCGTGGCGGCCACTCAGGGCGTCGGGCTGGCGGTCGGGGACGCGCCGGCAGGGGGCACGGACGGGGAGGCGGTGGCCACCGGCCCGTCGTCGTCGCGTTCCCCGCCTTCGTCCCGGTCGGCCTGTTCGCCGCGGTCCCGGCGGTCGCCGTGGTCGGCGTGCTCCCCGTGCCGGTCGCCACCCTCGCCGTGCAGGCCGACGATCGCGGCTCCGGCGACCGCGCCCAGGGCGGCACAGGGAACCACCGCCAGGACCAAGGTTGCCGCGACGGCCACCGCTGCGGCACGGCCGGGCGTGGCGACGAGCCCCGACCAACGGGACCGCGTCGTCGCTGAGGCCGGCGCCGGGCCGGGCCACAGAGGTTGGCCGTTCTCGATCTCGGGCAGGTCCGGAGCTGCGGGTTCGTGTTCAGCACTCATGACCGGCGAAGGTAGGGCGGCGAACCTGAGAATTCGATGAACGGCGTGCTCAGCGCAGCTGGAGCGGAGCGCGTCCGGCGGACTCGCCGAGCGGCGGCAGCCCGTACCACTGCTGGACGGTGCGCAGGATCGAGTAGTGGTCCTGCTGTGGCCGATGACGGCGTCGTACCGCTGGTTCTCCATCACCACGATCACCACATGGTCGGCGGCCCGGGATCGGCCGCGGGGCCGGTCGTCACCGGCGTCCCAGATCCCGGGGTCGTCGTCGGCGCCGCGATCTGGGACGTCCTGGGCTCCCGCGCCGCGTGGCCGTGGTGGACCGCGTCCGCGTGCCTCGGCCTCTTCACCGCCCGGTGGGTGCCGATGCCGGACGCCGCGCACGGCTGGCTGACGCTCGCCTACGTCGTGGCGTGCGCGGCCCTGCTGCCCACCCCGTTCGGGTGCGGGCGCTTTCAGCGACCGTTCAGGTCCCAACTGTGAGGCTCCCGTCATGAAGGTCGCCCGCCGTACGGCGAACAAGGTGCCCGAAGTCACCGTCTACTTCTGGATCATCAAGGTCCTGGCCACCACGGTGGGCGAGACCGCCGCCGACCTGCTCGACATGAACCGGCTGCGCGCCCTGGGTCCGGTCCTGGCGTTCTGGGCCGCGTACGTGCTGACCCGACCGCTCGGCGCGTCGCTCGGCGACTGGCTTTCGCAGTCCCGTGACGCCGCCGGTCTGGGCCTGGGTACGGTCGGACCGAGCGTGGTGTTCCTGCTCGCGTCGGTCCTGCTCGTCGTCCACCTGACCCGCAGCCGGGTGGACGTCGTCGACGAACGGGCCGGCGGGCCCGGCGAGCCGGTCCCGATCAACGCCCGGACCTACCCCTAGGAGGCGGAGTGCGGCTGCTGCTGGTCGAGGACGAGGTCGGGCTGGCCGAGACGATCCGGGACGGCCTGCGCATCGAGGGCTTCACCACCGACGTGATGTTCAACGGTGTGGACGGACTGTGGGCGGCGACCGAGTCACCCAACGGCGCCTACGACGCGATCGTGCTGGACATCATGCTGCCGGGGCTGAGCGGCTACGAGGTGTGCCGGCAGCTGCGGCAGCGTGACGTGTGGACGCCGGTGCTGATGCTGACCGCGAAGGACGGCGACTACGACGAGGCCGACGGGCTCGACCTCGGCGCCGACGACTACCTCACCAAACCGTTCTCGTTCGTGGTGCTCGTCGCCCGGCTGCGGGCCCTGATCCGCCGCGGCGCGCCGCAACGGCCGGTCGTGCTCAGCGCCGGCGACCTGCGCCTGGACCCGGCCCGTCGGCGGGTGACCCGCGGCGACGACGAGATCCCGGTCACGCCGCGGGAGTTCGCGCTGCTGGAGTTCATGATGCGGCACGCCGGTGACGTGGTCACCAAGACCGCCATCATCGAGAACGTGTGGGACGCCGCGTTCGACGGCGACCCGAACATCATCGAGGTCTACGTCGGCTACATCCGCAAGAAGATCGACCACCCGTACGGACGGTCCGCGATCCGCACCGTCCGCGGCGCCGGCTACCGCATGGACCCGGACGGCGGCTGATGCGTCGCGTCCCGGTGCTCTGCGCGGCCGCGCTGGGCCTGCTCACCGTCCTCGTCGTCGTCCGGTTCGGCCCGCTGGTCCGCCTCGACTCCGCGGTCAGCGAGGCGGCCCGCCACGCCGCCCTGCGGCACGACGGCTGGCGCGCGGTGATGTCGGCGATCACCCACAGCGCCGACAGCCGGGTGCTGGTGCCGGCCGGGCTGCTGCTCGCCGCGGTCCTGCTGTGGAAGCGGTGGCGGACCGGCCTGTGGTTCCTGCTCGGCACCGCCACGGCCGCCACCGCCGTCCGGCTCACCGTCATGACCCTGGTGCACCGGCCGCGCCCGGTCGACCGGCTCACCCCGACCGCCGGATGGGCGTTCCCGTCCGGGCACACCACGTCCTCGGCGGTGACCGCCGGCGTCCTCATCGTGCTCGGGTGCGCCGTCCTGACCGGCCGCCGGTCGCGCCGCGTCCTCGTCGCCGTCGCCGGCACCTGGGCCGTGCTCGTCGGCGTCAGCCGGGTCGCGCTGCTCGCGCACTGGCCCAGCGACGTCCTCGGCGGCTGGCTCCTCGCCACCGCCGTCACCGTCGCCCTCGCCCGCGGTCTGCGGGTTCAGCGTTCCTTCAGGACCGCGCGGCCACCATCCCCTCAGCGTGACGACGGCCGGACGCACCGGCCGGAGGGGAGCCCGGAATGCACCATCCAGCGGCACGACAGCGCACCGTCGTCGTCTCGGCCAGCTTCGGCGCCGGACACGACGGCGCCGCCGCCGAACTGACCCGCCGCCTGCGCGCCAGCGGGCACCAGGTCGACCGGCACGACTTCGTCGACCTGGTGCCACGGCGGGCCGGGGTGCTGCTGCGCGGCCTGTGCCGGCGGCAGCTGACCACACTCCCCCGCACCTGGGGCTGGCTGCTCGCCCTCGCCGGCTCGCAGCGGCTCACCGGCGGCGCCGCCGCGCTCACCGCCGCAACCGACGCCGCGATGCAAGCCGCGGTCGGCACCCTCGCCGCGCATCAGGCGGTGCCGCGATGACGTGGCTCGTCACCGGCGGCGCCGGATACATCGGCGCGCACGTCGTCGCGGCGCTCGTGGCGGCCGGGGAGCCGGTCGTCGCCCTCGACGACCTGTCCACCGGCGACCCCGCCCGCCTTCCCGCCGCGGTGCCGCTCGTCGTCGCGGACGCCGGCGACCCGGTGCTGCTGCGGGCGACGCTCGAGCGGCACCGCGTCACCGGGGTCATGCACCTGGCGGGCAGCAAGTCCGTGCCGGAGTCGGTGCGCCGTCCCATCTGGTACCACCAGCAGAACGTCGGACTCGTCGCAGCGCTGCTCGCCGCGATGGTCGACACCGGTGTGCGCCGGCTGGTGTTCTCGTCGTCGGCCGCCGTGTACGGCGTGCCCGGCACCGCGACCGTCGCGGAGGACGCGCCGGCCCGGCCGGTCAACCCGTACGGGCAGACGAAACTTGTCGCGGAGGACCTCGTGGCCGCCGCGGGCCGGGCGCACGACCTGTCCTGGATCGCGTTGCGCTACTTCAACGCCGTCGGCGCGGGTGCCCCGCACCTCGGCGACCGCGGCGCCACGAACCTGCTGCCGCTCACGTTCGCGGCGCAGGAGACCGGGGTGCCGTTGACCATCGCCGGCACCGCGTTGCCGACCGCGGACGGCACCGGCGTGCGCGACTACGTGCACGTGGCGGACCTCGCCGAGGCGCACCGGCTCGCCGCCCGCCACCTCACCCGCGGTCACCGTGCCGCGGTGTACAACGCCGGCGCCGGCCGCGGGCACTCGGTGCTGGACGTCGTGCGGGCCGTCGCCGCGGTCACCGGCGCGCCGGTCCCGGTCAGGTCCGGCCCGCCACGTCCGGGTGACCCGCCGGAGGTCGTCGCGGCGATCGACCGCATCCGTGCCGACCTGCGCTGGCGGCCCCGGTACACGCTGCTGGACGCCGTCACCTCGGCCTGGCAGGCCCGCACCGCCACGCTCACCGCCGCCGGCGGGCGCGGACAGCACGGGTAGCGCGCGGGCCGCCGGGCAGGTCACGGATATGGTGGTGATCGTGGCTGACTCCAACGCGCGCCGTGCCCCGGGCTCACTGGAGGCTCAGGCGATGGCCGCGCTGTGGGCCGCCGGCGAGCCGCTGTCCCCGGCCCAGCTGCAGGCCGCGCTCGACGCCGGCCTGGCGTACAACACCGTGCAGACGATCCTCGTGCGGCTGCACGACAAGGGTCTGCTGGAGCGCCGGCCCGCCGGGCGCGGGCGGGGTCACGTGTACTGGCCGGCCCGGGACGCGGCGACGGCGGCGGCCCAGCAGATGCGGGCGGTGCTGGACGGGCCGACGGACCGGCAGGCGGTGCTGCGCCGGTTCACCGACGACCTCGCCGAGGACGACCTGGCGACGCTGCGCGCGCTGCTGCGGCAGGAGCCGCCGGCGTGACCGTCGCCGTCTACCTGCCGCTGCTGCTGCCGGCGCTGCTCGCGGTCGCCGCGCGCTCGCTGGCCGCCGCGGCCGCGCCGGAGCGGACGGCCCGGGCACTCGCCGCCGCTGCCGCCCTGGCGGCCACGGTCAGCACCGGCAGCCTGGCGCTGCTGGCGCTGACGCTGCTCGATGACCTGCCGGCGCTGGAGGCCCGGGAGCACGCGGCCGCCTACCCGCTGCCCGAGCCGGTCCCAGGCGTGGTGGCGCTGGCCGCGGCGGCCGCCCTGGTCTGGGTCGGCCGGCGTTGCGTGGCGCACCTGCGGCAGGAGCGGGCCGTCACCCGGGACCTGCTCGCCGCTGGGGTGCCGCACGACGGGCTGCTCGTCGCCGACCTTCCCGAGCCGCACGCCGTGGCGGTGCCGGCGGGCGCCGGCCGGGCCGGGCACGTGCTGGTGACCGCGGGCCTGCTGCGGCTGCTGGACCGCACCGAACGCGCCGCGGTCCTCGCCCACGAGCACGCGCACCTGCGCCACCGCCATCACCGGACGGTCGCGTTCGCCGCCGCGGCCGCGGCCGCCAACCCGCTGCTGCGCCCGGTCTCCCGGGTCGTCGCGCTGCTGGTGGAGCGCAGCGCGGACGAGACGGCCGCCGCCGCGGTCGGGGACCGGCACGTCGTGGCCCGGGCCATCGCGAAGGTCGCCCTGGCCGGCGGCGGGCGGCGTCCCGCCGGTGGCCTCGCGGCCGGCGGGTCCGACGTCGTGCGCCGCGTCCAGGCGCTCACCCGGCCGGCCGCCGGCCGTTTCCGCGCCGCGGGCCGCTTCCGGGCCGCCATGGCCGCGAGCACGGCGGTCGTGGTCGTCTGTGTGGCGGCGGGCGGCGCCGCGGCCGCCGACTTCGTCGCCGTCGCCCGCGCCTGGCTGTAAACCGCGCGTGGTGGCCGATCACCGGGCGGGCAGCGCCGCGGGCGCCGACTCGTCGCCGTCGCCCGCGCCTGACTGGAGTGGCCGCGGTCGCATGACGGCCGGGCCGCGCGGGGTGGTGTCCGGTCAGCCGGGCGCCATGGGCAGCCGGATCCGCAGCAGCGCGCCGCCGTGGGGCCCTTCGTGGACGGTGAGCGTGCCGCCGTGCGCGGCGACGACGTCGCGGGCGATCGGCAGCCCCAGTCCTGTGCCACCGGCCTGGCGGGAGCGGTCGTCGTCGAGCCGCACGAACCGGCCGAAGACCCGCTCCCGCTCGGCCGCCGGGATGCCGGGCCCGTCGTCGGCGACGGTCAGCTCGGCCGTGCCGCCGGCCGCGCTCAGGTCGATCTCGACGCGGCCGCGGGCGTGCCGGGCGGCGTTGTCGAGCAGGTTGCGCAGGACCCGCTGCAGGTGGTGCGGGTCGCCGTCGACGCGGACGGGGCTGACCCGAGCCTCCACCCGCAGGCCGGGGTGGCCGGCGCTGAGCCGGTCGCGTTCGGTGTAGACGATGTCGTCGAGGTCGACGTCCTCCCGGCGCAGCTGCGGACCGGACTCGTCGATGCGGGCGAGCAGCAGCAGGTCGGCGATGAGCCGGGCCATCCGGGCGCTCTCGTGCCGCATCCGGGTGACGTGGACGCCGGCGGCCGGCGGCAGGTCGGCGGCGGCCAGCAGGTCGAGGCCGGCGTGGATGGTCGACAGCGGGCTGCGCAGCTCGTGGCTGGCGTCGGCGACGAACCGGCGCTGGGCGTCGGAGGCCGACTCGATCCGGTCCAGCATCGTGTTCATCGTCGTGGCGAGCGCGGCGATCTCGTCGGCGGTGGCCGGCACCGGCAGCCGGGTGTGCAGGTTGCGGGCGGTGATCGTGTCGGCCTGGCGGCGCATCGCGTCGACCGGGCGCAGCGTACGGCCGACGAACAGGAACGTGGCCGCGCCGACGACGAGGGTGAGCAACGGCATCCCCACGGCGAGCGCGCCGATGACCGCCTCGGTCCCGTCGTTGACCTCGTCGAGCGACTGCGCGACCAGGACCGTCCGCGGCCCGTCGGGGGTGCTGACCCCCAGCGCGACGATCCGGAAGTGATCGTCGCGGGCGAGCTCGAGCCCGCGCTGCTCGCGCAGCGTCTGCCCCGGCTGGGGTCGCAGCGGGGAGATCGCGCCGCTCCCGGCGACGGCGGCCGACGCCGCGACGACCCGCCCACCCCCGTCGACCACCTGGACGACGGTGCGGTCCCGCGCGGTCGGCCGCAGCGTGGCGGCGAGACCGGCCCCATCCGCGGTGCCGAGCGCCGCGGCGACCTGGGTGGCGCGCTGGCCGATCGCCTGGTCGATGTTGTCGGTGAGGATGAACCGGGCGGCGACCACGAGCGTCGCCCCGCTGGCGAGCGCCGCGACGGCGACGACGGCCGCCGCGGCGAGCGCGGACCGCATCCGCACCCCGAACCGCCCCGTCAACCGCCCCCACCACCTGGTCATACTCCTGAACCTAGCGGTGGCGACCTGAAGCGGCGCTGAAGACGCCCCCGAGCGTGGTTACCCGCGGCGCGCGACGTAGACGACGTTGACGGCGAACTCGTCCGCGCCGGGCACCTTCCCCGCGACGGCATCGAAGGCGCGCGCCGCACGGTTGAGCCCGGGCCGCTCGTACCAGCCTTTGCTCAGCATCGCGAACCCGCGCCGCTGCACGACCTCGAACCCGTGCGACCGCAGCAACCCGTACATCTGCCGGTGGGACAGCTCGGCGAACCACGGGTTGTCCGCCTGCCGGCGGGCCCGCAGGTGACGCACCGACCGGGCGTTGCCGTGGTTCTCGACGACGAGCAGCCCCGCCTCGGCGTTCGGCAGCGCCTCGGCGGCGAACGACAGGGCCCGGTGCCGGACATCGTCCTGGACGTTGAGCATCAACCGGAACATGGTCACGATCGCCGGACCGTGTGTCGGCACCGGCGCGGGCACGGGCCCGCCGGCCGCCACCTGGTGAAACGCGGCATTGACGCCGAGCTCGGCGGCCTTGGCCATCATGTCGGCGGAGGTGTCGTAGCCGTGCGCCTCATGGACCAGGCCGTGCAGGGCACGGATCGCCCGCCCGGTCCCGCAGGCGAAGTCGTGCTGCGTCGGCCGCCAGGTCCGGAACGTCCGCCGCACCAGCGCCCGCAGGTACGCCCGTTGCCGGCTGCCGACATGCGACGCGTACGTGCCCGGCGCGTACGTGGTGTGCTCGTACTTGTCGACCGCGTCGGCGTTCTGGAACACCTTCGTGTAGCCGTTGGTCATGCGCCTGCCCTCCCGGGCGGCCCCCGCCTGCCCGCCCACGTCACCTACAACGAGTAGGAGCCAGCTGGGACACCCCCTCACACGGCCGTTGACTCAAACGGAGGACACCCGCCGCCGAGCAGACACCTCGCGGGCAGGGCCGCGGCTCGTGGCCGTGTGATGTTCAGACAGCCATAGACTCACGTTCATCGATGACTCGGGACGGTCCGGAAGGGTCGGTCTCCTTGGTTCCGCAACCTGGGAGGGCTCATGGATCGTCGTACGTTGCTGCGCGCCACCGTCGCTGGGGCCGGCGGGCTGGCGCTGCCCTTCACCGCGTGGTCGGCGGCGTACGCCGCGCCCGCGCAGAACGCCGCCGGGCCGTACGGGGCGCTGCAGGCCGCCGACGCCAACGGGATCCAGCTGCCCGCCGGGTTCACGAGCTCGGTCGTCGCCCGGTCCCGGCAGACGGTGCCCGGCACCTCGTACGTGTGGCACGACGCGCCCGACGGCGGCGCCGTCATCCCCAACGGCACCGGGTGGATCTACGTGTCCAACGCCGAGACCAGCTCGGGCTCGGGCGGCGGTGCGTCGCGGCTGGTCTTCGACGCCAGCGGCGCCGTGGTCGGGGCGTCGCGGATTCTCTCCGGCACCAACAACAACTGCGCCGGCGGGAAAACGCCGTGGAACACGTGGCTGTCGTGCGAGGAGATCAGCCTCGGCCGGGTCTGGGAGACCTACCCGCTCGGCGGCACCGCCGTGGCCCGTCCGGCGATGGGCCGGTTCAAGCACGAGGCCGCCGCGGCCGACCCGGTTCGCCGCGTCATCTACCTGACCGAGGACGAGACCAACGGCAAGTTCTACCGCTTCGTGCCGACCACGTGGGGCGACCTGTCGTCGGGCACGCTGCAGGTGCTGGTGGCCGGCAGCGCCACGTCCGGCTCGTTCACCTGGGCGAACGTCCCCGACCCGGACGGCTCCCCCACCGCCACCCGCAGCCAGGTCTCCGGCGCGAAGTCGTTCAACGGCGGCGAGGGCTGCCACTACGCGGACGACACCGTCTGGTTCACCACCAAGGGTGACAACCGCGTGTGGCAGGTCAACCTCGCCGGCGGCACGTACGAGCTGGCCTACGACGACAACCTGGTCAGCCCCGGCACCGCCCCGCTCACCGGCGTCGACAACGTCACCGGGTCCACCGCCGGGGACCTGTACGTCGCCGAGGACGGCGGCAACATGGAGATCTGCCTCATCACGCCGGACGACAAGATCTCCGTCTTCCTGCGCATCACCGGGCAGAGCTCGTCGGAGATCACCGGACCGGCGTTCACCCCGGCCGGCAACCGCCTCTACTTCTCCTCTCAGCGCGGCACGACCGGCGCCTCGTCGGGCGGCATCACGTACTGCGTCACCGGCCCGTTCCGCACCTGACCCACCCACCGCGGCAGCGCCGGGCGAGGCATCCCGCACCGCCACGCCCGGCGCTGCCGCCACCGAACCACCCGCCCGACGTTTGCCGGCACGGCCGGAGCGTCGAATACTGGAGCTGAGGGTGTCAACCGAACCACCTCGAGGGCGTGCGACGTCGTGACCGGAAGGACCATCGATCATGGATGCGTCCGAGCTACTGAACACCGCGGTGGCCGATCTGGCCCTGGTGCAGGACGTCGAGCAGGCTCAACGCATCATCCGGGGCGCCGCGAGGCGCCTGGCGAACGCGCACGGCTCCACCGTGGTGCTTCTGGAAGATGGGTACTGCTTCTACGCCGACGAGGACGCGGTGAGCCCGCTGTGGAAAGGGCAACGATTCCCCGTGCGGCAGTGCATCAGCGGGTGGTCGATGCTCAACCGTCAGCCGGCCATCGTGCCGGACATCCAGTTCGACGAACGGGTGCCGCAGGAGGCGTACCGGCCGACATTCGTGAAGAGCCTCGCCATCGTCCCGATGCGTGTCGAGGATCCGCTGGGGGCGATCGGCGCCTACTGGATCCAGCCGCACCGGGTCACCGACGAGGAACTGGCCCGGCTCGAGGCACTGGCCGGAGCCGCCGGCGCGGCGTTGACCCGTCTCATGGCCCCGGAGACGGCCGAGCTGGTGAGCGCAGAAGCAGCCGGCGCACTTGCGTAGCGCGGCACATCATCGTGCGATCCGGCTCGCCAGCGCGGGCCGGGACGAATGGCGGGCTGCGTGCGTCCGCTCCGCGATCGGCGGGCCGCCGGCGCGATCACACCGCTGCCGTGCGGTAAGATACTCGTTCAGGAATTGTGTCAGCACGACCGCAATTGCGGGCGTCGTGTTGACGGCGAGGCGAAAGAACGATCGCCGGTGTCGGACTACCTGGTGCCGTTGCTGCTGAGAACGAAGCCTCCGCCCGCCTGGCTCGGGCTGGTCGTCGCCTTCGCGTGCGTCGCGGCGGAGACCCTTGTGATGTTTCCCCTCCGGGACGGCTCTCGGACGGCCGCCACCGGCGTGGTCTACCTCTGCGGCGTCCTGGTCGTCTCGATGGTGTGGAAGCCGTGGCTCAGCGTCCTGACGGCCGTCGCCAGCGCCTTCGCCTTCAACTACGTTCACGTCGCGCCGTACTGGACGCTGGACTTCACCGCGCGCCGGGACCTGCTGACCGTCTTGGTGTTCATCGCGGCCGGGCTGGCGGTCGGTCACCTGGCGGATCTCGCCCGCGCCCGAGCCGCCGAGGCGGCCGAACGCCGCCAGGAAGCCACCCTCGCCACCGGGCTGGCCAAGCGCATGCTGTGCGCAGCCGATCTGCATTCGGCGCTCGGCTCGGCGTCGCAGCGGCTCGCGCAGGCGCTTGAGCTACGGTCCGCGGTGATCGAGCTCGACGTGATTCCCGGGGACGGGCAGCGGGTCGCGCTCCCGCTGTGTGACGGTGCGACCCGCCTGGGCACCCTGCTGGTCCCGGCCGACCTCCCCGAGCGGACGCTGGAGCGCCTGCGGCAACACGTGGTGCCGACGCTGGAGTGGCTGCTGTACGCGGCACGTGACCACGACGCGATCGTCGACTCGCTGAACGCGAGCCGCAAGGTCGCCCTGCTCGTGGACGAACAGGCCGCGTGGCGGCGCGTGGCCATGCTGGTCGCACGGGGCTGCGCACTCATCGACGTGTTCGACGCGATGACGGAAGAACTCTGCCGGGCCCTCGGTGACGTCCGCACGGCGCTGATGCGCTACGAGCCGAACCGCACCGCCACCTGCCTTGCGGGTCTGAGCGAGCTGGGCGCCCCGATGTCGATCCCGCTCGAAGAAGACAGCATCGTCGCGACGGTGCTGCGCACGAGGCGTCCGGCCCGGATCGACAGCTACGACGGTGCCCCCGGTCCGGCCGCGACGACCGAACGCGGACTGGGCATACGTGCGGCGGTCGGCGTTCCCGTCATGGCCAACGGGCGTATCTGGGGCATGCTCGCCGTCGTGTCGTTCACGACCGAGGCGGTGCCGCCCGCGGCCGAACGGCGCCTGGCCGACTTCAGCAACCTCATCGCGAGCGCGATCGCCAACGCCGAGCATCACGCGCAGCTCGCCGCATCCCGTGCCCGCATCGTCGCCGCCGCCGACAACACCCGGCGACAGTTCGAACGGGCGCTGCACGACGGTGCGCTGCAGCGGGTCGTCTCGCTCGGACTCGAGCTCAGCATGACCGAGGCGTCGATGCCACCGGAGCTGAACAGGTACAAGACGCAGCTGTCACATACCGCACAGGGCCTGAACGGCGTGTTCGAGAGCCTGCAGGAGGTCTCGCGGGGCATCCATCCGGCGATCATGTGCACGGGCGGGCTCGGCGCCTCGATCAAGTCGCTCGCCCGCCGGACCGCGATTCCGGTGGACCTGAACCTGAACATCGACCGGCGGCTGCCCGACCACACCGAGGTGGCCGTGTACTACATCGTGTCCGAGGCGCTCGCCAACGCCGTCAAGCACGCCAAGGCGACCATGGTGCACGTCAACGCCGAGGCGGAGAGCGCGGTGTTCCGGCTCTCGGTGCAGGATGACGGCGTCGGCGGAGCCAGCCTCGGCAAGGGGTCCGGACTGATCGGCCTGCAGGACCGCGTCGAGGCCCTCGGCGGCCACATGGAAGTCGTGAGCCCGGTCAGGCACGGCACTGCGCTCCTGGTCAAGATCCCTATCGACGAACGGTTATAGCTGTTCACCGCCGGCCCGGCGCTCCGCGAGCGCGTCCCACGGCGCCCGCCCAGCTCGGTAGCGAGCGGACGCCGTGGACCCTGATCACTGCGGGAAGTCGCCGGGGTCGACCGAGTCGGTGTCGGCGTTGCCGCCGACGCTGGCCTTGAGGGTGATCTCCCAGGTGGTGTACTGCCTGCTCGTGGTCTTGAACTCGAAGAGGTCCTCGAACTTCTCGAACTCGCAGGAGCGGGTGAACCCGGCGACGCCCGCGTCCCAGTCGACGCCGGTGGCCATGTACACCTGGTAGTTGCCGTCCTTGACCTTCTTGACCTTGTACGTCTTGCCGGCCGAGACGTAGACCGTCCAGGCCGCGACCTTGCCGCCGTTCGGGACGAGGCTCACGACGACGTCGGTCGTGCTGCCGCTGTTGTTGATCGTGAACTCGCCGGACCCGTTGAGGGTTCCCTTCTTCACCATGGTGCCGTTCGCCAGCGTGCGGGTCTGCTGGGCGACCGGCGCCGGCAGCCACGCGCCGAACTTGAAGGCGGCCCCGAAGGCCTTGACCGCGTCCCGGAGGTAGGTCGCCGCCGGCAAGCCGCTCACCTGGGCGACCGCCGCGGGACCGGCGCAGATCTCGCCGTTCTTCGCGTCTCCGGTCAGCGCCACGAAGTCGCTGCCCAACGCGTCGAACGCCCGCTTGAGCTGCTCGTGGCCGGCGGCCGCCTCGTTCGGCGGGGTGACGGACGTGAACCGGGGCGCGCTCGTCTTGACCGCATCGGCCAGGGCCTGCGCGGCCTCGACCGTCGCCGCCTGGTTCTTCGCCGCGGCGACCTTCTGCCACGCCGGTCCCATCACCGCGTCGGCGTCGGTCAGGAGCGTCTGGTACGCGGTGGCGGTCAACGGCTCCGGCGCCTTGCTCGGCGTCGGGCTCGCCGATGCGCCGCCCGCCGCACCCGAGGAGGTCCGCTTCTGGTCGGGGTCACCGCCGACGAAGGCCGCAGCCACACCGACACCGCACACGAGCAGGAGCACGGCGGCGACGACGCCGATGATCAGCTTGTTCCTCGACCCCGTGGGCGTGCCCCGGTCGCCGCTGGGCCACCCCGCGCCCGGGCCGCCGATGACGGGACCGGTGGGCGGCGCGTTCCAGCCGGGCGCACCCGTGGGCGGCATCCCGGACGCGTCCGGCATCCCGTACGCGGGCATGCCAGAGGTCGGCGCTCCATACGCGGGCATACCAGAGGTGGGCGCTCCATACGCGGGCATACCGGAAGTGGGTGGACCGTACGCGGGCATGCCGGAGGTCGGCGCACCGTACGCGGGCATACCGGGGGCGGGTGCACCATATGCGGGCATACCGGGGGCTGGCGCGCCAAATGCCGGCATACCGGAGGCGGGTGTCGCGGAGGTAGGCATGCCGGACGTGGGAATGCCGGAGGTCGGCATGCCCGGGGCGGGGGCGTCAGGTGCGCCCCACGCAGGGAAGTCCGGGTTCGGCCCGGTGGGAGAGGGCGGCGTTGTCACGCGTGCACCGTACCGGTTCAGATGCAAGTGCAGGTGCCCCGACCGGCAGTTGAAGATCACTCTGGCGGACCCCGGCGCCGCGACGGCGAGCATCCGATGCGCCGTGGTCGGACTAGACTGATGTCAGTGCAGATCGGTGCGCTGTCCCGGCTGGTGCGACCGACACCCCCGCCCATTGAGTTGGGGATCGCGGTCGCCACTGGACTGACCGTGGTCGAGACCCTGCTGGTCTATCCACTCCGGCAGGCCATGGTGCCGTATTTCCCGGGCATGATCTACATCGTCGGCGTGCTGATCACCTCAATGGTTTGGGGTATGTGGCTCGGGATGGCCACCGCGGTGGCGAGCACCCTGGCGTTCGTCTACTACCACGTCCGGCCCTTCGAGAGTTTCGCCGCCGGGGACGTACGGCAGGTCGTCGACCTGGCGGTCCTGCTCATCGTCGCGGTGGCCACGAGCGCGGTGGCGAATCTGTCCCGGGTGCGTGCCGTCCAGGCCGAGGAGTCCGATCTCACCGCTGAGATGGCCCGGCTGCTGCTGTACGCCGAGGACCTTCCCGCGGTGCTGCCCGCCGTCGCACAGCGCATCGCGCGATCCCTCCAGCTGCCGGACGCCGCGATCCACCTCGCGACCGTCCCCGGCGATGACCGGCACGCGGCGTTTCCCCTGTACATCGACGCCGCCCAGCGCGCGACCCTGGTGGTGCCCGCCGAGACGCCCAAGCAGACGATGCAGCGGCTGCGGGACAGCATCGTGCCGTCGTTGACGCCGCTGCTGAACGCCGGCTGGGAACGTGCCGCCGTGCTGAACTCCCTCGAGACGAGCCGGGAGCAGCTGCGCCGGCTCGCCGCCGAACAGGCCGCGCTGGGGCGGGTGGCGAAGCTCGTGGCCGGCGGCAGTCCTCCGGCCGAAGTCTTCGACGCGATCACCACCGAGCTGCATGGACTGATGAGCGAATACAGCACGTGGCTGTGCCGCTACGAACCCGACGGCACGGCCAGCGTCGTCGCGACCAACCTCACCGACGACCTCACGACCGACGTGCGCTGGCCCATCGACGGCGAGAACGTCCTGGTCAAGGTGCGGAACACGGGGTGCGCCGCCAGGGTGGACACCTTCGACGGCGCGGCCGGCCCCGTCGCCGCGTACGCCCGTGACATGGGTATCCATTCCGTGGTCGGGGTGCCGATCGTGGTCGACGGGCGGCTGTGGGGCGTGGCGGGCGTGGCGTGGGTCCGGTCCGAGCCGCTGCCGCCCGGCACCGAGGCACGCGTCGCGGAGTTCACCGACCTCGCCGCCATCGCCATCGCCAACGCCGAGGGCAAGGCCGAGCTCTCCGCGTCCCGAACCCGGCTCGTCGCCGCCGCGGACCAGGCCCGCCAGCGCATCGAACGCAACCTGCACGACGGCGCGATGCAGCACTTCCTCGCCGTGGCGATGCAGCTCGGTGCCGCGGAGGCCATCCTGCCGCCGGAACTGACGGAGGCCAGGGCGGAACTGTCGCACGCCCGGCGCGGTCTGATCAGTGCCATGGACAACCTGCGCGAGATCTCGCGGGGCATCCATCCGACGTTGCTCGCCTCGGACGGTCTGCCGACCGCGCTCAGGGCGCTCGCCCGCAGATCCCCGGTGCCGGTCGACCTCGACGTCCAAACCGACCAGCGCATGCCCCCGGTGGTCGAGACGGCCGCGTACTACATCGTCTCCGAGGCGCTGACCAACGCGGTCAAACACGCCCACGCCACGGTCGTGCACGTGCAGGCGACCCGGAACGACATGCTGCACCTGTCGATCGACGACGACGGCATCGGCGGCGCCGACCCGCACCGCGGCACCGGCCTCACCGGCCTCCAGGACCGGGTCGAGGCACTCGGCGGGCACCTCACCATCAGTAGCCCCGCCGACGGCGGCACCCGGCTGTCGGCCACCATCCCGACCGATTCCATCCCCCTGCAACTGTCCTGAGTCGGCGCACCGCGGCGGGCCGCCGGTCGAGACGCTGCGGCGGATCAGCCGGCCGGCTGGGTCCCGGGCAGCCCTCGGTCAGGTGGCAGCGATGGAGTAGGCGCCGCTCGCGCAGCCGGTGATGCGCCAGCCGCCCGGCACCCGCTCGGCCGACGCGTTGCGGACGTTCGTGGTGCGGACGGTCGGCTCGGCCTCGCCGGGGAACCAGACGTCGACCTGGCAGTTCGCCGGGTCGGGCGGGGCGGTCGCGGTGATCCGCAGGTCGGTGCCGCGCGGGCCCGCCGTCAGTGACGCCAGGCGGCCCGGGAAGGCCCGGGGGTAGGCGCGCGACAGCGGTTCGGCGAAGGGTGCCGGCGGTGGGATCGATTCGCCTGTACGGCAGTCGACCGCGACCAGGTTGCCGGACCTGGTCGCGTCGGCGCCGGTCTCCGGTGAGCCGCAGCCCTGCCGCCAGACCCAGAACGCGCCGCCGATACCGAGCCGGTCCTGGGCCGCGGCGAACCGCCGCACCTTGGCAGCGTCCGTCGCGGGTTCGCCGAACCAGCCCCATTCGCCGGGCCACAGTGCGGCGCCGTAGGCGGCGGCCGCGCGGGCCGACACGGTGAGGTTCCGCTCGATCGACGCGATCGTCAGGCCCAGGCTCTGATCCATGCTGATGGACTCGCTGTACGGGTGCGGGGCGAACACCAGTTGCCGGTCCGCGGTGAACCCGGGTGGCGGGGCCACGTCGAAGCCGAGGCCGGACCACAGCACGCTCGGCTGGAAGAAGACGAGGTGGGGGAAGCCGCCGGCGGCGCCCTCGGCCGCGCGGATCGCGGTGATGGCGGCGTCGTAGAACCGGCCCAGCAGCAGCCCCGAGCTGGTCGGCGGGTTGGGCCCGATGCCCGGCTCGTTGAGCAGGTCGTACCCGGCGACGGCCGGTTCGCCGGCGAAGGCGCGGGCGACGAACGCCCAGGCGCGGACGAGCTCGGTCTGGAGGCCGTCGCGGTCGGCGTACAGGTTTCCGTACGCCGTCGCCACCGCGGGCGCGAGGTCCCGGGCCAGGAACTGGCAGTGTGCCGTGCCGTCGGTGATCGTCGCCCAGGCCGGCGCGCCGTCCCAGCCGGTGGTCGGGGTGGTGCCGCCGCCGCATTGCTCGGACGGCCGCGCGAGGGCGTTGCCCCACGCGTCCTGGTGCATGTCCAGCACGGTGTAGATCCCGTGTGCCTTGGCGCCCGTGACCGCCGCCTGGATCTCGCGGAGGTACGACTGGTCGAACCTGCCCCGCTCGGGCTCCAGCCGCGACCACGACATGCCGAGACGGATCACGTTGAAGCCCATCGCCGCCATCTGGGCGAAGTCGTCATCGGTCAGCGGCCGCGTCGCCGGTACCGCCGGATCGCGCAGGTAGTAGTCGATCAACTGGTTCACGTTGACGCCCCGCAGGATCACCTGCCGGCCGGTGACGTCGCCGATCGTGGCCGTCCCGTCGCGCCGCGACGCCGGGTGGACCAGGAGCCGCTGCATGCCGCCGGTCCCCGCGACCGCGGCGACGGACGGCGGTCCGGGCTGGACCGGCGCGCCGATGACCGGCGCGAGCGCGAGGAGCAGCACCCCGACCGCCACGAGGACCACCAGCCGCGGTCGCGTGTCGGGACGCAGCAGCAGCACGGACGGCCACCGCGAGCCGATCCCGGCAACGACGAGCGCCGCGGCCAGGCCGAGGGCCGCGCCGTAGCTGAGCCCCGTCGCGACGCTGATCAGCGCGGTGCTGATCCACCAGCTGTCCGGCCCGGCGCCGGAGAGGTGGTCCGACAGCGGCGCGGTCGCCGCGCCGACGACCCCGAGACCGAGACCGCCGACCACCGAGGCCAGCCACACGGTCACGCCGCTGCCGGACAACCTGCGCCCGAAGGCCCGCACGACCGCCGCGACGACGGTGAGGAACACGGCCATGCCGAGGAGGAAGCCGAGCACGCCGTTGGCGGCGGTCGGAGCGATGAGGAACCCCGCGAATGCGTACCCGACCGGGCCGCCGCGCCACCACTGCGCCGCCGGTCCCACCGCGGCGAGCACGGCCACGGCGAACACCACGAGCACTGGCGCGAGGACCGGCTGCGCCGCCGGGGGCTCGTCCCGGGAGCGGGCCGCCGGGCCGACGCGGACGGCGAGCGCGGCGCAGCCCGCCACCAGCGCGCCGACGACGACGTACTTCAGCGCCGCGAAGCCGCTCGTGCTCACCGCGTACCGCAGCGCCGAACCGACGGAAAGATGCCGTCCCAGCACGGGAATCGCCGACACGAAGCCACTCGCGGCGCTCGCCCAGGCGCCCGCGCCGATGGTCGCGACCCAGGCGGCGACGAACACCCACCGGGCCGCCAACCGCCCGCCGGCGAGCAGGACCGGGAGCGCCGCGCCGGCCAGCAGGACCGGAAGCCCGACGACGAGGGGTGCCCAGCGGTAGGTGCTGCCGGTGCCGGCGAGGGGCAGCCCTCGACCGCCGACCGGCGCGAGCAGACCCGAGGGATCCGTCGCGGCGCCGACCGCGACGACGGCGATGAGCAGGGCGACCACGGTCGCGGCGGCGCGGGCCTGCGGCGCGGCCCAGATCCGTCGGAGGGTCATGAGCGCGAGTTGGCAGTCATAGTGAACGCGATTCTTACTCGCGTTCGGCGGTTTGTCAGCCCCTTCCAGCCACGTCGTCGGCCGGTGTGGCGGCGGGTGCAGCACCCGCCGCCACAGCAGCTCACCTTCTGTAGTGCACGGCGATGCGGGCCAGCTCCGCTCCTCGCCCCTTCATGTACCGCTGCCCGACCCAGGACGTGAAGGCGGCGAGCGCGGCCGGCGACGAGCCCGGCGACCACGCCTCCTCCTTGGTCAGGTCGAAGTAGGTGAGCAGTTTGAGATCGGGGTACGCGCCCGTGCGCAGCGTCGCGTTCATGTTCCTCAGCCACTGCGCCTTGTCGCCGCCGTCCTCGGTCGACGCGAACTCGGCGATCGTCACCGGCCGATTCGGCGCGACGGCGCGGGCCTTGGCGTACGCGGCGGCGAACGTCTCGTCGAACGTGGTCCAGTGATCGCCGGCCGGGTCCCACGACGGGCCGAATCCCCAGTTGTATCCGTCGATGCCGACCCAGTCGACGTACGCGTCGCCGGGGTAGGCGGCCGCCGGGTCGTTGTAGGGCGCGTCCGGTGACGAGCCGTTGTTGTAGGCCCACACCCATTGCACGTTGCGCGCGCCGGCGGCCACGACGAGGTCGTGCACGTGGCGGTACGCCCGCACGTACTGGGCCGGGTCGGCGTTGTTGTTGGCGATGCCCCACGGATACCAGTTGCCGTTGAACTCGTGGCCCCAGCGGACCAGGATCGGCATGCGCACGGCGGCGAACTCCTTGGCGCGCGCCGTGATGTAGCCGTCCCACGAACCGTCGATGATGTCCTGCAGGTGGATCTGCGCGGGGTCGTCGGGGCCGAGGGCGGTGTCCCAGGGTTCCCAGGTGTAGTGCGGCATGATGCCGTGGCGCCAGAGCGTCCTGGCCTCCGCCACCGGGAAGGGACGGCCGCTCGCCCAGCTGTCGAACCACATCACGCTGGCGGGCGTGACGCCGTACAGGCTTCTGACGTTGGCGGCGATCGTGGTGGGGTCCTCCTCCCGGAATATGCCCAGGTACCGCGTCGGCGCCGTGTCCCGGCCGGCGCCGGCCGCGGCGGTGCCAGCGCCGGACACCACCAACGCGACGGCGGCGGCCGCCGCGCACAGCAGTGTTCGCATCCGCATGTTGCCTCCCTGTCGATGTTGAGAGCGCTCTCTCGTCGGCCCATTGATAGACGCCGACAATTGGTAGCGCTTCCAGTTTCAAGCTAGCGGCGGGCGGTCACGACGTAAAGAGGCAGGGCTCGATCCTTGACAACAGCGCCGCAGGGTCACACGCTGTCATCGACGCAGCCGGGTCAGATCGACTGGAAGCGCTTCCGGTCTCCCCCAACCTGCCGGCACCGCGTCCGGGATCCCGCCAAATCCCCGTTCGTCGTGCGTGAGCAGCGGCTCCGCACGGCTTGTAGGACTGGAGACCTCACATGTTGCGGACTCGATTGACCGCGTTGGTCCTCGCCACCATCGGCCTCACGGCCGTGCTGAGCGTGCCCCACGCGGAGGCCGCCATCGGACCCAGCTTCGTGGACAACCTGAACTCGTTCGACACCGGTCGCTGGCACAAGGCCGACGGCTACAGCAACGGCGGCATGTTCAACGCCGGCTGGCGCGCCGACCACGTCTGGTTCAGCGGCGGCGTCATGGGCATCAACCTGGACACCGCGTCCTGCCCGGGCGGCTGCTCCGGCAAGCCCTACGCCTCCGGCGAATACCGCAGCAACGACCTGTTCACGTACGGGCGATTCGAGGCCCGACTGAAGGCCGTCAAGAGCCCCGGCACGGTGACCTCGTTCTTCACCTACACCGGGCCCAGCGACGGGCAGCCGTGGGACGAGATCGACGTGGAGATCCTCGGCAAGAACACCAACCAGCTGCAGACCAACTACTTCACCGGTGGTGTCGGCGGGCACGAGACCGTCATCAACCTCGGGTTCGACGCCTCGGCCGGCTACCACGACTACGCCTTCGAGTGGTGGAACGGCGGCACCATCAACTGGTTCGTCGACGGCAGGCTCGTCCACCAGGAGAACGGCTCGCGCGGGGCGCTGCCCACCCACCCGCAGCGCATCATGATGAACCTGTGGCCCGGCGTCGGCGTCGACGGCTGGCTGCAACCGTTCAGGTACCCGGGCAGGACCCTGACCGCCACCTACGACTGGGTGAAGTACACCCGGTACTGAACCGGGGTCAGGCCGACTCGCGCACGACGAGCTTCGCGGGCAGGATCAGCGACGCCGGCTGGGCCCCGTCCAGCAGTTCGACCAGCATCCGGGCGGCCTCGCGACCCAGCGACTGCACCGGCTGGTGCATGGTGGTGAGCGTCGGGTCGGTGTGCAGCGCGATGGGCATGTCGTCGAAGCCCACCACGGCGACGTCGCCGGGCACCGCGCGGCCGGCGTCGCGCAGCACCCGCAAGGCCCCGGCCGCCATGTTGTCGTTGGCGGCGACCACGGCGTCGAGGTCCGGATGCGCGTGCAGCAGCGCGCGCATCGCCTCGGCGCCGCTCGCCTCCAGGAAGTCGCCGGGAGCGGTCGCATACGGCTCGAGGCCGGCCAGGAGCAACGCCTCCGCATAGCCGCGAAGGCGCTCCCGGCCCACGGCGGTGTCCTCCGGGCCGGTGATCATCGCGATGCGGCGGCGCCCGGCGCGCAGGAGATGCTCGGTGGCGGCCCGCGAACCGCCGGCGTTGTCGACGTCGACGTAGTACGGCGGCGTCCCGTGAACCGGCAGGCCGATGAACACCGTCGGCAGGCCCGACTTCGTGGCGATGTCGATCATGGGGTCGGCACCGCGCGTCGCGACCAGCATCACGCCGTCGGCCCCCCGGGTCTGCAGGAAGTTCCGCAGCCGCCGCTGGCCGTGATCGTTCGTGGCCAGGCTGAGCATGAGGTGCAGGTCGGTCTTCTCCAGCGCGGCGGACGCGCCGACGATGACCTGCGCGAAGAACGGGTCACCGAACACCTCCGGCCCCTCGCCGGAGACCGCCAGCACGACCACGCCGGTCTGGCGGGTGGCCAGCGCCCGCGCGCTGCGGTTGGGGGTGAACCCGAGCTCCCGGATCGCCTTCTCGACGGCGTCCCGCTTGGCGCGGCTCACGTTGGGCCCGTTGTTGATCACCCGGGAGGCGACGGTGCGGGACACCCGGGCGCGCTCGGCGACCTCATCGAGGGTCGGCGGTCGAGACGGGACCGGTGACGGCATGCGTGGTCCCTCCGCTCACGGTCCAGCCATGGTAGGTAGCCCCGCACGGACCTGTAAAGTTCCCCGACCCGCGGCTTCGCGGTGCGGCCGGCGATGCCGCTCGGCCCGGTCGTCGGCATGCTGACCGTGTGCCTCGGCCTGCTTGAGCGGGCCGGCATCGGCACCGTGGCCGGGGTTGGCGCTGCTGGTCCTCGTCCTGCTCGTCAGCTCCAAACCCGGTGACACCTATGGATTGGCTGACGAGGTGATCGGCGATCCGGCCGGGGCTGCGGAGTCCGGCACCCCCGCGTAGTCGGGCAGCTCGATGCCGTTGATCGCGCGCCCGACCAGCTCGGTGAACCATTCGCCGGCGAAATCGGGGCCCGGCTCGGCGTCTGGCCCGGGGACGTCGCGGGTGCGGGCGTTCAGCCGGCCGATCTCCTGGTTGGCCTCGACGAACGAGCGCATCCGCGCCTCGTAGCGGGCGAACCCGGCGTCGGGATCCCACCCGGCGGCGGCCAGCTCTCCGGCCAGCAGGTAGGCGCCGACCAGGGCCAGCCCGGTGCCCTGCCCGGACATCGGCGACGAGCTGAACGCCGCGTCCCCGAGCAGCCCCACCCGTCCGCTCGACCAGCGGTCCATCACCACCTGGGCGACCTGGTCGAGGTAGAAGTCCGGGGTGTCGTCCAGGTGCGCGAGGATGTCCGGGCTCAACCAGCCCAGGCCGGCCATCCGTTCACGCAGCAGCACCTTCTGGGCCGCGACGTCGCGGTAGTCGACGTCGAAGTCAGCCGAGGCGAAGTAGAACATCGCCATCGCCCGGGTGGCGTCCTGGATGGGTCGCAGGAGGGCTGAGCGCCCGGACTCCTGATCCTGGTGCTCGAGCAGCCAGCGGTCCAGCCCGAACTCGTTGGGCACGCTGTAGAAGGCCAGCACGTGCCCGAGGTGGCGGAGGAACCGCTCATGCGGCCCGAAGACCATCGCCCGCAGCGCCGAGTGCAGCCCGTCGGCCCCGACCACCAGGTCGAAGCGCCGCCGGTCGCCGCCCGCGAAGGCCACGTCGACCCCGTCGGCGTCCTGGGTGAGTTCGGCGATCCGGTCGCCGAAGATGTACTCGACGCCGTCGCGGGTGTCGTCGTAGAGCACCCGGGACAGGTCCCCGCGCAGGATCTCGATGTCCGCGATGAACCCGTCGCCACCGTCGTCGTCGGCACGGAAGGTCTCCAGCACTCGCCCGTCCGCGTCCACGGTGTGCGCGCCGGCGGTGTCGGTGCACGCCGCGCGCACCGCCGCGTCCAGCCCCATGCGCCCGATGACCTCCTTGGCCACCCCGCGCGCGTCCACCGCCTGCCCGCCGGGACGCAGCTCGGGGGCCCGCTCCACCACGGTCACCTCGGCCCCCCGCCGGCGCAACCAGTGGGCCAGCGCGGGCCCCGCGATGCTCGCCCCCGCCACCAGCACCCTGGGACCGCTCACCCGCGTCCCCTGCTCGCCGGTCCAGATGGTGTGCTCCTGCTTGAAGTCGTCGGCGCTCATCACTGCCTCCATGTGCTTCCTCCCGCGCTGGAACGTTCCAGCACAGGCCCACTTCTGTCGGTGTGTCCAGCCGTATCGACCACGGATCCGCACAAACCTATCGGGAGTCGGCCAAGATACGACGGAAACCGGCAAACAGTGATCTCGGGTTAACGGTGCACCTGGAAGCGCAGGTGAAGCACCCGGTTGCCCTGAATCACCACGTCAGGTTCCTCCAGCAGGTGCTGCGCGTGGACCGACCCGAAGTAGCGCTTGCCGGACCCGAACACGACGGGGACGACGTCCATGCGCACCTCGTCGATCAGGCCCGCGGCGAGCACCTGGCCACCGACGTCGCCGGCGGCGACCTCGACCACGCGGTCACCCGCAAGCTCCTGCGCCTTGGCCACGGCTGCCTCGACGCCATCGACGAAGTGAAACGGCGCCTCGGGGTCCCAGCCCTCGGGCGCCGGCCGGTGCGACACCACGACCACGTGGTCGATCCCGCCCGGGGGCTTCCCGTCCCAGCCGTCCGTCAGGTCGAAGACGTGGCGGCCGACGACTGTCACCCCGATCTGGTCCCAGTACGGCCGGGTGTAGTCGTAGGACGTCTGCGACACCTTCAACGCGCCGCTGTCGTCCAACGGGACGTCACCGCTGGACAACCAGTCGAACAGCGGTCCGGGCTGGTCGTTCTCGTCCGCGACGAAGCCGTCCACAGACACCGAGCTGTACATGACCACCTTGCCCACGCGGCTCTCCTCTGCTTTGGGATGCCCCAAATTAGCGTGCCGTGAGCTGTCGCTCTTGTAAGAAATCAATCGGCCGGCAGCGGCCAGCCGTCGAACACGTGGCCGGGATGTTCGCGCAGGAACCGCCGCCGGACCTCGACGTACCGGGTCGGCGTGAGCCCGGTGAACGCCCGGAACTCGTGGCCGAAGTGGGCCTGGTCGAAGTAGCCCGCGCGACCGACGAGGTCGCCCCAGTCGATCGGTCCGGTGGGGTCGATCGCGAACACGGTGGCGGCGAAGCGGTGGGTGCGGGCCAGCCGCTTCGGCGTGACGCCGATGAGTTCCTTGAACCGCTGTGCCAGATGGGTGCTGCTGACACCGGCTGCCACGCTCAGGTCGCCGATCGCCACCGCCCCGCCGGTCGCCGCGATGACGCTGCTCGTATGGCGGACCAGGCCCAGGCCGGCGGTCTCGCACAGCCGGCGCATCAGCTCCTCCTCGAGCAGCGTCAGCATCGCGTGCGGTCCGTCCGCGGTGGCCAGCCGGTCTCGCAGCTCAGCAACAGCGGGCCGGCCCCAGACCTGCTCCACCGTCACCGGCCGGTCACACAGCTCGGCCGCGGGCATCGGCAGGAACGGCGCCAGCCCCCACGGCTTGACGTGCACGCCGACGGACCGGGTCGGGAGTGGGTAGCTGAACTCCAACGCGCGGGTGGGCGTGGTGACCACGCAGCCGTCGGCGTACTCGGCCGTCTCGATGTCGGTGCCGGCGCGGATGCGGAACGGCGCCCCGAGGTTGACGATGAGCAACGCCGCCGGCATCGGCGGCAGCGTCAGCCGGGCGTACGGCGGCGCACCGTCCAGGTAGTACAGGTCGTCGATCAGCCCGTCCAGCGGTGGTCGCGGCACTCTGGACACGTACTCCACGCCCACAGCATCCCCGACGCCCGCCGGCATCGCGCGCCGGGGATGGTCCAGCAACGTCACACCAGCGGGCTCGCACAGGGGTACTACCCTCCGCGGCATGTCTGAAGATCATGTGTACGGTGTGCGGTTTTTCGTCCCCGGGGTCGCGGCGACGATGGCGCAGTGGCAGGACTCGCTCGGACGGTCCGGGCTGACCCTGGACGGCAAGTCGCTCACATCGCAGCGCCTCAGCTTCCGCGCGCCGGTGGACTGGGTGGAGAACGACGGCTCGTTCGGCCAGGCGTTCGGCTACGGCACGATGTCGGCGCAGGAGCAGTCCGCCATCGCCGCGGCCGGCAGCGCTCTGGTCCTGGATCTGCCGGTGTACCTCGGTGCGGCGGCGGACGAGGTCGCGACGCTGATCGCCGCGCTGGGCGACGCCGGAGCGCTGGGCGTACGGCTCGAGCAGTCGAAGCTGGGCTGGTCCGTCCCGCACTGGCTGGAGAGCCTCGAGGGCGGCGACCCGTGGCTGCTCTACCGGTGCGCCGTCGTGGTGCTGCAGGACGGCGGTGTGTCGCGAACCTGCGGCATGCACGCGTTCGGGCTGCCGGACGCGGAGGTCGAGGCCGCACCGTCCGAGGCCAACCGGCTCCTCGGCGAGCTCAACGTGTACCAACTGGACGAGGACCCCGTGCTGGTCAGCGGCGACACCTTCCGGCCCGACCTGGACACCCCTCGCCGCCGCCTCGAGCGCTGGCCCGACGACGGGTACCCGACGGGCCACCCCTGCAACAACCCCTTCGGCACCTGGCGTCTGGGCCCTGAGGGAGGCGAGCCGGATCCGCGGCACGAGCTTCGACCCGTGTTCATCCCCGCGCTGGTGGCCCTCCTCCACGCCGCCGAGGCGGAGGCCGGCCGGCACCTGCAACGCGAAGAGGTGGAACGCGTCACCAACGAAGGCGCCTGCATGATGATGACCCACGCCGACGCGCAGCAGCTCGAACGCAGCCGCGGCTACGCGGACCTCGAGCCCGACCTCGCCTGGTGGCAGTGGCAGCTCGTCCGCGAATCGCAAGGCTGACACCGCAGCGATCCCGGCGGTCAGGTCGGTGCGGACCGGAGGGTTCCACGACCGGGTGGCGGGTGGCGGCGATCGCGGGGATGGCGGTGAGCGCGGCGACGGCGAACAGGACGCCGAGTGCGGTGGCGAGCAGCCACGGACCGGGCGGGTACTGGACGTCGCCGGTGCTGACGAGCGCGACGAGCCCGATGCCGGCCGGGATCCCCGCGGCGACGCCGGGTATGGCGGGAAGCAGCTGCGCTGCCGCCAGGCCCGCGCCGGCCTGAGCGGGCGTGGCACCGAGCGCCCGCGCGACGGCCAGCGGCTGCCGGGCGTCGAGGACCGCGGTCCAGGCGCTCACGACGGCGTTGATGAGCGCGAGCACGCACAGCACGACGGTGAGCAGGAGCGCGGCCTGCTCGCCCCGTTGCCACCGGGGGTCGGCGAGCTCCGTGTAGCCGAGGTCGAAGCGCACCACCCGGGTGTTGACCATGAGGATGGCGACGAGCGCGGTCGTGGTGATCAGGGTGTTCACGGTGACCAGCCGGGCTCGGCCCGGCCGGCGCGCGTTGATGCGCACCCCGATCAGCAGGGCGGTGGGCAGCCGCCGCGACAGCCGGATGCGCCACCGCCGGCGCCGCGGTGGCGCCGCGCCGTCGGCCAGCGCGTGGACGGTGCTGGTGGTGGCGGCGCGCACCACCGGCACCAGCGTCGCCGCCACTGCGATCGTGAGGGCGAGGGCCGTGACGGCGACCGCCGTGCGCAGCGTGGGTGGCTGGGCGTTGACGGAACCGACGAGCCCGGCGCTGGGGCGGATCAGCACGGGTGCGGCGAACCAACCCGCGGCCAGGCCCGTTGCGGCGGCGGCGAGCCCGATCACGAGGTACTCGGCGAGGTGGCCGGCGGCGATCATGGCCGGTCCGGCGCCGGCGGCCTTGAGCAGCCCGACCCGGCGGCGCCGGGTGATGATCCGACCCGCGACGATGCCGGCGACCCCGGCCAGCGCGAGGCCGCTGAGCAGCCAGCTGCCGACGAGCAGCGTGATCTGCGCGTCGCTGTACAGCCGGCCGTTGAGGTGGCCGATCTCCTGCCACGTGGTGAGCTGGTCGCCGACGGCGTACGTGGTGCTGGCCGCCGGGTCGGCGAGTTTGAGGTTGAGGGTGTACGACAGCGGCTGGCCGCCCGCGAGTGTGGCGATGTCGCTGCCGTCGACCCAGACGAGGCCGCCGCGCTCGACCAGGATGCTGCCGGGGTAGTGCCATCCGGCGTACGGGTACGTCGCTCTGGCGGCGGTGACGGCGGTCCCGGTCACGCGCCGCGGATGGCCGCCGATGTCGACCGTGTCGCCGGTGCGGATGCCGAGGGCGTCGGCGAAGGCGCGCTCGACGACCACGCCGCCGGGGTGCACCCAGGTGCCGCCGGTCACGGCGGGCCGGTCGATCGGTGCGGGTGCGGTGTCGCGGCCCTGGACGACGACGTGCGCGGACGTGCCGCCGGCCGTCATCGTCAGGTACGCGATCGGGAAGGGGCCGCTGTGACCGGTGACGCCGGCCGCGGTGGTCAGCGGTGCGAGCTCGTCCAGCGCGGCCTGGCCGGTGGCCCGGGGTGTCACGATCACGTCCGGGCCGGCGGTGGCGGTCCGGGTCTGCTGGAACGGCCGTTCGGCGAGCTCGTTGAGGGTGAGGCCGAGGGTCAGCGTGGCGGTGGCGGCGGTGATGGCGACCAACAGCAGGACGGTCTCGGTCCGGCGGCGGCGCAGGTCCCGCACCAGCAGCCGGCAGAGCAGCAGGAGGCGACCGGACACGTCAGCGCCGCCCGTCGTGGACGGTGCCGGCGAGCTGGCTGTCGTCGGCGAACGCCCCGTCACGCATGGAGATCACCCGGTCGGCGACCGCCGCGATACGGGCGTCGTGGGTGACCACCACGAGGGTCTGTCCCGCGGTGCGCAGCTCCTCGAACAACCGCAGCACGTCCAGGGTGGCGGCGCTGTCCAGGTTGCCGGTGGGTTCGTCGGCCAGGACGACCAGCGGCTCGTTGCTCAGCGCGCGGGCGATGGCGACCCGCTGGCGCTGGCCGCCGGACAGCGCCGAGGGCAGGTGGCCGGCGCGGTCGGCGAGCCCGACCCGGTCGAGCAGGTGCAGGGCGCGCCGGCGCGCCTCGCGGGGCCGCCGGCCGGCCAGCAGCGCGGCCAGCTCGACGTTCTCCACGGCGGTGAGCTCGTCCATGAGGTGGAACGACTGGAAGACGAACCCGACGCTGTCGCGCCGCAGCCGGGCCAGGGCCCGTTCGCTCATCGTGTCGATCCGGTGGCCGGCCAGCCACACCTGCCCGCCGGTGGGGCGTTGCAGCCCGCCGAGCAGGTGCAGCAGGGTGGACTTGCCGCAGCCGCTGGGCCCCATGATCGCCAGTGCCTGCCCGGCGGGCACGTCCAGGTCGACCTCGTCGACCGCGCGGACCAGCCCGTCGTCCTCGCCGTACCGCCTGGTCAGCCCGCGCGCCCGCAGCACCGTCGATCCGGTCACGCCCCCGCCTTCCGTCCGGTCCGGTCACGCGCGGTCCAGATGCGCTCGCACGCCTCCAGCCACTCCAGGTCGGCCCGCAGCCGCAGCACGACACCCTCCAGCAGCAGCCCGGCGACCGGGTCCATCGACCGGTCCAGCGCGGCCCGCTGCGCGTCGCGGAGCCGGCGCAGCACCTCGCGCCGCTGGGCGTCGACCAGGGCCACGGGATCGGCCAGCCGGGCGGCCGCGGCGGCCACCAGCTTGAGATGGAACTCCGTGAGGTCGGGCTTCGGCCAGCTCACCTCGGTCAGCCAGGCGCCGACCCGCTGCTGCCCTGCCGGGGTCAGCGCGTGGACCCGACGGTCGGGCCTGTCCGGCAGGCCCTCGACCCGCTCCGAGGTCACCAGTCCGGCCTTCGTCAGCCTGGTCAGCGTCACGTAGATCTGCCCGGCGTTCATCGCCTCGCCCAGCGGGCCGAGCGCGTCCCGCATCCGGCCGCGCAGCTCGTACCCGTGCGCCGGCTCCTTCGCCAGCATGGCCAGCACCACGTCCTGCACCCAGCCACACCCCCTCAGATGGATCGCCAATAGATAACCGCTAGCTATGGCGCTGTCAACCTCGGCGGTGGCGATCTCGGTGCGACGCTGCTCGCACTCGGCCTGGCCGCCGTGGTGGGACCAGTACTGCTGACCCTGGCCCTCGCCGCTCAAGGCCGGCGCTCGACAGGTGGCCGGCCGCTGCCGGCCCACTGCCCGACTTGCGGCGCCCCGTCAAACTCCGCGTAGTACGCCACCGGCGGTCGGATGCACACGGATGGAAGGACGCACGGCGTGGAGGAATGGGAGTTCGACGACGACGTCATGGAGCGGTTGACGGCGTCCGACGGGTTGACCGTCGAAGCACCCGCGTTTCGACCGGAGCTGGCACAGGCGGTGGTGACGGCACTGCGCGCCGAGTACGACATCGATGTCGTGGTGGGCTGCTTGTCGCTGGGAACGCTGCCGACCCTGCTCGAGACCGCAACGGCCGAGCCCGACGAGGAAGCCCGTGACCTGCTCGACGAGGTCATCGAGCAGCTGCTGTCGTCCCAGCCCGACGAGGGCTACGCCGCGGTCCGGCAATGGGCGGCGGCCGACGACTCGCGCGTGCGCGCCGCCGGACACCTCGGCCTCGGCCGCTTCCGCGCCGCCGGCGACGACTCCTGGCTCGTCGGCCCCTGGCGCGACGAGGACGAGGCACTCGTCGAGCACGGCCTCGCCGACCCCGACCCGGCCGTCCAGACAGCCGCCCGCACCGCATACCTGGCCGCCGACGAGTGATCTGGACGGGTGACGGTCAGGTGAGGAGGGCGAGGAGTTCGTCGGCGGCGGATGTCGCGGCGACGCGATGGATGCGCGCGAGTGCGTCGAGCGCTGCTGTGATTGGTTCGGTCCGCAACGTCTCGGCGATGAGCGCGGAGCATGCTGGGTGTTCGGGTGCGGTTTGAGCGAGCAGCAGCAGCGTTTCCCGACGTCGTGACGGTTGACCGGTCGCCCTGATCGCCGCGGATGCCGCCGCGATGAGGTCATCGACGAGGTCGAACCGACCGTCGCGTCGGGCATCTTCGATCGCCGTGATGAAGTCCTCCGGCGTTGCGCTCGAGGCACGGGGTTCCGCGTTGGTGGGCGCCGGCTGTGCGGTGCCGGCGGTGCGGGCCTTCGCCGTGTCGGTGAGGATTCGGTGTGCCCACTGCCGCAGTGGGTGGTCGTCGATGCGGTTCGCGTCTCGGGTCAGGCGGTCGAGGTCGGCGGTGCGGGCGCCGTGCAGCACGATGGCGAACCATGCGTGGGCGGCGCCGCTTGGCGGGCGTACCTGGGCGGCCGCCTGTTCGGCGGTTGTCAGGTCGCCCGCGGCGGCGGCTCGGGCCGCAGCGTCGATGAGTGTGTCGGTCCGGCGGTCTGGGATGTCGATTGCGGTGGCCAGCTCGATGGCTCGGGCCGGTGAGCCTGCACTTGCGACGTAGGCGAGGGCCAGGGCTCGCTGGTCCGGGTGGTTGATCGCTCGGGCCACCTCGGTGGCCGCGTCGAGATTGCCTGCTGCGATGGCTGCTGCGACGTGGGCCTGCTCGGCGCGGGAACGTTCGTCCGGGTTGCTGATGGTGGCGGACAGGTGACGCATGACAGCCAGCAGTTTGTCGGTGGTGGCGTGGTCGGTGTCGCGGGCCGCGACCCGCACGCGGTCGGCAAGCCGCTCGACCGGTCCGCAGGTCAGCGGTCCCACCTCGGCCAGCAGTGCGGCCGCGGCCGGCGGTTGCATAGCCATCGCGACCGCGACGAACGCCTGGGCCCGTTGGGCCGGGTCGGTGACGAGCCGGGCCGCGTGTTCCGCGGCGGCGGTGAGCCGGGCCGATCGCGCGGGGTCGGCGGTGAGGGTGCATGCCGCGGAGGCGAGGGTCTCGGCCTGCCATTGCGGATCGGGCACGGCGCGGGCAGTGGCTGCGGCGATGTCCAGCAGCGCCCGGCCGCGGGCGTTCTCACCAGCGGTGACGGCACCGTCTGCGACGAGGATGAGCAACTCCAGGTCGCCGTGCTCACGGGCGATCTCCTCGGCCGGGCCGAGGTCGCCGTGCTCGATCGCGATCGAGGCGATCCGCGGGACCGCGCGTGCTCGGACCTCGGGGTTGCCGATCCGGCTGGTTGCGGCGGTCGCGGCGGCGTAGTCACGGCGGACCGCGTGAGCCAGAGCGATCTTCTGATCCAGCCGGTCGTGGCTGCCGCTGGGATGGCGGATCAGTTCGGCGGCCCGCTCGGCGGCGGCGATGTGCCCGGCGTCGGCGGCTGCTTCGGCAATTCGACAGAGGGCGTCATGTCGCCGGTACGGCTCGGCAGCGGTTACGGCGGCCGCCGCGGCGGTGTCGGCGTCGCCGAGCTCGGCCATCGCCGTGACCGCGGCGTAGAGCGGATCGTTCCGTCCTGCGGGTTCCTGGCGGGCCGCGACGACGACCGCGTCGGCGAGCGCGGTGCGGGCCTCGACGACGTTGCCGCGTTCGCGGTGGATGAGCGCCACGGTCACCAATCCGTCCGCCCTGCCGGCCTTGGCGGCGTCGCGCCCTTCGACCTCGGCGACGGCGATGTCGCCCAGGGTCGCGATGGCGCGCACCGCGCTGAGCCAGGCATCCCACTGCGACGTGTCAGCGTCGGGCTCGGGCCGGACCAGTGCCTCGGCCAGCGCTGCCAGGCACGCCTCGGTGTGCTCGCTCGTAGCGGTGGCGATCGCTGCGAGCGAGCTCATCCGCTCGAACGGATCGGGCACCGCCATGGCCCGCGCCACTGCTTGCTCCGCATCGCCGACAGCGGCGAGGGTGCTGACCAACTTTGTGTGGTCGAACCAGCGCCCACCGGTGAAGGCTTCGGCGGCCGCGGCGTCGATCCAGGTGCGGGCCCGGGTCTGGTCGCCTCGCTCATACATCGCCCGAGCCACATGGGCCAGCGCCGAGGGCCCGAAGGACAACGACAGACGCTCGGCCCTGACGACGTCGCCGGCGGCTACGGCGGCCAGAGCGATCATTTCGAGGACGTCGTGACGGCGGTTCCGGATCGCGTCCGCGACGGCCTCGGCCTGATCGAACTCGCCGGCATCAGCCGCGGCGACCGCCGCCCGCTCGAACAGGTCGTCTTCGACCCGCCAGGGATCGAGGGTCCGCACATCCGCCATCTGCGCCGCAGCCGTGTCCTCGTCGTCGCTGGGCAGGTCTGGTCGCCTCCGGGCCCAGACGATGGAGTTCCACAGTGCGGCGCGTTCGTCGGGATCGGTGCTCGCGAACGCGCTGCGTTCGGCCGCGCGCAGCAGATGGCCGGCGCGGTCGGTGTCACCGCGACGAGACGCGGTGCGGGCCTCATCGACGAGTGCTTCAACCGTGAGCCCGGGACTCTCCGTGCGGTCTGCCGGCTCGGCGGGAGGTGGCGGGCTCGGCACGGCGGGGGTGGCCGTGGCCTCGGCGATGGCCGCCAGGGCGGCGTCGCGTTGGGTCGGGTCCGGGATCGACCGGGCCAAGGCGTCCGCGCGGGCCGACTCGCCCAGCCGGGCCCACAAGGCCGGCAGCGGCACCGGAATGTTGCGGTTCCGGCGGGTCAGCACCGAACGGTGGACGGCAAGACGGGCCAGAGCGACGAGGTCCGGGCGACGCTCGCCGGCCAGAGCATCCTGGGCTGCGACGATCTCCGTCAGTGCGGCACCGTCCGCGCCCGACCGGTCGAGCAGACGGGCGTGCCGGGTCGAGTCGGTGGCCAGCGCGACGATCCTCGGGAGGTCCTTGGTGTTCAGCAGCAGGCCGAGGTACCCCTGCAGGAGGTATCCGGGTGTGTCCACCGGCCAACGCCGCCGCCGGTACGTGTCGGCCCAGTCGTGCAACTGTTGGCGGCGCGCGTCCAGCGCGCGGTCGCCAAGCAGGGCAAGGGCCTCTCGCTGCAGCTCCTCGTGACCCAGCACGTAGGTCTCGGCGCGATTCGGGTCGCGCTGGTGTGTGCCGCCGGGTTGGTCGCCCTGGCGCGGATCGGCCGAGGCCCAAGGGTCGCGGCGGACGGTGAAGGTACGGCCGGCGACTGCGCCCAACCGGTCTTTGACCTGCCACGGGCGGCGGCCGGTGAGTTCGGCCAGGTCGGCCGCGCTCAGGCCGCCTCCGGCCGCGGCGACGAACGCCAGCAGGTCACCGTCGGGGTTGTCGGCGGCGAGCAGACGCTTGAGCTCGTGTTGGGCTGTGGTCCGGATGACGGCGGCATGTGGGGAGGGGGTCAGCGGGCGAACGATCGCCGGGTCGCGCAACGGATGGCCCGGCGGCACGTCCGGCGGCAGCGGCGGGTTCGGCCTGCCGGTGACGATGACCCGCAGGCCGGCCGTAGGCCGGGCGGGCAGCAGGGCGGCGATGCTGTGGCCATCGGGTCCGGTTGCGGTGCCGTGGTCCTCGTCCAGGCCGTCGACGACGAGGACCAGGCGCTCACCACGGGCCTGGCAGTCCGCTGCCGCCTCCTCCAGCACGGCGAGCAGATGAGCCTCGCGAGTGGCGGGCGTCAGCAGCGCGGGAGCCGGGCGGCCGAGCAAGGTCAGGAGCTGTTCCAGCACGACGTCAGCGAAGGCGACGCTGTCGTCCTGACGGGCCAGTCGCGCGGTGACGAAGAACGACACCAGCCGCACGTCCTGCGGAGGGTGCAGCACAAACCAGGCGATGAGGGCCGACTTGCCGACCCATGCGGGGGCACGCAGCCAGAGGTACACGTCTGCGTCCGGCGCGGTGCAGAAGTCTCGCAACGCGGCCAGCTCCGCCTCGCGTTCCAGTAGCTCGGCGGGGGCGATGCGGGCCACCTGCTCCAGATACGCCGACCTGACCGGCTGAACCGGCGGCAGCGGACCGGCGGCCTGGTGATACTCGATCGTCACGTTGCCTTCGACGACTCCGGTGTTCGCGAAGCCGCCGTTGCTGGCTGTGGCACTGCCGGAGTCATTGACACTGATCCGACCATCATCGGACACGGCCGACACGGCCTGGCCGGACGCGTCGAGGTCGGTCACGACCGCGAGCGACGCACGACACCGGAAATGGCGGATGAGCCGGTGCCCTCGGCGACTGCGTCTCCGGACCTGACCACCCGCACTGGTCCACCATCCCCGGTAAGATCAGCCCCGGTTACAGCCTGACCGCCACTCGTCGCCTCAGCGTTGCCGGTGTCCTCGACATGATCAGGATCGGACATCGATGCTCCTCCAGCCACCGGCAACAGATACGGAGCGCCCAACGCCAGCAGCGCCACCACAAGCCCCGCAACACTGATGAACGCGTCCGCCTCACCGGGGCCAACCACGACCAGGTACACCGACACCCCGACCACGAGCGCACCGAAGACCGTCCGCCCCGCCCACACCCACCGCCGACTCCGAACCGGCATCACGATCCACCCCCCGCCGCGCTGGCCCACAAGCGACGCACGGTCAGCGTATAAGCACCCATCAACCTGAGGTGATCATGCAGTCACCCATTCGAGATCCCGCGGTCGCGATCCCACCTGACGGACGGCGACGTCACGAACTGGTCGAGGAAGGTCCGGATTGTTGCCGGGTCGATTCGGGCGATCTGCTCGAGCGGAGTTGTCCAGCGCCCGACGGCGAGCGCCTCTGCGATCAACCTTCGGGCGCGGTCGGGTTCAACGACATCGGCAAGGTTGGCCAACGCCGCCGCCTGCGACCACGGATCGGAGTCGGACCGAGCGGTCTGTTCAGCTTGCGCTGCCAGGGCCGTGGCGCGCTCGTGGTCGCCGGCGGCGGTCACAGCGGCAACCAGCTCGACCAGCGCCTTCGCCCGCCAGTACGGCTCAGCGATGTCCTGGATGACCTGTTCCGCGCGGGCAGCCAGTGCCTTGGCCTTCGGGTGGTCGCCGGCGGCCGTGGCTGCCCCGACCAGGCCGATCAACGCGCGCGCGTACTCGTCCGGGCTGGCGACGATGCGGACCTGCGCTATGAGGGCCTCGGCTCGTTTGTGGTTGCCGGCAGCGGCGAAGGCAGTAGCCACGCCGATCAACGCATGTGGTTGCCGGTAAGGGTCAACGATGGATCGCGCCATCTTGCCGCTCCGGATTGCCGAGGCTTGTGCCTCGGCGTGACGGCCGGCGGCAGCCGCCGCCGTAGCCAGCCCGGTCAACGCCAGTGATCGCCAGTACGAGTCGGCGATGGACCTGGCGATCTTCCGGGCCCGGTCGTGGTCGCCGGCGGCGATGACCACGGCGGTCAACGCCTCCGCCCGCGGGCTGGAGCCCGCGATCGCTCGGGCGATCTTCTCGGCTCGCTTGATGTCGCCGGAGGTCGCGACCGCCTTGGCGACATCGGTCAACGCGGCTGCCCGCCAGTATGAGCCGGCGAGGGACCGCGCGATCTCCTCGGCTCGGTCGTGATCGCCGATGACAGCGAGCGCTGTGGCCACCTCGGTCGACACATGTACCTTGCGGTCTTTCTCGCCGGCGATGGAGCGGACGTTCTGTTCGGCTTCGATTGCCAGCGCTTTGGCCCGGTCGAGGTCACCGGCTGCGGCGATCGCGGTTGCCAGATCAGTCAGGGCCTGTGCCTGCGCCTCCTGATCGGCCAGGGAGCGGGCGATCTCGGCGGCACGCTCGTGGTCACCGGCGGCGGTGACTGCGGTGGCAAGCCCATGCAACGCCCGTGACCGCTTGTCCGCATCGATGATGGAGCCGGCCAGCTGTTCGGCTCGGGATGCCAGCGCCATTGCCTTGTCACGGTCGCCGGCCGCGCTGAATACGGCGATCAGGCTGGTCAGCGCCCGCGCCTGCTGGTCAGGGTCGCGAGTGGGGGAAATCGTGTTCTGTTCGGCCTGGAGTGCAAGGCGTCTGGCTCGGTCGTGGTCACCCGCTGCGGTGGCCGCGGTCGCCAAGTTGGTCAACGTGGCGGGCCCGAAGAGTGAGTCGGCTCCGGAGCGGGCGATCCGTTCGGCTTCAGATGCCATGCCCTGGGCCCGGTTGTGGTCGCCGGCCACGTCGAGCGCGGTGGCAAGCTCGAACAACGCTCGCCCACGCGAGTACCGGATGAGGGAGCGGACAATCAGTTCGGCCTCGGTTGCCAGCGCCCCGGCCTTGTCGTGCCTGCCGGCGGCGGCCGCTGCGGCAACCAAGGCGGTCAAAGCACGAGCCAGGCAGTGCGGCTCGGTGAAAGAGCGGGCGATCCGCTCGGCCCGTGCGTGATCCCCAGTGGCAGCGACCGCGATGGCCAGGTCGCTCAGTACCCTCGCCTGCTCCTGCGAAGTGCCGATCGCGTCGGCGATCTGTTCGGATGCGTCGTAGTCACCGGAGGCGGTGACGACGGCCGCCAGGTCGATCAACGCCCGCTCGCGTTGGTCGAGGTCGGTAATGGATCGGGCGGCGGATTCGGCTTGGGCCGCCAGGACCCTGGCCAGGCTGTGGTCGCTGGCGCTTACGGCGCCGGCCAGGTCGATCAACGCGTTCGCCCGCGAACTCGGACTGGTGATGGAACGGGCGACCTGTTCGGCTTGGGCTGCCAGTGCGTTCGCCCGACCGTGGTCGCCGACGGATGCGGCCGCGGTGACGAGGCCGGTCAGCGCTTTCACTCGCGCGTCTCGACTGGTGATGGACTGGGCGAGTGCTTCGGCGCGGTCGGGTTGGCCGAGCGTGACCCAGACCGCCGGAAGATTGGTGGGGATGTTGGCATTGCGGTCGGCGAGTCGGTTTCGGTGCCAGGAGAGGCGCAGCGCGGCCAGCAGGTCAGGTGGCGGCTGTGCGATCAGCACCGAGAAGGCGGTGGCGATGTCGGTGAGCGCCGCGGTGTCAGCCCCGGTGATGCCGAGGAGCCGATCCTGGCGCATGGTGTCGGTGACAAGGGTGACCAGCCGGGGAAGATCGCCGAGCTCGGCGAGCAGTCGGGGGTAGCCGTTGAGGAGATATTCAGGTGTCTTGGGCGGCCAACGTTCGCCGCCGGGTGGAGTGCGGTAGCCGTCGGCCCAGCTGTGCAGCCGCTGTTGGTAGCCGACGATGCGGACCCCGATGTAGCTGATCGCGGCCGCCTGAAGTTCTTCGTGCCCGAGCAGGTAGACGTCGCGCCCGGTCGTCGGGTTCCATTGCGCCAGGCGGCGGGTAAGGGTTCGACCGGCGACGGTGTGGAGAACGTCTTCGATGTGGACCAGCCCGGCGCCGGTCAGCTCACACAGGTCGCCGCTGGACAGGCCGCCGCGGGCAGCGGCGAGAAAGCCGAGCAGATCCTGTTCGACCCGGGTGCCCTTCAGGAGGCGTTTGATCTCGACCTGCCCGAGACGCTGCAGGTCGCGGGCGTGCGGCGAGTCGTCGAGGAGCCGGATGATGCCGGGGTCGCGCAGGGGGTGCCAATCGGGGACGTCGTCCGGGACGGGTGGGTTGGGACGGCCGGAGACGATGATCCGCATGCCCGCCGGTGGGTTGGCAGGTAGGAGTGCGGCGATGCTGTGGGCGTCGGGTCCGAGGGTGACACCGCGGTCTTCGTCGAGACCGTCCACGATCAGGACCAGACGTCCGCCGGCGGCGTGGCAGCTGGCGGCGGCTCGGGCGAGAAGGTCGTGCAGGTGCGCTTCGCGAGTGGCTTCGCTCATCGTCGCGGGCAGGTCCTGCCCGATCAGGGCGGCCAGTTGCTCGAGAACGACGGTGGTGAACGCTTCCCGGGTGTCCTGCCCGGCCAGCCGGGCTGTGATGAAGAACGACACGACCCAGATCCGCCCGGCACGCCCTTCGCCGGCGTGGAGGACGAACGTCGACAACAGCGCCGACTTCCCCGCCCACGGCCCGGCCCGCCACCACACATACGGACCACGCTCACCGTCCACACAGAACGCGGCGAGCTCCGCCAGCTCCGCGTCCCGGCCCAGCAACACCGGCGGAGCGATCCGCCTCACCTGCTCCCGATACGCCGACCTGACCACCCGAACCAACGACACCGGGGCGGCAGCGTGAAAATGCTGGTGAACCTCGGTCGTCACGCGTCCCGGATATTGATTGATCTGGACATTGTGATCACCGATCTGCACACCTTGACCCGACTCGACGTCAACGTCGAACCGCCCGACAGCGGGCCTCCTTTCAGGCCCAGACGAGGAAGCCGTGCCGGACGACGCACTCACCGACGCCACACCTCCGACCACTCGCATCCCCGTCTGATTCTGACGTACGGACAGCCCGACCACCGGGCGTGGCGGCCGGGACGTTGACGACCTCCACTGAACGGAGGTGGTTTCCACACGTTCGTCGGAGCGTGGGGGCCCTACACTTCGCCGTGTGGCGGGGAACGCGTTCGCGGATTCGTGGCTGGCTATCGATTACGGCACCTCCAACACGGTGGCGATGCTCTCGTATCCCGACGGCAGGGTCCGGCCCATGCTGTTCGACGGGTCGCCGCTACTGCCGTCGACCGTCTGTGTCGGCGCCAACGGGCAGATCCTGACCGGTCGGGCGGCGCAGCGGCAGGCGCGGCTCGTGCCGGAGTCGTGCGAGCCCAACCCGAAGCGCCGCGTCGACGACCGTAACCTGCTGCTCGGCGAGCAGAGCGTCCCCGTCGTGGACCTGGTCGCCGCGACCCTCGGCAGGGTGCGGCAGGAGGCCACGCGGGCGCTGTCGATGTCGCCGTCGCGGGTCGTCATCACGTACCCCGTGGAGTGGGGCCCGGCGCGCCAGTCGGTGCTCGTGGACGCGGCCCGGCAGGCAGGGCTGCCGCAGGTGGTGCTCGTCCCCGAGCCGACCGCGGCCGCCACGTACTTCGCCACCGTCCTCGGCCGGGAGCTGCAGCCCGGCGGCTGTGTCGTCGTCTACGACCTCGGCGCCGGCACGTTCGACGTCAGCGTGGTGCAGCGCGGGCCGACCGGGTTCGCGCCGCTGTCGTACCGCGGACTCGACGACTTCGGCGGGCTCGACCTGGACGAGAGTGTGCTGTCCATCGCCGGCGACGCGGTCGCGGCGGCCTCCCCGCAGGAGTGGCAGCGGCTGCGCTCGCCGCAGAACACGGCGGACAGCCGCGCCTTCCGGACGCTGTGGCAGGACGCCACCGAGGTGAAGGAGGCGCTGTCGTCCCAGTCGTCGGCGGCCATGCTGGTGCCGCTCGTCGACCGCGAGGTCATCGTGGGCCGCGAGCAGTTCGAGGAGCTGGCCCGGCCGCGCCTGGCCGACACGGTGCGGATCACCACGCAGTGCATCCGTGAGGCCCGCATCGAGCCGCACCAGATCGGCGGTGTGTTCCTGGTCGGCGGCGGCACCCGGATCCCGTTGGTGTCGACGCTGCTGCACACCGCGCTGGGCGTCGCGCCGACGGTCCTGGACCAGCCGGAGCTCGTCGTCGCCGAGGGCGCCCTGCGCGCGATGGTGACCACCGGCGAGCCCACGGCTCCGGCGTTCGCGGCGGCCCCGTCGGGTGGCCCGGTGCCGGCGCAGGCGGGGCCGGCTCCGGTCAGCGCGCCGCCGACGGTGACGAGCGTGCCGCCCGCCCCGGCCAGCGCACCGCCCACGGTGACGAGCGTGCCGCCCGCCCCGGCGCCGGTCAGTGTCCCGCCGGTCCCGACCTCGCCGGTCGTCGGCTACCCGGGCACCGCTGAGTACGCCGCGCCGCCCGGACCGTTCCCGCCCGCGGTGTCGAGCGACCCGTTCCCGTCGAGCAACGAGTGGCCCGCCGCGGCACCCGTCTCCCCCACCGTCGCCGCGCCGGCGCCGCAGCCGCGCCGGCCGGCCGAGTTCGCCACCGCGTCCGGGGGTCCCGTCCTGCGCGTCCTCCTGTCCTTCGTCGTGGGCATCGGGGTGTCGATCCTGGGCACGTGGATCGCCTACAAGGTGGGCGAGAACCACGGTGACCACTGGCACCACGGCAACTACGCCGCCGCCATGCTGGTGCTGATCACGGTCCCCGGCGCACTGCTGGTCACGCAGGCGTTCGCCGGTATCGGCCGGTTGTCGCGCCGCACCAGGCTGCACATCGACGAGGCCGGCATCCGTGTCCTGGCCGGCGACCCGGAGTCGGAGGGCCGCTGGCGGGCGGCCGGCTGGGCGGTGCCCGCCGTCGCGTTGTCCGCGGTCTGCCTGTACTTCTTCCCGTTCTGGGACGTCAGCGACGATGGCCAGTGGACGATGGCGGTCCTGTCCGGGATCGGCCTGGTCGGGATCGTCGTCGCGGTCGTCCAGCTGGGCCGGGGGCAGGCGCGGCGGATCACCTGGCTGACGCTGCACCGCCGGTCGCCGCAGGCCGGTGACCCCCGCGCCGTCATCGAGGTCGACAGCTACCCGTGGCCGCAGCTGCGGGGCGTCGCCGTGCGGCGGGTCGGCGCCGCCCGGCGCCAGGCGCTCGTCGTCGTGCCGGTCGACCGGGGCGAGCTGCTGCGCCGTCCCTCGGTGCACCGGCGGGCCATGCGCGACGGCATCGGCTTCGTCGCCGCCGATCTCACGTCCGCCGGCATCCCGGTCGCGCCGGTCATCAGCGTCCTGCACGACCACGCCGGCGACCGGCTCGTCGGCGCGCTCGCGATCTGAGCCACCGACGCGCTCGTCAGGCCACGACCAAGAGCAAAGCCAAGCGCAAAAGCCAAGCGCAAGAGCCAGGAGCAAAGCACGGTCAACCCGCGTGGGTGAGGTCCTCGGGCACGACGATCCGCTCGTACATCTCGTCGCTGACGCCGCGCCGCAGCGCCGCCTCCTTGAGGGACAGGCCGTCGTCGATGGCGAGGTGCGCGATCTCGGACGCCTTGTCGTAGCCGATGACCGGCGACAGCGCGGTGACCATCATGACCGAGCGGTCCACGTTCTGCCGCAGCTGGTCGCGGTCGAGCCTGACGCCTTCGACGAGGAACTCGCGGAAGTGCTCGGCGGCGTCGGCGAGGATGCGGATCGAGTGCAGGACGTTGCTGATGACGACGGGCCGGAAGGCGTTGAGCTCGAAGTTGCCCTCGTTGCCGCCGATGGCCACGGCGGTGTCCGACCCGAGCACCTGGACGCACACCATGAGCATCGCTTCGGCCTGGGTGGGGTTCACCTTGCCGGGCATGATCGACGATCCGGGCTCGTTGGCGGGCAGGAGCAGCTCGTGCAGGCCGGTACGCGGTCCTGAGCCGAGCCACCGGATGTCGTTGGCGAACTTGAACAGCGCCGTGGCGATCCCGCGCAGCGCGGCCGACGTGCGCACGAGCGGGTCCAGGGAAGCCTGGGCGGCGAACTTGTTGGGCGCGGTGACGAACGGCCGGCCGGTCAGCTCCGCGATCACCGCGGCGGTGTCCTCGCCGAAGCCGGTCGGGGCGTTGAGGCCGGTGCCGACGGCGGTGCCGCCCATCGCCAGCCGGTACAGGCCGCGCCTGGTCGAGGCCAGGTGTTCGACGGCGTCCTCGAGCTGGGCGGCGTAGCCGGACCACTCCTGGCCGACGGTGAGCGGGGTGGCGTCCTCCAGGTGTGTCCGGCCGATCTTCACGACGTCGGCCCACTCGCGGCTCTTGACCACGGTGGCGTCGTGCAGCCTGGCGAGCGCCGGTAGCAGGTGCTCCTCGATCGCGACGACCGCGGCGATGTGCATGGCGGTGGGGAAGGTGTCGTTGGAGGACTGGCCCATGTTGACGTCGTCGTTCGGGTGTACCGGCGTCTTGCTGCCCAGTTTCCCGCCGACGAGCTGGATCGCGCGGTTGGAGATCACCTCGTTGACGTTCATGTTGGACTGGGTGCCGGAGCCGGTCTGCCAGACGTACAACGGGAACTCGCTGTCGAGGTCGCCGGCGATCACCTCGTCGGCCACGCGTGCGATCAGGTCGGCCTTCCACTGCGGCATCCGCCCGGCGCGGGCGTTGACGATCGCCGCGGCCTTCTTGACATAGCCGTAGGCGTGGTAGACCGCCTTGGGCATGCGGTCGTCGCCGATGTCGAAGTGGACCAGGGAGCGCTGGGTCTGCGCGCCCCAGTAGTGGTCGGCCGGGACGGCGACCGGGCCGAGCGAGTCGGTTTCGGTGCGGGTGCCGGTGGCGTCGATGCCGATCGGCACGTCGCGCACCTCGGGCACGCGACGGCCGGCGGGCTTGGGTTCGGCCATCTCGTCACCCTGCCTTGACCGGACGGTACTCCGGTTGCCACATCGCATCCCGTACCTGCCGTGCCGGGTCGGTGAGCTCGGCACGGGCCAGATCCTCGTCGGCGGCCCGCTGCGCCACGGCGGCCGCGACGGTGGCCGACACGTCCCGCAGGTTCTCCACGTGCGGCAGCAGCGACGCGCCGGGTGTGCTCACGTCCACCAGGCCGGCGACGGCTTCGGCGGCGGCCGCGAACATCCCGTCGCTGATCCGCTTGGCCCTGGCGACGATGGCGCCGAGGCCGAGCCCGGGGTACAGCAGGGCGTTGTTCGCCTGCCCGATGCCGTAGGTGACGCCCTGGTAGGTGACCGGCGGGACCGGGATGCCGGTGGCGACGAGGCCACGGCCTCCGGTCCACGCGATGAGCTGGTCGGGCATCGCCTCGATGCGTTCCGTCGGGTTGGACAGCGGGAAGATGATCGGCCGGTCCACGTGCCCGGCCATCTCCTTGACGATGCCTTCGGTGAACGCGCCGTGCACGGTCGAGGTGCCGACCAGCATGGTCGGCCTGCCGTTCGCGACGGTCTCCCGCAACCCGATGCGGCCGTCCCGTCGCCAGGCGGCGACCTCGCCGGCCGGGCGGGCGTACGGGGTCTGGTAGTCGCGCAGGTCCGTCATGTCGTCGGTCAGCAGCCCCTGCTTGTCGACGCACCAGATCTGCCGGATCGCGGTGTCCCGGTCCGCTCCGTCGCGGACCATCGCGTCGCGGAGCTGGTCGGCGATGCCGACCCCGGCGGTGCCGGAGCCGAAGATGACGATCCGCTGGTCCCGCATCCGGGTGCCGGCCACCCGCACGGCGCTCAGCGCCGCGGCGAGCACGATCGCGCCGGTGCCCTGCATGTCGTCGTTGAACGTGCACACCTGGTCGCGGTAGCGCTCCAGGATCCGGCGGCCGTTGCTCGGGCCGAAGTCCTCCCAGTGCAGCAGCGCGTTCGGGAACAGCTTGGTCGCCGCCCGCACGTAGGCGTCGATGAACTCGTCGTAGCGTCGCCCGCGTTCCCGGGCGTGCCGGTTGCCGAGGTAGTCCGGGTCGTTGAGCAGTTCCCCGTTGTCGGTACCGACGTCGAGCGCGACCGGAATCACCCGGCCCGGGTCGATGCCGGCCGCGGCGGTGTAGACGGCCAGCTTGCCGACCGCGATGTCGATGCCGCCGGAGCCCCAGTCGCCGATCCCCAGGATCTCCTCGGCGTCGGAGGCGACGATCAGGTCCACGTCGTCGGCGCCCAGCCCGGTGTCGGACAGCGCCTTCTCCACCCGGTCGGGTTCGTCGACCGACAGGTACACCCCGCGCGGGCGGCGGTACTCGTGGCTGTACCGCTTGATCGCCTCACCCACGGTCGGGTCGTAGACGACCGGCAGCATCTCGCGCAGGTGCTCGGCCAGCAGCCGGTAGAACAGCACCTCGTCGTTGTCCTGCAACATGGCCAGGAAGACGTTCTTGTGCAGGTCGGAAGGCTGGCGGTGGTACTGCTCGTACACCCGCCGCACCTGGTCGTCCAGGGACAGGACCGCCGGCGGTAGCAGCCCCTCCAGCCCCAGCGCGGTGCGCTCCTCGTGGGTGAAGGCCGTGCCCTTGTTCAGCAAGGGTGTGCCGAGCACCTCCGCGCCACGGGCCGTGGTGACGTATGCGCCGTTTTCCGACCGGAACTTCCGCTTCGCGGCCACCCGCGTGCCTACGGTCATCGAAACGCCTCCGAGTCTGCTCAGTCACGTTCACAACCGCCGGTCCCTCTACCCGCTGTCGGCCGAGTACACCTCGGGCCGGGGCGTCACGGCGGGCTGGTCGCGGCGAGAACGGTGCGACCGTCACGGAGGAGGGCGAGGTCGAGGGCGACCTGTCTGGAGGACCAGCCGTTGAACGCGGCGCTGTGCCGGAACCGCTCCCGCAGTTCGGCGGCGACGAGATCGCGCATCGGCCGGGCCGCCGACCCGATCGTGGCGAGGTGGGCGGCGATCTCCAAGCGGCGTCGCGGCTCGGCGGTCCAGAGCCGGGTGAGGGCCGGCAGCGGGGTCTCGGCGTCGCCGGCGATTCGCCAGAGGGCCTGGGCCACGGCGACATGGATGTCGTCGTCGGCGGTGTCGAGCAGGGCGCGCAGCGGTGCTTCGAGGGCGGCCCCGGCCGGTCCGAGCCGGCCGGCCGCTTCGGCGGCGAAGGACGTGGCGTCCCACGGGTCGTCGAGGTGGCCGGCGAGCAGCTCGACCGACTGCCTCGCCTCGCCCGTGACCTGCCACAGGGCGACGGCCGCGACGACCCCGCCGTCGCGGCCGAGCGTGGCCCGCAGTGCCGGGACGGCCGCCGCCGCGGCCAGGCCGATGCTGCCGAGGGCGGTGGCGGTGATCAGGTCGATCGGTCCGGCGAGCAGCTCGGGCACGGCCTCGGCGCCCGCCGGGCCGAGCGCCGTGGCGACCCGGGTCAGGACCCTGCGGTGTCCGGCCGCGGCATCGCCGGTCGACCCGGCGCAGCGGCGCAGGACGGTGGGCAGGAGGTCGGGCGCCGTCGTGGCATACCGGGCCGCGAGCGGGGCGGAGTTGCCCGGCGGGATGTCGCGGTCGACGATCGCCCGGACGGCGGGCAGCGCCCGGTCGTCGTCGAGCGCGGCCAGCGCCCACACGGTCGGGCCGACGGTCGGCTCCCACCCCCGCCAGGTGACGACCCAGGGCGGGGGCCCGTCGCCGTACCGGGACTCCGGCGCGGCGGATGCGACGGCGGCGGCCAGCGCGTCGGCGGCGGGTGCGGCGAGCGCGTCGAGATGGTGCAGGACGAGCGCGGCCCGGCCAGCCAGGCGACCGTCGGTGAGCTGGGCGCCGACGAGCGCGACGAGGTCGGTGTAGTCGCCGCGCCAGTACCCGACGAGGCCCAGGGCCGGGCGCAGAGCGGCCGATCGCGCCGCCGGCGGGCCGGCCGACAGCAGGCCGGTGAGCAACGCGACGCGGTCCTCGATCCGCTCGTCGAGGGCCAGGCTGAGGTCTTCGACGAGCGCGTCCCGGCCGCCGGCCGCCGGCCGCAACCCGCTGATGTGTGTGGGCGTCACCACCGAGGCGAGGTCCCCCCAGCGGGACGCGTCCAGGGCCGGCAGTGTCTCCGGCGCCACCCCCTGCAGGTCCGCCCGGAGCAGCTCAACGACGGCAGGGATCAGGTCACCGGCGAGCGCTTCCGGGGCCGTGTCGACGAGGTCGGCGGCCGCGGCGAGCCTGCACCGCACATCCGCGTCGGCCGGGTCGGGCTCGGCGGACCAGTCTGTGAACCAGGTGCCGACCGCGGCCGGGTCGACGCCGGAGACCAGGCCCGCGGCGGCGAGCCGGCCCAGGCCCGCGACCGCCGCGGCGAGCGCGCCGCGGACGTCGGGGTCCGGCTCGGCCGCGACCCGGGCGTGCAGCGACGCCAGGATCGTGCCCGCGTCGCCGCGCTGGACGAGCAGCGTGGCCGGCACGGCGCGGCGCACGTCCGGGTCGGCGTCCTCGAGCAGGCGCAGCAGCAGCGGCGCGGCGCCGGCGACCGCCGCCCGGGCGGCGACGAAGTCCGGCCCCGGGTCCTCGCGCCGGGTCGCGCCGCCGATGTGGGCCAGCAGCCCCAGCACGCCGGCCCGGTCCGGCACCCGGGAGTCGCCCGCGAGGCCGAGCAGGAACGGGATCGCGGCGACGGTGCTGTCGAACACGTCACCGTGCAGGTGCACCGCCCCGCGCAGCCCGTTCAGCGCGTCCGCACGCGCCTCCGGTTCCGGCCCGACCAGCCGGCGGAGCAGGTCCGGCACGTCGTCGGCGGCGCCCCAGGCGTGGCCGAGCGCCGCCCAGTCGACCCCGTCCAGATCGTCCAGGTCCTTGATCACGGCGGCAGCGTGCCAAACCGGCGCAACGCCACGGCGCCTCCCGCCGGTCCGGTTGAAGCCACAAGGCGTTTTGGTTGTGTCCGCTGCTCGACACGCGGTTCGACAACCGGCCTCTCAAGTCCAGGCGTGATCGATGTGTCCGACATCCACACATCGTCATGAGGAGATCACCGTGCTGCTTCGCATCGGCACCGCCGCTGTCGCGCTCGCCGCCACCGCCCTGTTCGTCTCGCCCGCCGCGGCCGCTCCGGCGGAAGGGCCGATCGACGCCATCTCCGGCAAGGTCGGCCTGTCCGGCGACCCGTACACCCCGTCGGCCGTCGCCGAGATCGGCGTCATCAACAGCGGCGCGACGGCGCTCGAGGGCCGGTTCATCCTGGAGCTGCCGACGGGCTCGGTCACCGTCGAGCCCGGCCAGTGCGACACCGGCACGAAGGCGGGCACCTGGATCTGCTCGGCCGGCACCGTCGCCCCGAACGTGGGCAACCCGAAGACGGTCGGGATCAAGATCCGTTCAACGACCGGCGAGCCCGTCTTCCAGGTGTCGACGCTGGGCTACCTGCAGGGCATGGCGCCGGACGGCACGCTCGGGAGGCGCAACGACTTCGTGGTCGCGTGGCCGGACAAGGGGCCGCTGCGCCTGTCCGCGCAGGCCGGTCCGGTCAGCGACGGGCACGTCGACGTCGCCGTCCGCGTCACGAACGCCGGCAGCTTCACGTTCGGCCAGTACTACCTCGTCGCCTACACCCCGGGCGGCGTGCGCGCCGTGTCGCCCGCCTGCACCGCCAGCGGCCGGATCCCCGCCGAGCAGGGCTGCGAGATCCACCGCACCGGCCCGTTCGCGGCCGGCGCGCAGGACACGTTCACGATCCGCCTGTCCGTGCCGGCGAAGCGGTCGGAGGTCGAGCTCGTCCTCACGCCGACCAACCGGTACACCAACAAGGACACCAAGGTGAAGCTCACCGTCGGCACCACGTCCGCGACGACGCCGGCCCCGACCTCCCCGGCCGTGACCTCTCCGGCCGCGAGCGTCTCACCGGTCCCGGCGCTGCCGAAGACCGGGACGAACGTCGGCCTGCTCGCCGTGTCCGGCGGGCTGCTGCTGGCCGCCGGTGCGGGCCTAGTGCTCGTCGGCGCCCGCCGCCGCTTCCGTACGGGCTGAGCGTAGGGCGATCGCGGCGGTGGCGGTGCCGGTACAAGAGCACCACCGGCACCGCCGCGGCCGGAGGCTCATCGGATGCCCAGCGCGCTCATGAGCAGCGCGGCGACGGCGTCCCGGTGCTCCGGGCTGTCCCGCCAGCGCAGCCTGCGTCCGGCCTCGACCACCACGCCGAAGCCGGCGTGGATCAGCACCCGGGCCTGGCGCGAGTCGAGCTCCGGACGCGCCGACCGCAGCTGCTGCTCCCACACGGCGATGTGCTCCCGCTGCGCGACGACCAGCGGCCGTTGCAGGTCGGCCGGCAGGCCGGCGAGCTCGGCGTTGGCGACGCTGGTGAGTGCCGTGTGCTCGAAGCTGTACGCCACGTAGGTCGCGGTCAGCGCGACCACCGCGTCGTGCGGGTCGGCCGTCCCGCGGAGGTTCTGCTCCACCGCCTGGGCCAGCAGCCCCGCCGCCTGCAGGCAGGCCGCCGCCAGGATGTCGGCCTTGCCGGGGAAGTACCGGTAGATCGCGGACGGGACCAGCCCGACGGCCTCCGCGATCCTGCCGTTCGTGACGTTGGCGAAGCCGTCCCGCTCGAACAGCGGGATGGCGGCCGCGAGGATCTCCGAGCGCCGGGTGCGTGCCACGGGCTGGGCGGGCAGGTCGACGAGGCGCGCGATGCCGGTGGCCGCCGCCGGGTCGGTCGCGGCCACGCGCAGGGCGGACCCGACCAGCACCTCTTCGAGGCGGCGCTGCGCGATCGCGGTGTGGTGCATCGTGATCGACCCGATCGCGCCGAGTGCCGCGACGGCCCGCAGGTGCTCGTCCGGGAGCGGATGCTCGCGGTGTACCGCGTCCGCCACCCGGGCGACCACGTGCGCGAACTTCGCCCTGAGCGCCTGCCGGTCGCCGCGATCGAGGTACCTGGCCTCCCATCGGTACACGCCGCCCGACGCGCGATGCGCGACGGTGACCCGGGCGGCGGCGGCGAGGACGTCGGCCAGGGATGCTTCGGCGGGCACGTCGTCGAGCGCGGCGACGAGCCGGTCCGCCATGACGTTCGCACACTCGGCGAACAGCGCGTACTTGTTCGGGAAGTGCCGGTAGAGGGCCGCCGCGGTGATGCCCATGCTGGCGGCGATCTCCTCCATGGACGCCGCGTGGTAGCCCCGTTCGCTGAACATCCGGCCGGCCGCTTCGATGACGAGCTGCTTGCGGTTGCGGGGCCGGACGGCCGCGGTCGACTCGGTGGTCACAGCGGCGACCGACCAGGCGTGTGCGGGAGCCCGCCGGACGCGCCGGTCAGGGGTCCGCACCGCAGCGGCACGGCGATGTCCCATGGCATGCCGCCGATCCTGACACATGACCGGGCGTCGGCCACGGTACCGGCGGCGACGGCCGCCCTCCGGCGCGGCGGAGATTCCCTGCGCGGACGCCCTTGCCGACCGGCGGATTGTTTCGTATGTTAACGGAGAATCACACATCGACTTCCGTAAGGTTGTCGCTGTCCGCCACTGCTTAGCCCCTGCATGAGCAGCGCCCATGCCTTCACGGAACCGGGGTAAGTAAATGAGCAATCTCAACCTCAACCGACGGAGCGTCCTCTCCCTCGGCGTCGCGCTCGGCCTGGTGAGCGCGGTGGGCGCCGTCCCGGCCGCGGCAGCGCCCGCCGCCGCGGGCACCGACCCGTGGTGGGCCTGGGACGACGAAGTGGACCAGCTGGTCGCCGGGCTGCTCGACAACGGCCAGGTCCCAGCGGTCAACACCGCGATGCGGTCCTGGGTCAACAACAGCGACGCACTGCCCAGCGGCCTGCCCGCCAACCTCCGCACCTACCTGCAGCAGGTCAACACGCTGCCCTCCTGGGCCGACCGCAGCAAGCTGCGTCTCGCCGCCGACTTCAACCGGCGCAAGGACACCTACCTGTTCATGCTGTACGGCCTCGGCAGCGGCATCATGAGCACGGTGATCCCGCGTGAGGCCAAGTCGGTGTACTGGTCCGCGGGCGGCGCCAACATGCAGGACCGCGCGGCCAAGACGTTCACCTTCGGCTACGACCTCAGCGAGCTGACCGCGTTCGAGCCCAACGGCCAGTTCGTGGTCACCGCCAACAAGACGCGCCTGGTGCACGCGGCGGTGCGGCATCTGCTGCCGCAGTCGCCGCAGTGGCGGGCGGTCGCCAACGAGCCGGGCGGGATCCCGATCAGCAACGGCGACATCCTGGTCACCTTCCACAGCCTCGGCACCTTCGTGCACAAGAAGCTGAAGGAGTGGAAGGTCCGGATGACTGCCGCGGAGGAGACCGCCTTCCTGCACCAGTGGCAGGTCGCCATGCACCTGCTCGGCGTGCGCGACGAGTTCATCCCGCAGACGTGGGCCGCCGCATACGCGCAGTCGGCGTCGGCGCTCACCCCGATCCTCGCCCCGACGCAGGAGGGCAAGGAGCTGGCCGAGGACCTGCTCGGGCTGACCGCGCAGATCGACCTGGGCGTCACCCGCGGCTTCCTCAACGAGTTCGTCCGGTACGTGCTCAGCAACGAGATCGGCGACTGGCTGCGCCTGCCGCGCGACTACGCGGCGGCGACCCTCGTCCGCACCGCCTGGCCCACCTACATCGCGTTCCGGGAGGGGCTGATCCCGATCGCGCCCGCCAGCTTCTACATGTTCGACCAGTTCATCCGGGCGCTGGCGATGCTCTTCCTCAACAAGGGCGCCTCCGGCACGACCACCCTCATCACGATCCCCACCGGGAACCGGGCCTAGCTCGGTCCTGACGCAAGGGAGCCGGGAGGATTGCCTTCCCGGCTCCCGCGGGCCTCCTCAGCACGGCGCCGGGCCAGCTCGTCGAACTTCCTCGCCAGTGCCGCCCGGCGGGCGGCCGCGTTGGAGCCGTCCAGCTGACCGGCGAACACCGCCCGGGCCGCGGCGACCAGGTCGTCGGTGACGGCCGGGTAGGCGCGGGCGATGGCCCAGAGCGCTTCCTCGGTCTCCATGTCGAGCCCGTTGCATGAGTAGATCCCGCCGCCGGTGGAGACCGACGTCAGCAGCTCCTCGAAGATCGCCCGCTGCTCGTCGTCGTCGGGATGGTCCAGGCGCACCGGCCCACCTTAGAACGGGTCAGCGGCGGGGGAACGAGCGGACGGGTGCGGGCACCGTGATGCCCACCTCGTCGCCCGGGCGAGGTGTCCGGTCGCCGGGGACACGCGCGACCAGGTGTGTGCTCTGGCCGGCCAGGTCCAGGCGGACCATCGCGTCGGCGCCGTGGTAGGTCACCGACGCGACCGACGCCGTGGTGCCGGACGGCTCGCGCAGAACGAGCTGCTCGGGTCGCACCATCACCAGGACGTCGCCGGTGGCCGGTTCGGCCAGGTCGAGCCGGCCCAGACAGCAGTGGACAGCCCGGCCGTCGGCCTGGCCGCGCAGCAGCATCGCGTCGCCGAGGAACCGGCCGACCTCGGGCGTGGCCGGTGCGGCGTACACGCCGGCCGGGCTGTCGACCTGGGCGAACCGGCCGTCGAACATGACGGCCACCTGGTCGGCGAAGGACAGGGCCTCGCCCTGGTCGTGGGTCACGAGGACGGTGGTCGCGCCCCGTTCGGCGAGCGCGGCACGGGTGGCCTCGCGGGTCGCGGCGCGCAGCGCGGTGTCGAGCGAGGAGAACGGCTCGTCGAGCAGCACCACCGACGGTTCGCGGGCCAGGGCGCGGGCGAGCGCGACGCGCTGCTGCTGCCCGCCGGACAGCTCGTCCGGCCGGCGGCGGGCCAGGTCCGGTGACAGCCCGACGAGCTCGAGCAGCGGCTCGACCTGGGCCGCCCGGCGCCGCTCGGCCCGCGGCAGCCCGAAGGTGATGTTGCCGGTGACGTCGAGGTGCGGGAAGAGCGCGCCGTCCTGGCGGACGTAGCCGATGCCGCGCCGCTCCGGAGCGACCAGGGCCGGTCCGTCGGTGAGCACCTCGCCGCGTACCTCGATCCGCCCCCGGTCTGGCCGGATGAACCCGGCGATCGCCCGCAGCAGCGTGGTCTTGCCGCTGCCGGAAGGGCCGAGCACGGCGGTGATGCCGCCCGCGCGCACCCGCAGGTCGACCTGGTCCAGCACCGGCGGGCCGCCGTAGCCGACGGTGAGCCCGGTGACGGAGATGCCCGCGCCGCTCACCGCTGGTCCAGGATCTGCCGGCGCAGCAGGATGGTGAGGGGGGCGGACAGGGCGATCATCGCCGCAGCGTACGGGGCGCTCGCGACGTAATCCAACTCGTCGCTCGCCGACCAGAACGCGGTCGCGAGGGTCTCGGTGCCGGTCGGGGCGAGGAGCAGGGTCGCGGTGAGCTCGGTCGACGTCGCGAGGAAGACCAGCACGAATCCGGTCAGCGCCGACGGCAGCACCAGCGGCAGGACGACCCTGATGAGGGTCCCGAGACCGGACACCCCGAGCGACCGCGACGCCTCGAGGAGCTCAGGCGGGGCCGCGGCAAGGCCGGACCGCCAGGCGACCATGGCGCGGGGCAGGAAGAGCACCGTGTAGGCCAGCACGGCGAGCGCGGTGGTCTGGTAGACGGGACGGGCCCACTGCACCGCGAGCGTCACCAGCGCCAGCCCGATGACCACCCCGGGGAGTGCGCTCGCGATGTACGTGACCCGCTCCAGCGCGGTCGCCAGCCGGGACGGGTACCGGTGCAGCAGCCACGCGGCGGGGAGCGCCATGACCGCCGCCGCCAGGCCGGCCAGCGCCGCGAGGCCGACGGTCGATCCCGTCGCCGCGAGCAGCGGACCGGCGACCACCGCGCCGGACGTCATCGCCCGCACCAGCCAGCGCAGCACCAGCACCAGCGGCACGACGAGGGCCAGCCCGACCAGCCCGACGAGGGCGGCGGACGCGGGGACGGTCCACGCGCCCAGGCGGTACGCGACCGGACGCTGCCGGGTGCCGGAGCCCACCCGGGCGATCCGTGCGCGGCCGCGCAGCGGCACCTCGAGGGCCAGCAGCCCGACGCAGAGCACGATCAGCGCGGCGGCGAGGATGCTGCCGGCGGCGTTGCTGAACCCGACCGCGAACTGCTGCAGGATCGCCGTGGTGAAGGTGGGGAACCGCATCATCTGCAGGACGCCGAACTCGGCGAGCAGGTGCAGGGCGACCAGCAGCGCGCCGCCGGTGATGGCCGGACGCAGCTGCGGCAGCGCCACCCGCAGTACCGCCGCCGGACCGGACGCGCCGAGCGACCGGGCGGCGTCCAGGTGTCCCTGGTCGAGGGCCCGCAGCAGGGCCGCGGCCGGCAGGAAGACGAACGGGTAGTAGGCCAGGACGGTGATGAACACCGCGCCGCCCAGTCCCTGCACCGACGGCAGCACCGACGTCCAGGCGTAGCTGCTGACGAACGCCGGGATGGCCAGCGGCGCGAGGAGCAGCGTGCGCCACGCGCCGGCGCCCGGCAGGGTGGTCCGCTCCACCAGCCAGGCCGCACCGCACCCGAGCAGCACGGTGATCGGGACGGTCAGCAGGACCAGCAGCATCGTGTTGCCGAGCAGCTCGGCCGTCCTCGGCCGCAGCAGCAGCCGCGACACCTCGTCGCCGCTCGTGGCCGCCTGACCGATCACGACCAGGACCGGCAGGATCATCACGGCCGCGACCAGGACCGCGGCCGCCACGACGAGCCACGGCATCCGGGTGGACCGGCGGGCGCGGACGGCCGGCCGGGACGGCGCCGGCACGTCGTGCGCCGCGGCGGGCGGCTCGCGCAGGTCAGAGGATGCCGGCATCGGTCATCAGCTTGTTGACCTTGTCGGAGTTGAGCGTGAAGGGGTCGACCGGCGGCGCCTGCAGGCTGTCCAGCGGCGGCAGCGCGGGCGCGGAGGCGACGCCGTTGCCCACGGCGTACTCCATCGACTTGGAGTCGACCAGCACGCGCTGCCCGGCCTCGCTGGTGATGTAGGCCAGGAACCTGTGGGCCTCGGCCGGCTTCTTCGACCCGGCGAGCACGGCGCCGCCGGACAGCGAGACGAACGCGCCGGGGTCCTGGTTGCGGAAGTAGTGCAGGGCCGTGTTGGCGCTGCCTTCCTTGGTGCCGGCCTGGTCCCGGTACCAGTAGTAGTGGTAGATCACGCCGCACTCGATCTCGCCGGCGTTGACCGACTTCATCGTGGCGATGTTGTTCTGCAGCGCCCGGGCGTTGGACTTCAGCCCGGCCAGCCATTCGGTGGTCTTCTGCTCGCCCTGGCCGGCGAGCATGCCCGCGACGATGGCCTGGAAGTCCGCGCCGCCGGGGGCGCACGCCCAGCGGTCCTTCCACTGCGACCCGGCGAGGTCCATCAGCGACTTCGGCAGGTCGGCCTTGTCGAGCTTGGTGGTGTTGTAGACCAGTACCGTGGACCGGGCGGCGATCGAGGTCCACACCTGCGACGACGGCGTCAGGTTGGCCGGCACCTGCCGCCGGGTCTCCTCGTTGAGCGGGGCGAGCAGCTTGTTGCGCTCGACCAGCGTCATCGCCGGGCTGTTCTCGGTGAGGAACACGTCGGCGGGCGACGCGGAGCCCTCGGCCACGATCTGGTGCCCCATCGAGGCGTCGGAGCCCTTACGGACCTGCACCTTGATGCCGGTCGCCGCGGTGAACGCCTCGGCCCACGCCTTGGTGAGGTTCTCGTGCTGGGCGGAGTAGACCTGCAACGAACCGGGGTCGGCGACGTAGCCGTCCTCGGACTTCGAACCGCACCCCACCAGGCTCACCGCCCCGACTGCCCCAAGGCCGGTCAGGAACGTGCGTCGACGCATGTCATGTCCTCTCTCACGAGTTGCCTCGCCGCCATGCGACGGCGGATGACCTCGACCGGCGGTAGCGGCGGCAGCCGCCGGTGCAGGACGTGGTTGCCGGCCGCGCAGAACCCCAGGCCGGCGGCGATCGCGACCGCGAACTTGAGGATCGGCGCGCCGAAGAACGCGAACACCTGGAACTGCACGAGGTAGATGTGCAGCGAGGCGGCCGCCAGTGCGCCGAGCGGGCGGACGAGCAGCCGCGGCACCGGGAGGGCGGGCACGAGCGCCAGCAGCGTGAGCCCGAGCATGATCGCCAGGTTGCGTGCGGGTTGTCCGGGGAAGAAGCCGACGGCGGCGGCCACCGCGACCGCGGTCGTGACCAGCCGGCGCTTCCGGCTGTCGGCCACCGCCATCGCGACACCCGCCACGAACAGCCACGCGACCGTGCCCGGCAGGCCACGCAGCGGGCCGTCGTACAGCGCGATCACCACGTAGCGGGGCACCAGCAGCACCACGAAGGCGACCATGGTGGTGCGCCAGGCGTCGGCGGCGTATGCGGCCCGCAGCCGCGGCACCGCCAGCGCCGCGACGGTGACGGCCACGATCACCAGGTAGGCCTCGACGAACCAGAAGTTGTTGGAGGCCTGCGGTCGGACGAGCCAGTGGACCAGCGCGACGTTCGACCAGTGGACCGTCCCGAACCCGAACAGCATCACCGCGGCGACGGTCACCGCCGGGACGGCGACCCCGACGGCGATCCGGGCGCTTCGCCGCACGCGCTCCGCGGTCGCCGGCGAGGTGAGCACGTAGCGGGCGAAGAGGAAGCCGGCGACCGCGAGCAGGATGTGCGCCCCGCCGGCCAGCCGGAACAGGCCGACGTGACTGCCGCAGATCGTCACCACGGCCACGCCGCGCAGCACGACGGTCGTGTCGACCCGCTGCACCAGCGGACTCCACCAGCGCGACGGTGGCCGCCGGTCGGCGAGCGCGACCAGGTCGCGGACCGGGCGGTGGTGCCAGTCGGGCGGGAGGTCGCCGAGCAGCCGCGTCAGGCCGACGGACGCGACGACGTGGCTGAAGGAGTCGCCGCCGAGCTCGACGAACGACCGGTCGAGGTCGACGCCGTCGCTGCCCACCAGCGGCTCCAGCACCGCGACCACCGCGGCGGCCGTCTCCGCCTGCTGGCCGGAGGTCTCCGTGACGTGCAGGTCGGCGCTGCGCCGGCGGTCGGGTTTGCCGTTGGGCAGCAGCGGGAGCTCGTCGACGGCGCGGGCCGAGATCACCGACCGGCTGAGACCGGACACCTGCGCGGCCAGGTCACGGACCTGGTCCGGCGACTGCTCGCCGCGCCGGTAGGTGACCTGCAGCTGGTCGTCGCGGCCGGTGACGCAGGACCGCAGCCCGTGGCCGCGCAGGGAGCGCTCGACCTGACCGAGGTCGATGCGGATGCCCATGATCTTCACGAAGTCGGACCGGCGGCCGACGATCCGGACCAGTCCGTCGGCGTCGATCCGCGCGAGGTCGCCGGTCCGCAGCTCGCTGTGTGTCCGCCCCAGGGCCAGGTGGTCGGGGTGCTCGGCGTATCCGAGCATGACGCCCGGGCCGGTGAACACGAGCTCGCCGACCGGGCCGTCGGGTGCGGCTGGTGCGGTCACCGGCTCGTCGACGCCGGCCGGGTCGAGCCGGAACGCCGATCCGGCGATCGGCCATCCCACCGCGTCGGGGTATCGCTCCGCCAGCTCGGGTGGCAGCACCGCCATGCGTGCGGTGGCCTCGGTCTGGCCGTACATCACCGCCATGCCCCAGCCGGCCGCGCGGCCCCGGGCGGCGAGCTCCCGCACCCGCTCGGGCGGCAACGCGCCGCCGGCCTGGGCGAGCAGCCGGAGCGAGGGCTGATGGTCCAGCACGCCTTGGACGTCGAGCAGGTCCACCACGTGCGGGGTGGCGGCGACCAGGGTGACCCGGTCGCGGCGCAGGTCGTCGGCGAAGCCGGGGTCGGTGACCGACCCGGGTCGCAGCACCGTGGTGGCGCCGGCGCGGAGTTGGGCGTGCAGCACCGACAGCCCGAAGCAGTAGTGCAGCGGCAGCGAGGTGACCGCGCGGTCGGCCGGGGTGATCGACAGCGCGGACGCGATCGCCTCGGCGTTGCTGAGCACGTTATCGTGGCTGAGCCGGACCAGCTTGGGTGAGCCGGTGCTGCCCGACGTGCTGAGCAGCACCGCCAGGTCCGGGTGCAGGAGGTGCCGCGGCGCGTCGGTGTCGCTGGCCGGCGTCGCGGCCTCGAAGGTGCCGTCCGGGTGGAGCCACAGGTCGGGCTGGTAGACCGCGGTGATCGACCGGTGCTCGGGCGGGGTGATCAGGGCGACGTGCCCGGCCGACAGCACCGCCAGATATCCGAGCACCAGGTCGCGGTCCGGGGCCAGCGGCACGTGCACGAGCCGCCGGCCGGCCTGTGCTGACGGCAGGGCGGCGGCGAGCGCGGCCACCCGATCGGCGAGCTCCCCGTAGCCGAGGCATCCGGCGGGGTCGATCAGGGCAGGGTGATGCGCGCCGGCAGTGTCGGACACCAGGAAGGTGGCGCGCACCTGCCGGGGATCCAACAGAGGCATAGTTGGTGAGGCTAACCTAACTATCCGCAGGTGTCGAGCGGTGGGCAAACGATCACCGCGCCCGCGGCCTTCAGGTACGGTGGCAGCCACTCCGTACTCGAGGAAGGCATCCGATGCGTCGTCAGGGCAGCTGGCAGCCGCTGTTGTGGCTGTTGCTCGCCTTGAGCGTCGTGGGCTACACGGTCCACCCCGTCGTGCTGCTGCCGGAGCGCGCGCACGCCGTGACCGAACTGGTCGCCACCGCCGGCGACTGCGCATCGTCGAATCCGTCGGGTGCCGCGCAGGCCTCCGAACGCCCGATCGCCGACCACTCTTCGGCCCGGACGGTGGCGCCGCCGGCCGTCGATGCCGGCACCGCGCGATGCCACGAACTCACGCCACCGGCCGTCGGCACACGGCCGCCGGGATCGGCCGGGCCGCGCTCGGCGGTCGACCGCGCCCTGCTGCAGGTGTGGCTGCGCTGATCGAAGAGGCACTACACGCCTCAGCACCGAGATCACGCGACTGCCCCAGGAGAACATGCATGGGAACCGGGCACGACCACGCCACCGGACCGGCGGCGTCGCGGCGCATCCGCGTCATCATCATCGCCGTCATGCTGCCGGTGATCGCCGCGACCCTGGCGGCGATCGCCGTGCTCTGGCCCCGCGCCGAGCCGGCCCGCGTGGACGGCGACACCGGCAGGCGCCACCTCGGCACCGTCACCCGGGTCGAGCAGCGCGCCTGCACCCCGGACGAGATCGTCCAGACCCCGACCGGCATCGTCACCAGCCGGTGCGGCACGGTGGAGGTCCGCGTCGAGGACGGACCCGACGCCCGCCGCACCATCCGGACCCCGCTGCCCGACGGGCCGCAGGCGCCGCGCGTCTCGGTCGGCGACGAGGTCGTCATGCTGCTCGTCGACACGCCGGAAGGGCCGGAAGCCCAGCAGTACACCATCATCGACCACCAGCGCGGCAAGCCCCTGATCTGGCTCGCCCTCCTCGGCGCCCTCGTGATCGTGGTGTTCGGCCGATGGCGCGGGCTCGCGGCGCTGGCCGGGCTCGGGGTCAGCTTCGCCGTGCTGCTGCTGTTCGTCGTGCCCGCCATCGCCGCCGGTCAGCCGCCCCTCGCCGTCGCGGTCGCCGGCTCGGCGGCCATCATGCTGGCCGTGCTGTACCTCACCCACGGCATCTCGGTGCGCACCTCCGTGGCGGTCCTGGGCACGCTCGCCAGTCTCGTCCTCACCGGTGTGCTGGGCGTGTGGTCGGTCGACCTGACCCACCTCACCGGCAACGGCGGCGAGAACGCGACCACCCTCGCCATGTTCTTCCAGGCCGTCGACCTGCACGGACTGCTGCTCGCGGGCATCGTCATCGGCTCGCTCGGCGTGCTGGACGACGTCACCGTCACCCAGGCCGCGGCGGTGAGCGAGCTGGCCGCCGCCAACCCCGGTATGACCCGGCGGCAGGTGTACCGCGCCGCGACCCGCGTCGGCCGGGCACACATCGCCGCCGTGGTGAACACGCTGGTCCTCGCCTACGCGGGCGCGTCGCTGCCGGTGCTGCTGCTCATCGCGGCCGGCAACCAGCCCTTCGCGGAGACGATCACCAGCGAGTTCCTCGCCCAGGAAGTCGTCCGCAGCGTCGTGGCCACGATCGGCATCGTCGCCGCCGTGCCGATCACCACCGCGCTCGCCGTGCTCATCTCGGTGGAGCGGCAGACGGTGCCCGAACCGGAGCAACCGGCGGCCGCCACACCACCGGACGACGACCCGTGGCGCGACGACGACGGGGACGACCTGTGGAGCTCCGCACGCCCCGCCGGGTAGCCATGACCGGTTCGGCGGCTGTCATCGCATGCCTGCCGCGAGCGCGTGTTCGACGGCTGTCCGGACCTCCCCGTCGTGCTGCGGCAGCAGCGGCATGCGGGGAGGACGGCAGGCGCCTCCGTGGCGTCCTGTGAGGTCCATGGTGAGCTTGATCGCCTGGACGAACTCGGTCTTCGCGTCCCAGCGCAGCAGCGGGTGCAGCGTCCGGTAGAGCGGCAGTGCCGTGTGCTGGTCACCGCTGACGGCGGCTCGGAACAATCGCACACAGGCTTCCGGCAGCGCGTTGGGGAAGCCGGCGATCCAGCCGGTCGCTCCGGCCAGGGCCATCTCGACGACGAGATCGTCGGTGCCGATCAGCACGTCCAGGTCGGGGGCCAGCTCGGCGAGCTGATAGCCGCGACGCGCGTCACCGCTGAACTCCTTGACGGCGACGATGGAGCCCTCGGCGTGCAGTCGCGCCACCAGCTCCGGGGTGAGGTCGACGCGGGTGTCGTAAGGGTTGTTGTACGCCACGACCGGCAGGCCCACCTTGGCCACCTCGGCGTAGTGCGCGAGCACGGCACGCTCGTCAGCGCGATAGGCGTTGGGGGGTAGCAGCAGCACCGCGTGCGCTCCAGCCTCTGCCGCCTGCTCGGCCCAGCGCCGCGCGTCGCGAGCGCCGTAGGCGGCGACGCCAGGCACGACGGAGAATCCGTCCGGGGCCGCGGCGACCGCGGCGCGCACCACGTCGGCGCGTTCGCGTTCGTCGAGCACCTGGTACTCGCCCAGGGAACCGTTGGGAACGACACCGTCGCAGCCGGATTGCGCGAGCCAGCGCACGTGCTCTGCGTAGCCGTCCAGGTCGACGGACAGGTCATCCCGGAACGGCAGGGCGGTCGCTACGACGACACCGCGCCAGGGTGTGGTTGCCATGGTGGGTTCTCCTAGGGTTGAGGTGCGGACAGATCTGGTACGGCGTCCGCGAGCAGACGCAGCGGCACCGGCTGAGCGATGGGCCGGTTGGCCCAGGTCGCGAGATCGGCCGGCGACGCCGGCCGTCCTCCGAAGTGGGTGATGAGCGTGGATACCGCGTGGGCACAGACCCGGCCCTGGCACCAGCCCATGCCGGCTCGGGTGAGCAGTTTCCCGGTCCGCGGTCGGGTGGCGCCGTCCTGCTCGACCGCCGCGCGCACGCGTTCGGCGGGGACCTCCTCGCAGCGGCAGACGACCGTCTCCGGCGTGAGCCAGTCGACCCAACCAGCAGGGACCCGGTAGACGTCATGCATGGCGGCGGCGAAGCGGCGCAGTGCGGTCCGGCGGGACAGCAACCGGCGGGGCACCCTGCCAGGTTTCCCGACGCCGGCTCGGATCGCGAGGCCGGCGATGACGCCTTCCACCTCGGACAAAGCCGCGCCGCCGATACCGGTCACCTCGCCGGCGGCGTAGACCGACGGCACATTCGTGCGCTGCCCGGCGTCGACGTCGGCGACCACGCTGCCGTCGACGCCGACCCGCGTGGCGCAACCGAGCTGCACCAGCAGCTCGGTCTGAGGCGTGAACCCGTAGCCGATCGCCAGGGTGTCACACGGCACGCGGCGCCGGGTGCCCGGCACAGGATTGCCGGCACGGTCCAGTCGCGCGACCGTCACCGCGGCCAGATGTGTGTCCCCGTGCGCGGCGACGACCGCCCAGCCGCTGTGCATCGGGATGCGATGGCGCAGCAGAGTCGCGTGGTGTCTCGCGGCCTCGACGAGCTTGCCGGCGTTCTGCGCGAGGGTCGTCGCGTGGCGCAGGAACCGGCTGGTACGCGCAGCCTCGTAGACCCCGACGACGGTGGCGCCGGCCCGGCCCAGCCCGGCGGCGACCGGCAGCAGGAACGGTCCCGACCCGGCGACCACCACCCGCTGGCCCGCGAGCACGAGACTTCCCTTGAGCAGCGCCTGCGCCGCGCCGGCGGTGAGCACTCCGGGGAGATCCCAGCCGGGGAACGGCAGTTGCCGGTCGTAGCCACCGGTGGCGATCAGCAGCGCCCGCCCGCGGATCGTGACGCCCACGGGCCGGCGCAGGTCGGTTACGGCACGCACAGTGATCAGGCTGTCTGCCTGTTCCACCGACCAGACGTGGTGATCGGGCAGGTGGGTGACTCCGGGGAGGTCGGCGAGGCGATCGCGTAAGGCGGAGAAGTGCCGCCAGCCGTGATGCAGCGCCTGCGGCCGGGTGGCGCGGAACGCGGCCGGCGGGTGACGGTGGTACTGCCCACCCAGGCGCGGTCCGGCATCGACGAGTGCCACCTGGAGACCTGCCTGCCCGATGGTGTGGGCTCCGGACATGCCGGCCGGACCGGCGCCGATGACGACCGCGTCGTAGGTCGTCATCACATGGTCCCGGTGCGCACGACGTCGCCCGGGCGGGCCTCGATCTGGCATACGCGAAGCGCCGGACTGTCGTTGACGGTCATCAGGCAGTCGAAGCAGATCCCGATGCCGCAGAACATCCCTCGACTGCGGCCGGTGCCGCGCGTGTGCCGGGTGCTGCGCACCCCGGCCGCCCACAGCGCGGCACCGATCGTCTGCCCTGGGACGGCGCGCACCGGCTGGTCGTCCACGGTGATCTCGAATGGCGGATCAGGATCGGCATGGACGAGCCGCCAGGGCTCGGGTGGTGGATTCACATCGCCTCCTCGGTGGGCGCACCGGTGCGCACGCCGTCCGCCGGGTCGTTGAACCGGTCGGGCCGGAACGGATACAGGTCGAGGGTCGGCTCGGCACCGGTGAGCACCTGGCCGATGAGGTGGCCGGAGGCAAGGGCGAGTCCGATCCCGGCGCCCTCGTGGCCGCACGCGTGCAGCAGTCCCGGCACCCGGGGGTCTGCCCCCAGCACCGGCAGGTGGTCCGGCATGTACGGCCGGAATCCCAGGTAGGCCCTGATGACCGAGACGTCGGCGAGCACGGGGAACAGCTCCGTCGCGTGTCTGGCGAGCCGTGCCAGCACCGGTATCGGCATGGCGCGGTCGAACCCCACCCGCTCCCGGCTGGCACCGATGAGGACGGTCCCGGCGCGGGTGCCCTCGATGACGGGTGACACCTGCAGGTCGGTGGCGTCGCTCATGACGTCGGTCGTGTAGCCGGCGCCGTACACCTTGTGCCGGACGATCGCCGGTAGCGGCTGTGTGACGAGGATGCATCCGCGTCGTGGGAGCACCGGCATCCGTACACCGGCGAGCGCGGCCATCTGGCCTGCCCAGACGCCCGCCGCGTTGACCACGGACCCCGCCGGGATCGTGCCGCCCGGCGTGCTGACGCCGATCACCCGTCCGTGCCCGTCACGACGTATCGCGATCACCGGAGTGTCGGGGTGGATGGTGGCTCCGCGTTCACGGGCGAGGCGCAGCAGCAACGCAGCGGCAAGCATCGGCTGCACCTGGGCGTCCTGCGGGTATCGGACCCCGCCGGCGAGTCCCGGGGCCAGGTGCGGCTCGAGTTCGGCCAGGTCGTCCGCCGTGACGACCTGCGTCTGCACGCCGCCGGCTCGCTGCTCGGCGGCGAACCGGCGCAACGCCCGCATGTCGGCCTCGCCGGCCGCGACCACCAGGCCACCCTTCGGCTCGTACTCGATGGCGTCGCCGTGCTCGGCGCCGAACTGCCGCCACAGCGTGCTGGACAGCACGGCGAGGTCGAGCTCCGCTCCTGGGCCTTTGTCCGAGACGAGGATGTTGCCCTCCCCCGCGCCCGTCGTGCCGCCGATGACCGGGCCCCGATCGAGGACCGCCACCCGCAGGCCCGCACGTGCCGCGGCGAAGGCACAGGCAGCGCCGACGATCCCGGCACCGATCACCACCACATCGGCTCCACGAGCCACATCCGACACGGCAGTAATATGTCACACACCACTGACGACCACAACATCCCGCGAAACCAGGACCGGACCGCCTGCCGCACCCCGCATGTCCGCCGTGCCGGGAGTAGGCGAAAATGCCAGGACACCGAGCGGGCGCCCGCGCCCGGCACATCGAGGGTGGAAGGTGGCAAGCAGATGAGTCCGGGAGATCCATCAGAGGCGGGCGGACACGCCGGCCTCGGCCTACCGGTCATGCGTCACCGTCGCAGCCTCCGCGAGGACATCGCGCAAGCGCTTCGGGCCGCCATCATCGCCGGGCGACTGCGCCCGGACGTGCTGTATTCCGCACCCACGCTGGCGAGCGAGTTCGGCGTGTCCCCCACACCGGTGCGCGAGGCGATCCTCGACCTGGCGAAGGAAGACCTGATCTCCATCGCCAAGAACAAGGGCTTCCGGGTCAACTCCATCTCCGACGAGGAGCTGGACGAGATCACCCAGATCCGCGAACTGCTCGAGGTGCCGACCGTCGCGGGACTGGCCGGCCGGCTCACCGACGAGCAGCTCGGAAACCTGCAGTCGCTGGCAAGCAGCATCGTCGCGGCCGCGCAAAGGTCAGACGTCGTCGGATACATCGAGGCCGACACCGCGTTCCACCTGACGTTGCTCGGCTTCGCCGGCAACGCGCGGCTCACCACGCTGGTCGCGGACCTGCGCAACCGCAGCCGGCTCTACGGTCTCGGCACGCTGCTGAACGAAGGCACGCTGATCGACTCGGCGAACGAACATCTGCAGCTGGTGGAGCTGCTGCGCGGCAAGAACGAACGTGCGATCGTGAAACACATCCGCGGCCACCTGCGGCATGTCCGCGGAATCTGGGCGGATCGCTCCGAAACCACCCATCCGGCCGCCGGCGCTCCGAGCTGACGTCGCCACACGACACGCGACGCCGGCCGGGGATCGGATCAGGTGGGCGCTCATGTGCGGCCGGACCCCGCCGATGAGCTGATCGCCGTGTAGCCCTGAGCTCCCGGTGCGGCAGGAAGGCCACGAAGCGGATGAGGTGATCCGATGAGCGCGGTGCAGCCCCCGGAGCAACGAACAGCGTTTCGAGCCTTCACCGCCGTGTCAGCCGTCATCGGTGTCGCTGTCCTGGCGCTGTCCGGGACGCAATGGGCCGAGAAGGTCGGCCGGCCGCACGTGCTGCAGATGGATGCGGCCGCTGTCGCACTGACCGCGCTCGCGATCGCCGTGCTCGCCAGATCGCCCTTGGTGATGTCCGGCCTGCGCGCCGAGGTGACGATGCTGCTCGACACCACGGTGTATGTCGTCGTGGCGCACATCGTGCCGTTCAGCGTCGCCGTGCAGTGCGTCGCCGTCGGGATGATCGTCGCGTGCTGGACGCTGTCCATGAACACCATGGTCAGGGTGGCTCACCTCACCGCCGCGACGGCGGTGTGGGCAGGTGTCATCGCGGTCAAGCCGCTCGTGGAGATGTGGCTGAGCGGCTTTCCTCAGCTCCTTGCCAGCACGCTGGTGCTGGGCGTGCTCGGTGAGACCGGCACGCTCGCCGTCGTCGCCGTGACCGCCTACTTCGCTCGCGGCCGCAACGCGGTGGCACTGTTCACCGCGAGCGTCGGTGTCGAGTTCCTGGTCGGGTGCGCGCAGGGCGCGCTGGCGTGTCTGACGGTCGCGATCTTCCGCGACGCACCGGCCGCCACGCCGCTGCTCATCGTGCCGATCGGGATGCTGATGGTGATCTCCCGTGCGCTGGTCCGCTCCCAGCTGGCCAACATCCGCAGCACGGTGCTCTCAGACGCCGTGCTGCACCTGCAACGGTGCACGGACCCGGCCGCGATCCAGCACGCCACGCTCGACTACGCGGCACGCATGCTGCGCTCCAGGCACACCGTGTACACCGACAGGCCGGCCGCCAAGGGCGAGATCTGCGCGGTCGTCCACCAGCCGGACGACACACCGCTGCGGCTGCTCGCCGAACCACGCACCACCAACGAACGGTTCCGCGCCGAGGACGAGCAGGCGCTGGCCGCCCTCGCCGCGACCTCGTCCGCGGCGCTGCGGGCCATCGATCTCATCGCCACCATGCGCTGGCGGGCCATGCATGACGCGCTGACGCAGCTGCCCAACCGGGCACTCTTCCTGGAGCGCGCCGACGACGCCTTGACCCGACGGCGGGAGGGCGAGTCGGTCGCGATCCTCTTCGTGGACCTGGACGGGTTCAAGGCGGTCAACGACACGCTGGGGCACGACGTGGGCGACACCCTACTGCAGGAGACCGCCACCCGCCTCGCCGAGATCGTCCAGGCCCCGAACACGATCGCCCGGCTCGGCGGCGACGAGTTCTGCGTGCTGCTGCGTGACGTCGTCTCCCCCGCGGCCATCGATGACATCGTCGACGACATCTGCCGGCGCGTCGCCGAACCGGTCGTCGTCGCCGAGCGGCAGGCACGTGTCGGCGCGAGCATCGGCATCGCGATCGCCCCGGACGACGGCACCACCACCTCCGCGTTGATGCACCATGCCGACGAGCGGATGTACAGCCGCAAGCGCTCCCGGCGCAGCGCCGCCGCGGCGGTCGCCTCAGACGCGGGTCACGAGCTGTCACAGACCGGGGCGCTGTAGCGTCCGTCCTGCGGCGTCGCGCCGGGTCGCCGATACAGTGGGCGCCGGGGACGCCGGTCCGCTCGCACGGGCCCGTAGCAGCGTCAGGTCCGTGGTGTCGGGCCTCGGCGGCGGCGTCTCCGCGATGACATCGAGGGGCGCTGTGCACGACGAGATCGACGAGCTGGTCGACGACCTGGCGGCGGCGGCCGGGCTCGCCGTGCAGCTCACCGACACCAACTTCAACTCCCTCACCTTCGGCCCGCACCGCGGCAAAGTCGACTGGATCCGGCGCGAGACACTGCTGACCCGGACCACGTCGGCCGAGATCCGCCGGTATCTGGACACCTTCAACGTGCGCACCGCCATGGGACCGGTGCACATCCCGGCCGACCCGTCCCGCGACACGATGGCCCGGTTGGTCGTGCCGGTCCGCAGCAACGGGCGCACGGTGGGCTTCCTGTGGTTCCTCGACGACGGCACCGCCGCGCACCCGGCCGTCCTCGATCGGATCGTCGCGGCCGCCGAGCGGCTCGGCCGCCTCCTCAACCGTGACGCGCACCGGCAGCAGCTCGTCGCAGACCGCCTGCGCGACCTCGTCGGCGAGCACGAACCGAGCCGCCAGGAGTCGATCCGCTTCTTCGAGGACCAGGGCTGGTCCGCTCGGCGCGTGGCGGTGACGGTGGCCGCGGCTGTCGATCCGGCGGCGCAGCCGATGGACCAGACGGCGGTCACCGAGGCGTTGGACGCGCCGCGGGGGCTGGACCGGAAGGTGCTGCGGGCCGTCCACGACGACGCTGTCGTGCTGCTCTCCCCCGCGGCGGCCGCGGAGGACCCGCGCCGCACGGCCGGACGCGCACTGGATGTCCTCGCCGCGGGCGGCGTCGCCGGCTGGGTCGCCGGGGTCGGCGGCGTGCATCCGACGCTCGCCGGTGCGGCGGACAGCTACCGGCAGGCGCGCTGCGCGCTGCGGGTGGCCCGGTCGATGTCCGAACACCGCCCGATCGCCGACTGGCCACGGCTGGGGGCGCTGCGGGTGCTCACACTGCTGCCCGTCCAAGCGCTCCAGCAGGCGATCGAACCGCGGCTGCTGCCGGTCCTCGCCGACGCCACCCTCGTCGAGACGCTGCGCACCTACCTCGTCGAGGCCGGCGACATCCGTCGCACCTGCGCCGCTCTGCACGTGCACCGCGGGACCGTCTACTACCGGCTTCGCAAGATCGAACAGTTGTCGCAGCTGTCCCTTCGCGACGGCGACGATCGGCTCACCATCCACACGAGCCTGCACATGGCGCGGCTCGCCGGCATGGCCTGACCGTCGTTCGACAATTGTCGAAAGCCTGCCCGGCACCGTTCGACAGCCGGCGATAGCCCGCGTGCCAGGACGAACCTACGGTGAGCTCATGCCGAACCAGCTGTTGCTCGCCGCGTCCCGCAGCCCGCGCACCCGCACGGCGGTGTCGCGCTTCCGCCTCACCCGGCGGCTGGTCGACCGGTTCGTCGCCGGCGAAGGCGAGCAGCAGGTCGTCCCGGTGGCAGATCGCCTGGTCCGGGCCGGCCTCACCGTGACGGTCGACCACCTCGGGGAGGACACCCGCACGGCGCAGCAGGCACGTGCGACCCGCGACGCCTACACAGCGCTGCTGGCAGCGCTGCACGGTGCCGGTCTCGCCGCGGCGGCGGAGGTGTCGGTGAAGCTGTCGGCGCTCGGCGCCGCGGTCCCCGGCGACGGTAGCCGGTACGCGGACGAGTACGCCCATGATGTCTGCGCCGCCGCGGCCGCCGCCGGCACGACGGTCACCTTCGACATGGAGGACCACACCACCGTGGACACCACTCTGTCGCTGGTCGGCCGGCTGCGCCTGCAGTTCCCCTGGGTCGGCGTGGCGGTGCAGACCTACCTGCGGCGCACCGCGGCCGACTGCAAGGATCTCGCGTATCCGGGCAGCCGGGTGCGCCTGGTGAAGGGCGCGTACGCCGAACCCGCCTCGGTGCTCGTCCGTAACGCACGGGAGGTCGATGCGGCGTACCGTGCGTGCCTGGAGACGCTGCTGCGCGCCGGTGCCTATCCGATGGTCGCCACGCACGATCCGGCGCTGATCGCCCACGCCTCGGCACTGACCGGTGAGCTGTCCGTGCCGTCGGACGGGTACGAGTTCCAGATGCTGTACGGCGTCCGCTCACAGGAGCAGCTGCGGCTCGCGCAGGCCGGCAACCGGATGCGGGTGTACCTGCCGTACGGCGACGACTGGTACGGCTACTTCATGCGCCGCCTCGCGGAACGGCCCGCCAACCTCCTGCTCCTGACGCGTTCCCTGCTGCCCGGCGCGCACCGATGACATCCGTACGCGGACCGGGTCAGCCGGGCTGGACCGTCACCGTCCGCACCGTGGTGTAGAAGTCCATCGCCGCCTTGCCCTGTTCCGGCGGACCGTAGCCGGAGGCCTTGACGCCTCCGAACGGCAGATGGAAGTCGACGCCGGTGCTCGGCGCGTTCACCTTCACCAACCCGGTCCCCAGCTCCTCCACGAATCGCAGCGCGTGTCCCAGGTCGGCGGTGTAGACCGCGCTCACGAGCCCGTACGCACCGCTGTTGGCCATCGCCACCGCGGTCGGCACATCCGCGGCGGTCTGCAGCAGGCAGAACGGTCCGAACGTCTCGTGCCGCGCCAACGCATGGCCTTCGGAGAGGCCGCCGACGAGGATCGGCGCGACCAGGTTGTCCGATGCGGTGCCTCCCGCCAGCACGGTGCCTCCCGACTGGCGGGCCTCACGGGCCGCGGCGAGCATGCGGCCGCGGGCCACGTCGTCGATCACCGGGCCGCACATGGTCTTGGGGTCGCCGGGATCCCCGCACGGCAGCTCGTCGATCGCCATGAGCAGCGCCTCACGCAGCGGCTCGCTCGCCGCGCCGACGCCGATGATCCGGCGCGTGGCCGTGCACTTCTGTCCCGCATAGCCGTAGGCCGCGGCCACGATGTGCCGGGCCGCCCGGTCGAGGTCGGCGTCCGGCAGGACGATCGCCGGGTTGTGCCCGCCCATCTCCGCCTGCACCGGGACACCGGTGGTGACCGCGCGCGCCGCCACCACCGTCCCGGCCTGCACCGAGCCGGTGAACGACACCACATCGGTGGTGGAGGTCAGCACCTGGCCCTCGCTCGCATGCCCGGGGACCACCTCGACGAGCCCGTCCGGCAGGGGGCCGGCCAGCAGTTCGAACAGCCGCATGGCGCACGCGGTCGCCTGCGGCGCGGGTTTCAGCACCACCGCGTTGCCCGCGGCGAGCGCGGGCGCGGCCTTCCACAGGGGGATGGCGAACGGGAAGTTCCACGGCGTGATGAGACCGGCGACCCCGAGCGGGCGGCGGCGGGTGTACAGCAGCCCCGTCCCGGTCGGCTCGTGTACGGCACCCGCCGGGTCGTAGACCTGTTGCGCGTAGTACCGCAGGATCGCCACGGTCCGGTCCACTTCGGCGGTCGCCTCGGTGACCGGCTTGCCGACCTCCCGGACGGCGAGCGCGATGAGCTCGTCACGGGCCGCGTACACCCGTCCGGCCGCCTCGGTGAGCGCGGCCGCGCGTTCGCCGGCGCGGCATCCGCCCCATTCGCGCTGCGCCAGGCGGGCCCGCTCGACGGCGGCGACGACGCCGCCCATTCCGGCGGCGGGAACGGTGACGACGATGTCGTCCGGTTGTTGTGGTGATCGGCTCTGCACGGATCTCACAGCAGGAAGCCCTTCGGGAAGGGATCGGTCGGGTCGAGCAGGTACTGCGCGGTCGCGGTGATCCAGGCACGGCCGGTGATCGCCGGGACGACCGCGGGCCGGCCGGCCACGGTCGTCGCCGCGACGAGCCGTCCGGTGAACTCGCTGCCGATGAACGACTCGTTGCGGAACTCGGCGTCCAGCGGCAGCTCGCCGCGGGCGTGCAGCTGGGCCATGCGCGCGCTGGTGCCGGTGCCGCACGGGGACCGGTCGAACCAGCCTGGATGGATCACCATCGCGTGCCGCGACCGTTTGGCGTCCGAACCCGGCGCGGCGAGGTAGACGTGCCGGCAGCCGGCGATGCCCGGATCCTCGGGGTGGACGGGTTTGCGTTGCTCGTTGACCGCCGCCATGACCGCCAGTCCGGCCTCGACGATGCTGCCGGCGGCGCCGCGTTCGAAGGGCAGTCCCAACTGCTCCAGCGGCAGGATCGCGTAGAAGTTGCCGCCGTACGCCATGTCGTAGCGGACGTCGCCGAACCCGCCGACGGTGACGGTCAGGTCCGCCGCGTCCAGATACGCCGGCACGTTGGTGAGGGTGACGGCGGTGGCGGCGCCGTCCTGGACGTGCACGTCGACGACGACGAGGCCGGCGGGGGTGTCGAGGCGGATCGTGGTGACCGGTTCCACCACCGGCACCATGCCGGTCTCGACCAGGACGGTCGCGACGCCGATCGTGCCGTGCCCGCACATCGGCAGGCAGCCGGACACCTCGATGTACACCACGCCCCAGTCCGCGTCCGGGCGGATCGGCGGTTGCAGGATCGCACCGCTCATCGCGGCGTGGCCGCGTGGCTCGAACATCAGCAGGGTCCGCACGTGGTCGAGGTGTTCGATCACGTACCGGCGGCGCTCGGCCATGCTGTTGCCGGGAATCAGTCCGACTCCCCCGGTGATCACCCGGGTCGGCATGCCTTCGGTGTGCGAGTCGACGGCGTGGAACATGTGTCTGGAACGCATCGGGTGGCCTCCGCGGCGCTGGTCCGGTCGTGACGGTGTTCGGGGTCGTCGGTGGCTGGTCGGTTCGTCCGTGGGGCCTGCAAGCCGGTCAGCGCAAACCGTTGCCCCCTGTCCAGGCATCCCGGACAGGGGGCAACGGCCCCACCCCACGGAAAGGTCTCGGCGGACGCCCGTGCGTCAGGCGGCTGTGCGGTGCATCCACGACTCGACATCCGCCGCGGTGCGCGGCAGGTCGGCCGACAGGACCCGGTGGCCGTCGGAGGTGATGAGGATGTCCTCCTCGATACGGAATCCCATGCCCCGCAGTTCAACCGGGATGAGCTCGTCGTCAGGCTGGAAGTACAGGCCCGGTTCGACGGTCAGGACGTGCCCCGGTTCGAGCACCCCGTCGAGGTACCGGTCGGCGGGTGCCAGCGCACAGTCGTGGACGTCCAGGCCGAGCATGTGTCCGGATCCGCACAGGGTCCACCGGCGGTGGACGCCGGACTCCTCCTCGAGCGCCTCGGCGGCCGTGCACGGCAGGACCCCGAGGTCTTCCAGGCCCTGGGCCAGCACCGCCATGCCCGCCCGGTGGAAGGCGCGGAACGGTGCGCCGGGGCGCAGGCAGGACAAGGCCACATCGTTGGCCCGCCGGCACAGCTCGTACAGGTCGCGTTGCAGCGGGGTGAACCGTCCCGAGATCGGCAGGACCCGCGTGATGTCGGCGGTGTACAGCGTGCGGGTCTCGACGCCCGCGTCGAGCAGCAGCAGGTCGCCGTCGCGAACCGGGCCGTCGTTGCTGGTCCAGTGCAGCGTCGTCGCGTGGGCGCCGGCCGCGACGATCGAGTGGTATCCGACGTCGTTGCCCTCCACGCGCGCCCGCGTCCAGAAGACGCCTTCCAGGTATCGCTCCGACGTGTCACGTGCCTGCGGCAAGGCCCGGACCACGTCCTCGAACCCGCGGGTGGTCGCGGCGACCGCGTGCTCCAGCTGCGCGATCTCCCAGTCGTCCTTGATCAGGCGCAGCTCGTCCAGCGCCGCGGCGAACTCGGCGTCGGCGCCGCTGCCGTCCGCCGGAACGAGCCGGTCGACGCGCGGATCGACGTCGCGCAGGACGAGCGTCGGCGCGGACAACCGCAGCTCGTGCTCCAGCTCGGTGATGTGCCGGGTGGGAATGTCGCAGCGCCGCGCGGTTTCCAGCAGCGTGGGACGCCGGCCGTTCCACAGCTCGCCGTAGCGACGGTCGCGGTAGAACTCGTCGTCCTTACGGTCGCTGCGCGGGCGCAGGAACAGCGTGGCGGACCCGTCCGGCGAGATGACCAGGACCCCGTCGGAGGTCTGATCGCCGGTGAGCCAGGTGTAGTTGGAGTGCGGGCGGAACCGGAAGTCGGTGTCGTTGCTGCGGCGCAGGTCACCGCCGGCGGGCACGAGGAGGCGATGGCCGGCGAACTGGGCGTGGAGCCGCTCCCGACGTGCTCGGGTGAACGGCGCGACCGGGTCGGCCGGTAGGTCGGCCCGCTCGGTGTCCGCCCAGCCGGTTCGCATGAACTCGGCCAATGTTCGGCTGACGGCTAGGTCATGGCTGCCGGTACGCAGCGGCGGCTGTGTCACGAGGTCCTTCTACGGGGTCGGTGGCGCTGGACGGCCTGCGCTCCGCTGGTCCGACTCGCGGCTGACGCGGCAGGCGTGCAGCCAGAGTCGCACCGCCGGTGCCGGGCGACTCATCAGCCGAGGCATAGAAGTTCGCTATGGCAGCGCGCGGTCGCACCGGTTCGGCCTCCGGCCGCGTCCACGTGTCACCGAGCCGGGCCCAAGCATGGACACTGTAATATGTTACAGATAACATCGCACGCTGCACGGGGGCTAAACCCACGCGGGCCGTATCGGCCCGGTCCAATCGAGGGGTCGCCATGCAGCTGCCGCACCCGAAACCGTCGGCAACCGTCCCGCCGGTCCTACCAGCACCGGTCCGAGCACGAACCGACCCGCCGCCGGGCACGCCGTTCCCGGCCGGCCGGCCGCCGACCGGCGGCACGACCCGACCCGGGATCGGGTTCGTGCTCGTCGCAGCGCTCGCGCTCGGCGCGTGCCAGGACGACGGCGGCGGGCGGGAGCTCGTGCCCCACGACGGCGGAACCCTGCACGTGGTGATCGGTGGGGCGCTGGCGCATCTCGACCCACAACGGGTGTACGCCGTCACCGAGGCCAACGTGAGCCGGCTGCTCACCCGGACGCTGACGACGTTCAGGTCGGTGCCGGGGGCGGCCGCGAGCGAGGTCGTCGGCGACCTGGCCACGGACGCGGGCCGGCCGAGCGAGCGCAATCAGGTCTGGGACTTCACGCTCAAGGACGACGTGCGGTGGGAGGACGGCACCCCGGTGACGTGCGCCGACGTGAAGTACGGCATCCAGCGCAGCTTCGCGCCGCAGTTCGACGACGGGGCGAAGTATCCCGGCCAGTACCTGCAACCGAATCCGAAGCCGTACACCGGCCCGTTCACGACCGGCGGCGACAGCGCGGGCCTGCGCTCCGTCGAATGCCTGACGTCGCAGAGCATCCGCTTCCACCTCAAGCAGCCCGTCGGCGACTTCGGGTACGCCGTCGCGCTGTCGGTGTTCGCGCCGGTGCCCGCCACGAAGGACACCGGGGAGGCCTACGACCGGCGGCCCTACTCCAACGGACCGTACAAGATCGAGTCGGCGACGGCGCAGGAGCTGGTGCTGACCCGCAATCCGTTCTGGCACCGCGGCACCGACACCGTTCGCGGCGCGCACCCGGATCGCGTGGTGGTCACCTGGCGCAACGACACCACGGCGGTGACCGCGAGCCTCATCGACAGCGACGGCGCGTGGGCGGACACGATCGCGATCGACCGGGACGCCGCACCGAACTTCGTCCAGCAGATCATCAACGATCCGGTACTGGCCGGCCGCGCGGTCATCGGCAGCACCGGCGGGGTGCGGTACTTCGCCCTCAACACCCGCACCTTGCCGGACCTCGCCTGCCGGCAGGCGCTCACCTACGCGTTGAACAAGCGGCGGCTGCGGGCCTCGCTGGGCGGCTTCGTCGTCGGGGAGTTCGCGACGACCATGCTGGCGCCGCAGTTGAAGTCGCACCGGGCGTTCGATCTCTACGGTTCGGCGGCGAATCCGGACGGCGACCCGGAGCGTGCGCTGCGGTTGCTCCAGCAGGCGGCGGCGACCGGCCGGCCGTGCCCGGCGCGCATCCGGTTGGCGTATCCGAACTCCAGCGACGTCGCGCGGGCGATCAGCACGGTGGTGGAGTCGTATCAGCGCATCGGTGTCGAGGTGGTCCGTAGGCCGTACCCGTCCCAGTCGTATTACTCGACCGGTATCGGTGACCCCGCCAACGGCAACGACATGATGTGGGCCGGCTGGGTGCCGGACTGGCCGAACGGCTCGGCGGTGATCCCGCCGCAGTTCGACGGCCGGAACCTGCCCAGGGACGGCTCCACGGGCAACACCGACTACGCCAACTTCAACGACCCGCGGATCAACGCCATGATCGACGAGGCGCTGGCCGAGTCGAACCTGGAGCGCCAGTACCGGTTGTGGGGCGCGTTGGACGAAGCGATCCAAGCCCAGGCCGTCAGCATCCCCGTGTTCTACATCAAGGCGTTGCGGATGGCCGGCGCGAACGTCCGCAACGGTTTCATCCACCCGCAGTTCGGCCAGCCGGATCTGTGCGCGCTGTACCTTTCCTGACCGGCCACACGGGGAGGCTCCCCGCGCCGGGTGCGGCGCGGGGAGCCTCGTGAAACGGATGCCGGTCAGTAGCGGGTGCTGACCGTGACGCCGGAGCAGGCGGTCCGGCCGTACAGGCTGATGTAGTTGTAACCGGCGGGCGGGTTGGTGATGGTGAGTGTTTCGGCGTTGGTGCTGCCGGTGGAGGATCGGGAGTAGTTGGTGGTCGTCGCCCAGCTGGTCGGGCTGTAGTACAGGTCGCAGTTGCCGGTTCCGCCGCTGGCGGCGATGGTGAGGGTCGTGACGCCGGACGGCAGGTACATGTACAGGTAGTTGTAGTTGCCGGCGGTCGCCGACCGCGCCGAGCGCTGGCAGTTGCGGTCGAGGACGCGCGTGTCGGATCCGGTGCACTCCGGCAGGGTGGTGCCGCCGCCGGTGGACACGGAGACCGACTGGGTCGTCGTGGCGGTGGCGCCCTGGTTGTCGGTGACCTTCAGGGTGACCGTGTAGGTGCCGGCCGCGGTGTAGGTCTTGCTCGGGTTGGCGGCGGTGGAGGTGGTGCCGTCACCGAAGGTCCACTGGCGCGACGCGATGCTGCCGTCGCTGTCGGTGGAGCGGTCGGTGAAGGTGGCGGTGAGTCCGCTGGTGGCGACGGTGAACGAGGCCGTGGGCGGCTGGTTGGTGGGCGGAGTGGTGCTGCCGCCGCAGTCGCCGGCGGCGCAGCGGGTCAGCCACGCGTCGAAGTCGGTGTCGTACCGGCTGCCGATGGTGCTGGTCAGGTAGCTGCGGGCGGTGGTGTACGCACCGGTCCGGTAGTAGCCGAGGAGGGTCATCATCTCGGCGCGGTGCGACTGGAGCATGTACCGGACGGCCAGGTAACCCCAGTTGTAGATACGGGTCTGGTCATTGCTGTAGGTGGTGTCGAACAGCGTACGCAACGTGTAGGTGTGGTAGCCGGCCTGCGTCTGCGCGGAGGTGTAGGCCACGTTGCGGTACGAGTACGAGATGTACTCGGCGAAGCCCTCGATCCACCAGATGGTCGGCGTGGTGACGTTGGCGTTGAAGTCGCCGTACATGTCGAAGCGACCGTCGAGGAAGTGCGTGTACTCGTGGTTGAGGTTCCAGATCTGGAACACGGGCCGGACCCACTCGGCCTCGTAGGCGATGAACCGCGCCTGGTTGTTGGGGTCGGACGGGGTGCCCTCCAGGTACATGCCGCCGTTGTTGGTGTCGATGCCGTAGATCGCGCCGGCGTACGTCTGGTAGTCGGTGCTGGAGTCGAACACCACGACCTCGATGTCCGAGTTCACGTCGCCGGCGACGGGCCCGCTGTCGGCGACCACGCCGTGGAAGTACGCGTCCTGCGACAACAGGCTGCTGCACGACTGGCTGAGCTCGGACGAGGTCATGCTCTGCGCGACGATCCTGATCGACGCGCTGCAGGTGTAGTTGATCGGCAGCACCGAGCTGGACAGCCGGGCGGAGAGGTTGCAGGTGTTGTAGTAGCTGCAGTTCGCCGCGTCGTAGTACTGCGTCATCTCGGCCACGCCGACCCACAGCGGCGCGGTGCGGCCGGTCATGCTGCTGCTGGACAGCAGCCCGCCGGCCAGCGGCCGGACGGTGGGCTGCAGCGCGGTCTCCTGCAGGAACCGGCCGAGCTCCCGGCCCGCGTTGGAGGTGAGGTAGGCGTTGTCGGTGCCGAGCAGGTCGAGGTGGCCCGACGCGAAGTTGTACAGGTTGTTCAGCACGGTGCGGTCGGACTGCACCGCGGTGACGAACGCGGGCACCTGGTGGCCCCGGAAGAGCACCGTGTAGACGTTGTTGACGGCGCTGAGCATGTACCACGACGCGTTGTACGACGAGTTGTAGCCGGTCAGGAGCCGGTTCACGACGTACAGGTACCGTGCGTTCTCCTGCGCGCTGTCGATCAGCGTGACCGCCTCGGCGAGGGTCTCGCCGTTGGCGTCGGTGACGTCCCAGGCGCGCGAGCCGGCGAAGAACGCGTCCAGGCCGGACCGGATCGCCGTCTGCAGTGATGTGCCGTAGGTGCCGACAGAGGTGTCGTACCACTGCACGTAGTAGCCGGCGCGCAGGTAGAGCACCAGCTGTGGCATCCCCGTGCTGGAGTTGCCCGGGTAGCTGGATGCGCCGTCCCGCACCGCGTACGCGACGCTGGCCATCTGCGCCTCGCGGAAGGCGTTGTACGCGTCGCTGCCGGAGAGGCTGAACAGGCTGTTGATGCAGTCCACCGACGACGACTTGATCTGGCTCACCAGCGCGGATCCGGTCCGGCTGGTGAAGTCGGAGGTGTTGCAGGCGGCCGCCGCGAGCGAAGCGCGGTCCGACGGGCGGGACTGGCGGACGGTGGCGGCCGGCCGGTCGTAGTCGGTGCGGGTGACCGTGTTCGCGGCCGGTTGCGGCGCCCGGCGGTTCACCGGCTGCGCCTGCCTGTCGAGGTGCCGGTCGGTGGTGGCGAGGTCGGCCGCGGCGGGCGGTGCCTTGGTCGTGCTCGCCGAGGCGGCCGCCGCACCGGAAGGTGAGGCGGGGCCCGCGGCCGCCGGCACCGCCGTCAGTCCGCCCGCGAGAGCGAGCAGCAGTGCGGCGCCGGACAGCCGGGCGATTCTTCGCCGGAGCTGGCTTGTGGTCATGCGATCTCCTTGGGGGTTTGGCGAGCCGAAGCACGGACCACAGGTCACGTGATTACATGCTTCGATGTGTTGCTCGGCGCTGGACGCTAACCAGCGCGGGAGATCGGCGACAACCGGTCCACATGGGACAGTCAGGTTCGGTGGGGCGCCAGCTTTCGGCAACCTTTACGGCGCCGGCCGAGCCGCGGGGCGAGCCGCTGCGATCAGTGGACGCTATGGTGCCGGCTATGGGGATCGAGGCCTTCGACGTGAAATTCTGCGGACGTTCGGACCCCGACCTCGGATGGCTAACGTGGCGAACCTCCTGCTCATCGACGAGGACTCCGCATACCGGCGGGCCCTGGCCAGTGAGCTGGCCCAGTACGGACACGTCGTGTCGGACGTGTCGCTGCACGCGGCCGGCCGGGTGCTGGCCGACCTCACCTGCCACACCCACCAACGGCCCGACGTGGTGCTCATCGACCCGTTCCTGCCGACGGTGGACGGATTGCTGCTGCTGCGGTTGATGTGCCTCGGATCCCGCCGGCCGGTCATGCTGCACACGGCGGAGTGTCCCGAGGAGCAGGTGCTCCAGGCCCTGCGCGGTGGCGCGGACGGCTACCTGCCCAAGCCGGCTCAGCCGGCGGTGGTGGACGCGAAGGTCGGTGCGTTGCTGCGCCGGGTGCCGGCCGCGCCGCCACCGGCGCCCTGTGTCGTCGGCGCCCTGCGGGTCGACGTCGCCGAGCGCCGGGTGTCACTGCACGGCGTGCCGGTCGCCGTCACCCGCAGCGAGTTCGACCTCCTGGCGTGCCTCGCCGAGCATCCCGGACGCGTGGTGTCCCGCACCGTCCTGCGGACCCGGCTCGGCCGCGGCGGGACGACGTCGATCAACGGCATCGACGTGCTGGTGCACCGGCTGCGCGCCAAGCTCGGTGAGCCGGCGGCGCCGGTGCGCTACCTGCACACGGTCCGCGGCAAGGGCGTGTCACTGCACGCCGCCGACCGTGGGGTCCAGCATCACCGGATGTGACAGGCCGCCCGGTGCCCGCCGGCACGAAGTGTGAGCGCCGGTTCCGACGAGGCGCACACCGGTGCGGCCACCGGGCAGCGCGCCCGGAACCGGCATCCCGACCGCTGCGCGCCCGCCTCCGCGGCGACCGGGGACGCCGACGGGACACGGATGCGTCGCGGGCTCCCCCCGCGCAGCCAGGCGATGTCCGGGACCGCGGCCATGAGGGTCTGCGTGTACGGATGCCGCGGGTCGGCGTAGATCTGCTCGCGGGCGCCGATCTCCACGATCCGGCCCATGTACAGCACGGCGACCCGGTCGCAGAAGTGCCGCACCACGGCGAGATCGTGGGAGATGAACAGGAACGCCAGGCCGAGCTCGGCGCGCAGGTCCTCCAGCAGGTTCATCACCTGCGCCTGGATCGACACGTCGAGCGCCGACACCGGCTCGTCGGCGACGATGAGCCGCGGCCCGACCGCGAGCGCGCGGGCGATGCCGATGCGCTGCCGTTGCCCGCCGGAGAACTCGTGCGGGTAGCGGCCGGCATGGGCCGGGTCGAGGCCGACCTGACCGAGCAGTTCCCGGATCCGATGCGCAACCTGCGATCTGGGCACCGTGTCGTGGACCCGCAGCGCCGTGCCGAGGATGTCGCCGACCGTGTGGCGCGGGTTGAGCGAGGAGTACGGATCCTGGAAGACCAGCTGGACGTCGCGCCGGAACGGGCGCATGGCCCGCCCGGACAGCGTCGAGATGTCGCGCCCGGCGAGCCGGATCTCGCCACGATCCGGGCGGAGCAGCCGGGTCACGAGCTTGCCGATGGTCGACTTGCCGCTGCCCGACTCGCCGACCAGGCCGAGCGTCTCGCCGGGACGCAGGTCGAACGCGACACCGTCCACCGCTGTGACCGTGCGCCGGCCGCCGGGTCGCGCACTGAACTGTTTGACGAGGTCTCGAACCTCGAGCAACGGTACGTCGGGCACGGTGTCAACCTTTCGGGCGCTCAGATCAGACGGGGCGCGATCTCGCCGGCGAAGACCGCGGCGGGAGCGGTGAGATGGCATCGGGAACGATGGGCGCCGTCGCCGGCGCGAACGGCGAGGTCGGGCAGCACCGTGCGGCAACGGTCGCCGGCGACCCGCGCGTGATACTCGCACCGCGCATGGAACGGGCAGCCGGGCAGCGCCTCCAGCGGGTCAGGCGGCGCGCCCGGGATCGGGTGCAGCCGGCCACCCGCCGGTCCGGACAGCGAGGGCAGGCTCTCCAGCAGGCCCCAGGTGTACGGATGGGTCGGGCTGCCCAGGACGCTGCGCACAGGTCCGTGCTCGACACTGCGGCCCGCGTACATGACCAGGACGTCGTCACACACATCGGTGACGACACCGAGGTCGTGGGTGATGAGGATGACCGCCGAACCGAACTCGTCGCGCAGGCCCGCGATGAGCCCGAGGATCTGCGCCTGGACGGTGACGTCCAGCGCCGTGGTCGGTTCATCGGCGATGAGGAGCTTCGGGTCGTTGACCAGCGCCATGGCGATCATGACGCGCTGGCACATGCCACCAGAGAACTCATGAGGAAAGTCGCCGGCGCGCCGGGCCGGGTTGGCGATCCCGACCCGGCCGAGCATGTCGACGGCGTGCGCGCGGGCGGCCCGCCGGGTCGTGCGGTGGTGCAGCCGGTAGGCCTCGGCGATCTGGTAGCCGACCGTGAGGTACGGATGGAGGCTGGCTCGCGGATCCTGAAAGATCATCGCGGCGGTGTTGCCGCGGTGGTGGCGCAGCTGCTCTTCCGGCATGCCGATGAACTCGCGACCGCCGATCCTGACTGAGCCGGTGATGATGCTGCGCCGCCGGTCATGCAGCCCGAGCAGGGCCAGGCTGGAGGCGCTCTTGCCGGAGCCGGACTCGCCCACGATGGCCAGCGTGCGGCCGAGCTCCACGTCGTAACTGAGGCCTTGGACGGCGCGGACCATGCTGCCGGCAACCGGGAACCGCACGGTCAGGTCCCGCACTTGAACGAACGGATCAGTCATGCCAGCCGCACCCTCGGGTCGAGCACCGTGTACAGCAGGTCGACCAGGAGGTTCATGGCGACCAGCACCACGGCGCCGACCAGGACACCGCCCATGAGCACGGGCAGGTCGAACTGATTGAAGGCGCGCAGCGTGAGCACGCCGAGCCCGGGCAGGCCGAAGATGCTCTCGGTGAAGATCGCACCGGTCAGCTGCAGCGCCAGATCCAGGCCGAAGATCGTGGCGACCGGTGTCAGCGCGGCTCGCAGGCCGTGCCGGTAGACGACCCGGCGCGGCGAGGCGCCCTTGGCCCGGGCGGTACGCAGGTAGTCCTCGCTGAGAATGTCGACCATCGCGGCGCGGGAGTAGCGGGTGTACGCGGCGGCGTTGGCGAGCCCGAGCGTGAGCCACGCGGCGCTGAGCCCGCCGGCCCAGGCGAGCGGATCGTCCAGCAGCGCGTGGTAGGCCGAGCGCGGCAGTGCGGTCGCGTACAGGGCGACGATCAACGCGACCACGAAGTAGGGCACCGAGCTCACCGTGAGGGTGACTCCGACGGTGGCGCGATCGATGAATGTGCCGCGCCGGCGCGCGGCATACGTCCCGGCGAGCACGCCGACGCTCAGGTACACGACGGCCGCACCGACGACGATCGACAGCGTCACGGGCACGGCCTGGGCGAGCAGGGTCGTCACGGGCTGCCCGAGCGTGTACGAATAGCCCAGACACGGCGCCGAGCAGTGCACGACGGTACCGCCGATCATGAAGTCCCGGCCTACGGCGATGCCCGCGACGTAGTCACGGAACTGCACCGCGACCGGTCTGTCGAGACTGAGACTGTGCGTGATCTCGGCGACCCGCTGCGGCGTGCAGCGGTTTCCGCAGATCGCGGCGGCCGGGTCGGTTGGCGCGACGAAGAACAGGGCGAAGCTCACCACGAGGGTGGCCACGATGACACAGACGGCGCTGACGAGCCGTTTGAGGATGTACAACAGCACGGTGTCCTGCCTGGGTGGCTGCCAGGCCCGGCCCGACGAGTTGAACGCCTGACCGGGCCCGGGATCGGGTGGCGGTCAGCCCTTGAGGAACATGCTCTTGTAGTTCGGCATGCCCATGGTGGAGTCGACGAGCGCACCGCCGATGTTGGTGCCGATCACGACGGCGACCTTGAAGTAGTACCGCGGGAGCAGGACGTAGCGGCTCATGATCTCCCGGTCCAGGTCTGCCCACTTGCCGACCGCTTCGTCCGGCGGGAGCGCGGCGATCGCGTTGATTTGGGCGTCGAGGTCCTTGTCGGTGAGCATGCCGAGGCTCTGGCCGTCGGCGATGCTGTGCGTCTGGAACAGCACCGGGAACCAGCTGCTGCCGGAGGGCCAGTCGGAGCACCAGCCGGCCGGCGAGGCGCCGAGGTTCGTCGGGGCGTTGTAGTCGCCGACCTTGCCGCGCAGCTCGGCGGTGGAGACGCCGATCGGCTTGGCGGTGAACCCGGCAGCGGTCAGCGCGTCGGACAGGATCTGCGTGGTCTGCTGGGTCAGCGGCTTGGTGTTGTCGTAGTACCAGCTCACCTCGAAGTTGAGCTTGCCGGCGTCGGTGAGCATCTTCTTCGCCGCGGCGGGGTCGCCGGCGCCCTTGCCGGACAGGCCCGGCAGCGGTTGGTAGGCACGGTAGCCGGGGACGCTCGGCGGCATGATGGTGCTGGATGCCTGCTGACCGTAGTCGTTGAACCCGGAGGCCTTCCACAGTTGGTCGTACGGGTAGGCGACGGCGATCGCCTTGCGGACCTCGAGCGGGATCTTGCGCGAGTCCAGCTGGGTCATCTGGTGGCAGGGGCTGGCGCCCCGCAGCAGCTGGCCGGCCTTGGCACCGGTCAGCTGCGGCACCAGTGAGGCGTCGATGTTCTGGTAGTTCAGCGCGTTGGCGTCGGCGCCGTTGCTGTTGAGCACCTGCTGTTGGGTCTTGACGTCCTGCTCGCCGAACTTGAAGTCCCAGCCGTCGACGTACTGGTGCCGGGCCGGGTCGGTGTTCGCGTCCCAGTTCGGGTTGCGCTTGAGCTTGAGCTGCGCCCCGGGGGTGTAGCTGTCGAACTCGTACGGCCCGGTCGCCATCGGCTTGTTCTTGTAGTCCTGGCGGGTGTCCTTCGCCTTGGGAATCGGCGTGAACAGCGGGTAGCTCATGTAGAACGGCAGGTCCGGGAACGGCTGCGCGAGATGGATGACGAGCGTGCCCGGGTCGGGGGTCTCGACGCCGGCGTACGTGTCGCCGCTGGTGTATGGGCCCTTGTACGCACCGGGTTTCGCCGGGTCGCCGTCCTTGAAGTAGGTCATTTGGTACGTCGGCCCGTTGGGGTACACATCGTGCGCGAAGGACCGCTTGATGGCGTACGCGAGGTCCTCGACCTTGACCTCGCTGCCGTCGGCGTACTTGATTCCGCGCTGGAACCGGAACGTCCAGGTGAGCTTGTCGGCCGACACGGTGCCGAGATCGGTGAGATCGGAGACGAGCACCGCGTCGCCGTTCGGGCGGATGTCGAACTGGGTGGGGGTACGGAAGACCAGCTTGTCGATCTCGTTGGCGTCGACGTAGTACGTGTCGGTCGGGTCGAAGGTGTTGGGTGTCGGCTGGGAGTACACGGTGATCGTGCCGCCCTTGCGAGCCCCCGGGGCATCCTTCGCGGGTCCCTTGGCGTCGCGGTCCATGATGACCTTGTCGGTGGCGATGGTCGACCTGCCGTCGTCCGCGGAGGTCCGCTTCGACGACGGACTTCCGCAACCGGTGGCCGCGGCGGCCATCACGGCGGCCACCACCACGACCGATCTGACGTGCTTCATGCAATGCCTCGATTTCTGCGGGATGTGTGCGGCCAGCGGTGCGCCTGCGGGATGTATGCGATCAGCGGTGCGCCTGCCGGTTCTGCGTGCGGTCAGCGGTGCGCATTCGGGCTCTGCGTGCGGTCAGCGGTGCGTCTTCGGGTCGAAGGCGTCCCGGACGGCGTCGCCGAGCAGGCTCAGGGTGAGCACGAGCGTGGTGATGCCGAGCACGGGCAGCCAGAGGTACAGCGGATCGGCGCGGTAGTAGTTCTGGGCCGCCGCGACGGTGACGCCCCACGACGGCGTGGGCTCGGTGAGCCCGACCCCGAGAAAGGTCAGACCGGCCTCCGCGACGATGTAGCCGGGCAGCGAGAGCGACGCCGACACCACGACCGGCGCCACGAGATTGGGCAGCAGCTCCCGCAACAGCACGGTGCGGGTCGGCAGGCCGAGGACCGCCGCGGCGGCGACGAAGTCGAGCTCGCGCATCGACAGCACCTGCCCGCGCACCAGCCGCGCAAGCCCGGCCCAGCCGAAGAACGACAACACGACGATCAGGGAGATGAAGCGAACCCTCGCCACCTGTTGTGGCGGCGCCTCCGCGCCACCGGTCACGGACAGCAGCACCGCCGGGGTGGCGATGGCGAAGAGAAGGTACGGCAGGCTCAGCACAAGATCGATGAGCCAGGACACGATCCGATCCAGCCAGCCGCCGACGAAGCCGGCGAGCATGCCCGCGATCAGACCGACAACCGTGGCCACGAGCGTTGCCGCCCCGGCGACCAGCAGCGAGGGCCGGGCGCCGTAAACCCAACGGGCGAACAGGTCCCGGCCCAGACGGGGTTCGACGCCGAACCAGTGCTCGGCGCTCGGCCCGACGGTCGGGAAGCCGTAGTCATCGATGAGGTCCTGATGCAGCGCGGTGGGACTCTGGCCTTCCAGCGCCGCCAGCACCGGCGCGAAGACGGCGACGGCCACGAACAGCACGACGATTCCGACGCATACCATCGCGACCCGGTCGCGACGGAGCCGGCCGAGTGCCATCCGGGTGGGTGACCGGCCCGCCGCCGCGGTGGTGGCGGTGCTGGGCCGGTCGGTTGGTGGACCGGGGTGCGGTCCTTCGGCGGCCACGACGATCGGGTCCATTCGCGGCGCCCTTTACAGTCGGGGGTGGAGGCGGGTTTGTGTGCCGGGGTGTCCGGTGCGGTGCGTGTCGGAGTCTCACAGCGGTTGTCGGTGCGGGGTCATCGTCGGCGGCATAATGTTTCGCTATGGGCATTGACGTGCGGCACCTGCGCGCGATCTGCGTCATCGCCGAGGCGGGTAGTGTGACCGCCGCGGCGGCGCAGCTGAATCTGTCCCAACCGGCGTTGACCGCGCAGTTGCACCGGATCGAGGAGTTGCTCGGTGGGGTGCTGTTCGTGCGGAGCCGTGCGGGCGTGGAGCCGACCGAGCTCGGCCGGCGGGTCCTGAGTCGGGCCCGGGTGGTGCTGAACGAGGTCGACGCGTTTGTCGACGACTTCCGTGAGCCGCACCGGGCGCCGGGGTTCGTCCGGTTCGGCACGGTGCACCTGGCGTGTGCCGCGAGCCTGGTCGACCGGGTCAAGGAGGCGTTTCCGGACACCGAGGTCGCGTTGCGGATCGAGCCGTCGTCGCGGCTGCTCGTGGACGCTGTCACGCATGGGCAGCTCGACGCCGCCCTGATCGGGATCATGGAGGGGTTCGACATTCCGCTCGGTGGGATGTTGGCCAACCGGACCCTGATCCCCCGGTATCCGATCTTCATCGCGTTGTCCGCGTCCCACCGTCTCGCCGGGCAGGACAGCGTCGATCTGGCCGATCTGCGTGACGAGCGGTGGGTCGGGCCGCCGGGTCCGGACGACGGCTCGCTCACGTCGCTGCGGCGGGCGTGCCGCGCGGCCGGGTTCGAGCCCGACATCCGCTACGACGCTCCCAGCGGCGCCGGCCAGCCCTTGGTCCGCTCCGGCAACGGCGTCCGGCTGGTCGACCCCACCTGGCCCCAGCCGCCCGGCACCGCCGTCCTACCCCTGCGCGGCGAACCGCAGATCGCCCGTCTCCTCGTCATCTGGCGCCGCGACGCGTTCAGCCACACCGAATGCGAACAGCTCTACCGCGCGGTCACCCACGCGTTCCTCGATCACGTGCCGAACAACCCGGCCTTCGAGCGCTGGTGGAAGGCCAACCCCCAGACACACCCGATCCTGCAGCAGTAGGACGCACCCGTCTGAGCCCTCGGCGAGGCTTGCGCTGCTCGTCTCGCCTCGCCCACGCCCGTCCTGGTCAATTCGACCGACTGGGCGACCTCGGTGACGGCTTCGGCGACCCGGCGCCCCATGTCGGGGGTCTGATCGTGCGCAGGTGCAGCACGTCAACCCATAGCCAAACATTATGCCGCCGGTGATGACCTCACACCCGCGACCACAGTGAGACTCCGATGCGCGTCGGAACGCCCCGCGCGCGACCCGTGCCCGGCAATCCGCCTCCACCCCGACCGCACGTTGCGCCATTGCTGTACCTGGAAGGAATTCAGTTGGGCGAGCGGAGATGGCTCCGGGTCGCGGCAGCCACGGTCCTGGCACTTGTCCCTGTGATCACATCGGCGTGTGACGCAAGCGTCGGCGACGGCACCTCCGGCGCTGTCCGCCGGCCGGTCGACGGGTTGAGGATTCTGGTGCCGAACAGCCCGGGCAGCGGCTACGACACCACGGCACGCACGGCGGCCAAAGTCATGCAGGACGCCGGTCTGGCACGGGACGTCACGGTCTTCAACGTCGCCGGCGCCGGCGGCACGACAGGGCTGCGGCGCGTCGTCGACGACGGGAGCGACGAGAACCTGCTCATGCAGATGGGGCTCGGCGTCGTCGGCGCCATCCACACCAACAGGTCACAGGTGACCCTGATGGACACCCTGCCTGTTGCGCGACTCATCGAAGAGATGGAAGCGGTGGTGGTGCCGAAGGATTCGCCGTACGACACCCTGCAGGATCTCGTGACGGCCTGGAAGGCGGATCCCGCAGGGGTTCCCGTCGGTGGCGCGTCGGCGTCGGGCGGGCCGGACCACTTGATGCCCATGCTGCTGGCGCAGGCGGTCGGCGTGGCGCCGAAGAGCGTCAAGTTCGTCAGCTTCGGCGGCGGCGCTGAACTCCTGGCCGCGGTGCTCGGCAACAAGGTCGCCTTCGCGGCCACCGGCATCGGTGAGGTTGCCGAGCAGGCCAGGGTCGGTGAGGTGAAGATCCTCGCGGTGACCGGGGCGCGGCGGACCGGCGGCCTTGATGCACCGACGCTCAAGGAGCTGGGCGTGGACCTGGTCTTCGCGAACTGGCGAGGACTCGTTGCCACGTCCGGTCTGACCGCCGCGCAGCGGCAACGGCTGGTCGACCTCGTGACGAACATGCGCAACTCGCCGGAGTGGAAGGTCGCGCTGGCCACGAAGGGCTGGACCGATGCCTTCATCGCCGGCGACGAGTTCGCCGCGTTCGTGGCGAGCGAGAACGACCGTGTCGCCAAGGTGCTACGAGAACTGGGACTCGGATGAGCGCTGAGGGAGTGCCTTCATGAACATCAGCATGCGGACGGCGCGCCGAGGACAGACCATCGCACCCGGAAGCGTGGCGGCGGCCAGGGCAAACCTTGTCCGGCAGGCGCGACGTCGTCGCGTCGTGAATCGATCGGCACAACTCGCCGCCTTGACCATGGCGATCGCCGCCTGGCAGCTGGCCGGGATGTACTGGCTCGACTCCTACCTCTACAGCACACCTGCTGCGGTCTGGCAGCGCTTGGTGGAGTGGTTCACCGTCGGCACGCCGATCGGCTCCGTCTGGAAGCAGATCTTGACGTCCCTGTCGGAGTCCGCCGTCGGCTTCGGCGTGGGTGCGATCGCCGGGGTCTCGTGCGGCGTCCTGGTCGGCGCCAGTCGCACGCTCTCGGACTTCTTCGGCCCGTTGATCAGGGCCGCCAACGTCGTTCCCAGCATCGTCCTGGTCACCCTGCTGTTCATCTGGTTCGAGCTCGGCACGTCCTCGAAGGTCGCGACCGTCATCGCCATGGTCTTCTTCGCGACGTTCTTCGCCACGTTCAGTGGCATCCGCGACGTCGACGCGCGAATGCTCCAGGAAGCCGAGCTGTTCGGGGTGGGCGCCGTCGCCCGGATCACGACGGTGATCGTGCCGCTCGTCGCCACGCGCATCGTTGCCGGGCTGCGCTCGGCCGCCGAACTCGCCTGGATCGGGGCGGTCATGGCGGAGTTCATCGGCGGCCGGCAGGGGCTGGGACTGCTGGTTCGCTACGGGGAGGCGACGTTCGACGCGACCGGCGTCCTCGCCGGGATGATCGTGATCACCGTGATCGCGGTCGCCGGCAAGGTTCTCCTGAGCAGCATCGAACGGTGGCTCCGCGGGGCAAACTGAGCGCGACGTCGTGGTCAGCGGTCTGCCGTGGGCGGCATTCACCGAAGCCCGGCAGCGCGACCTGCTGTCCGCTGTGGTCGAGGCGTTGTCGCCGCAGGGCGCGTTCACCACGTTCGCCTACGTCCACGCACGCCACACCCGAGCGGCCCGCAACCTGCTGCGCTCGCTCGAGTCGCTGTTCGACGAGGTCGTCACCAGCCGGACGGTGTGGACGAACCTTCCGCCGGCGCTGGTCTACCACTGCCGCCGACCCACATGAACCGGGGCGGGCGGTCATGAAGGGGCACCGCGACCGCTACGCGCCGGCAAGGGGTGTCACGCCGCACCGCTCAGCGGATCCGGAGGTGCGGCGGGCGGGGTCGGTGGGTGTCGTGGCGTCACCTTGGTGTGGGCGGTGGCCGGTTGCTGGGGTTGAAGAGCTGGTCGGCCGCTGTACCCGTCATGGGGTGTGCGAGGTAGCCGCCGCGGGCGGTGTCGCAACCGACGTCGTTGAGGGCCTCGAGCTGGTCGCGGTGGTCGACGTCGATGGCGGTGACGGTGCGGTCGAGGTCGTGGAACATCGCGATGAGCCAGGCGAGCGTCGTCGTGCTCAACAGGTACGTCGGCAGGTAGGCGTCGATGCCGTCGAGGAGACGCGGGTCGAGGATGACGGTGCTGACCGGGGACTCGGCGAGGTGGGCGGGGCCGCCGGTGTTGTTGACGGCGACGTGGATGCCGGTGCGGGCCAGTCCGTCGAGCGTGAAGGCGATGTCGTCGCTGAGGTCGTGCAGCGCCTCCTGGGCGATGGCGAGCTGGAGCCGGCCGGGTGGCAGGCCGCTGGCGTCCAGGGCCGCGGTGACGGTGGTGAGGATGGTGGGGTCACGGAGCTGGCTGATGGTGCAGTCGACGCTGAGCATCGGCGGCTCCGGGGTGCTCTGCCAGGTCGCGGCCCGGGCGCAGGCATCGCGCAGCAGCCGGGCGGCGAGCGGGATCAGGACTCCGACGCGTTCGGCGAGGTCGAGGAACTCGCTCGCGGGCACCGGCCCGAACTCGGGATGGGTCCAGCGTGGTGTGGCGTGCATGCCGACGATGGTGTTGTCGCGCAGCCGGATGATCGGCTGGTAGGTGAGGGTGAGCTCGCCCCGTCCCACGGCGCCGGGCAGTGCGTGGGTGAGCTGGTGGCGACGGACGTCGAGCGCTTCCCGGGCCGGCGCGAACAGCGTCCATGACGCCGCCGGGTTGTCGTGCCTCGCCCAGGTCAACGCCATCGCCGCGGCGCGGAGCAGGTCGCCGGGGCTGCTCTGGGCGGCGGGGCGCTCCACGATGCCGGCCATGGCGGTGACGGACAGGTCGTGCCCGTCGATCCGGCACGGGTGCCGCAGCAGCGGCAGTGCGGCGTCCGCGGCCTTGATGGCGTCGTCCGGGCCGGTGGTGTCCTCGACCGCCAGGGCGAAGGTGTCGGCGCCGAGGTGGGCGAGGTAGTAGTCGCGCCCGGTGGCCAGGCCGTGCAGCCGGTGCGCGGTGAGCTGCAGCAGCTGGTCCGCCGTGGTGGTGCCGAACGTGTCGTTGATGGCGCCGAACCGCTGGATGTTGAGCAGGCACACACCGATCCGCGCGGTCGGTTTCCCGGCGATGACGACCTCGAGGTAGGCGGTGAACGCCGCCCGGTTCGGCAGACCGGTCAGCGGGTCGTGCAGCAACGCGTGCCGGACCTGCTGCTGCAGGTGCTGCTGGTGGGTGCGCCACGCCACGCGTTCGTCGCGGCCGACGTCCTCCGCCGCGCGGCGGATCACGTCCTGCAGCGTGGTGGCGAATCCGAGCGCCAACTGGTCGGTCAGCACGGTGAGCCGGTCCGCCGCGTCCTGTCCGGTGATCCGGAGGTCGGTCAGGAGCCGCAGCCGCAGGACGCGCACGCTCGCCGCCATGATCTGCGGGTCGGACATGCCGCTGTCGACGAGGTCGCGGCCGACCCGGAAGCCGGCCTGCGGGTCGGCCGCGGGGCCGGTCACCGCGGTGAGCATCTGACGGGTCAAGGTCTGGAGCACCTGGAGGCGGCGGGCCCGCCCACCGGGCACGAAGTTCGTCCTGGGCAGGCTCCGCTCCCAGACGGCCGCGAACTGCGTGACCTCGCCGGCGGGCTCCCGCAGCGGGTCGGCTTGAGGGCGTGGTTGAATGCCGGTCACAGCTCGCGACTTCTCCCGCCCGACCGCGGGCGTAACCCCGGTCGCGGGTCGCCGGCATCGCGTGTCGCCGACGATGGGCAGCGCCTCGTGCAGGGCCTGGTCTTCGCGGGTACCGCCCTCGGCTGCCGCATGCACCTGCCCTTGCCATTCGTGGCGGACGGGAGTCCTCTGGATGCACAGTGTGAACCGCGGCCGGGGTCGCGTACCACCCCGTCCACCCGAACGGGTGAACGACCTCTGGACCTAACCGGTGCTGAGCTTGCGGGCCACCCCGCCGAACGCCGACCGCTGTGCGGGATCGTCCGCGTCCTCCGGGTCCGGGTGCCAGTCGCTGATCGGGACCAGGCCGGGGTCCAGCACCTGCCACCCGGCGAGCAGGCCGACCACTTCGGCGGGGGTACGCACGTGCAGTGACGTCGGCGTGCGCTGGTAGAGCCGTCGCACGTTCTCCTGCCCGGCGGCGTCTTCCGCCGGTACTGAATGCGAGACGGCGACGTAGCTGCCCGCCACGGTGGCGTCGGCGAACTCCCGCAGGATCCGCGCGGGGTCGTCCGGGCCGCCGATGAAGTGCAGCACCGCGACCATCAGCACGCCGATGGGCCTGGAGAAGTCGAGCAGGTCGGTCACCGTGGGGTGCCCGAGGATGTCCTGCGGCCGCCGTACATCGCCCTGGACGGCGGTGGCGTGCCGGTTGCCGGCCAGGATCCGCTGGCTGTGCGCGACAGCGACCGGGTCGATGTCGACATACACGATCCTCGCGTCCGCGGCCGCGTACTGCGCCACCTCGTGAACGTTGCCCAGCGTCGGGATGCCCGAGCCGATGTCCAGGAACTGCCGGATCCCGTTGCCGGCCAGCCACCGCACCGCCCGGCCCAGAAACGCGCGGTTGTCGTGCGCCAGTTGGATGACGCCCGGCCAGGCGCGCTCGGCGTCCTCGGCGAACCGCCGGTCGACCTCGAAGTTGTGGAACCCGCCGAGCGCATAGTCGTAGACCCGCGCCGCGTTCGGCGTGGTGATGTCGACACCATCAGGCACCCACTCCGGCAACACCGCCAACCCCCTCTGCAGCCACGTCCATCCATCAGCGTGACACACAGGTCACCTTCAGTGGTGCATCCGGGCCGCGGCGACTCGAGGAGCCGGCATCAAACTTTCCAAACTGGAAAGTACTCGCTATAGTTTCCAACATGGAAAGTATAGAGGCACGCGACCAGTTGCTCCTCGCGGAGCGCGCCGCGGCGGCGCCCTACGTCCAGTACCCGCCGACCCCGTGGTGGTATGCCCCGGTCATCGGCGCGTGGACCGCCGCGTTCATCGGATGCTTCACCTGGTGGCGGGACAACGGCGCACTGTTCGCCGCCTCGCTCGCGATCCTGCTCTCGGCCGAGGTGTTGTTCCTGGTCTGGATGCGCCGGCGGCACGGGGCGCTCCCGATGCCCGGCCACGGCAAGCCGCCCGTGGAGATCGCCGCGGTATGGCGCGGCTACTTCGCCGGCCTCGTGGTCATCGTGGCGCTGGTCGCGCCGGCCTGGTGGTTCGTCGGCGTGCCGGCGGCCGCGGCGGTCGCCTTCGTGCTCGTCACCGCCGGTCTCGTCATCTACGAGCGCAAGTACGCCGTCGCCGCGGGCAGAGTCCGGGACCGGCTGGCGTGATCGGCGACCTCGACCCGGTCATCCACGTCCCCAAGCGGCTCGCGGCGATGGCGATCCTGGCCAACGCACCGTCGGTGTCGTTCCGGTTCCTCAAGGAACAGCTGCAACTCACCGACTCCGACCTGTCCAAGCAGATGTCGGCACTGGAAGCCGCCGAGTACGTCAAGTCCGCCAAGGACGGCCACGGCCGCGGCGCGAGCACGACATTCTCGATGACCCGCACGGGCCGCAAGGCCTACACGGCACACTGCGCGGCACTCCGGGCGCTCATCGATCCCGGTCTGGCTTGACCCCGAGCCCCGGGGCGCTCCCTACATCGTGCAGGACGACCAAGAGTTCGTCACGTGGCGGCTGCCGGGCGCTGATGAGCAGCAGGCAGCCCGCGGCGCTGATCAGCCCGCACAGCAGCAGCGCCGCCCGGTAGCCGAGAGCCTGCGCGGTCGCACCCGCGACGAGGCCGGAAACCAGCGAAGCGGTGATGAACGCGTTGCCGAACAGCGCGGTCGCGCGGCCGGTGGCCTCGGGCATCAGGTCCTGCATGTACGTGATACCCAGCGCGTTGACCGCGGCGATGGCCAAGCCCCGAACCACCTGGGCGACGAGCAGCAGCGGCAGGCTGGAGCCGGCCGAAACGAGCACGAAGTACACGACGAACAGCAGCATGCCCAGCAGGATCACCCGCTGCCGGGGTACCCGGGCCGGCAGCAGGATCAGGCTCAGCGCCGCCGGTATCTCCGCCAGCGCGCCCGTGCTGGCCAGCAGCCCCACGTCCTGGTCGGTCCGGCCCAGGGTGCGCGTGACGTACAGCGGCAGCGCGACCGAGCCGGCGCACATCGCGGTGTTGAACAGCATGAAACTGGCCGCCACCAGCAGCACCGGCCGCCGCAACCGGGACGGCGCCCGCGACTGCGGCGCGGTCCGGGGTGTGACCGGCGCCGGGCCCAGCAGCAGCAGCGGCGCCGCGATCAGCGCGAACGCCAGGGATGTCAGCAGCAGCAGGCCGCTGTATCCCCGCCACGCCAGCGCCGCTGACCCGAGGATCGGGCCGATGGCCCAGGCCAACGAGAACACCGACCGCAGCGCCAGCGTTCCGCGTCCCGACGCGTCACCGGACGCCCGGTCCAGGTGGGTACGCGCCAGCGCGAACACCTGCGAGAAGCCCGCCAGGCCGGCGCCGAGCAGGCCCGCCCCGATGACCAGCAGCAGGGCGTAGCTGGTGGTCGTGCTCAGCGCGAGGTACCCGACGGCGGGCGCCAGCACGGCGACCAACGCCGGCCACCGGCCGGCACCGCGGTCGAACCGGCGACCGAGCCAGGACGTCACGAACAGTCCGCTGACGGCGATGACGGAGAGGAATACACCAACCTGCAGCGGAGACAGGCGCGCCCGGTCCGCACCGAACAACACCAGATACGGCCCGATCATGGAGTCGGCAATGCCCAGCAGCAGGACGCAGACCAGCAGGTGCGGCAGCTTCGTCCCGACCACACGCCCCGCGTCGAAGCCCATCTGCATCCACATCCCTGGATCGCGACGGCAGCACCACCCACCACAGTTGCATCGATGATGCTCCATGCAGTATCGGGCTCGCCGAGGACCGTACCAGGCTCACTACCGTCACCGTCACCCCTGACGCACGCTCCGCAGTCCAGGCGTGTCCTCGCGGCGAAACTTACGCGCTGACGCCCGGGGATCCGCCGGCGACGTGGGCGGTCACGTGGACGCCGTCCACCGTGGACAGTGACAGTTCGTCGGTGCCGGTGATGCGGGCCTCCTGGCCGCAGAACAGGGGCCGCATGTTGCGGTGGGTCACCTCGGTCACCGGGGCGGCGTCGCGCAGGCGGACGGTTTCCAGCAGGGCCAGGGTCATCAGCGGTCCGTGCACGACGAGGCCCGGGTAGCCTTCCACACCCATGGCGTAGGCCAGGTCGTAGTGGATGCGGTGGCCGTTGGCGGTCGCGGCGCTGAACCGCATGAGCCGGACCGGGTCCGTGCGCAGCACCCACTCCCCCGGTCGGTCGGCCGGTGACAGCAGCGCGTCGACCGAGGACGCCTCCGGCAGTACGGGTGCCGCTGAGGCCGGGGGTGAGGCCGGGCGGTACACGATGTCCTGGGTCTCGACCACGGCCAGCACCCCGTCCGCACGGGTGAGGCGGATCTGCACCGTGGACAGGACGAAGTCGCCCTGCCGGCCGGACTTCGGGGTGGTGGAGAGGACCTCGACGGTGCGGTCGACCGTCGAGCCGACGGTGAGGTCGGCGAGCAGGCGCACGGTGCCGCCGGCGAACATGCGGCGCGGGAACCCGGGCGGGTGCGGCGGCGTCACGTGGCGCGGGTGGCCGTCGGGTCCGGTCTCCCCGGCCGGCGGCCACGTCGGCAGCGCGGCCCAGTGCCACAGCGGCGGCAGCGGGTCGCCGAGGCCGGGCGCGGGCAGCCCGGTGTCGAACAGCGCGGCCAGCGCCTGCACCGGGCCGGCCTGCAGCAGTACCTCAGTCACCGGCTTCTCCTCGCTCCAGCACGCGGCGGGCCCGTTCCACGACCGGGCGGTCGACCATGCGGCCGTCGACGGTCACGACCGCCCCTCCGGCGGCCGCCGCGGCGACGATCCGGGTCGCCCAGGCCGTCTCGTCCGCCGACGGGCGGAACGCGGCACGGACGAGGGGGACCTGCCGCGGGTGGATGCACAGTTTGCCGGTGAAGCCGAGGCCGCGGGCGTAGGTGACGTCGTCGGCGAGCAGCGCGTCGTCGGACAGGTCGGTGGTGACGCCGTCGATCGGGCCCGGCAGGCCCGCCGCCGCGCTCGCCAGGACCAGCGTGTGCCGGCAGGTGGCCAGCGCCGACCGGTCGGCGGGATCGACGCCGAGCTGGGCGGCGAGGTCGAGGTGGCCGAACGCCAGCCGGGCGACGCCGGGGACACGGGCGATGCGGGCCGCGTCGAGCACCCCGGCCGCCGTCTCCACGAGCGCGATCACGGCGGGTGTACTGCCCAGCCGGCCGGTGAGATCCTCGATCGCCGACGGGTCCTCGGCCTTCGGCAGCATGACGGCGGCGTCCACGGTGGACAGTGCGGCGACGTCGTCCGCGTGCCACTCGGTGCCGATGGCATTGATCCGCACCGCGGCCGGGTTGCCGGCGGCCAGCCAGGCGAGCGCCGCCGACCGGGCCGTGGCCTTGTCCTGGGGTGCGACCGCGTCCTCGAGGTCGATGACGACGGGAGCGCCGGTGCCGGCCGCGCGGTCGAAGCGCTCAGGGCGGCCGCCGGGCACGAACAGCACGCCTGTGGCTCGGGCGATCCGGTCGGCGATGGCGGCACCGGTCATGCGGTCACCGGCCGGCGCCCGGGCTGCGACGGCGACGCCGCCGGCACCTGGGCGGTGAACCAGTCGGCCACGGTGCCCGGGTCGGCGAAGGTCACCGCCGGGTCGGCGGCGAGCTCCTGGACGACCTCGAAGAACCCGCCGACGCGGTGCGGCACGCCCAGCAGGTGCGGGTGCATCGGCAGCGCCAGGACCCGGGCGCCGCCCTCGGCCCGGGCCTCGGCCTTGAGGACCGCGACGGTGGCCCGGACCCGTCGCACGTACTCCGGCATCGGCTGGTGCTCGACCGCGACGACCACGCTGTCGTTGAGCTCCAGGTTGTACGGCAGGGCCAGCAGCGGCGGCGTGGTGCTCATCCACAGTGGATGGTCCGCGACCGCCCAGTCGAGCACGTAGTCCACGCCGAGCTCGGCCAGCACCTGCGGGGTGTGGACGGTCTCGGCCAGGCCGGGGCCCATCCAGCCGCGCGGGCGCCGGCCGGTGCTCGCGGTGAGCAGCTCCAGCGACTCCCGGATCGCTGCGCGTTCGTCGGGGGCGCCGGTCACCGCCTCCTGGCGCACGCCGTGGGCGACGAACTCCCAGCCGGTGTCCAGCAGCAGCTCGAACACGGCCGGGTAGTCGGTGTGGATGGCCGCGTTGACGCTCAGCCCGACCGGCAGGCCGCGGCCGGCGAAGCCGTCCACGAGCCGCTCGATGCCGGCGCGCAGGCCGTAGTCCACCCAGCTGTAGTTCGGCACGTCGGGCACGTTGTCGCGGCCGTGCGGGGCGGTGAGCAGCTTGCGTGGCATCGGCCGGTCGAAGGGCCACGACTCCACGTTGAGGATCGGCATGAGCACCAGGTCGGCGCTGTCCGGGCCGGTGAGCCGGGGCAGCTGGGCCGGCAGCTGGTGCGGTATCCACGTCATCGCGACTGTGCTCCTATCGGGTCTGGCCGCCGTCGACGGTGATGCTGGTGGCCACGAGGTGCGCCGCCCGCGGCGACAGCAGGTAGGCGGCGGCCGCGGCGACGTCGGCGGGCTCGGCCGGGTGGCCGGCGGGGATCTGCGCGTCGAGGGTCGCCGCCGCGGTGGCCTCGTCGACGCCGGCGGTCGCCGCGCGGTGGGCCAGCAGCGCCGTGTACCGGCCGGTGCGGGTCGGGCCGGGGTGCAGCCCGGCGACGCCGATGCCGTGCGGCGCGAAGAAGCGGCCGGCGCTGGCGACGAGGCCGTCGAGGGCGGCGTTGATGGCGGTCGAGGTGACCATGCCGGGCGGCGCGTCGCGGGCCGCGTTGCCGGCGACGAGCACGATGCGCCCGCCGTCGCCGCCGCGCATCAGTGCCGCCGCCGCACGCATCACCCGGACCGACCCCAGGAACTTGGTGGTGAACGCCGCCTGCCAGGCGGTGTCGTCGATCTCGTCGAACGTGCCGATCGGGGTCGATCCGACGCAGGCGAGCAGCCCCCACAGCGGCGCGTGCCGGGCCGCGGCGGCCGACAGCGCGGCCACGCCGTCGGTCGTGGTCAGGTCGGCGGCGACGACGGTGACCTCGGGCGCGCCGGCCTCGCGGGCCTGCGCGGCCAGCGCCTCGAGGCGGCCGGGGTCGCGGGAGGCCAGGAGGAGCCGGGCACCCTCGGCGGCCAGTTGCAGGGCGGCGGCCCGGCCGATGCCGGCCCCCGCGCCGGTGACGGCGACGAGCCGGCCGGCGAGCTGCAGGTCCATCAGGCGTCCCTCCAGAGCGCGGTGAGGTCATCGGTGGTGCAGACGGTGGCGTAGCGGTGCCGGGCCGTTTCCAGCGTGGCCTCGTGCAGCGGCACCGACCAGGAGCCGCAGGCGTCCTCGGGCAGCACGACGTAGTAGTCGGCGCTGAACGCCTCGCGGGCGGTCGCCTCGACGCACACGTTGGTGGAGACGCCGGCGCAGATCACGGTGCGCGTCCCGGCGGAGCGCAGCAGCAGGTCCAGGTTCGTGCCGGCGAAGGCGCTGTAGCGGTACTTCTGCACGACCACGTCGTCGCCCTCGGGGGTGAGCTCGTCGATGATGCGCTGCCCCCAGCTGCCCTGCACGCACAGGTCGGTGACGGAGAACGTGGCCCGGGACCGCGCGTCGAGCCACGGTCCGGAGTCGCTGGCGTGCTCGGGCAGCGTGGTGTGCTGCGCGTGCACCACGAGCAGCCCGGCCGCCCGCGCCGCGGTCAGCAGCCGGCGCATCGCCGGGATCACCCGCCGGCCGTGCTCGAGGGACCGGCCGCCGCGGGTGGCGGTCTTGCCGCGCGGGTCGAGGAAGTCGTTGCACATGTCGACGAGGACGAGGGCGGTGTGCGCCGGCTGCACTTTCTGCGCGAGGGTGCCGAGGATCTGCGGTGTCATGCCCGGACCAGCTCGCGCAGGTCGCCGCCGGGGGCGTCGACGTTCATCGCGGCCCGCCAGCGGCGCGCGGCGCCGTCGTCGCCGAGCACCGGCACCGTCAGCAGCCGGAACTTGGCCTCCAGCTGGGCGTCGGTCATCGGTGCGGCGACGCTGCCGGTGGCGTGCTGGACGGTGAACGTGTGGGTGACGCCGCCCGGCAGCCACACCTGGACCCGGCACGCGTCCTTCGGCATCGCCGGGTCGGTGACCGCCTCGACCTTGCGCCGCAGCCCGACCACCTGCGGGTCCGTCGCCCGCGCGTCGGTGTACTGCGCCGGTCCGGCCCCACCGTCGAGCATCCCGACGGCGAAGCAGTGGTACACCGAGAACTTGCTCTGCAGCCCGTCCACGGGCTCGCGCACGCCCATCACCTCCAGCACGACCGGCCGGACCGTCGCCACGACCCGTTCGATGTCCGCGGCCGGCAGCCCGGCGTCCCGCGCCGCGATCGCCGCGTCGATCACCGAATGGGAGACGATGCCGCAGCTGTACGGCTTGAAGGCGTTCTCCTCGACCTCCCAGCCGTCGCCGAGGCGCTCCAGCGCGGCGTCCGGGTCGTAGGCGGGTGCGAGCGCGGCGGCGAGACCGGTGGGCGCGCCGAACGGGTCGGCGGCGCCGGTCAGCCCGGCGCCGGCCAGCAGCACCGCCTGCAGCCCGTCCGCGGCTGACCGGCCGACATGCAACGCCTTCGTCATCGAGCCGAGCTGCTCGGTGACGCCGGCGGCGAGCGAGCCGGCGATCGCCAGGGCGTGCCGGGTCTGCTCGGCGTCCAGCCGCAGCACCCGGGCGGCGGCAGCGGCAGCGCCGACGTGCCCGGCGGTCCCGGTCACGTGCCAGCCGCGGTCGAAGTGCCCGGGCCCGAGCGCGATGCCGACCCGGCTGCCGACCTCGATCCCGGCCACCACGCCGGCGAGCACGTCGCGGCCGTCGGCGCCGACGAGGGCCGCGGCGGCGAGGGCGGCGCCGACGACCGGGGCGCCGGGGTGCAGCACGGTGCGCAGGTGCGTGTCGTCGAAGTCCTCGACGTGCATGGCGTACCCCATGAGCAGCGCCGCCGCGTATCCGGACACGGTCCCGCCGCGCCCGGCTACGGGAACGTCGCCGCGCAGCCCGAGGTCGCGGAGGGTCTCGGCGACTCCCAGCACGGCGGGGTGGGCGGCGGCGTCGACGGCGAGGCCGACGACGTTGGCCAGGGCCCGGCGTCCGGCGTGGCGGGCGCTCTCGGGCACGGCGTCGAGATCGAGACCGCTGGAGAAGGCGGCCAGCCGCGCCGCGAGATCCGGTCCGGCGGGCACCGGTCGGGCGGGCACCGGCGTCGCCTGCTCCTGGGGTTCCAGGACGGTCCAGACCGTGCCGAAGCCCTCCAGGAGGGTGGCCGCGGCGGTGCGGTCGCCGTAGGCGAACAGCAGACCGCGCGGCCCTTCGAGGGCGGTCGGTGACGCCGTGACGCCGTGGCCGGCCAGTGCGGCGGCGAGCACGCCCGCGGCGGCGGCGAACCCCGGCGTCAGGTCGCCCAGCGGCGTCCCGTCGTGCACCCGGTGGCCGCCGGTGAGGCTGGCCGCGATGCACAGGGCCGTGGTCAGCCGGTCCTGCGTGGCGCCGCCGGCGAGGCAGGCGGTCACGGCCGCCCCGAGCACACCGACGCTGCCCGCCGGGTCCCAGACGGCCGCGTGACGGGGGCCGAGCGCGGTGGCGAGCCGCACGGCCAGTTCGGCGCCGATGAGCACGGCCACGGCGGGGTCACGGCCGGCGGCGGGTTCGGGGACGGCGGTGGCCGCGGCCGCGCACACGCGCCACGCCCATGCCGGCCCCGCGGGCCCGTCCTGGCGGTGCCGGTGCTCGGGCAGGGCCCCGGCCAGGAGGGCGGTGGTGAGCGGGTCGGTGGTGTCCGGGCCGTACGGCGTCTGTGCGGCGATGCGGTGCAGCGCCGGCGCGGGCGGTGCGCCGGCCGCTGCGAGGGCCGCCTTCGCGGCGGCCAGTGCGGACGCGTCGACCGGCGCGGCGCAGGTGCGCAACACGCGGTCGGCGAACGATGATGCGAGCACGCCCCACCCCTAACACTCAACTACAGTGCTTAAGCGAGGTTAACTACTTAGGGACGGCAAGTCCAGGACGGGTCGGTCACAGCGCCACCCGGGCGGGCGCGTCAGGCCGGCGTCGCCGCCTTGGCGGTGCGGCCGGGCTTCGCCGCGGCCTCGTCGGCCGACGCGAGCTGCAGGCTGGCCCGCAGGCTCTCCCCCACCGGCGATCCGGCCTTGATCCCCACGAAGAACGCGAGCACCACCAGTGCCGCCTGGCGCTGGTCGTCGGTGAGCTGGCGGTGGAACAGCGCCGCGTGCGCCTGGACCTGCTCGTTGATCTCGGCCAGCACCGGGCCGACCTCGGCGGTGGCGACCACGCGGGTCATCCGCTTGTCCTGGTCGGTGCGCTGCCGCTCGACCAGCCCGCGCCGCTCCAGGTCGCGGACCAGGCGCGAGGCGAACGCCGGGACCACGTCGAGGCGCTCCGCCAGCTGGCTGACCGTCAGCGGCTCGTCCATCACGCCGAAGATCTGGATCAGCGCCTGGTGCGCCAGCGGGTCGAACCCGTGGTCGCGGGCGGCGTCGTCGACGATGCGGATCACCTTGCGGATCACGTAGCGGGCGGTGGCGACGGCCTGCACGTACGTCTTCTGATCGGTGACCTTGTCCTGGCCGTTCTGCACCCAGGCAGCCAGCGCGATCTCGGTCTCGTTCACGTGCGTCCCCTTCACCGTGCCCGGTTGAGCCTCAAGTATCACACTAGGAATAAGTACCCAGGATCATTATGCTGATGGCCATGGTACCTCCGGCAGCCATCCGCAATAAATGGGGCGTCATCATTCCGTCGACGAACATCATGGTCGAGCATGACCTTGCCATGCTCTGCCCGTCCGGCGTGACCTTCCACGCCGGGCGCGCATACATCAGTAAACCGTCGATGGCTTCCGACGCCGACGCCGAGGCCCTGCTCGACCAGATGGACGCGTCGTTCGACGTGGCCCTGCGCGACGTGCTGACCCTGACCCCCGACCGCATCGTCATCGCCATGTCGGCCGAGGTGATGCGGCGCGGCGTGCGGGGCGGCGCCGAGTTCGTCGACGCCGTCGCCCAGAAGGCCGGCCTGCCCGTCACCACCGGCCCGGCCGCGGTCATCGCCGCGCTGCAGCGCATCGGCGCGACCCGCATCGCCGTGCTGACCCCGTACCAGCCCGAGTCGGACCGGCTGACCAGCCAGTACATGCGGGAATGCGGCTTCGACGTGGTCCACGTCGAGGGTCTGCGCCGCACCTCCGCCACCGACATCGCCGAGACCACCCCCGGTCAGGTCATCGCCGGACTGCGCGCCCTGGCGGCGCACCGCCCCGACGCGCTGGTCGTGGTCGGCACCAACCTGAGCGCGGTGAAGCTGGCCGCCGAGGCCGAGCACTGGCTGGGCCTGCCCACGGTCGCCATGAACGCCGCCACGGTCTGGCACGCGCTGCGCGAGTCGGGCATCACCGACCGCCGCGCCGACGCCGGCTTCCTTCTCCGCGACTTCTGACGGCCACCCAAACGCCGGCTACCCCGAACGGCGGCGGCGGCACTGGGACGCACCCGGTGCCGCCGCTGCTCTCTGGCGTCTGGTTAGCGCAGCGCGGTGAACGTCCAGCGGCGGGAGCTGGCGTACCAGGGCAGCGCCGCCACCTCCGCCCGCTTGGGGGCGCGGCCGGCGGCGGCACGCTCGGGACCGTCGAGCACCTGCAGGTCGGCCAGCTCGTGCAGCACGAAACAGTTGCGCTCCCCCGCCGGGACGTCCGGCGCGAGCAGGCGGCGGACGCGCAGCCACGACGGGGCGGCCAGCAGCAGCGGGGTGTGCTCCGTGTCGTACCAGTCGTCGAACTGGGCCAGCCCCGACGGCGGTACCGCGAAACTCACCATCAACAGGAAGGCACCGGGGGCGGACGCCGGACCGGAGTCGGCGCGCACCTCGCACAGCGGGCCGCCGTCGACGGGGTCGTGCGGGACCAGGGCCAGGCCGTCGGCCGGGTCGTCGACGGAGATCCAGCGTTCGACCAGTGGCAGCGTCCCGACCGGGCCGCGCAGCAGTGTGATCACCAGCGTGTCCTCATGTTGACCGCCTTCACCTCGGCGTACGTGCGCAGCTCGTCCAGGGTCTCCTCGCGGCCCAGGCCGCTGTCCTTGACACCGCCGAACGGCTGCCCCCAGTAGTGCCGGCTCACGTCGTTGACCCAGACGTAGCCGGTGTGCAGGCCGCGGACCACCCGCATCGCCTGCCGCAGGTCGTTGGTCCACACCGCGCCGGTGAGCCCGTAGTCGACCGCGTTGGCCTGGGCCAGCACGGTGTCCACCGAGGACCAGCGCAGGACGGAGACGACCGGGCCGAAGATCTCCTCACGGGCGATGCGCATGTGCGGCTCGACCCGGTCGAACAGCACCGGCGGCTGGAAGAACCCGCCGGACAGGCCGGGATCCGCACCCGTGGCGACGATCCGGGCGCCCTCACCGCGACCGGCAGCGACGTAACCGGCCACCCGGTCGCGGTGGGCGGCGGAGACGAGCGGCCCCATGGCGGTACCGTCGACATAGGCCACACCCGGCACGAACCGGGCGATGCGCTGCTCCACGGCGGCGACCACGGCGTCGTGGACGTCCTCATGGACGAAGACCCGCGACGTGGAGCCGCACGACTGCCCGGCGCAGCTGTCGAGGTTCATGCCGGCCACGACCGCGTCGGCGACGGCCTCCACCGGCGCGTCCGGGAACACGATCATCGCGTTCTTGCCGCCGAGCTCCAGCGACACGTGCTTGACCGCGCTCGCCGCCGCGGCCCGCTGGATCGCCAGCCCCGTGGCGACGCTGCCGGTGAAGCCGATCCGCCGGATCAACGGGTGGCCGACCAGCGCGGCTCCGGCCTCGGCACCGCCGGTGACGACGGTGAACACGCCCGGCGGCAGCACCTCCTGGGCGATCTCGGCCAGCCGCAACGCCGACAGCGGGGTCTGCTCGGCCGGCTTGAGCACCACGGAGTTGCCCATCACCAGCGGCGGCAGCATCGCCTTGATCGCGAAGTACGCCGGGTGGTTGTAGGCGACGATGCGGGCCACCACGCCGAACGGCTCGTATTCGGTGAAGTGCAGGTCCCGCGGGTCGATCGGGATCGTGGCGCCGCCGGTCATCCCGGCCACGGCGGGCCAGGTGACGAACTGGTGCAGGCAGCGCTCGACGTCGGACAGCATCGCCGGGAACGGGTTGCCGCCGTCCAGCGCGTCGAGCATCGCCAGCTCGTGCCGGTGCTCGCGGACGGCGGCGCCGAGCGCCTCCAGCAGCCGGCGGCGGCCCGGCACGCCGAGGTCGCGCCAGGCGGGCTGGGCGGCCGCGGCGGCCCGCACGGCGCGGTCGACGGTGGCCGCGTCGGCGACCGGCACGTCGGCCAGCGGCGCACCGGTCGACGGGTCGACCGTCGGCACGTGGCGCAGGCCGGCGACCGGCTCGCCGGCGACCAGGATGCGCGGGGCGATCCGGTCCCGGACGTCCTGCGGATCGATCATGAGGCACCTGCATCGGGGAACAGCTCGGACCAGCGGGCGCGGACCTGGTCGCGGACGCCGGCCGGCACGTCGACGAGGACCGAGCGCTCCGGGTCGGCGCCCAGCGGGCGGGTCGCATCGATGCCGAGCTTGGAGATGGTCCGGCCGACGGACATCGGGTCGACCGGGTTGGACTTCATGCCGGGCACCACCAGCAGGTCCTCGTGGGCGCGCATGCGGGTGGCGACCGCCCACTCGACCTGCCGGGGGTCGGCCGGGTCGATGTCGTCGTCGACGACGGTGACGTGCTTGATGAGGTCCTGGGTACTGAACGCGGCCAGCATCGCCAGGCGGGCCTCACCCGGGTTGCGCTGCTCGATCGCGATGACCGCATGGAAGCGGCAGCTGCCGGCCTCGGTGAGCACCACGCGGCGGGTGCTCGGCACGACCGCGCGGACCGCCCGCAGCAGCGTCGCCTCCCGCGCGACGGCGCCGGTGACGAGGTGCTCGGGGTGGTTGCCGCCGACGATCATCGTCAGCCACGGGTCACGCCGGTGGGTGACCGCGGTGACCCGCAGCACCGGGTTGTCGCGCATCGGCGCGTACAGGCCGGGGAACTCGCCGAACGGGCCTTCCGGGGCGCGGTCGCCCGGGTGCAGCAGCGCCTCGATCACGATCTCGGCCTCGGCCGGGACGAGGACGTCGACCGTGCAGCCGCGGACCATCCGCAGCGGCTCGCCGAACAGCGCCCCGGCGGCGTGCGCCTCGTCGAACGGCACCAGCAGCTGCGAGGCGGCGACGACGGCCGGGTGGCAGCCGAGCGCGACCGCCACCGGCATCGGCTCGCCGCGCGCCCACCACTCCTGCAGGAACTGCCACGAGTGGGTGGGGGCGAAGTTGACGCCGAGCCGGTCCGGGCCCTGCACCTGGAGCCGGGCGATGGCGAGGTTCTGCCGGCCGCCGCCGGGCGGGGCGCACAGCAGCACGCCGGCGGAGAGGTACCGGCCGCCGTCGCGCTCGCTGATCGCCGGGATCGGCAGCAGCCCGGTCAGGTCGATGCCGTCGGTGACGACGACCTCCTGGCAGGGCGCATCGTCGACGACCGCCGGCGGGACCGGCGAGTCGAGGGCGGCGGCGAGCACCTCGCCGAGCCGCTCGTCGTCCACGCCGAGCACGCAGGCGAGCTTGTCGCGGGTGTTGAGCAGGTTGCCGACCAGCGGGACCCGGTAGCCGGGCACGTCGTCGAAGCGGACCGCCGGGCCGTGCGCCAGCTCCCACAGCACGGCCGCGGCCTCGTACTCCCAGCCGACCGGCTCGGCGACGACGACGGCCTTGCCGTGCCGCCGCAGCGTCTCGAACGCACCCCGCAGGTCCTGCCCCAAGGTCACCCCCGCACCGGGTCGAGCGCGTCGCCGGCCGGCGGGAGCGCCGTGTCGCGCAGCCCGCTCAGGTCGTAGCTGTCCAGCATCGTGTCGACGAGCCGGCGGCCCGCGCCGAAGTCGTAGGCGTCGTACATGCGCATCTTCACCACGAACGGAGCTCCCGCGTAGAACATCTCGTACTGGTGGTGGCGGCTGGCGAACTCCGAGCCGACCATGTCCCACACCAGCTTGAGCAGTTTGACGCGCTCCGTGGCGGGATATCCCGGGGATTGCACGAACCGGTTCACGTCGGCGGCGATCGCCGGGTTGGCGAAGTCGTTGGCCGAGGACGGCAGCTGGATCAGCCCGCCGCCGCACAGGTCGCGGATCATCACCAGCAGCTTGGCGTACAGGTCGGGCTGCAGTGCCATGTTGGCGAAGCACTCGGCGCGGCCGGGCCAGGCCACGCCGTGCTCGTCGACGGTCGCGTGCTGCTCCTGGGCGAGGACCAGCCCGGTGACGGTGGCGACCTGCGCGGCCATCTCACCCAGCGCACCCTTGACCGGCGGCAGGTTGACCGAGCCGTTCATCTCCGCGACCCGGTGGGCGAGACCGATCAGGAACTCCAGCTTGGTCCAGAACCGGATCTGGGCCTGGTTGTTGCCCAGCAGGTGCCCGGCGGTGGCGAACCACTGGCGCTTGACGACGTCGAGGTTGCGGTAGGCGAACACATGTTCCCACGGCACGAACACGTCGTCGTAGACGAGCAGCGAGTCGGTCTCGTCGAAGCGGGCGCTGACCGGGTAGTCGAACAGGCTGGAGGAGGCCGCGGCGTAGGAACGGCGGGCGTAGATCTTCACGCCGGGCGCGCCGACCGGGACCATCGCGGCGAGCGCGTACGCCTCGTCGCCGGGCTGCAGCGGCGCGATGTTGCTCAGGTAGACGTAGTCGGAGATGGCGGTGCCGGTGCCGAGCATCTGCGCGCCGCGCACCACGATGCCGCCGTCGCGCTCGGCCACCACGCCCGCGTAGAGGTGCGGGTCGGCCTGCTGGTGCGCGGGCTTCGAGCGGTCGATCTGCGGCGGGAGGATGGTGTACGTCATGTACAGGTCCTCGTCGCGAGCCTTGGCGTGGAACGCCTCGACGTTGCGGGCGAAGTGCTCGCCGCCGGCGGCGAAGACGTGCGAGTGACCGGCGAACCCCGCCAGGAACCCGGCCACGTGCTCCGGGCCGCGGCCCATCAGCCCGAAGGTCTGCTCCGCCATCACCTTGAGCGCGATCCGGCGGCGGGTCAGGTCCGCCGGCGAGCGCGGGATGAGGTGGGCGAGGCTGACCGGCTCGCCGGTGGCCGGCGAGGCGAACGTGAGCTGATCACGGTTGGCCTTGTCGTCGACGGTGTCGTAGAGCGCGGCGACGGAGCGCACGGCGCCCTTGAACGCCGGGTGCCGGGTGATGTCACCGACGAGCTCGCCGTCGATGAAGACCTGGCGGCCGTCGCGCAGCCCCTCGAGGTACTGGTCGCCGCTACGGGTCATCGGACGCTCCCGTTGCTGGTGAGCGGTGCGGTGAATGGCATGCGCGTCGTCTCCTGTAGCGGGTGCAGTGCCTGGTATCCGCGCTGGTAGTGCACCAGCGGGCCGGGATCGGGAGCCGGGCCCAGCCCGATGCCGCGCACCCGTCCCACGATGACGTGGTGGGTGCCGGCCGGGAAGTGCCGGTAGGTTTCGCAGTCCACGAAGGCGAGCGAGCCGGCCACCGCCGGCGCCGTCCACTGTGGAGCGTCGATGAGCCACTCCGACGGGAGCACCTTTGACCCCCCAGGGCGCGAGCAGTGCTCCGCGATCGGCTCGGCGCCGACGCCGAGCAGGTTGACCCCGAAGTAGCCCGAGCGCAGCACCCGCTCGTAGGTCCGGGTGGCGCCGTGCACGCAGATGAGCACCAGGGGCGGCTCGCTGGACACCGAGCTGAAGGCGGTGGCCGTCATACCGACCGGCGCACCGTCGGCGTCGTGGACCGTGATGAGGGTGACCCCCGACGCGTAACGGCACATCGCTTCCTTGAAACTGTCCGGCGTCAAGCCGGCCGGTGTCATCGTCACAGCGACTCCCGTATTCTAGGTCTGGTATAAGACTAGCTTACCTAGGTACAATAACCAAGACCTTTCATTTCCGGTGGCGAGCGAGGAACCGATGAACCACACCGGCGACGGGCCACTGCGCGGCCTGCGCGTGATCGAGCTGGCGAGCTACATCGCCGCACCGCTCTGCGGCCTCACCCTGGCCCAGCTCGGCGCCGACGTGCTGCGCGTCGACCCGCTCGGCGGCACCCCCGACCGGCACCGATGGCCCCTCGCCCCGAGCGGCGCCAGCCTGTACTGGACCGGCCTCAACCGCGGCAAACGCTCCATCGCCCTCGACCTGCGCGCCGAGCAGGGCCGGCGGCTGCTCGCCGAACTCGTCGCCGGCGCCGACGCCGTGCTCACCAACGCCGGCAACCGCCCCGGGCAACGCTACGAGGACCTGCGCGCGACCCGCGACGACCTCATCTACATCGAGGTCGCCGGCGCGCGCGGCCGCGGCTCCGTCGACTACACCGCCGACGCCGCGGCCGGCTTCCCGCTCGCCACCGGCACACCCGAGACGTCCGAGCCGACCGGGCACGTCCTGCCCGCCTGGGACGTCGCCTGCGGGCTCTACGCCGCCGTCGGGCTGCTCGCCGCCCAGCACGACCGCGCCGCGACCGGCCGCGGCGCGCACCTCGTCATCGGCCTGGACGACGTCGCCCTCGCCACCGCCGGCAACCTCGGCTACCTCGCCGAGGCCGAGCTCACCGGCGCCGGCCGCCCCCGCGTCGGCAACGCCGTCTACGGCACGTACGGCCACGCGTTCGCCACCCGCGACGGCCACATGATGATCGTCGCGCTGACCGCCCGGCACTGGAACGACCTGCTCGCCGCGACCGGCCTCACCGTCGCCGCTCACGCGATCGAGGTGGCGCTCGGCACCGACTTCACCCGCGAGGAGGAGCGGTTCCGCCACCAGGGCCTCCTCGACGCCCTGCTGCAGCCGTGGTTCGCCGCGCGGAGCACCACCGAGGCCGAGGCGGCGCTGCGCCCCACGTCCGTGCTGTGGTCACGGTTCCGCACGTTCCGCGAGATCGTCACCGACGGCCGCGACGAACTGCTGGCCGGGCCGCTCTTCGACGTGCTCGACCAGCCTGGCGTCGGGCCGCACCTGGCCCCCGGATCCCCCATCACCGGCGGCGGCCGCACCCTCGGCGGCCCGCGCCCGGCGCCCGGGCTCGGCGACTACACCCGCGAGCTGCTCGCCGAGCTCGGCCGCTCCCCCGCCGACATCGACCAGCTCATCGACTCAGGCACCGTCGCCTGACACAGCCACACCACAAGGAGGTCGACGGATGCCCGACGCCGTCATCTGCGCCCCGCTGCGCACCCCCATCGGCCGCTTCGGCGGCGTCCTGCGCGACGTCCCAGCCGCCGAACTGGCCGCGGCCGTCATCCGCGCCGTGATGGAACGCACCGGCCTGGACCCGGCCGCCGTCGACGACGTCATCCTCGGCCAGTGCAGCCCCAGCGGCGAGGCACCGGCCATCGGCCGGGTCGCCGCCCTCGACGCCGGGCTGCCCGAGACCGTCGGCGGCGCCCAGGTCGACCGCCGCTGCGGCTCCGGGCTGCAGGCGGTCCTCAACGCCGCGATGCAGGTGCAGACCGGCGCCAGCGACCTCGTCCTCGCCGGCGGCGCGGAGAGCATGAGCCAGGTCGAGCACTACGCCACCGGGCTGCGCTGGGGCGCCGGCGAGCACGTCGCGCTGGTCGACCGGCTGGCCCGGGCCCGCGCCACCGCCGGCGGCCGCGACCATCCCGTGCCGGGCGGCATGGTGGAGACGGCCGAGAACCTGCGGCGGCACTACGGCATCCCCCGTGCCGAGCAGGACGAGCTGTCGCTGGAGTCGCACCGGCGGGCCGTCGCCGCCCAGGACGCCGGCGTCTTCGCCGCGGAGATCGTGCCGGTGACGGTACCGTCGAAGAAGGGACCGCAGACGGTCGACACCGACGAGCACCCGCGCCGCGACAGCACCCTCGAAGCGCTGGCCCGCCTGCGTCCCGTGCTCGGCCGCGACGACCCCGACGCCACCGTCACCGCCGGCAACTCCAGCGGCCAGAACGACGGCGCCGCCATCTGCGTCGTCACCACCCCGCAGCGGGCCGCGGAGCTCGGCCTCACCCCGCTGGTGCGGCTCGCCGGCTGGTCCCTCGCCGGCGTCGCGCCCGAGGTGATGGGCCTCGGGCCGGTCCCCGCCACCCGCCGCCTCCTGGCCCGCACCGGCCTGACGCTCGCCGACATCGACCTCATCGAGCTCAACGAGGCCTTCGCCGCGCAGGTCCTCGCCGTGACCCGGGAATGGGGCCTCACCGCAGCCGACTTCGCGCGGCTCAACGTGCACGGCTCCGGCATCGCGCTCGGCCACCCGGTCGGCGCCACCGGCGCCCGCATCCTCACCACCATGGCGTACGCGCTGCACCGCCGCGACGCCCGATACGGCCTGGCGACCATGTGCATCGGCGGCGGGCAGGGTCTGGCCGCACTGTTCGAGCGGGTCGGCGCATGAACGGGCCGCAGTCCGACGTGCTGCTCGACGTCAAGGACGGCGTCGCCCGGATCACGCTCAACCGGCCCGAGCGCGGCAACGGCGTCACCTACGCCCTCGCCGCGCGGCTGCACGACGTTGTCGCCGAGGTCGCCTCCCGCCGGGACGTGCGGGTCGTCGTGCTCACCGGCGCCGGCCGGCAGTTCTGCGTCGGCGGCGACCTGGCCGGTGACGCGTTCGCCGCCGCGCGCCAGGACGTGCCGGTGGACGACGACGTGCGGGCGCAGATCGAGCGCGGGCGGCTCACCGAGGCGATCCGCGCGCTGCCGCAGATCACCATCGCCGCCGTCAACGGCGGCTGCGCCGGCGCCGGGCTCGCCCTGGCCCTCGCGTGCGACCTGCGGATCGCCGCAGAGCACGCCGTGCTGCGCACCGCCTACCTCGACGCCGGGGTCAGCGGCGACTACGGCATCACCTGGCTGCTGCCGGCCCTGCTGGGCGAGGCGCGGGCGAGGGAGCTGCTGCTGCTGTCGGAGAAGCTCGACGCGCAGACGGCGCTGCGGTACGGGCTGCTGCACCGCGTCGTGTCCGGCCCGGCGCTCAACGGCACCGCCGACGCGTTCGCCGAACGGTGCGCTGCCCGCGCGCCGCTCGCCGTCGCGGCCATCAAGGAGAACCTCGCCGGCGCCGCCGGCGTGCCGCTCGGCGAGCACCTCGCCGCCGAGGCCCGCCGCCAGGTCGCCACCGCCCGCTCCGCCGACGCCGCGGAGGCGGCCGCGGCGTTCCTCGCCAGGCGGCCGCCCGTCTTCCACGGTCGGTAGGGGCTCAGCCCTGCGCCACGGGGCCGGCCGCCCGCTTGCTGCGGTCGGTCATCGAGAACCGCAGCCGGGCCATCATGTTCTCCACTTCGGGGTCCCGCCCGGCCTGCGCGAACAGGCCCGGCACCCCGGCGGCCAGCTCGTCCTGGGTCCAGCGGCGCTCACCGTTGCGGATGAACGCGACGCTGGTGAACGGCTCGTACAGCTCCACGACGTCACCCTGCACCCCGAACACCTTGCCGGAGATCGTCCCGGCCGCGTCGCTGCACAGGAACGCCACCATCGGTGCCACGTTGTCCGGCGACCAGAAGTCCCAGCCCTCGCCGCCGCCGATCTCGCCGTAGGCGCCGGACGTCATCCGGGTCCGCGCGGCCGGGCACACGACGTTGCTGACCACACCGTAGCGGGCCATCTCCTGCGCGATGATCGACGACATCGCCACGACGCCGGCCTTCGCCGCGCCGTAGTTGGCCTGGCCGAAGTTGCCCAGCAGCCCGGCCGTCGACGAGGTGCCGACGAGCCGGCCGCCGGTGCCGGCGTCGCGCCAGTGCACGCACGCGGCGTGCGCGACCGCGTAGTGCCCGCGCAGGTGCACCCGGATCACGTCGTCCCACTCGTCCGCCGTCATCTTCACGAACGTGCGGTCGCGCAGGAACCCCGCGTTGTTCACCACCGCGTCGAGCCGGCCGAACGTGTCGACGGCGGCGGCCACGATCGCGTCGGCGACGGCGGTGTCCGCCACGTCACCGGCGACCAGCACCGCCCGCCCGCCGCCGGCCTCGATCTCCTTCACGGCCTCGGCGCCCGCGTCGGCGTCGAACTCCGCGACCACCACGCTGCCGCCGAGCGCCGCCACCTCGAGGGCCTCGCGGCGGCCGATGCCGTGCCCGGCACCCGTGATCGCGACGACCTTGTCCACCAGGCTCATACCCACTCCTCCGCTGAGCTCCTGTCATTCCGGTGAGCGGCTCCTCCGCGGTACCGCGGGCCGCTCCTGCCGCCGCTCATTCCGCCTGCGGGTAGTCGCCGGCGAGCAGGCCCTGCTGGACCGCCGCGATCGTCTCCTTCATGCCCAGCTCCGCGCGGCGGGCCGCGATGAACTCCGCGCCCGGCGCCTGGTGGCTCACCGCGGAGAACTCCGCACCGGACAGCACGGCGTCGCGGAAGCCCTGCAGGTTCATGGTGCGGTTCAGGGCGTACTTCTTGACCGCCAGCACGTCGCTGGGCGTGTTCGCGATCCGCGTCGCCAGCTCGTGCGCCCGCTCGTGCAGCTCGCCGGCCGGGTACACGTGGTTGGCCCAGCCGAGCTCGACGGCCTCTTGGGCGCTGAACCGGCTGCCGGCGATGTACGCCAGCTCGCGGGCCTTCTTCGGCCCGACGAACCAGCTCGCCACCGGCGACAGCAGCCCGCCGCCGACCGGCAGCTGCGGCCAGCCGATGACGGCGTCGTCGGCGACGACGGTCAGGTCGCACATCACCGCCATGACCGTCGCGGTGCCGAGGCAGTAGCCCTGCACGGCGGCGACGACCGGCTTCGGCGAGTCCCAGATCCGCAGCCAGCGCTCCAGGCTCGCGCGCTGCCGCTGCCAGTCGGTGTACGAGGAACGGTGCCCCGCCGACGCGGCCCGGCCCGGGCCGGACATGTCGCCGCCGGTGCTGAACGCGCGGCCGGTCGAGCAGACCACGACGACCCGCACGTCCGGGTCGGCCTCGTGCGCGGTGAGCCCGGCGGTGAAGCCTTCGAGCATCTCCGGGGCGAGCGCGTTGAGCTTGTCGGGCCGGTTGAACCGCAGATACCCGACCCGGTCTTTCGTGAAGACCTCCAACAACTCGGTCATGCCGCGCTCGCCGTCAGCGCCGCCACGACGAGCCGGTGCGCCTGGGTGACGTGGCGCAGCGACCAGTGCAGGTCGCACTCCCAGGTGTAGCCGATCCCGCCGTACACCTGGATCGCCCGCTCGACGACGGAGGCGCACAGCTGCAGCACGTACGGCGCGCCGCTTGTCATCGCCGCTGGGTCGTTGCTGAACCAGGTGACGCCGCTGCGGGCCAGCTCCACGTCGCGGTGCATGTCGGCGAGGGTGTGCTTGACCGCCTGGAACGAGCCGATCGGCCGGCCGAACTGGACCCGGGTCTTGGCGTACTCCACGGTGTCCTGCAGCGCCCGGTCGGTGGCCCCGACGGCCTCCGCCGTGGCCAGCAGCGCATAGTCGCGCAGCGCACCGGCCGGGGCGAGCGGTCCTGGCGCGGTGTCCGCGCGGCCCAGCGGCAGCGACGGAGCGTGGTCGTCGACGGTGAACTCCCCCGTGACGGGCGCGGTGCCGTCGGCGGACAGCGCCAGCGCCGCCTGCATCGGGTACGGCAGCAGGAACCGGTTCCACTCGGGCACCACGAGGGTGATCGGCGTGCCGGCGGGCGGCCGCTCGGCCAGCCAGCGGCGCGCGGCCAGGGTGCTCAGCAGCGGCAGGCCGACCAGGGCCCGGCCCCACGCCTCGGCCATCACGCACAGGTCCAGCAGCGTCACGTCGGCGTCGGTGCCCGGGGTGTCGCCGTCGGCGAGCTCGGTCCAGCCGCCGGCGGCGAGCTCGCCCCACAGCTTCGCCGGGGACCAGCGGTCCTCGCCGGTCGTGCCCTCGACCGCCATCTGGTGCACCGCGTCGGTGACCTCCAGGCCCAGCGGGCTGGGCAGGTATCGCGTGCTCACGCCTTCGCGCTCCCTTCGCGGGGCAGGCCCAGGACCCGCTCGCCGATGATGTTGCGCTGGATCTCCGACGTGCCCGACACGATCGTCGAGGCCCGGTGGAACAGCAGCCGGGTGCGGTACAGGTCGGTGTGCTCGGGGCAGCCACCGAACGCGGCCAGGTGCACGATCTCCTGCACCAGCTCGCTCCAGGTCACCTTCAGCACCGCGCTGGAGCGCGGCGAGGCGTCGCCGCCGGCCATCTTCTCCAGTGAACGCATCATCTGCCAGCGCAGCAGCTCGACCCGGGTGACGAACTCGGGCAGCCGGGCCGCGATCGCGGGGGCGTGCGCGGCGCAGTGGTCGGTGAACAGCCGCAGGTAGCCGTGCAGCTGGTTGAGGGCGATCGCGCCGAAGCCGACGCCGCGCTCGTGGGTCAGGATCGTGCCCGACACCAGCCAGCCCTCGTCCTCGGCGCCGACGAGCAGGTCGGTGCTCGTCTCGGCGCCGTCGAAGAACACCTCGTTGAACTCGTGGGTGCCGGTGATGTTGATCAGCGGCCGGACCTCGACGCCGGGCTGGCGCATCGGCACGAGCATCAGTGACAGCCCGCGGCTGCGGGAGCCGGCCGCGCCGGTGCGGGCCAGCAGCAGGCACCAGTCGGAGAACTGTGCGTACGTCGTCCACACCTTCTGGCCCTGGATGCGGTACACGTCGCCGTCACGCACCGCCCGGGTGTGCAGCGAGGCGAGGTCGGAGCCGGCGCCGGGCTCGGAGAAGCCCTGGCACCAGTTCTCCTCGCCCTTGAGAATCGCCGGCAGGAACCGGGCGCACATCTCGGGCGTGCCGTGGTGGATGATGGCCGGCCCGGCGAGCAGCCGCCCGACCCGGCCGAGCCCCTCGGGGGCGTCCATGCGGGCGGCGATGTCGTTGAACGTGAAGTCCTCCACGACGCCGAGGCCGCGGCCGCCGAAGCGCTCGGGCCACGACAGGCCCGCGTAGCCGGCGTCGAAGAGCTGCCGGTCCCAGGCCCGGCGGATCTCGATCTCCTCGTCCATCGTGAGGTGGTCGCGACGCTCCCGCCACTCGGCGGGGATCGCGGTCGTCAGCCACGCCGTCACCTCGCGGCGGAACTCGTCCACCGCGGGGTCGGCGAATGATGTTGCCGGCACTCGTGCAGCCTCCTGATTCAGCGGTCCCAGCCCAGGCGGCGAAGCAGCGCGCCGCCCATGACCAGGTCGAGGTCGTCGTCCTTGAGGAACGGCAGCTCCTCGGTGAACATCGCGACCGCCTGCGCGTAGGTGCACGGCAGGCGGGTCGCATCGGTACCCCAGAACACGCGCCCGGCACCGAAGGCGTCGACGACGCGCTCGATGCGGGGCGCGAGACCGCGGTAGGGGTAGGGCTCGTCGGTGGCGCACGGCAGCGCCGACGCCTTCACCGACACGTTGTCGTGCGCGGCGAGCGCGACGAGCTCGTCGAGGATCGGGTCGAGGGCGTCGTCCTTGTCGTCGACGAACAGCCCGAGGTGGTCGACGATGAGGTTCAGGCCGGGGTGGGCGGCGGCGACCGGGCCGAGCTTGGCCAGCTGCGCCGGCGCCCACACCATGACGGGCAGGCCCTGCTCGGCGGCGACCGGCCAGAACCAGTCGGCGGTGCCGTCGTCGAGCCAGGAGACCTTGTGCCACGGCGGGAACCCGACCCGCACGGCCACGACCGCGTCGTCCGGCCACGCCTTGACCTGCTCGCGCGCCTCCGGCTTGTCGAGGGCGAGGTGGGCGGTGGTGCGGAAGCGGTCGGGGTGGGCCGCGACCGCGTCGAGGCTGATCTGCATCGCGGCCGGGAACGGCGGGACGAGCACGGCCCGGTCGATGCCGGCGGCGTCCATGTCGGCGAGGATCGTGGCCAGGGCGATGACCCGCTGCCCGAACTTCGCGGCCCGCTCCTCGTGGCCTTCGGGGAAGAGGTGGATCTGGCTGTCACAGGTGAGCATCGGCCGTCCTTTCCGATCGGGCGTGCTGGACGGCGGCGACGAGCGCGAGGCCGTTGGCCCGGGTCTGCTGGGGTGTGCCGCCGGAGGTGAGCTGCAGGACCAGTTCGTCGACGCCGGCGGCGGCGAACCGCCCGGCGGTGGCGGCGATCTGCTCAGCGCAGGAGTCCCGGTCGCCGGCGACGGAGTAGGCCGCCACCATGTCGTCGGGCACGAGCGCCGCCACCGGCCCCCAGTCGCGGAACCGCAGCTCGGTGGCGAGGTCGCGGATGCGCTGGGCCACCTCGGTCCACGGCGTGCCGGCCAGGACCGGGTGGTAGCTGGGGGTGGAGAAGTAGAACGCCAGCTGCCGGCGTACCGCGTCGGCGGCGGCCGCCGGGTCGTCGTCGACGACGCAGATCTTCCACGCCGCGAGCTTCGGCCGGTCCGGACCGGCGACGGCGGGGGCGACGACGTCGCGCAGGTAGGCCGGCGCGGTGGCGAGGCTGTGCAGGGCGATCCCGTCGCAGGAGCGGGCGGCGGCGCGCAGCATCACCGGGTTGAGGGCGGCGGCGTACAGCGGCACCCCGGCGCGCAGCGCGGCGTCCTGCGGCATGTCCAGCTGCGGGAAGTCGCACTGGTAGAACCGGCCCTCGAAGCGCAGCCCGCCCTCGGACCGCAGCGCGGCGCGGACCAGCTCGGCGTATTCGGCGGTGCGCGGCGCCGGGTGGTCGTAGCCGGCCGCGTCGAAGCGTCTGGTCCGCACGCCGCGGGTGCCGGCGCCCAGCCCGAGGGCGAACCGGCCGCCGCTGAGCTCGGCGAGGTCGGCGGCGGCCATCGCCACCGCGAGGGGTGCCCGGGTGAACGAGTAGGCGATGCCGGTGCCGATGCCGATGCGGCTGGTGTGCGCCACCAGGTGGCCGGCGCGGACGATCCCGTCGCCGCCGAAGCCCTCGGTGGTCCACACCCGGTCGAGGCCGGCCTCCTCGGCGGCCCGGGTGATGTCCAGCAGCGGGCCGAGGTGGCTGGTGGCCAGCGCCATCGAGACGCGCACGGTCATACCGGCTCGCCCTTGGGCAGCAGCACGATGTCGAGGATCTGCGGGCCGGCTGTGGCGTCGACCATGACCGGGTTCAGCTCCAGCATCGACCAATTGGCGAGCCGGCCGCCGACGAACTCGGTGGCGAGCCGGGCGATGAGCGCGGCGGTGGCGGCGCGCTGCCCGTCCGGCACCGGCAGGCGGTCCAGGGCCCGCTCGACGGCACCGTCCGTGGCGGGCAGCGCGATCAGCGACGAGTCGGTCTTGGCCTCGACGTCGCCGCCGCCGGATCCGACGATGAGGTACGGCCCGTACCACGGGTCGCGGTTGAGCGACACGAACAGCTCGACGCCGGTGCCGGTCTCCTCGACGAGCACGCCGCGCACGCCGGGCAGCCCGGCCGCGGCGGCGGAGGCGAGGACCCGCCGGGCGGCCGCCCCGGTCTGCTCCGCCGTGGCGCAGCCGAGCACGACGCCGCCGACCTTCACCTTGTGCAGCAGCCCGTCGGCGACGATCTTCACGACGTGCGGGTGCGCGAGGCCGGCCACGGCCCCGGCGACGCCGTCGACGTCCTCGGCCGCCACGAAGACCGCCTTCGGCATCGGCACGTCGAGCGCGTCGAGCAGGTCCCGGGCGGTGCGGCCGTCGGGCGCGTCGCCGATCACGTCTGCGAGCCCCGTCGCCCGCGGTGCCTCCGGCTGGGTGCGCGGGTAGAGCCGCGCCAGCATCCGGGCGGTGGTGGCGATCCCCCGCACCAGCAGCGTCTCCGGGTGCCGCTCCCGGAACGCGACGGCCCAGTCGGTCCACGCGAAGTCGCTGAGCGTCGACACGATGGTGGGGCAGCCGGTGGCGGCACCCAGGTCGGCGTAGCGGTCGAGCGAGCGGCGGTGCACGTCGCGCTCGTCGTCGGCGTCCGGGAAGGTCAGCGCGTACGGGATGACGACGGCACGCACGGCCGGGTCGGTGTAGACGGCGTGGAACGCGGCGGTCACCTCCTCGTACGGTTTCGGCGAGGCGGTCAGGTCGATCGGGTTGCTCACGTACGCCCCGTCGGGCGCGACCGCCCGCAGCGCCGAGGTGGCCGCGTCGCCGAACGTGGCCAGCCCGACGCCCTCGTGGGTGAGCAGGTCGGCGGTGAGGGCGGCGGCGCCGCCGGACGTCTCGATGACCGCGACGCCGCCACCGACGCCACCGACGCCACTGGCGCCGTGCCGGCTGAGGTATTCGGCGATCGCGGCGGCCCGGGTCAGCTGCTCCATGCTGCGCACCCGGATCACGCCGTGCGCGGTGAGCACCTCGTCGACGAGCCGGTCGGGGCCGGCCAGGGCGGCGGTGTGCGATCGGGCGATGGCCGCGCCGATCTCCGACCCGCCGGACTTCGCCAGCACGATCGTGACGCCCTGCTCGCGGGCGCGGGTCAGGGTCCGCTCCAGGCGGGCCCGGTTGCCGCCGAACGACTCGAGGTAGGCGGCGATGACGGTGGTGGTCGGCCGGTCGAGCATCGTCTCCATCGCGTCGATGGGGTCGAACGCGGCGCCGTTGCCGATCGACACGCACAGGTCGACGCCGGCGCCGTCCTCGGCCAGGCCGCCCATGATGGTGGTGGTCAGCGAGCCGCTCTGGGACACCACGGACACGCCGCCGACCCGCAGGTCCGGCGGGATGGGCGCGCCGAGCGGGGCGATGCCGGCGCGGAAGTCGGCGAACCCGACGCCGTTGGGCCCGTAGAGCCGGCTGCCGGTGCCCTCGACGATGCCGACCAGCTCCCGCTGCAGCCGGATGCCCTCCTCGGTGCCGCGCTCGGCGTACCCGTCGGAGATGAGCACGATGTGCGGGACCTTCATCTCGACCGCCTTGGCCACGACCGAGTTCGCGGCGGCGGAGTTGACGATGAGCACGGCGACGTCGGGGGTCCGCGGCACGAGGCCGAGGTCGGCGACGGTCGGCACGCCACGCACCTCGGGTCGGGTGCGGCTCACCGGCCAGATCTCGGCGTCGCCGAAGGTGCGCAGGTTGTGGAACAGCAGGTAGGTCCAGAGGCTTCCGTCGCGGGCCCCGACGAGCGCGACGCCCGGCCGGGGCGTGCTCTGTGCGGTCATGTGGTGTTCAGCTCCGATCGCGGTTCATGACGGCGTCCACCAGCACCGGACGGCGCTCCTCGCGCACGATGCGCGCCGCGCGGGCGAGCGTCGCGGGCAGCTCGGCCGCGTCGGTGACGGGGCCGATGCCCTCCACCCCCTGGCTGCGGGCCAGGGTGGCGAAGTCGACGTCGGGGCCGGTGATGTCGATGCCGGCGGCCACGTCGGTGTCGCGGCCGCGCTGGTGGCCGATCTCGGTCTGGTGCATCCGGTCCTGGTTGTAGGTGCGGTTGTTGGCCATCACCACGAGCAGCGGCAGCCGCTCGTGGGCGGCGGTCCACAGCGCCTGGGCGGTGTAGAGGAAGTCGCCGTCCGGCTGGATGTCCACGACGAGGGTGTCGTCGTGGCGGTGCGCGAGCGCGGCGCCCAGGGCCGCGGGGACCCCGTAGCCGAGCCCGCCGCCGCCGGAGATGCCGAGGTAGCAGTTGAACTCGTCCATGTCGAACGCGCGGCGCGAGTTGCCGTACAGCGCGCCGAACGCGAGCTGCCACGCGCCGCCGCGGACCGCCTCGAACGTCTCGGCGGCCAGCCGGGCCGGGCCGAACGCGCCGGGCGCGCGGGACAGCCGCTCGCGGAACACCGCCGGGCCGCTCGCCGTGGCGCGCAGGGCCGCGGTGCGCTCGGCGGCGCCCGGCACCGGCAGCTCGGCGACGATCTCGGCGAGGCGCGGCAGGGCCACGGCGGCGTCGCCGGTCAGCACCGCCTCGACCCGGTCCCAGGCCGCGGCGGCCCGGTCCAGCGGGGCCCGCTCGATGAGCGCCGCGCCGGACAGCACGAAGACCCGCGCGCCGGGGCGGGGCAGCCAGGCGAAGTCGCGGTTGGCGACGTCGGTGCGGCCGAGGGCGAAGTACGGGTCACGCACGTCGACGGCCAGGATCACGTCGGCCTCGGCGACGTCGGCGTGGTGGTGCTGGGTGCGGTCGGCCCAGTGCGTGTTGGGGAAGTTGTGCCGGGCGCCGAGGTCCACGACGCCCGCGCCGAGCCGTTCGGCGAGCGCGACGAGGGCCCGGTACGCGGCCTCGCTGCGCCCGGCGGTGTCGGCCAGCAGCAGCGGCCGCTCGGCGGCGGCGAGGGCCTCGGCGACCGGGAGCAGGTCGGCGTCGGCGACCGTCGGCGTGCTCTGCCGGGCCAGCGCGGTCGCGGGCGACCACAGCGCGTTGCGCGGCTCGCCGCTGACCACGTCCTCCTGCAGCCCGGCGTCGAGGGCGACGTAGACGGGCGCCTGCGGGAAGGCGGTGGTGATGCTGTGGGCGCGGGCGAGGCTGTGCACGGCGGCGTCGAGGCCGGCCGGCTGGTCGTCCCACTTGGTGTAGGCGCGGACCTGCGCGGCCTGGTCGCGGCTGGCGTGGATCCAGTCGATCCAGGGCCGGCGGCGGGCGGCGTCGGCCGGGCCGCTGCCGCCGACGACGAGCATGGGCACCAGGTCCAGGAACGCGTTGAACAGCGCCATGGAGCCGGTCTGCAGCCCGACGAGGTTGTGCAGCGCGACACCCATCGGCCGGCCGGTCGCCTTGGCGTAGCCGTGGGCCATGCCGACGGCGACGTTCTCGTGCAGGGTCAGCAGCAGCTCGGGCTTGCCCGCGCGGACCAGCGACTCGTGCAGGCCGCGCAGGGTCGCGCCGGGGTTGATGGCGAGGTGCTCGATGCCGAGGCGGGCCAGGACGTCGACCATGACGTCGCTGCCGTACCGCACCGCGTCGTCCGCGCTCATGCCGTCCCCTCCGCTGCGCTCCGGCGCCGGCCTGAGCTCCACCCTGTAATCCCGATTCGCAGCCCTCCGCTGCGCTCCGGCCTGCTCATGCCGTCACCTGCGCCGCGTAGTGCTCGGCGATGGCGCCGGGAGTGGTGAGCCAGATGTCGTCGCGGCGCTCGGCGAGCAGGTCCAGGACCCGGCGCAGGGCGTGCAGCCGGTGCGGCTGGCCGGCGGTGAACGGGTGCAGGCTCAGCGCGTACACCAGCGGCGTCCGCGCCGGGCCCACCTGGGTCAGCATCTCGGTCAGGTGGTCGTGGGCGATGTCGGCGAACTCGCGGCCGGTGTGCCCGCGGGACAGCACCTGCGGGTAGTCGTTGGTCTCCAGCGGGTACGGCACGTTGAGCAGCGGCCCGCCGCGGGTCGACAGCCACACCGGCTGGTCGTCGATCGGCCAGTCGAGGGTGTAGGTGTAGCCGGCCTCGGCCAGCAGGTCCGGGGTGTTGGCGCTCTGCGTGGCGCCCGGGGACATCCAGCCGGCCGGGCGGGTCCCGAACGCGGCGGTGAGCAGCGCCGTGGACTCCTCGATCAGGGTCCGTTCCTCGTCCTCGGCCATCCCGCCCTGCAGCTCGGAGTTGGTGCGGCCGTGCCCGACGATCTCGCCGCCGGACGCGCGCAGCGCCTCGGCGACCGGCGGGTACAGCTCGGGAACCCACGCGTTGAGCAGGAACGCGGCCGGCAGGTCGCGGGCGGCGAGCTCGTCGAGGATGCGCCACAGGCCGACCCTGATGCCGTAGTCGCGCCAGCCGTACCGGCGGTGCTCGCTGTTCGGCGGGTCCATGCCGGGCGTCAGCGTCGCCCCGCCGCCGCCGTAGGCGAAGCACTCCACGTTGACGGCGACGTAGGCGGCCAGGCCGCCGCCGTGCGGCCAGGCGAACGCGGGCCGGTCGGTGATGGGGCGGTAGGCGTAGCGCCCGGAGTCAGGCAGCCGCATGGAACGGCCCCTTCTCGGCCCGCGCGACGTAGTCGTGGGCCTCGGCCAGACCGATCACGTCGGCGTACTTCTGGTCCAGGTCGAACAGGTTGATCCAGTGCGACGCCTCGATCCGGTCGAACGTCAGCTCCTGCACGACGCCGACGCGGTAGTTGAGCGAGAACGCGTCCAGGACCGTGGAGCGGATGCAGCCGCTGGTGACGCCGCCGCCGACGAGCAGCGAGTCGACGCCCCAGTCGGTGAGGTACGCGGCCAGCGGGGTGCCGAAGAACGCGCTGGGCTTCTCCTTGTCCAGCACCACGTCGGTGGGGGCCGGCGTGATCGGGTCGACGATGTCGAAGGCGCGCGGCGCCGGCTTCATGTCCTCGCGGCCGCGGCGGTTCTTGTCCAGCCAGCGGCCGCGGTTGAGCCCGTCGGGGCGGGGGCGCACCGGCCGGGTGTAGACGACCGGCAGGCCGCGCTCGCGGGCGGCGGCGGCGAGACCGGCCATGGCCTCGACGGCCCGCCACGCCGCCGGGCCGCAGGAGTTGCGGTACAGCGCCAGCGACTCAGCCTCGCTGAGCCCGGGGTCGCCGCAGAACAGGTAGGTGGCGTCGATGAGCAGGACGGCGACGTTGCCGCCGAGCCCCATCCTGGCGCCGTAGCCGGCCTGCGCGGCGATCTCCCGGTCGTGCTCGGTCAGAAACCTGTCCCACCCGCTCATTCCGCCACCTCCGCTGCACTGGGGTACCGCAATGCTTGCACGGTATCATGTACTCAAGTTCTATACTAGAGATAAACATATTCCTGAGACCCCTGCTCCGGGGCGCGCCCCCGCCGGTCAGGCGTCGATCCCGCCGCGCTCCACGAGCTGGCGGGCGATGACGTTGCGCTGGATCTCGTTGGTGCCCTCACCCACGATCATCAGCGGGGCGTCGCGGAAGTACCGCTCGATGTCGAACTCCGTGGAGTAGCCGTAGCCGCCGTGCACCCGCATCGCGTCGAGTGCGATCTGCATGGCCGTCTCGGACGCGAACAGCTTCGCCATCCCCGCCTCCAGGTCGCACCGCCGCCCGGCCTCGGTGCGCTCCGCCGCGTACAGCACCAGCTGCCGGGCGGCGGTCAGCCTCGTCGCCATGTCGGCGAGGTAGTTGCCGACCGACTGGTGCTGCCAGATCGGCCGGCCGAACGAGTGCCGCTCCTGCGAGTAGCGCAGCGCGTCCTCGAACGCGGCCCGCCCCACGCCCAGCGCCCGGGCCGCCACCTGCAGCCGCCCCGTCTCCAGCCCGGTCATCATCTGGGCGAACCCGCGCCCCTCGACGCCGCCGAGCAGCGCTCCGGCCGGCGCCCGGTAGCCGTCGAACGACAGCTCGCAGCTCTCCACGCCCTTGTAGCCGAGCTTGGGCAGGTCCCGCGAGACGGTCAGGCCCGGCCCGTGCTCGACCAGCAGGATGCTCACGCCCTTGTGCTTCGGCACGGCGTCGGGGTCGGTCTTGCACAGCAGCGCGATGAGCTGCGAACGCCGCGCGTTGGTGATCCACGTCTTGGCGCCGCTGATCACGTACCCGTCGCCGTCGCGGCGCGCCGTCGTCGTCATGGCCTGCAGGTCGGAGCCGCCACCCGGCTCGGTGAGCGCCATCGTGGCCCGGATCGCGCCGGTCGCCATCCCCGGCAGGTACCGCTGCCGCTGCTCCTCGGTGCCGAACGCGAGCAGCAGCTTCGCCACCACCGTGTGCCCGCCCATCGCGCCGGCCAGGCTCATCCAGCCCCGGGCGAGCTCCTCGGTGACCTGCACGTAGCAGGACATGGACACGCGCGCCCCGCCGTACTGCTCAGGGATCGCCAGCCCGAAGACGCCGAGCTCCTTCATCGTGTCGATGAGCCGCTCCGGGTACTCGTTCGCGTGCTCCAGGTCGCGGGCGACCGGGCGCACGTCCCGGTCGACGAAGTCGCGGACCAGGTCGACCACGGCGCGTTCCTCAGCGTTCAGGTCCGTCACGCCGCCACCTCCTTCTGCTGGTTCAGATGGCGCCGGCATCGCGTAAGGCGGCGATCTGCTCGGCGCTGCGGCCGAGACCGGCCAGGATCCGTTCGGGGTGTTCGCCGACCGCCGGAACCGGGTCCATGCGCACGCCGGCGCCGCCGGGGCGCCAGCGGGTCAGGCCGGGCGGCGGCGTCATCGCGGCACCGGCGCCGTCGCCACCAGACCGGCGGCGATCTTCTCCGCCATCGCGTAGACCGTCAGGATCATCATGCCCCGCGGAATGCTGGGCATGAGGCTGGCGTCGCCGATGTACAGGTTGGTGAAGCCGTGGACGCGCCCGTCGAGGCCGGCCACCGCCAGCGGGTCGCGGGCCGGGCCGAGCCGGCCGGTGCCGGTGGCGTGATGGAACAGGAAGATGTTGCGCCGGACGTACTCGCGCAGGTCCGCGTCCCCTACGGCCGACTCAGAGGCTTCAGGGGCGGCTTCAGGGGCGAACCAGTCGCGCACCGCCGGGTCGGCCAGCCGCCTGCGCAGCCACCGCAGGCCGCGGGCGATCGCGTCGAGGTCCTCGTCCCGGCCGATGTCGAGGTCGATGACCGGATGCGAGTGCGGGTCCGCGTCCGCGATCGTCACCGAGCCCTCGGCGGCCAGGTGGACGAGGAACACCGTGATCGGCAGCAGGCCGTCCGGCGGTGCGGTGTCGCCGTGGTTGACGCCGATGCTCAGGTCGTACGCGGGCAGCGCCGGGTCGCTCTTCACCCGGGCGAACAAGGACTGGCGCGTGCCCGGGACGTGCCCGCGCGCCGCCAGCCGCTCGGCGAAGCCGGGCGCCGTGCGCATGAACAGCCGGCTGCCGTAGTGGTCGTGCAGGTTCCGGCCGACGCCGGGCAGGTGGTGCAGCGGCACCCCGTCGCCGAGGATCGGCGCGAGGGCGGCCGCGTCGCCGATGCCGGAGCGCTGCAGGACCGTGGGCGTGCCGATCGCGCCGGCGGCCAGCACGACCCGGCGGGCGCGCAGCTGCGACGGCCGGCCGTCGCGGACGACGGCCACGCCGGTCACCGTGTCGCCGTCCCACAGCACCCGGTCGATGAGCGTGTCGCCGATGACCGTGAGGTTCGGCCGGTCGCGTACGTCGTCCAGGTAGGCCCGGGCGGCGTGATACCGCTCGTCGCCGTCGGCGTTGCGGGTGCCGTCCCCCCAGCCCTCGGCGGCGTCGGGGCCGGAGGCGTCGATCGGGCCGGGGAGGCCGGCCGCGGCGTAGGCCCGGCGCAGGTCGTCCAGCAGCGGCGACGTCGCCCGGTCGCGGGAGACGAACAGCGCGCCGTCCCGGCCGCGGCCCGGGGCGTCGTCGCCGCGGAGCCGCTCGACCTTCAGCAGGAACGGCCGGAGGTCCTCGAACCCCCAGCCCTCGGCGCCGAGCTCCACCCACCGCGCGTAGTCCTCGCGCAGGCCCCAGTTGATGCCGGCCGCGTTGATGACCGAGGAGCCGCCGAGGACCCGGCCGCGGATGAACGGGATGTCGTAGCCGTACGGCGCGACGTGGTACCCCCAGTCGTACGGGGTCGGCACGTACCTCGCGTCGTTGAGCACCGGCGGCCAGGCGCCGCCGCGGCTGTGGCCGAAGTCCGGGCCGGCCTCGACGAGGGCGACCCGCTCGCCGGTGGCCGACAGCCGGTTGGCCAGCACGCAGCCGGCGGTGCCGCCGCCGGCGACGACGGTGTCGAACGTGAGGTCGGACAGGTCTTCCGGCAGGGCTTCCGGCATGGGCTCAGGACCGGTCCCTTCGCTTCACGACCTTGGTCAACTTCTGGTTGGCGACGAGCCCCTGCGTCACCGGATGCCGCGGCGCGGTCATGATCTCCTCGACGGTGCCGGTCTCCACGATCCGGCCCAGGCTCATCACGACGATCCGGTCGGCCAGCCGGCGCGCGACGCGCAGGTCGTGGGTGATCACCACGAGGGTGTTCGTCCGCTTCAGGACGCCGAACAGCTCGATGACCTCCTTCTGCGTGGTCGGGTCCAGCGCGGTCGTCGGCTCGTCGGCGACGATCACGGCGGGCCGGTTGACCAGGGCGAGGGCCACCATCACGCGCTGGCGCATGCCGCCGGACAGCTCGTGGGCGTAGCGCCGCATCGCCGCGTCCGGGTCGAGCTCGGCCGCGGTCAGGGCCTCCCGGGTCCGCGCCACGATCTCGTCCTTGCCGGTGGTGCCGTGGGCCTTGAGGACGTCGGCGAAGATCTTGTCCAGGCGACGCACCGGGTTCAGCGCGGAGGTCGGGTCCTGGAAGATCATCGTCACGGTGGAGCCGCGCAGCGAACGCAGCGTCTTGTCGTCGGCCTCGAACAGCGACGTACCGGCGACGCGCACCGAACCGCCGGTGACCCGGCCGCCGGGGCCGAGCATGCCGAGCAGCGCCTGGCCGATGGTGCTCTTGCCGGCGCCCGAGGTGCCCACGACGCACACGCACTCGCCGCGCCCGATCCGCAGGTCGACCGGCCCGATCCGCACCCCGTGCCCGCGGTCTGGGTCACCGAGCTCGACGGTCAGCTGCGACACGTCGACCACCAGCTGGGTCGCCCCGGCCGGCCCGCCCGCACCGGTCGGCTTGGTCGTGTTGGTCGTCTCGGTCATCGCGCTCCCCGATCTGCCGGTGCGGTCGCGTCCAGGTCTGCGGCCTCGGCCGGTGCGAGCACCTCCGTCATGGTGGCCGCCGTGCCCGACCGGGACGCCGCCGCGGCCAGCCGGTCGGCCAGCATGTTCACGAAGACCAGCAGCACGACCAGCGCCAGCGCCGAGCTCAGCGCGATCCAGGGGTCGCGGTTGAGGTACTGCTGCCCGTCGGCCAGCATGTTGCCCCAGGAGGACGTCTCCAGCGACGGCCCGATGCCGAGCAGGGACAGCGCCGCGGCCGCGCCGAGCACGTCGCCGAACACGAACGCGCTGACGACCGCGACCCGGATGAGCAGGGCCGGCACCAGGTGCTCCCGGATGACCCGCAGCCCGTTGCCCCACACGAGGTTGCTGTAGACGACGTACTCCTGCTCGCGCAGCTGCAGCGTCTCGCCGTGCACGACCCGGGCGACCAGCGGCCACAGCGCGATACCGAGCACCAGCGCGATCTGCAGGGTGCCCCGGCCCAGCACGCCGATCAGGACGACCGCCATCACGACGAACGGGAACGCCACCTCGAAGTCGACCAGCCGGAGGATCGCCCGCGCCCACCAGCGCCCGTACCAGCCGGACGTCACCCCGACGAGCGTGCCGACGACCGCGGCGATCAGCGTGGCGAGCAGCGCGACCTCGACCGACCAGGGCAGCCCGTGCAGCAGCTCCTGGAGGTTGTCCCGGCCGGCGCCGTCGGTGCCCAGCCAGTGCTGCGCGCTCGGGCCCTGCAGGCGGCTGCGGATGTCCTGCTCGGCGTGCCCGGCCCCGTGCTTCCACACGGTGAGGCCGAGGATGAGCAGGCTGATCAGCCAGTACAGCGAGCTCTTCACGCCGCGTGGCAGCAGCCGCCAGGTCCGGGTGCCGCTGGTGGCCATCAGCCGTTCCTCCTCAGCCGGGGATCGGCGATCCGGTACAGCACGTCCGACACCGCGGTGACGGCGAAGACGACCAGGCCGATGAGGGTGACGCCGGCGGCCAGCGACGGGAAGTCCGCGTTCTGCACGCTGACGACCAGCAGCTGGCCGAGGCCGTTGATGCCGAAGAGCTGCTCGACGATCACCGCGCCGGACAGCAGCAGCGTGAACTGCGTGCCCGCGGTCGCGATCAGCGGCACCAGAACGTTGGGCAGCACGTACTTGGTGCGGATCGTCGCGGGCGACAACCCGTACGCGGTCGCGGTGTGCACCAGCTCCGAGGACCAGACCTGCCGCGCGGCGCTCTGCACGACCCGGGCCAGGCGCGGCGCCGCCAGCCAGGCGAGGCTGATGCTCGGCAGGATCCACGAGTCGGCCCGGTCGAACCCGATCGCCGGGAGCACCTGCAGCTTGATCGCGAACACGGTGATCAGCAGCAGCGCGATGATGTAGTACTGGATGCCCTGGGTGGCCAGCACGATGCCGCTGACGACCTTGCGCAGCGGGCGGCGGCGGCCGGCGGCGGAACCGGTGCCACCGCCGATGTAGATGCCGATCGGCGTGGCGACCGCGACGTTGATGACCGTCGCGATCACGCACAGCAGGAGCGTCGTGCCGAGCCGGCCGGCGGCGAGGTCCAGCGCGGGGACCCGCTCGGTGATCGAGTTGCCGAAGTCGAACAGCAGGAACTGCCGCAGGAAGTTGAGGTACTGGATGATCAGCGGGCTGTCGAGCCCGTAGATCACGCGGATCTGGGCCACGTCCTCGGGGGTCGCCTCGGGGCCGGCCAGGATGACGGCCGGGTCGCCCTGGACCCGGGCCAGGAAGAACAGCACGGTGACGAGCAGGACCAGGAACCCGACCAGCTCGACCACCCGCACCCCGAGCCGCAGCGCGATGCGGCGGGCCACGGGGTCCTTGGCGTCCTGCGGCGGGGCGGCTGCGGGCCGCGCGGAGAGCTGCTGGGTCATCGCGCCGCCGCCGTGGTGAGTTCGGGGCCCGAGCCGTCCCATTCGTCGAGGTACCGGCTCGCGGCGATGAGCATGGCGGTGTGCGGGTGCTGCGGGTGGTCCAGCACCGACTCGGCCGAGCCGGACTCGACGACCCGGCCGTCCTGCATCACGTGGACGTCGTCGGCGAGCTGGGCGATGACCGACATGCTGTGCGAGACGATCAGGATGGCCAGCCCGACCTCGGCGTGCAGCTCCTCGAGGAGGCCGAGGATCTCCGCGGTGGTCACGTTGTCCAGGGCGGTGACCGGCTCGTCGGCGACGAGGATGGCCGGGCGCACCGACAGCGCCCGGGCGATGGCGACACGCTGGCGCTCGCCGCCGGACAGCTCGCGGGGCAACGAGTGCAGCTTGCTGGTGGGCAGCCGCACCCGGTCGAGCATCTCGCCGACGCGGCGGGCGATGTCGTCCTTGCTCATCGGCTCGCTGCCGCGCTGCCGGGACCGGGCCCGCAGCGGCTCGGCGATCGAGTCCGCCACCGACCAGCGCGGGTCGAGGCTGGCGTACGGGTTCTGCATGACGACCTGGATGCGGTTGCGCAGGGCGAGGGCCGCCTTCGCCGACACGGTCGACAGGTCGGTGCCGGCGATCTCGACGACGCCGCTGGTCGGCTTGGTCAGTCCCAGCAGGGCCCGCAACACCGTCGACTTGCCCGCGCCCGACTCGCCGATGAGCCCGACGATGCGGCCCCGCGGAATGTCGATGCTGACGTCGCGGGCGGCGTGCACCAGCCGGGCGCCGCGACGATAGGTCACACTCAGTGCCCGCACGGCGGCGGCTGATTGTCCCGTACTGATTCCGGTATCGGCCATTCGTATCGTCCTTCTGATCAGGTGCCGGCACCGTCTTGCCTGGTGCCGGCACCATTGAACGAGTCGGGAAGATCAGCTACTTGAAATACACTGTCTCCCAGGAAGTGTTCGTCGAGCTGTCGATTGTGTAACCGGCCACACCGCTGCTGTAGGCGATGACTTTGAGGCCGTTGTTGAAGAACAATGCCGGCGGGTTGTCGTGGATCGCCTTGGCGAGCGCCTTGAGCGTTTCCGCCCGCTCCGGGGTGCCCACGGTCTGAGTCAGGGCCTTGCTGATCAGGTCCGCCTGGGTCTGGTCGCACCACGAGCCGGGCTTGCGCAGGCAGCTGTTGAAGGAGTAGGCCTTCGTCGCGTCCTGGGTGGGCGCGGTGAGGTAGGCCGTGGTGAACATGTCGGCCGGCCACTGCCCCTTGAGCAGGTAGCTGGTCATGTTCGCGGTGGTCTCCTGCTTCATGGTCAGCTTGATCCCGACCTTGGCGAGGTCGCTCTGCGCCTGGGCCAGGAAGTCCTTGTCGCCGGCGAAGGCGCCGAGGGAGTAGACGCCGGTGAGCTCGAAGCCGTTCGGGTAGCCGGCCTGGGTGAGCAGGTCCTTGGCCTTGGCCTGGTCGTACGGGTAGGGCTGCAGGCCGTCGTCGTGACCGGTGGTGCCGGGGGCGGTGCCCTGGCTGGCCACGGTGGTCAGGCCCTGGAACACCGACTTGATGACCGCGTCCTTGTCGACGGCGTAGTTGATCGCCTGGCGGACCAGTGGGTTGTCCAGCGGCTTCGAGCCACCCGTGGACGCGATGAACTGCAGCAGGAAGACGGCCTGGTTCTTCAGCGGGAAGACCGTGAAGTTCTTGGCCTTGACGTTGTCGATCTGGTCGAGGTCCAGCAGGGTGTTGATGTCGGCCGCGTTGGACAGGATCGCGTTGGTCCGCGCCGTCTGGTCCGCGACCTGCTTGATCTGGAGGTTGCCGATGATCGGCTTCCGCCACGACGTCGGGTTGGCCTTCATCGCGATCTCGGTGCTGCTGATCGACGTGACCGTGTAGGGACCGGTGCCGATCGGGGCCTTGGCGAAGCCGTCCATCCCGACCTCGGCGAGGTACTTCGGCGGCACGATGTACAGCGCCGCGATCTCCTGCGGCAGCACCCCGTCGGGCTTGGAGCTGGTGATGTTGACGGTGGCGGCGTCGACCTTGGTCGCCCCGGACACCGTCGGGTTGTACAGCTTGGCGACGCTGCCGGTGCCGGCGGCGCCGAGCAGGGTGGTCACGGTCGCCACGACGGCGTCGGCGTCGACCGGCTCGCCGTTGGAGAACTTCACGTCGGTGCGTAACGAGAACTGCCAGGTGGTGTCGTTGACACGGTTCCAGGACTTGGCGAGCCACGGCACGGGCGTGCCCGTGTTGTCGACCCGGGTGAGCGCGTCGAAGATCGCCGAGGTGGACTCGGCCCGAGGGGGCGACGCCGCCTGGAACGGCTGTCCGAGGAACTGCGAGATCGAGGGCACGACGACGCGCAGCGTGGCCGCGGCGTTCTTGGCCTCGTCGGGCTTGCCGGACGAGGCGGCCGACGGGTCGGAGCTGGTAGAGGATCCGCCGCAGGCGGCCAGGGTGGTGGTCAGGGCCAGAATCGAGCAGGTCAGAGCCGTCCTCAAACGGGTCACCGGGTCTCCTTCACGTTAGCGAGAGATGGTCGCGACCGGGCTATGACGCGGAGCAATGCCTCCTCGCGCACGCGGCCGATCCCACCCGTGGCGTCGCTGCGGAAGCTGAGTACAGACACTACGCTCATGTACCGGAGTACACTATCAGAGTTAACTGACTCGTAATAAGAGCCGGTCAGGACCTTTTCCGAAGCGACGGAAGACACCAGGAGTTGTGTGTGGAAACCTACGTGAATCACCTCTACGTCGCAGGTCGCCGCGAAAGCGCCCACAGCGGTGCACGGCTGGGCATCACCAACCCGGCCACCGAGGAAGAATTCGGATCAATCGCTGACGCCGACGACACCGACGTCGACGTCGCGGTGCGCGCCGCCCACACCGCCCTGACCGCCGACGCCTGGCGCAGCCTGACCCCCGCGGCCCGCGCCGACCTGCTCGACAACCTCGCCACGGTGCTGGACCGACGCGCGGACGAGTTCGTCGAGGTCCTCCTGCCGCAGAACGGGTTCCCCGTCACCATGCAGCGCCTGCACGTCATGGGCGCCGCCAACCTCTACCGCTACTACGCCGGCGTCGTGCGCACCTACGAGTTCGAGGAACTGCGCACCTACCGCGGCTCGAACACCCTCGTGCGGAAGGAACCGGTCGGAGTCGCCGGCCTGATCGCGCCCTGGAACGGCCCCCAGCCCCTGGCCGCGTTCAAGATCGCGCCGGCGCTGGCGGCCGGCTGCACCGTGGTGCTCAAGCCCGCCCCGCAGACCAGCCTCGACGCGTTCCTGCTCGCCGACGCCGTCGCCGAGGCCGGCTTCCCGCCCGGCGTCTTCAACGTCATCACCGGCGGCGCCGCCACAGGCGCCGCGCTCGTCGCCCACCCCGGCGTCCGCAAGGTCGCCTTCACCGGCTCCACGGCGGCCGGCCGCGCGATCGCCCAGGCCTGCGCCGCGGACTTCAAGCCGGTCACCCTCGAGCTCGGCGGCAAGTCGGCCGCCATCCTGCTCGAGGACGCCGACATGGAGCTCTTCGCGGCCAAGGCCGCGCGGCTGTGCGCGCCGGAGACCGGCCAGGTCTGCTTCTCCCACACCCGCGTGCTGGCGCCCCGCGCGCGGTACGACGAGACGGTCCAGGCCGTCACCGCCGCGCTGGCCGCCACCGTCACCGGCGACCCGCGCAAGGAGGACACGACCATGGGCCCGCTCATCTCGCAGGCCCAGCGCGAACGCGTCGAGCAGTACATCGCGCTCGGCCGGGAGCAGGGCGGCCGGGTCGTGCTCGGCGGCGGGCGGCCCACCGGCCTGGACCGCGGCTACTACCTCGAGCCGACCGTCTTCGACCAGGTCGACAACAGCATGCGGATCGCCCGGGACGAGATCTTCGGCCCGGTCGTCGCGGTCATCCCCTACAGCGGCGAGGCCGAGGCGATCGCCATCGCCAACGACTCCGACTACGGCCTCGCCGGCTGCGTCTTCAGCCAGGACGTCGAGCGCGCCCTGCAGGTCGCCCGGCAGATCGAGACCGGTTCGATCGGCGTCAACATGTACGGCACCTCGCACGCCGCCCCGTTCGGCGGGGTGAAGGCCAGCGGCATGGGCCGCGAGCTCGGCCCGGAAGGACTGACCGCCTACCTCGCCTACAAGGCGATCTACGGCGCCCCGGACGACGCGGTCCTGGCGCCGGCGGGCTGATTCGCACCGACCCGCCATGGTCGAACGGTTGAGGCCCGCCGGACCGCCGGCGGCTACCGTGATCGCATGCGGCAGCGGGTGGCGTATGTCGCGACCGGCGCCGGCCTCCTCGCCGCCGTGCTCGTCAGCGCCACCCTGACCAGCTGGAACGGCCTGTTCGACCTGCGGGTGTACCGCGGCGCCGTCAGCTCCTGGCTGGCCGGCGGGGATCTGTACGCGTACCTGCTGCCCGGCAGCCCGTACGGGTTCACCTACCCGCCGGCCGCCGCGATCCTCATGGCGCCGCTCGCCGTCGCGCCCTGGCCGGTCGCCGTCGGCGCGAGCTTCGTGGTGAGCGCCGCCGCGCTGACCGGGGTGCTGTCCTGGCTGGTCGGCCCCCTCACCGCCCGCACCGGCTGGCCGCCCGGCGCGGTGCTGCTCTGCGCGACCGCCAGCGCCGCCATGCTCGACCCCGTCCGGGCGGTGTTCTCGTTCGGCCAGGTGAACCTGGTGCTGCTCGGGCTCGTGGCCGCCGATCTCGGGCTGCTCGTCGCGCGACGGCACCGCCTCGCCGGGATCGGCATCGGGCTGGCGGCCGCGGTGAAGCTCGTCCCGCTGGTGTTCGTGCTGTACCTGCTGGCGACCAGGCGATACCGGGCGGCCGCCACGGCCGCGGCCACGTTCGGTGCGGCCGGCGCCCTGACCGCCGCCGTCGCCCCGGACGCCTCCCGGCGGTTCTGGCTCGGCGCCCTCTTCGAGCTCGGCCGGGTCGGCGAACCCGGGTTCGTGTTCAACCAGTCGCTGTACGGCGCGCTGGTGCGGCTGCTGCCGGATGCGGCCGCCGTGCCGGCGTGGGTGGCGCTGTCGGCGGTCCTCGCCGCCGCCTGGTGCTGGGCGGTGCGCCGCACCGGCGACGTGCGGCTCGGGCTCGCGCTCACCGGGGCGCTCGGCTGCCTGTGCAGCCCGATCAGCTGGGGCCACCACCTGGTGTGGCTCATCCCGGCGCTGGTGGTGCTGGCCGAGGCGGGCGCGGTCGCCGTCGCGAGCGGGGCCTGGGCGGTGCTGTGCAGCCGGCTCATCTGGACCACCGAGGGCGATCGGGCGATCGTGGCCGCGGTCGTCGGCAACGTCTACGTCCTGGCGAGCCTGGCACTGTTCGCAGCGCTGCTGCGCACGGCGATCGAGACCGGCGCCCCGCACCCGCCGACGGCCGTGACTGGCGGCAGCACCCCGAACCCAGCGGCGTTCAAGACCGGCGACGGTGCCCCGGAGCCAGCGGCGGCCAAGACCGGCGGCGGCACCCAGGGTCCGACGGCGGCCTTGACGGCGGCGGCGCCCCAAGCCCAACGACAGCCTTGACCAACAGCCGCCCCCAGCTCCCGACGACGGCGGCGATCCGAGCCCGACCGCGGCCTCGACCGACAGCGGCCTTGACCGACGTCGGCACCCCGGCCCAGCGGCGGCCTTGACGGTGGCGGCGATCCGAGCCCGACCGCGGCCTTGACCGACGGCGGCACCCCGACCCGACGGCGGCGGCGCCCCAAGCCCGAACGGCGGCCTTGACCAACGGCGGCACGCAGGGCCTGACGGCGGCGGCACCGCGAGCCCAACGGCAGCCCTGACCGACGACCGCGCCCCGCACCCAGCGGCGGCCAAGCAGCCGAGCCCGACGGCGCCCTTGACGGCGGCGCCGCGAGCCCAACCGCGGCCTTGACCAACGGCGGCACCCCGGCCCGACGGCGGCCTTGACCGACGGCGGCAGCCCTGACCGACGACCGCGCCCCGCACCCAGCGGCAGCCAAGCAGCCGAGCCCGACGGCGGCCTTGACGGCGGCGCCGCGAGCCCAACCGCGGCCTTGACCGACGGCGGCGGCCTTGACCGACGGCGGCACCCCGCGCCCAGCGGCGACCGGGCGCCCCGGGCCCCGGCGGCGGCCGCCGTGCGCTCAGCGACCGACGGCGCCGCCCAGTTTGCCGCCGCTGACCTGCTCGATCGCGGCGGTCACCCGCCGCGCCGGCATCCCTGCGGCGTCGAGGTCCGCGAACACGAACGCGGTCCCGCTGAACAGGATGCGGCGGTGCGCGGACGCCGGACTGTGCAGCTCGCTGCGGTCGGCCGGCACGATCACGACCGAACGGTGCCGGTTGGCTCCGACCCGCTGCACGGTGACGGAGTGCACGTCCGCCCAGCGGTACGCATCCGTCTCGATCGCCATCCGCGCACCCGCGGCCGACGGCGGCGCCTGCCGGAGCTGTCCGAGCCACCGGTGGCGCCCGGCTTCGATCCGGCGGAGCTTGAGCACGCCGTGGGTCAGCCCGGCGAGCCCGGCCAGGAACGGCAGGATGAGCAGCCAGCCCTGGTCGCCGTCCTCGAACCAGTACTCGACGAAGCAGATGGACCCGATGGCCAGCGCGAGCGACGGCACGATCCAGCCGAACGCCTTGAGCCGCAGGTCCGGGCCGGGGTCCTGCTCGAGCAGCCGCAGCCCGGTGCCGTCGACGTGCAGCTGGCGGCGCCGCAGCAGCCCGCCCACCGCAGATGCCGCCGCGACGAGCATCAGGCACCCGGGCAGGCACAGGAACAGCAGGGCGCTGGCCGCCTCCTCCTCACCGTAGAACGAGGTGGTGTAGGAGTAGGAGCTGTAGTAGGTGCGCGCCTCGTCGGCGGCGAGCGTGATGCCCAGGAGGTAGGCGGCGATACCGATCACGGTCAGCACCACGGCTTGCACCGTGGTCCCGGCAGGCATCGTGATGAACTCGGTCGGGCGGCTGCTGCCCTGCGGCGGCACCGACGGCACCGATGGCACACCTGGGTAGCCCGTGCCGAGTCCCGGCTGCGGCGGGTACGGTCCGGCCGGCCACTCCGCCGACGGCTGGAACGCCCCGCTCACCGGCGAGTCCATCCCGACCGGCGCCGACACCGGCGCATTCGGCCCGCTGACCGGCGCGACCGCCGGCGACCCGGGCGGCGTGAACGGCGCGCTGACCGGCGCGGCGAACGGCCCGCTGACCGGCACCGAGACCGCGGGCGACACCGGCCCGGCCGCCGGTGAGGCGGGCGCGACCGGCGCTCCGTGCGGGAACCCCTGCGCGCCCGGTGCGGCAGCGGGCGAGGCGGGCGCCGCCGGCGCAGCGGCCGGGGTGACGGGCGCGGCGGGCTGGGCGAGCGGCGCCGAGACCGGTCCGGCGGCCGTGGCGAACGCCGGTGCCGGCAGGTGCGCCACCGACCGCAGCGCCCCCTCGGCCACCACCAGCTCCGGCTGGTCGAGCACCGTCGGTGCGATCCCCGTCGCCTGATGCAGCATGGTGGCGATCAGCGGCATCCGCGTCCCGCCGCCGACCAGGAACACCGCGCCGACCTGCTCCGGCGCGACCCGCGCCTCCCGCATGCACTGCGTGGTGATCCGGATGGTGTCGGCGAGCCGCGGCCGGGCCAGCTCCTCGAACTGCTCGCGGGTGACGAGGACGTCCTGGTCGACCAGCGGCACGAGCAGCGCCGCCGAGGACTGGGCGGACAGCGCCTCCTTGACCTCCGACGCGTCCTGCCACAGCGTCCGGAACGCCCGGCTCTCCGCGGTCGTGCTCGGGTTGCGCAGCCGCCGCCACTCGTCCGGGGCGGTGCGGCCGACGATGTCCCCGACGATCGACAGCACGATCTCGTCCAGGTCCAGGCCGCCGAAGTCGTCGAGGCCGCGGAACGACAGCGGCTCGAACGTCTCCGGGCCGCGGCGCACCACCGACACGTCGAACGTGCCCGCGCCCAGGTCGTAGACCACCAGGCAGCCACCCTGGGGCAGCTCGCGGCCGAGCACGGTCGCGAAATACGTCGCCGCGGCCGTCGGCTCCGGCAGCAGCGTCACCTCGGGCAGGCCGGCGTGCCGGGCGGCGTCGAGCAGCACGGACTGGCGGGCGGGGCCCCACTCGACCGGGCAGGTGATGACGACCCTCGCCGGTGGCTCCGACAGTGCCCGCACGGCCTCCTGCCAGACCCGGCCGAGGGTCGCGCCGACGAGCGTCACGATCGGCACCGGCTGCTCGCCGAGCAGCAGCTCCAGGTCGTCGACGCGGCGCTTCGGGTTCGGCTCGTAGGCCTGCGGGACCAGCCGCGCCTTGCGCTGCGCCGCCCGGCCCGTCAGCAGCCTGCCGTCGTCGTCGACGCAGACGGCGGAGGGCAGCAGCGGGGAGCTGTCGAACAGCAGCGGCCGCACCCGGCCGTCCGGCCAGGACAACATGGCCACGGTGTTGGAGGTGCCGTAGTCGATGGCCAGCCATGACTGTGCTTGCGGGTACGCCACGGGGCAGAGCTTAAGGGAGCCCTACGACGATTTCGGGACGGAAGATCACGACGTCCGGACGGTTTCATCGGCCGAACGACCCATCGTTTTCAGTCAGTGCACGTCACGGCCAGGTGCACTTCCGGCGCGCCGACTTGGGTGCTCGTCGCGGCGTTCACCGCGCCGCGATGTCGAGCAGTTCCGCCGCCACGGCGGTCGGGGTGCGGCCGAGCCACAAGGCGTGCAGCGGGCGGGACAGGTGCAGGCCCGCCACCCGGAGCTCGACCAGGTCGCCGGCGGCGACGGCGGGCGCGGCGGCGCGGGCGCTGATCACGCCGACGCCGCCGCCCGCGCGGACAGTGGCGAGGATCGTCGTGGTCGAGCCGAGGCTGATGGCGTGCGGCAGTACAGGAGGGAAGCCGAGCGCCTGTTCGAGCGCGTTCAGGAAGGTGTCGCGGGTGCCGGAGCCCGGCTCCCGCAGCAGGAGCGGCTGGTCGGCGAGGTCGCTGGGCCGCAGCTCGCGCCAGGCGTGCGCGGCGAGCGGGTAGCTGGCGGCGACGACCAGGGCGAGCCGGTCCTCACCGACGGCGCGGGAGCCGAGGTCCGCGGGGATGTCGGGCGACTCTACGAAGCCGAGGTCGGCCACGCCGCGGCGGACGGCCTCGACGACGCCCTGGCTGTTCGCCACGTCGGCGGCGATGTCGAGGCCGGGGTGGGTGCGGCGCAGGCTCAACAGCCAGCCCGGCAGCAGGTGCTCGGCCACGGTGAGGCTCGCCGACAGGCGCAGCCGCGCCTGCCGGTCGGCGCGCAGGGTCAGCACGCCGTCGGCGAGGGCGTGCGCGGCGTCGATGACGCCGTGCGACCAGGCGACGACCGCCTCGCCGGCGGGGGTGAGCAGGCTTCCCCGCCGGGAGCGCACCAGCAGGGACACGCCGAGGCGGCGCTCCAGCTTCGCCAGCCGCGCGCTCGCGCTGGGCTGGGTGATCCCGTGCGCCTGCGCCGCGCGCCCGACGCTGCCGGTCTCGGCGACGGAGACCAGGAGGTCGAGCGCCGGCAGGTCGTTCATCCAGGGCGGCAGCGGCATCGTGCGCAGTCTGTCACAGCCGCCCTCCGGCCGGGCCGTCATCCGGTAAGGCCGGGCCGTCATCCGGTGGGGCCGGGCCGTCATCCGGTGAGCAGGTGCTGCAGCCCGAGGCTGGTCGCGCTGACCGCGACCCAGAGGATGAGGCCGAGCAGCAGCGGCCGGACACCGGCCCGGCGCATGGCCGCCACGTCGGCGGACAGGCCCACCCCGGCGAGGGCGATCGCGATGCACAGCAGCGCCAGCCGGTGCAGCGCCTCCTGCCCCCCGGCCGGGATCAGGCCGCCGGTGTTCAGCGCGGCGACGCCGAGGAACGCGATCAGGAACCACGGGACGAGGGAGGCCGCCAGACGCGCCTTCGACGTCCGCACGGGCTCCTCACGGCGGCGGGTCCAGGCGGTCACGGCGAGCACCACCGGAATGATCATCAGCGTCCGGGCCAGCTTGACGACGACCGCGTACCGGTCGGCGTCGCCGCCGAAGGCGCCCGCGGCGGCCACCACCGAGCTGGTGTCGTTGACCGCCGTGCCCGCGAACAGCCCGAACGCGTGCGGGCTCAGGCCGAGCGCGTGGCCGAGCGGCGGGAAGACCAGCACGGCGGCGACGTTGAACACGAAGATCGTCGAGATGGCGTACGCCACGTCGCCGCCCTTCGCCCGCAGCGCGGGGGTGGTGGCCGCGATGGCGGAGGCGCCGCAGATGCCCGTGCCGACACCGATCAGCGTGCGCAGGTCGCCGGACACCCCGAGCCGGCGGCCGGCCAGCCAGGCCAGCAGCAGGCACACCGCCAGGGTGCCGAGCATGACCGGCAGCGACCCCGCGCCGACGTGCAGCACCTCGCCGAGCGACAGCTGGGCACCCAGCAGCACGACGGACATCTGCAGGACCGGCCCCTTGGCCAGGTCCAGCCCCGGTCGCAGTACCTCGGACCGGCGCCGGGCCAGCGGGCTCAGCAGCACTCCGGCGACGACGGCGAAGACCGGCGCGCCCAGCACGGGCACCCGCGCGCCGAGCGCGGCCGCGGCCGCACCGAGCACGACGGCCGCACCGAGCCCGGCGGCGTGGACCGGCACGCGACGCCCACGAGCCTCAGCAAGAACGATCACCAATTCAGGCTCCGGCCCGGCGGAACGCTCCGGTAGCAGCCGATCCGGAACCACGGTCATAGACATCGCCTATGACCTCGCCGGTACACCGGCCGCGTCGAGGTTGCCGGTAGCAGGCACGGTCATCGATACTTGGGTTTCCGCCGCCTTGTCATTGGAGCACCCCATGCCGAGCTGCCGGCCCCTGGCTGCCGTCCTGTCCGCCGTCGTGCTCGCGACGCTGACCACCACCGTGGCGACCGTCGCGACACCGTCCCAGGCCGCCACCGCCGGGCCGAAGACCGTCATCGCCAACCTGTTCGAGTGGAACTGGACCTCGGTCGCGTCCGAGTGCTCCGCGTTCCTCGGGCCGCGCGGCTACGGCTACGTCCAGGTCTCCCCGCCGCAGGAGCACGTGCGGGGGCAGGAGTGGTGGGTCGCGTACCAGCCGGTCAGCTACCGCATCGAGTCGCGCAAGGGCACCCGGGCGCAGTTCCAGTCGATGGTCAGCGCCTGCCACGCGGCCGGCGTCAAGGTCATCGTCGACGCGGTCGTGAACCACATGGCCAACACCGACAAGAGCGGCCCGGGCTGGGGCGGATCCGCCTGGACGCACTACGACTACCCCGGCACGTACCAGACCCAGGACTTCCATCACTGCGGGCGCAACGGCAACGACGACATCGTCAACTACAACGACCGCTACGAGGTGCAGAACTGCGAGCTGGCGAACCTGGCCGACCTCGACACCGGCGCCACCTATGTGCGTGACCGGCTCGCCGGCTACCTCAACGACCTGCTGTCGCTGGGCGTCGACGGCTTCCGGATGGACGCCAGCAAGCACATGCCCGCCGCCGACATCGCCGCGCTGAAGGCCAGGCTGTCCCGGTCCGTGTACATGGTGCAGGAGGTCATCTACGGCGCGGGCGAGCCGATCACCCCGCAGGAGTACACCGGCAACGGCGACGTGCACGAGTTCCGGTACGGCAAGGACCTCGCCCGCGTGTTCCGCAACGAGCGGCTCGCGTACCTGTCCAACTTCGGCGAAGGCTGGGGGTACATCCCGAGCAACGTCGCCAACGTGTTCGTCGACAACCACGACACCCAGCGCGACGTCCCCGGCACCCTGACCTACCGCGACAACGGCATCTACGCCCTGGCCAACGCGTTCATGCTGGCGTGGCCGTACGGCTCCCCCACGGTGATGTCCAGCTACGAGTTCACCGACCGCAACCAGGGCCCGCCGTCGGACGCGTCCGGGCGCACCAACAACAGCACCTGCTTCACCGGCGGCTGGCGATGCGAGCACCGCTGGCAGGCCATCGCCAACATGGTCGCGTTCCGCAACGCCGTCACCGGCACCGGCGTCGTCAACTGGTACGACAACGGCTTCCAGCACATCGCGTTCGGCCGTGGCAGCGCCGGCTACATCACCATCAACGACGAGGACTTCGCGGTCACCGGCCGCTCGTACCGCACGAACATGCCCGCCGGCCGCTACTGCGACGTCATCCACGGCGAGAAGAGCGGCACCACCTGCACCGGCCCGGTCATCACCGTCGACGCGACCGGCTGGTTCCGCACGGACGTCGCCGCCCACGACGCCGTCGCCATCCACACCGGCGCCCGCATCTCCTGAAGGAGCTGCCTCAGTCCGACTCGCCCCGCCATACCTCGGCGAACCGGACACCCTGCTCCGAGTCCAACGCCTCGACCAGCTGCCGCGCGCAGAACATGGGTCCGTTCGGCACCTGGAGAATCCGGAATGCGACGGTGTCCGCAATCTCGGCGCCCTTGAACGCATGTCGTTCCACGTACATGACGTTTCCCCCGGAAAAGCGAACGATGTGGGAGCGTGCCTCGTCCAGCACGTCCCTCACCTGCGGCACGAACATCCAGAACTCTCCGTCATCGCAGGTCAGCTCGACGAACTGCCCGTCTGCGCCAACCACCGGCTCGACCTGACGCTTGAGCTCGGGAGTCATGGCGAGCGCCAGCGACCCCAGCCAGAGCAGTCCGGTCGGCTGCAGCCGACCGCCCCGCTCGGTGACGTCGATCAGCCGGACCCGGATTCGAGCAGGACCCGGCGGTGGCGGAGCAGTACGGCGCCGACTTCCGCTCACTGTTCACCTCGTGGGCCCATGTCGCGTCCGCGCAGGTCATCACCGAAGCGAGGCAGGTTCTGGGCTTCTAAGAGGTCCGCCGGAATTCCTGGAAGCCGGTAAACCGGATGCCCGCCCGCCGTTGACCTAGAGGTCGGCCGAGATTCGATCCATGACGTTGCCGGCGAGCGCGTCTATCTGGAAGGCCGTAACCGGCTTCTCAAAATCGCGAATACCGTCGCGAAGCAGGATGCCCATTGCCTGGGCCTCCTCCAGCGAAAGCGACGGCGTAAGCCATCGCACCCATTCGACAAGTTGGCGGATGTCGTACGTGAACAGACCGCGGTCGACGGCAGCGCGCCGAGCGACGCATGCGATGGCCCGAGACAGGCGCTGAAGCGGCCGGTCGTACTCGGCCAACCAGAACTCCAGCTCCGAACCCGCGTCGTCACCGTCGGACAAGCGCACCGACCCGATCCCGGCGGCGGCGCCGGAGGTCCCGACTCGCGGCGACGCATCGATTGCCAGGTGGACGCGCGAAGCCGCCCCGGGATCGTCCACGAACACGCACACCCGGTGGCGGCCGGGGCCGCCGATCCGCCGGGAGTAGAACACGGTCTTGTCCGTGTCGAACACGTGCACGAACGTTGTGGGAAACTCCAGAACAGCGTCCACCACGAGCGTGCCAGCCTTGATGCCGACCTGACTCCAGAAAGCAACACGGACCGGTGCTATCTGTGCGCGGACTCTGAGCAGGATCTGCGTCGACGACGCAACCGCGGCGGCACCGCTTTCCAGCTTCAGCGTCTCAGGCTCGGGGTGCACTCCGATCATCAGTTCCGGATGGCTCAGGTACGCCTCGATCGCACCGTCCAACATGCTATGACCCTATGTCCTGGATGTGCCAAGGCTCGTCCTTGATGATGCCGTAAGCCACCGTCGCGGTGGGGGATCCACAGATGCGGGTCCCCCGCCGCCGTTGTGGTGTCTCAGACCTCCACCCGTCCCGAGGTGGGACGACGGCCGGTCACAGCCAGTGGATGTCCCAGTCGGGCGATTCGCCCATGGGTTCACCCCGGATCGGCACCGGTGTGTGGCTGCCGTCGCGAGCGAGTCGCTGCCACTGGCCGGAGGTAGTGCGGATGATGAAGTCCTTGCCGTCCGGGGACAGGGCGGCCGCGTACACGAAGATCTGCGACGCGGGCATGACCTGCTCGAGTGAGACCACGGCCTGCGTCTTCAGGTCGAAGGTCGCGATGGCCAGCACGCCGAACGGCTGGGTCTTGTCGGCGTCCTGCTCGTCGGAGCTCGCAACACAGAAGAACCGGATGTCGTCGATCGCCTGCTTACAGAAGTACCGGAACCGCGGGCCGCTGACCTCGCGCAGATCCGCGGCCGTGACCCGCAGACCGCTGAGTTGCACGGTCCCGGTGCCGGACCGGCCGGTCATCGTGAGCTTGGCCGGGTGGATCGCGGCGACCGGCTCCTCCTGCCGCAGCGTCTGTGCCGCGGCGGGGTCGAGGGTGAACCACGGATTGGTGTCGGTGACCTTCGAGTCCGGGTCGCGCGTGGTCTCGATGCGGAACCGGCCCTCGCGGAACGTGGCGTGGTCGAAGCAGAGCCCGGCGGGCTGCGGGTGCTCCTTCTCCAGCGCGAACGTCTGACCGGTCCAGCGGTACACCTGCAGCTTGCAGCGCCGCAGCCCGACGGCGGTGGTCCCTCCGGGCGCGACGGTGAGGCGGCCGGGGTGCTCGCCGCCGGACACTGCTGCCTGGTGCAGCACGCGACCGTTGGACGGGTCGAAGACGCCGACCGTGCCATCGAGCTCGTCGTACCAGGTGATTCCCGACGGCAGGCGGGACGGTCCGGCGGCCTGAGACGGTGATGTCGATGGGCGGCCCTCGGGCGACGGTTCGGTGTCGCAGCCGGCGGTGAACAACGTTATGGCGACCAGGACCGCGGTCCCGGAGGTGAAGCGGTTCGGAAACATGCCAGGCACAGTGGCACGGCACGTCAAGGCCAGGACGCGCGGTGATGAGCGGGCGCATCGGACCGGCGCTCGTGTGCGCCGAATTCCCTGTCGGCCGGTAAACCGGATGCCCGCCCGCCGTTGACCTAACTGGTAGGGAGGTGTCCATGCCGAGAGAACCTGTGCCGCCGCCAGAGTTCGACGACTATTTCGCCGCGCGCCGTGACGCCGTGCGCCGCACCGCGTTCCTGCTGTGCGGCGACTGGCACTGGGCCGACGATCTGACCCAGGCCGCGTTCATGCGCCTGGCGGTGAGCTGGGGCCGTGTCCAGGACCACGGTGCCCTGGACGCGTTCGTCCGCACGTGCCTGGTGCGGGCGTACCTGTCCGAGACCCGCCGCGCCTGGCGGCGCCGCGAGCTGACGCACGCCGAGGTCCCCGACCAGCCGGCCGGACCCGACGACGCCGAGCGGTCCGCGGCGCGGGCGGCGTTCACGGCCGCGCTGGGGCAGCTGCCACCGCGGCAGCGGGCGGTGCTGGTGTGCCGCTACTACCAGGACCTGTCGGTGGCCGCGACGGCCGAGGCGCTGCGGTGCTCCGAGGGGACCGTGAAGAGCCACGCGGCGCGGGCGCTCGCCCGGCTCAAGGAGCTCCTCGGCGACGACGAAGGGGTGCGCCATGACATCTCTGCGTGAACGCTTCGACGACGCGGCCACCACGGCACCGCCGAGCCGGCTGTCGAGCCGGGCGGTGTACGCCGCCGCGTGGCGGCGCCGACGCGCCCGGCAGCGGTGGGCGGCCGCGGCCGCCGGCGGTCTCACCGCGCTCGTCGTGGCGGTGGTGGTGGCCGTGGCCGGCAGCGGGGCGCCGCAGTCCGGCCCGGCCAGCACGGAAAGTCCACGGCCGTCGGCGCCCGGCACCACGGCCGTCCCCGCAGTGGGGATTCAAGGGCCGGTGGCGGGCGAGGGCAAGCACCTGTACGTGCAGTGGGCGCCGTTCCAGTGCGAGAACATGTCGAAGTACGGCTGCCCTGGCCGGCTGCTCGGCTCCGACGACAACGGCGCCACCTGGACGGAGCGGTACAGCGGCATCGTCGACGACATCTCCGCACCCGCGCCCGGCGTGGTCCTGGCCCACTTCGACGGCGAGTCCGTCGACGTCAAGCACGTCAGCACCGACGGGGGGCGGACGTGGAAGCTGGTGCGGCCGGTGGACGGCACGGTGGGCACGGTGCCGGCCGGCGGCTGGGCGACCTGCACGGACGAGCGCAGGGAGCAGGATTACACCGGCCCGTACCGGTGCGGCCTGCGGGGCGTCGACCCGCGGACCGGCGAGGCCCGGACGCTGGCGAACCAGCCCGACATGCGGCCGGACACGGTGCTGTCCACGCCAGTCGGCGCCGGGCTGTGGGTCGGCGGGACGGCCCCGGACGGCCGTCTCGGCCTCGCGGTCAGCCACGACGGCGGCCAGACCTGGCGCACGCACGTGTTCGCCGAGTCCGACCCGGCCGACCCGGGCATCGTCTCGGTCGCGACCGTCGACGGCACCAGCGCCTACGCCGTCGTCACGACCGGCCAGCCGCGCCGGGTGCTGATGTACCGCACCACCGACGGCGGCCAGACCTGGACGACCGCCGATCCGGAGCACACGGTGCCGTACAAGGACCACGGTCAGGACACGTACCTCGCCGCCGACGGCACCCACGTGATCCGCACGGTGCACGACAAGCTCGCCGAGTGGTACGCCGGCAAGGGCGGCACATACCGGGCGCCCGCGCCGGTGACCGGCCTCGCCGACCACGACGGGTTCTGGCCGGTCCTGACCACGGCACCCGGCCGTTACGTGACCAACGACCTGATGGCGCTGTACACGTCGCCGGACGGGCTGCACTGGACCCGGCTGCCGGTGGCGGTGCCGCCCGGCTGAGGCCCCCGCTCCCGACCCCGCCCGGCCGGGCCCTGTGGTCCGGCCGGGTTCACGCGCGCGGGCGGATTCACGCGCGCGGGCGGCCGATGGCCGTCAGCGTGGCGCCGGTCAGGACCGAGGCGACGCCGAGCAGCAGCATCCAGGTCAGGGCGAGGCCGGTCACCGGCAGGCCGGCACCCGCCGCCTGGACCGTCACCGTGAACGCCAGCGTGTGTGTCACGCCCGACCGGTCCACGCCCAGCGCCACCACCGTGTGCTCGCCGGCCGCCAGGCTCGCCGGCACCGTCACCGGCTGGCGCACGTCGCCTTGCGCGTCGGCCACCGCGGTGGCCAGCAGCGCCGGCGCCGAATAGATCGCGATGGTGACCGTCGAGTGGGGGGCGAAGCCGTGACCGACGACGGTGACCTCCTGGCCCGGGGTGGCGGTGTGGATGTCGCCCTGGTCGGTGGTGAGGGTCGCGTCGGGGGCCGGGGTGCTGGCCGGCACGGGTGGCGACGTCGCGGTCGCCGCGTTGGTGACCGCCGGCGCCGAGTCGCGGCCGAAGGTGCCCTCCGCGACGATCTTCACGGTGTACGAGGTGCCCGCGACCGCGCCCAGCACACAACTGGTGTCGGTGGCCTCGGCGTGGCACGTGGCGGGTCCCGGGTCCGCGGTCAGCAGGTAGCCGCCGATGCCTGAGCCTGCCGCGGGCGGGGTCCACTGCACGGTGATCGAGGCGGCGCCGCCGGTCGCGGTCGCCGTCGGGGCGTCCGGTGCGGCGCTCGGCGTCGCGGTGACCGGCTGGCTCGGGTCCGAGTCCACGGCTCCCGACGCGTACACCTTGATCGTGTAGGCGGTGGCGTTGGTCAGGCCGTGGATGACGCAGGTGAGGGCCGGGGTGGTGGCCTGGCAGTCCGACGCCGGGGTGCTGGAGCCGGCCGGATACGCGGCCGCGTGGTAGGTGTCCGCGGTCGCGGGCAGGCCGGCGGTCCACGTGACGGTGACCTGCCCGTCGCCCGCTTCCGCGCTCGTGATGGTGGGGATGCCCGGCGCGGCGACCACGGTGAACGGGGCCGACCCGTCGGACGGGCTGCCGGTGCCGGCGGCGTTCACCGCGGTCACCCGGGCCCGGTAGCCGGCGCCGGCGTCGAGGCCGCCGACGTCGCACGGGCTCGCGGTGGGGCCGGCGCAGTCGCCGCTGGTGACGGCGGTGTACGCGCCGCCGCCCTTGGAGAGCTCGACGGTGAAGCGCGCCGCGGGGGTTGCGCTGCTGGTCGGGTAGGTCCACGCGACGCGCAGCCTGCGGTCGCCGGCGACGGTCAGCACCGGCGTGCCGGGCGCCAGCGGGCCGGCAACGGCGGTGACCTCGGCCGACGGGACGGACTGGTTGCCTTCCATGGCCGACGCCACGGCGGAGATCTTGAACCGGTACGCCTGGCCGGGGGTCAGCCCGGTGACGGTGCACGGGCTGCTCACCGGCGTTCCGGCACACGTGCCCGAGCCGGCCGCGGTGTACGGGCCGCCGCTGGACACGTACACCTTGAACCCGGTGACGCTGCCGGACGGGCCGGTCCAGGCCACGGTGACGGTGCCCGACCCGGTGACCGTGACAGCGCCCGGCGTCGGCGCCGACGGTGCGGCCACGGCGGTGACGGCGGTCGACGGGTCCGACGCGGGCCCGCTGCCGGCGGCGTTGACCGCCACGATCTTGAACTGGTAGCTGCCGCCGCCGGTGAGGCCGGTGACGGTGCAGCCGCTGGTGACGGTGCCGGCCGCGCAGGTGCCGGCGGTGGCCGCGGTGTACGTGCCGCCGCCGAGCGACACCAGCACCTGGAAGTTGGTCGTGGGCCCACTCGCGGTGGCCGGGTCGGTCCAGGTGACGGTGAGGGTGCCGTCGCCGGTCACGGAGGCCGCGGCGCCGGTCGGGGCGGCCGGCGGGCCGATGGCGGTGATGCTGACCGGGCTCGACGGCGAACCTTCGGCGCCGCTCAGCACGCTGGCGACGGTGAAGTAGTAGACCGTGCCCGGGGTGAGGCCGCCGACCGTGCAGGCCGTGCCGGTGACGCCGGAGCAGCTGCCGGAGGTCACGGCGGCGTACGACCCGCCGCTGGTGAGGCTCTGGTAGACGACGTAGGAGTCGGCGCCACCGCTGGGCGCGTCCCAGTCGAGCGCGACGTCGCCGGTGCCAGCGGCGACCTCGGCGGTCACGTTGTCGGGCTCGGGCGGGCCGAGGGTGGTGAAGGAGATCGAGCCCGCACCGTAGTTGTCGTCGCTGGCGAACGTGGACGGCGAGTCCTCCCGGGCGGGGTCGACGTAGCTGCTCCCGCCGCCGCCCGGGCCGCCCTCGGCCGACGGGTTGGCGGTGGCGCCGCCTCCCCCGCCGCCGTAGTAGCCGCCGCCACCGCCGCTGCCGCTCTTCGAGCCGCTCGGGCCGCCGTTGCCGCCGTAGCCGAGGGTGCCCGCGCCACCCGGGGACGCGGCGCCGAATGCCGCGCCGCCCGCGCCGCCGGCGCTCTGGGTGCCGCCACCGCCCGGGGACGCGAAGCCGCTGCCCGCCGTGTTCGACGGGAAGGCCGGCGACGGGGGCTTGCCGCCACCGCCGCCGGGATAGACCGTCCCGCCGCCGCCACCGCCGGCGATCACGGTGCGGTCGCTCAACCCGCAGGAGTCCGTGGCGGCGCAGGTACCTTGGCGGATGTCGGAGGCGTCGCCGCCGGCGCCGCCGCCCGGCGCGGACAGGCCGCCACCGTTCCAGCCCGCGGTGCCGCCGACCATGACCTGGATCTTGTTGCCCAGCCCGGCGGGCGTCGTGATGACGGCGGTGACGGTGCCGCCGCCACCGCCCACACCGCCGCCGCCCTGGGAGCCCTTCACCACGACCTGCAGCTTCGTGGTGCCGGCGGGAATGGTGTACGTCTGGACCGAGCCGGTGTAGGTGAACGTCGTGGTGGCGGCGTAGGCCGGCGTCGCCGAGACGGCAACGAGACCGCCCGTTCCGAGCGCGGCAGCCAGGACCGCCGCAGCCTGTCGGACGAACTTCATGCACCACTCCAGACACCTAAGGTAATCGCACAGTAACGCTACGCATCCACGCGGGAGGCCCTTCGGCACAATCCGGGCGTCATCACGACGGGGTCGAACGGCGAGCAGGGCGGGCGTCGACGCCCCGGACCGCCTGGCGCGACGGCACCGGCACGGCTGGCACGATGTGCTCGTGACCGGCCGGGAGCTACGGGAAGCGGGGTACCTCCTGCTCGGCGCCGTCTTCGGGGTGTTCTGGGCGGCGCTGGTCGGTTCGCTCTACCTGTCGGGCATCGTCACCCGGTTCGCGCCGGTGACCGTGGTGCTGCTGCTCGCCGCCCACCTGTTGCTGCGGCCGATCGGGCGGTTCGAGCGGCTCCTGGCCCGGGTCCTGCTGGGGCAGGACGTGGCGGCGCCGGCGCCGATCGGGTTCCGGCGCGCGGTGTATCCGCGGCACCCGCGGTGGCGGCGGCTGGCCGACCCGTTGCGGTGGACGGCCTCGGCGGTCCGCGACCCGCACAGCTGGCGGGTGCTGGCATGGACGCTGGTCCGTGCCGTCAGCGGGCCGCTCGGCGCCGCCGTCGTGCTGCTGTACGCCGCCTCGCCGCTGCTCGTGCTCTGGCCGCTGGTCGCGCTGGCCGACCGGATGAGCGACCGGATCGAGGTCGGTGCTGCCGGGACGGCCTGGTCGCTGCTCGGCCCGGTCGCGTTCGTCGCGGCGGTGCCGGTGCTGCGCGGCTCGCTGCGGGCCCTCGCGGGATGGCACCGCCGCCTCGCGGTCTGGGCGCTCGGCCCCGGCCGCAAGGAGGTCGAGGCCGCCGTGCTGGCCCGCGCCGTACGGGCCGAGGAACAGGTACGCATCGACCAGGAGCTGCACGACAGCATCGGCCATCTCCTGTCCATGATCGTGGTGCAGGCCGGGGCGGGCGCCCACGTGTTCGACCGTGACCCCGCCTTCGCCCGGGCCGCGCTCGCCACGATCGAGGAGCGCGGGCGGGCCGCCCTCGGCGAGCTGGACCGCATCATCGCCGGCATCCGCGGGCACGGGCCCGACGCCCTCGCGCCGCTGCCGGGCGCCGGGGACCTCACGGCGCTGCTGGACGGCGCGGCCGGCGCCGGTCTGCGGGTGCGGTCCCGGATCCGGCTCGGTCCGCTGCCGCCGGTCGTCGGCCGCGGCGTGTACCGGGTGCTGCAGGAGGCGCTCACCAACGCCGCCAAGCACGCCCCCGGCGGCGACGTGGACGTCGACCTCGCCGCGGACGAGCGGATCGTGGCCCTGTCGGTCGTCAACCCGCTCCGGGAATCATCGCCGGTCGCCGGCACGGGGCTCGGGCTGGCGTCGATCCGCGACCGGGTCGCGCTGCTCGGCGGGCACGCCACGGCCGGACGCACCACCGAAGGCGGGTTCGCGGTCCGCGCCGTCGTGCCGCTGGGCGCCGCCCTGCCCGACGGGGCCGCCGCCTGCCGCCTGACCGCCGGGTGCGACTGCCTGGGCTGCGCGCTGCACCGTACGGTGTGGCGATGAGGATCGCCATCGTCGACGACGATCCGCTCGTCCGGATCGGGCTGCGGGCCATCCTGGCCTCCGAGCCCGGCTGGGAGGTCGTCGCCGAGGCCGGCGACGGGGACACCGCGGTCGCGATCGCCGCCGCCGATCCCGCGCCCGACCTGATCCTCATGGACGTGCGGATGCCCGGCACGGACGGGATCGAGGCGACCCGCCGCATCACCGCCGGCGGCACGGCGGTGCGGGTGCTGGTGCTGACGACGTTCGAGGTCGACGAGTACGTGTACCGGGCGCTGCGCGCCGGCGCCAGCGGGTTCGTGCTGAAACGGACCCCGCCAGCGCGGCTGATCGAGGCCGCGCGGGTGGTCGGCACCGGCGAGTCGCTGCTGTTCCCCGCCTCGACCCGCGGCATCATCGAGCGCTTCGCCACCCCCTCCGGCGCGGGCCTGCCGGAGCTGTCCGAACGCGAACGGGACGTCCTGCGCCTGCTGGCCCGCGGCCTGTCCAACGCCGAGATCGCCACCGAACTGTTCCTGTCCGTGCAGACCGTCAAGTCGCACGTGGCGACGCTGCTGGCGAAGCTCGGCGTCCGCGACCGCACCCAGGCCGTCGTCGCCGCCTACGAGTCCGGCTTCGTCACCCCCGGGCAGTGAACTGATTCCCTCCAGAGGACCAGCCAGGTTCCCTCCGCGGAGGGTACGACCGCCGAGCCGCCACACATACCGTCAGAACCGCCGCGCACCGGCGCGGCACTGACGCGGAAAGGCGGCCCACCACCGTGACCGGGACGACCCTGCTCCCCGACCAGACGACCCGCCGTGACCGGGCCGTCCTGCTCTCCACCCTCTGGATCTTCGCGGTGCTCAACTACCTGTACTGCGACGTCCTCGGCCACATGGACTCAGCCGTGCTGACCGACCTGCTCGACGGCGAGGTCGACGGCATGCGCATCAGCCCGGGGTTCCTCCTCGGCGCCGGCTTCCTCATGCAGCTGCCGATCTGGATGGTGCTGCTGTCACGGGTGCTGCCGCAACGGGCCGCACGCTGGGCCAACATCGCCGCCGGCGCCGTGATGACCCTCGTCCAGGCGGCCTCCCTCGCCGTCGGCACACCGGCGACGTACTACGTCCTGTACAGCGTCGTGGAGATCGGCTGCACCGCGTTCATCGTCTGGTACGCCTGGACCTGGCGCACGGCGACTCGCACGGCTTGAGCGTGCGGGTTGACCCGGCACGCCATCATGATCGGCGTGACGGGACCGGACCTCTCCCCCGACCGCTACCTGACGCTGTTCGGTGGGCTCGACGCCGGCCTGCCGGCGCTCGCCATCGACCCGCTGCTGGCCGGCGTCGACGACCTCGCCCCGCTGCGGACCCTCGCCGCCGCCCTCGCCGCCTCCGGCCGCCACCGCGACCTGCGCCGCCTGCTGCTCACCGGCACGCTCGTCAACGTCTGGTTCGAGGCGCACGAGGCCCACGACGACGTGGAAGGTTTCCTCGCCGACGTCGACCTCGCCCGCCGGCACGCCGCCGCGGAGACCGACGCCGCCCTCGCCGACGGCGGCCCGGCACCGTCACTCGCCGACGAGGTGTGGCTGGGCCTGGTCGCGGCGAGCGTCCACAGCCGCCGCGACCGCGCCTCCACGGAGGTCGCGGCCCGGCTGCGCGCGGCCGGGATCGGCACCGTCGACCGGCTGGCCCGCCGCGACACACCCAGCTGGGTGGACTACTGGCTCGAGCAGGGGCGTGCCAGCGGCGGGTACTACCGGGTGCAGATCGTCGTGGACATGCTGCCGGCTGTCCCGTCCGGCGACCGCCCGGCCCTGATCGCCGATACCCTCGAGCACACGCTCGCGTTCCGGCCCCCCGTGCCTGACCCCGACCGGCTGTCGGACGACGAGAACCACTGGCGCGGCGCCGCGATCGCCGACCTGGCCCCGCACCTGGATCCGGGCCAGGCCTCGGCCGCGCTGAACGCCCTCGCCACCGTCGAGAACCCCGACTTCTACGAGGCCCTGGCGTGGGCCGCGCTCGTGCCAGTACTACCGCCCGACCGACGCGACGAGGTCATCGCCCGGGCACTGTCGGTGGCCGCCACGATCTTCAGCGCCGGGCACCGCGGCGAGGCTCTCGCGGCCGTCGCCCCGCACCTGGACGCCGCGCAACTGCGGCGGGCCGTCGAGGCGGCCGCCGACTTCGACTGGCTCTACAAGGCCGAGGCGCTGACGCCGCTCGTGCCGCACCTGCCCGCCGAGCATCTCGCCGGGGTGCTCGCGTTCGCCGTCGGCCACCCTTTCGAGACTCCCCGGGCCGCGCTGCTCGCAGCCCTTGCCCCGCGGCTGCCGGACCGGCTGCTGCCGCACGCGTTCGCCGCCGCCAAGGCCATGACGTACCCGGAGCCGCGCGCCAGGGCCCTGACCGCGCTCGTGCCGCACCTGCCGGAAACGGTCCGCGCTGCCGCCGTCCGGCGAGCTTTGGACGCCGCCGCCACCAGCCCGGGGTGGCAGCGCGTCCGCACCCTGACCGGCCTCGCCGCCCACCTGCCGGACCGGCTCACCGACCGGGCCCTCGACATCGCCGCGGCCATCGCCGACGAACAGGAGCGCGCGGCCGCCCTCGCCGGGCTCGCCCCGCACCTGCCGGCGCGGCACGTCGACGCCGCGCTCGCCGCGGCGACCGCGATCCACGACGAGGAGCACCGCGCCTGCGCGCTGGAGGCCCTGGTCGCCCACCTGCCGGCCGATCGGGCCGCCCAGGGCCTCGCCACCGTGCCGACCCTGCACAGCCCGGCGCTGCGCGCCCGGGTCTGGACCGCGCTGGCGCCACGCCTCCCGGCCGGCATGCGCGCGGTGATTCTCCGCCGCGCGGTGGCCGCCGCCACGGCCGTCGGCGACCACGACTGGCGGGCCCGCGCCCTGACCGCACTCGCCCCGACCGCTCTCCGCCGGGCAACCGGCGCCCCAGACCGAGACCCCGGCGCCCGCGGCCAGGAACACGGCGTCCCCGGCCGCGACGACGTGACGGCCGATGGGGTGTTGGACGCCGTGCGCGGCATCGTGTCGGCCTCGGCGCGGGCACAGGCGCTCGTCGGGGTCACGCCGCATCTGCCCCCGGACCGACTCGGCGACGTGCTCGACATCGCCGCGACGATCACCGACCCGCGGGTCCGGGCGGAGGCCCTCGCCGGGCTCGCGCCGCATCTGCCCGCGCAGCAGTGCCGGGACGCCGTCGCCGTGGCGGCCCTCGCCGCGGACCGGGGCGCGCGGGGGCAGGCGTTGGCGGGCCTCACTCCGTATCTGCCCGAAGACGACCGCGCCGCAGCCCTCGACCTCACGCTCGACATCGCCGAGGCCGAACCGAAGCACCGGGCCCGGATTCTCGTCGCCCTCGGGCACGCGACGGCGGCAGGCACGTTGCCGCCGCACGTGGCAGACCGGGCGCTGCGACTCGCCGCCGCGGTCGTCAACCACTACCAACGGGCGAACGCCCTGGCCGCACTCGCGCCGCACGGCCGGGACGCGCAGCCGGGCCCGCCCGCGGCCGCCGCCGGCACCCCCACCGAACAGGCGGACCTGCTCGACCGGGCAGTCGACAGCGCACTACTCATCGACGACGAGCACTCCCGGGCCCGGGAGCTCGGCCGCCTCGCACCGCGCCTGCCCGCGCACCGCCGCGACCATGTGCTGCGGGCGGCGACCGGGATGTCCGGCGCGTACCCGCGGGCTCTCGCCCTGACCTGGCTCGCGCCCCACCTGCCGGCACCCGCCCGCGACGCCTCCGTCGCCGGCGCTCTCGCGGCCGCGGCCGAGGTCGACGACCTCAAACTCCGGGTGAGTGCCCTCAGCCGGCTGCTGCCCGTCCTTCCGGAGCACCAGCGCGTCGAGACCGGCGCCCAGGCCTTGGACGCCGCCGAGGCGATCGCCACCGAACCAGACACCGTCCGCGATCGGGCAGGGCAGCCCGGACAGGCCCGGGCAAACGCCGTCGCCGAGATCGCCCCGCACCTGCCGGCGGCGCTGCTGCCCCGGGCCGCCACCGCGGCGGCCGGCACCGCCGGCGACCCACACAGCGACCACGCCGCGCACACGATGCTGGCGGTCGCCCGCCGGGCCCGCCAGTGTCTCGACGCACAACCCGGTGCCGCGACCGCCCGGACCGCCGTGCTCGTCCTGCGGACCGGCCTCGACGCCCAGGACCGGCGCATCGGCCTCGCCGCCGTCACCGGCCTCGCCGGAGCCATCGAGACGCTCGCCGGGACCAGCCCCGCGGCAGCCGTTCTCGGTACCGCCGCATGGTGGGCCTGACCGCCCAGCGACTCCAGCTGCGGTCGGGCGGAAACCGGCCCGGTCGCCGCCGGGCCGGTGACACCCGGCCGCCTCAGTCGCTCAGGTTGATCGGCGGCGGGTTGTAGGGCGGGTTGTAGGGCGGGTTGTTGTCGGGGTCGGTGTTGTCCTCCGGCCCGTACACCCGCAGCATGATGTTGAACGGGGCGTCGGACACCGGCAGCCAGTTCTCCGCGGGCGCGTTCGCGGACTGGGTGCGTCCGATGTAGACGGTGATCGAGAGCTTGAGGATCTCGGTCGCGCCGGCCTTCGGGCAGACGAGGTAGTTCTGCAGCGTGGTCATCCGCACCGACGTGCGGAACTCCTCCGCCAGGTCGGTCTGGTCGACGCCGGCGGCGGAGTACTTGTCGGCGCGCAGGTTCCAGATCGTGACCGGCAACGGCACCGACACCGACGGGATAGCGAGTAGGTGGCGTCGGTCGACGGGATCGTCAGGATCACCGGGCCGTTGCGCAGGTCCACGAACGCCGACGAGTACAGCGTGTCGTCGTTGATCGCGACCACCGACCGGTACTCCGGGCCCATCCCGTCGGGTCCGACGAGCGTGTTCGCGCCGTGCTTGCTCCACAGGAACGTCTGCTTCCGGCAGCGACGGATCCGTGGCACGCTGACGGCGGAGGTGGGTGCCGTGGTCGCTGACCGGATGCGCTGGCGCAGACGGATCGAGCAACTGGACCCGGCGCGCGACCACGAGGAGATCTACCGGATCTCCGCCGGTCACGAGTTCCCCTGGGACTACACGAGGGCGCTCGAGTTCGCGTTGTTCCGCACGTACTGCGTGCCGTCGATCTCGGCCCTGCTCGACGCGACCGGCGAGTTCCGGGACCGGCCGCAGCGCCGCTACGACGACACGCAGCTGCTCATGGCGGAGCTGGCCGCGCACGGCTACGACTCGCCGCGAGGCAGGGAGGCGCTGCGGGTCATCAACCGCGCCCACGGCCGGTATGCCATCGACAACGACGACATGCGGTATGTGCTGGCCACGTTCGTCTACGACCCGATCGACTGGCTGGACCGCTTCGGCTGGCGGCCGCTCACCGAGCACGAGCGCCTCGCCGCGTTCCACTTCTACCGCCAGGTCGGGCTGCGCATGGCGATCCGCGACATCCCGTCGGACTTCGAGGAGTTCCGGGCGTTCAAGCGCGACTACGAGGCGGCCAACTTCCGCTACAGCGACGCCAACGCCCGGGTCGGGCAGTACACGGTCGGGCTGTTCGCGAGCTGGTTCCCGGCGCCGCTGCGGCCGATGGCCCGCCTGGGGGTCCGCGCGATGCTGGACCCGCCGATGCTCGCCGCGTTCGGCTTCCGCCCCGCCCCACGCTGGCTGACCGCCCTGTCCGGGGCGACGCTGCGGGCCCGGGCGGCGGCGGTGTGGCTGCTCCTGCCGCCCCGACGGGTGTCGAAGCTGGGAACGTCACCCCGCAACCGCACCTACCCGGGCTACCCGACCGGGTACCGCCCGGCCGACCTCGGCGCCCCCGCCCCGCCGGCGTCGCTGGACGAGCGGTGGCTGCGCCGGGACCCGGCACCCGAGCCGCAGTAGCGGCTCGCCGCCGCACTTGCCGTGGCGGCCCGCACCCGTTCAGTCCTCCGGTTCCGGGAACAGCCCGGGGATGACCGCCTCGCGTGAGTAGTCGGCGAGGAAGCCGAAGATCTCGGCGTCAGCACTGGCGCAGCGGACCCTGTCGTTGCGTTGCCGCGCGTCGCGCACATCTCTGGCAGCCCGCGTGCCGTCATCCCGGCTTCGAATGCGGTTGCCGGACGGGCGGAGCGCGGTTACTCTCTACGGCGTACAGAGAAACTGATCCAAGGAGTGACGTTGTCCGACCAGAGCCCGATCACCAGCGCCGCCTACACGCCCGAGGACGAGGACGTCACGCGGCTGCTGGACTGGTTCACCGCCTACGACGCGCTCGCCGAGCGGGGTGACGTCGAGCGCATGGCCGACGTCGCGCTGTTCCCGCTGACGGTGACGACGAACGACTCGGCCGGCGAGTGCGTGACCCAGCAGTGGGACCGCGCCACGTTCATCCAGGCGATGGGCGCCGCCGTCGGCGAGCCGCGGCCGCGGCTGGACAACCACCGCCGGCCCGTGTTCCTCAACGCCGACCTGGCGGTCGTCGTCACCGACAGCACGGTCACCACCGGCGAGCAGGTGCAGCACATGCGATACGTCGACGTGATGGCCAAGACGGGCGGCGAGTGGCGCTTCACCAGCATGATCCAGGCCGGCTGGGGCGACATGCTGCGCGGGGCGTTCAGCGCCTGACCGGCGCGCCGGGGCCCCGGTGCTGGAGTGCTGCCTGGGGCCGCGTCTGGGGACGCAAATTAACCTGCGAGGCGATCTACCCTCTCCGGCGCTACCGGTTCAGGTATTCGACAACACCGATCGACCTTTCGATCTCCTGGTGCTATCCGGCTCCACTGTTTTACCAGCTTCGCCCGGTCGTCTCGCAGGCAAGTCCCATGCTACGCCCGGCCGGTGCCGGCATCGGGTGAGTGAGCGGGTGACTGTAGCGGCCCTCAGTGGTGGAATCCGGTGGCGTCGCCGGCGGTGTGCAGCGGCCCGGGCTGGGCCTCCAGCTCGGGCAGCAGCCGCCGCAGGTCGGCGAGCAGCAGGTCGGCCAGGTCGTGGGTGAAGCCGTTGCGGACCACGACCCGGAGCACGGTGAGATCGGTGCGGTTGGCGGGGAAGGTGTACGCCGGGACCAGCCAGCCGCGTTCGCGCAGCCTCCGGGACACGTCGAACACGTTGAACGCCTCGACGTCGGCGTTGGTGGTGAACGCGAACACCGGCAGCTGGTCACCGCGGGTCAGCAGCCGGAACGGGCCCATGGCGGCGATCTCGCCGGAGAGGTGGAGGGCCACGTCGCGGGACGCCTGCTGGACGGCGCGGAAGCCGGCGCGGCCGAGGCGGAAGAAGGTGTAGTACTGCGCGACGACCTCCGCACCCGGCCGGGAGAAGTTCAGCGCGAAGGTCGGCATGCTGCCGCCGAGGTAGTTGACGTTGAAGATGAGGTCCTCCGGCAGGGCGTCGCGGTCGCGCCACAGGACCCAGCCGACGCCGGGGTACACCAGGCCGTACTTGTGCCCCGAGGTGTTGATGGAGGCGACCCGCCCGAGCCGGAAGTCCCACTCCAGGTCCGGGTCCAGGAAGGGCGCGATCATCGCCCCGGAGGCGCCGTCGACGTGCAGCGGGATGTCCCATCCGGTGCGCCGCTGCAGGGCGTCGAGCGCCGCCGCGATCTCGGCGACCGGCTCGTAGCTGCCGTCGAACGTCGAGCCGAGGACCGCGACCACGCCGATGGTGTTCTCGTCGCAGTGCGCCACCGCCTCCTGCGCGGTCAGGTGCAGCCGGTCGCCCTCCATCGGCACCAGCCGGGGCTCGACCTCCCAGTAGTTGCAGAACTTCTCCCAGCAGACCTGCACGTTGATGCCCATCACGAGGTTGGGCCGCCGGACCTCGCCGGCCGCGCGCCCGGCCGACCAGCGCCGCTTCAGGGCCAGGCCGGCGAGCATGCACGCCTCGCTGGACCCGGTCGTCGAGCAGCCGACCACGCCGGCCGGGTCCGGGGCGTGCCACAGGTCGGCGAGGATGCTGACGCAGCGCCGTTCGAACTCGGCGGTCTGCGGATACTCGTCCTTGTCGATCATGTTCTTGTCGACGCACTCGGTCATGAGGCGGACCGCCTGCGGCTCCATCCAGGTCGTCACGAACGTGGCGAGGTTCAGCCGGGCGTTGCCGTCGAGCATGAGCTCGTCGTGCACGAGCTGCCAGGCGGTGTCGGCGGGCACCGGATCCTCGGCCAGCGCGTCGCGGGGACCGGACACCTGCTCGGCCAGCGCCGGGTTGGCGACCGTCGCGAACGGGTTGCCGTCCGCGACCGGCGGCCGCCGTTGCTGGCCCGCCCTGTGCAGCACCATCGTCCGACCTCCTGCCAGCCTGCGGCACCCGTCCGCTCGGGAAGCCCGCCTACCCGCTGGCGGGGCCGTGACACGGGGCTGACGGGACCGCACGGCACGGTTTGCGGGTCCGTCCGGCGGGTAGCCCGCGACCGGCGTACCCGCGAGGGGAGTGACCGGAGATGACGACCCGCACGCTGCCGGACCTGTTCACCTGGCTGGAGCACGCGCGCCTCGCCGGCGACGTGCACTACGACGAGCGGCAACGCTCCTGGCTGGTGCTCGGGCACCCCGAGGTCACGTCGGTGCTCGGCGACCCGCACCGGTTCTCCTCCGACCTGGGCGACCTGCTGCCCCGCCAGGAGGACCTGGAGCTGTTCCGGCGCGGCAACTTCGTCCAGATGGACCCGCCCCGCCACGACTCGCTGCGGCGGCTGGTGAGCCGGGCGTTCACGCCGCGGGTGGTGGCCGGCCTGGCCCCGCGCATCACCGCGGTCACCGAGGAACTGCTCGACGAGGTCGCCGATGCGCGGCGGTTCGACCTGGTCGACGACCTGGCGTACCCGCTGCCCGTCATCGTCATCGCCGAGCTGCTCGGCATCCCGGCGGAGGACCGGCCGGTGTTCCGGCGGTGGGCCGACGCGCTGTTCGAGCGGCCCGAGATCGGCCCGGACGATCCGCTGACCCGGATGATGGACGACCAGCGGGTCCGCGCGGTCGCACCGGTGCTGCGGGAGATGAACGAGTACCTCCTGCGGCACGTGCGCGCGCGTCGCGCGGCCCCCGGCGACGACCTCACCAGCGGGCTGGTGCACGCGGAGGCCGACGGCGAACAGCTCGACGACGAGGAGATCATCGGGTTCGTCGGGCTGCTGCTGCTCGCCGGGCACATCACGACGACGGCGACGCTGGGCAACACGGTCGCCACCCTCGACCAGCACCCGGACGCGGCGGCGGCGCTGCGGGCCGACCCGGCGCTCCTGCCGGACGCTATCGAGGAGGTGCTGCGCCTGCGCACCCCGTTCCCGCGCCTGGCCCGGCGGGCCAGCACGGACACCGTCGTCGGCGGGGTGACCGTGCCGGAGGGCGACGTCGTCGTCGCCTGGCTGGCCGCCGCCAACCGCGACGCCCGGGTCTTCGCCGACCCGGCGCGCTTCGACATCCGGCGCACCCCGAACCCGCACCTGACCTTCGGGCACGGCATCCACTTCTGCATCGGCGCGCCGCTGGCCCGCCTGGAGGCGCGGATCGCGATGGAGCTGCTGCTGCGGCGGTACCGGACGATCGCCGTCGACACCGAATCGGCGGTGTTCCGCAACCCGTGGGTGATGCTGGCCCCGACGAAGCTGCCGGTGGAGGTCACTCCCGCCTGAGCCCCGGCCCGGTCAGCACCGCCGCACGGATCCCAGCAATGCGTCGATCTCCTGTTCGTAGGCGACGTCCCCGGTCTCGGCCATGGCGTGGACGAACTGCCCGCCGCCGTCCTCGACGAGCGCCTCCCGCAGGTGCCGGGGCGGGGCGCCGTCGTCCTTCGGGAACACGTGGATCCAGTCGGTCGGCAGCCCGAGCAGCCGCCCGCCGGTCCGGGTCACCGCGTCCTGCGGGAAGGCGGTGTGCACGAGCGACGGTGCGCTGCCCCGGTACACGCTGCCCGCCACGTACGGCCCGTCCAGCGGCGTCAGCCGCCGCAGGCGCAGCACCGCGAACGACAGGCCGAACTCCTGGTAGGCGACCCAACCGGCCGGCGCGTCCAGGGCCAGGACCGGCCGGCCGTCCAGCCCGGCCAGCGTCCTCGTGCCGGCCGCCGCGCCGGGCTTACGCCCGCCCGGGGTGACGGTGGACAGGATCCGCGCGGCGAGCCCGGCCAGACCGTCCGGGTCGTCGGCGGCGTTCGGCGACACGAACAGCTGCACCCGCACGATGCTCGCGTCCCCGGCCCGGACGAACGCGTCCGCGATCGGCACGGCCTGACGCGTCGTGTCCAGCGGCTGGTAGCCGTAGGCCACCGCGTCACCCGGGACCGGGATCGGCACGAGCCGCTGACCGGCGGGCAGTGGCCCGGACGCGACCATCGCACCGACGGTCGCCCCGAGATCACCGGCCACCGTCCGGAACAGCTCGGTCGCCAGCAGCACCAGCCGTTCGCCGTCCACGTCGTACACCACCCGGGTCTCGGTCCGCGCTGACGCCGCCACCCCCATCAGCGACTGCGGCCGCGCCTCGACCCGGGCCCCGTCCGGCGGCGCGATTCCCAGCCGCCCGTCCAGCAGCGACAACTCCGGTCCCGCCGCGAAGCCTGCGCCGACCCGCCCGAGTGCACCCACGGGTACCGAACCTAGTACCCGGACGGGCTCCGGTTCTAGGCGATCCGGCTCGTGCTCATCAGCGTCAGGGTGTCCACGACGCGGTTGGCGAAGCCCCACTCGTTGTCGTACCAGCCGACGACCTTCACGTGCCGACCGTCGACCCTGGTCAGCGCCGAGTCGAAGATGCACGACGCCGGGTCGCCGACGATGTCCGCGCTGACGATGGGGTCCGTGCAGTACGACAGGATGCCCTTGAGCGGACCCTCGGCCGCCTTCCGGTAGGCGTCCAGGACGGCGTCGCGCGTCACCTCCGTCTCGACGGTCGCGTTGAGCTCGACCAGCGAGCCGACCGGGACCGGCACCCGGATCGAGTCACCGGACAGCCGCCCGGCCAGGCCCGGCAGGACGAGCCCGATCGCCTTGGCGGCGCCGGTGGTGGTCGGCACGATGTTCACCCCGGCGGCCCGGGCCCGGCGCGGGTCCCGGTGCGGGCCGTCCTGGAGGTTCTGCTCCTGGGTGTACGCGTGCACGGTGGTCATGAACCCGTGCTCGATCCCGGCCAGCCCGTCGAGCACGGCGGCGAGCGGCGCGAGGGCGTTGGTGGTGCAGGAGGCGTTCGACACGATCGTGTGGCGGTACGGGTCGTACGCCTCGGTGTTCACGCCGTACGCGAGCGTCACGTCGGCCCCGGCGGAGGGCGCGCCGACGAGCACCCGCTCGGCGCCGGCCTCGAGGTGCGCGCGGGCCGCGTCGGCGGCGGTGAACCGGCCGGTGGTCTCGAGCACGATGTCGACGCCCAGCTCGGCCCACGGCAGCTTGAGCGGCTCCCGCTCGGCGAGCGCGTGGATGCGCCGGCCGTCGACGAGCAGGTCGTCGCCGTCGACCGCGACGATGCGCCCGAAGCGCCCGAGCGTGGTGTCGTACTTCAGCAGCTGCGCCAACGCCGCCGGCGCGGCGAGATCGTTGACGGCGACGACCTCGAGGTCGCTGTCGCGTTCGACGATCGCGCGCAGCACGCCACGCCCGATGCGACCGAACCCGTTGATGGCAATTCGTCCTGACATGCGTCAATCGTGCTGGTTTGCGAGGTCAGCCGACAGCGGATGGTTCGCCAGTCTCCGCAAGGATCCCGCCACCCGACCGCGCCGCCGCCGAGCCGTTCGGGCGGGCGAACGTCTTGCGGTACTCACTCGGCGACGTGCCCAGAATCCGCTGGAAGTGCAGCCGCAGGTTGGACCCGGTCCCGAGCCCGACCCGCGCCGCGACCTGCTCCACCCCGAGCCCGCTGCGCTCCAGCAGCTCCCGCGCCCGGTCCACCCGCGCCCGCAGGATCCACTGCGTCGGCGTGTACCCGGTCTCCTCCACGAACCGCCGTGACAGCGTCCGCGCCGACACGTTCGCGTTGCGGGCCAGGTCCTCGAGCGCGAGCGGCTCGTCGAGCCGTTCGAGGGCCCACTGCCGGGTCGCCGCGAAGTGCTCGCCGACCGCCTCCGGCACGCTGCGCGGGATGTACTGCACCTGTCCCCCGCTGCGGTACGGCGCCGCCACGAGCCGCCGCGCCACGTGATTGGCCAGCGCGACGCCGTGGTCGCGGCGCACGAGATGCAGGCACAGGTCGATCCCGCTGGCCGCCCCGGCCGAGGTGAGCACCTCCCCCTCGTCCACGAACAGCACGTCCTCGTCGACGAGGATCGCCGGATGGCGCCGGGCCAGCTCACGCGTGTAATGCCAGTGCGTGGTGGCCCGCTTGCCGTCCAGCAGCCCGGTCGCGGCGAGCGCGAACGCCCCGGTCGAGATCGCGGCGAGCCGGACCCCGCGCGCGTGGGCGGCGCGGAGCGCGGCGACGACCTCGGCCGGCGGCTCCTCGCGATCCGGGTTGCGGTACCCGGGGATGAACACGGTGTCGGCCGCGTCGAACGCGTCGAGCCCCTCGGCGACGTGGTACGCGAGCCCGTCCCCACCGGCCACCAGCCCCGGCGCGGCCCCGCACACGTGCACCGCGTACGGCATGCTCGGCCGGTTGGTGAACACCTGCGCGGGAATGCCCACGTCGAGCGGCTTGGCCCCGTCGAGCACGAGCACCACGACTCGATGCACCCCGTCGGTCACGGCTGCCCCTCCTCTCACCCGTGCAGCGTCACATCGGCACGGGCCGCCCGGACAGTGGCGGGAAAGCCACGTACCACAAGTTTCTCGCCACCGCGCCGGTCACCGCCGGCCCACCCGCCGGCGCACCGCCGTGGCGAGCGAGGTCAGCGCGCGGGCGGCGGCCCGGCCCGGTCGCCCGTTGAACAGGTGCACGAGGGCGTCGACGGTGCCCAGGCGCAGGCGGCCGTCGGAGAAGATGGCGGCGCCGCGCAGCGGCAGCTCGTTGATGCCGTGCTCGTACATGGCGAGCGCGGCCGGGTCCGCCCGGACGTCGTCGTCGATCGGGGCCATCCGCCACAGGATCGCCTTGAGCAGCCGGCCGGGGCGGGTCGTGCCGACCTCGTCGAGGGTGGACTGGCGGGTGAAGGGGCGCACCGGCCGGGGCCGCGGGACCGGGTGCCCCAGCCGCCGCTCGAACTGCTCGTCGCCGGCGGCGACCAGCGGCGCGCCGGCCGGCTCGGCGGCGGTGCTGACGCCGCCCTCCACCGCGATCGTGACCACGCCGACCACGTCCGCGCTGGACCGCGCCACCTCCAGGTCGTGGGCACCTGACGGGATCCGCCAGCCGGCGACGCGTACGTCGTAGAACGCGAACGCCCTGGCCGCGACGGTGACGGCGACGGTCCGCCGCTCCCCCGGCTCCAGGTGGACCTTCGCGAACCCGGCGAGCTCGCGGCGGGGGCGGGCGACGACCCCGGTGCGGTCGTGCCGGTAGATCTGCACCACGTCGGCACCCGGTCGCGGGCCGGTGTTGGTGACGGTCACGGTGACGGTGACGTCGTCACCCGCCTGGACGGTGGCGCGGTCCACGCCGATGCCGTCCCATTCGAAGGTGGTGTAGCTGAGCCCGTGCCCGAACGGGAACAGCGGCTCACGCTGTGCGGTCGTGTGGTACCGGTAGCCGACGTACAGGCCTTCCCGGTACTCGACCTGGTGGGGGTCGCCGGGGAAGTACGGGTCCGCGGCGACGTCCTCCAGCGACGCCGGGAACGACTCGGCCAGCCTCCCGGACGGTTCGACGTCGCCGTAGAGCACGTCGGCGAGGGCCGCGCCACCGGCCTGACCGCCGAGGTAGGACTCGACGATCGCCGCCGGGGCGTCCTTCCACGGCATGAGCACCGGCGCGCCGTTGGACAGCGCGACGACGGTGCGCGGGTTGGCCGCACAGACGGCCGCGACGAGCTCGTCGTGCTGTGCGGGCAGCGCGAGGTCGGTGCGGTCGAACCCTTCGCTCTCCTTGGCCGGCGGAAGCCCGACCATGACGACGGCGACGTCGGCGGCGCGGGCGGCGGCGACGGCCTCGGCGATCAGGCCGGGTTCGGGGCGCGCGTGGACGGGGTCGTACCCGGGCGTATAGGTGACGGTCACGCCGCGGCGGGTCAGCTCGTCCAGGGCGGTGCTGATCCGGGTCGGGGTGACCTGGGAGCTGCCGCTGCCCTGGTACCGGGGATGCTCCGCGAACGCGCCGATCAGCGCGACCGAGCGGCCGGGGTCCAGCGGCAGGACGCCGTCGTTGGTGAGCAGCACGGTGCCTTCGGCGGCGGCGCGGCGCGCCAGGGCGTCGTGGTCGTCGACGGGGATCGCGGGACCCCGGGTCCGCGCCGACCTCGCCACCAGGTCGAGCACCCGCTGGGCGGATTCGGTCACCAGCTCGGCGGGCAGGCGCCCGGACGTGACCGCCTCCTCGACCTCACGGTCGAACAGGCCGTGGCTGCCGGGCATCTCCAGGTCCATGCCGGCGGCGACGGCGGCGACCCGGTCGTTGGTGGCGGCCCAGTCGCTGACCACGAGGCCGTCGAAGCCCCACTCGTCGCGCAGGATGCCGGTGAGCAGGCGGTGGTGCTGGGTCGCCGGGTGGCCGTTGACGTTGTTGTACGCCGCCATGACCAGCCACGGCCGGGCGGCCCTCACCGCGTGCTCGAAGCCGGACAGGTACAGCTCGCGCAGGGTCCGCTCGTCGACGACCGCGTCGACGACGAACCGGTGGGACTCCTGGTTGTTGACCGCGAAGTGCTTGAGGCAGGCCCCGACCCCGTGCTGCTGCAGGCCGGTCACCATCGCCGCGGCGAGCCGGCCGCTGAGCAGCGGGTCCTCGGAGAAGTACTCGAAGTTGCGGCCGCACAGCGGGTGCCGCTTGATGTTCAGGCCCGGCCCGAGCACCACGTCGACGCCCAGGGCCCGCGCCTCGACGGCGAGGGCCTGCCCGATCCGCTCCGCCAGGTCCTCGTCCCAGGCGCTGGCGATGGTCACCGCCGTCGGGAAGCACGTGGACCGTTCGCTGCCGGTGACGCCGAGATGGTCGCCGGCGTCGGCCTGGAACCGCAGGCCGTGCGGCCCGTCGCTCAGCACGGCGGCCGGCACGCCGGCCTCGGGCAGCGCCCGGGTCCGCCAGACGTCACCGCCGGACAGCAGGCGGATCCGTTGCGCGAGGGTCAGCGCGGCGGCACGGGGCAGCGCGGTCATGGACGCTCCAGGCATGGTCGTTCGAGCGGCGGGCGCGTCCAGCATGCCCTCCGCACCGCGCGGCGACGATCCGGGCCCTGACGAAAACGCCCGGCGGCAGGCAGGATTGCGCATCTGCGATACATTGCGCCGAGCGGGCCTGACGCCCGCGGTGCCCGGCCCTGCCGGTCACCGCCGCAGCAGCCGGGCGATCCACTCGTCACGGGCCCGCACGGCCTGGCGGGCCATCGGCGACCGCGGGACGAGCTGGTCCCAGCCGTGCGTGCCGCCCGGCCACACGTGCAGCTCCGCGACACCGCCGTCGGCCCAGATCCGGGTGGCGAAGGCGACGTCCTCGTCCCGGAAGACCTCGGCCGAGCCCACGTCGATGAACGTCGCCGGCAGGCCCGCGAGGCTGGTCGCGCGGCCGGGTGCCGCGTAGATCGACACGTCCGCGGTGCCCCGGCGGTCGCCGAGCAGGGCGGTCCAGCCGGTGCGGATGCTGCCCCGGTCCCAGGCGCCGACACCGTCGAACTGCCGCATCGACACCGTCTGGTCCCGGTCGTCGAGCATCGGGCAGATCAGCATCTGCCCGAGCGGCGCCGGTCCCCCTCGGTCGCGGGCCAGCAGCGCCACGCCGGCCGCCAGGCCGCCGCCGGCGCTGGCCCCGACGAGCACGATCCGGGCCGGATCGGCACCGAGCTCGGCGGCGTGCCCGGCGACCCAGAGCAGCGCCGCGTAGCAGTCCTCCACCGGGACCGGGTCCGGGTGCTCGGGGGCGAGCCGGTAGTCGACGGTCACGGCCACCGCACCGTGCTCGACCACCCAGGGCAGCACGGCGGACATGCCGGCGAAGCGGTCCCCCAGCATCATGCCGCCGCCGTGGAAGTGCAGCACCACCGGCGCCGGTCCATCCACAGTGGACCCGTGGAACACCGACACCCGCAGGGCCGCACCCTGATGGCCGGCGATGGTCAGGTCCCGCCGGTCGACCGGGAACGCCGAGAGGTCCTCCGGCACGGCGCTCGCGCGACGCCCGGCGATCTGGTCCGCGGTCACCGGGACCAGGGTGCCGTCGGCGCGCATCCGCTCCAGCACCGTGTCGACGGCCGGGTCGAACGGGGGCCGCCCGAGCGGCACCGGCGTCATCGGTCGGTCACCTCGGCGAACCTGCTGGTGATCCAGGCCGGATCGGTGATCGCGGTGCCGACGACCACGGCGGCCGCGCCCGCGTCCAGGGCCTGCCGGACGTGCTCGGGCCGGTGGTAGCGCCCTTCGGCGACGACCGGCACCGACGCCACCTCGGCCGCCAGCTCGCGCACGAGGGCGAGGTCGGGGCCGGTGAGCTGCCTGCTGTGCGGGGTGTACCCCGACAGCGTGGTGGCGATGAGGTCCGCGCCGCAGGCGGCCGCCGCGACTCCTTCATCCACTGTGGACACGTCGGCCATGACGAGGCCGCCGGCGTCGTGCACCGCCCGGACTGTGTCACGCAGGGAAGCGCCGTCCGGGCGGGGACGGGCCGTGGCGTCGGTCGCCACGACGTCCGCCCCGGCCGCCAGCACCTCCAGCGCGTCGGCGACGGTCGGCGTGATGAACACGCCGCTGTCGCCGCGCTTCGTCAGCCCGATGACCGGCACCGTGACGGCGTCGGCGACGGCACGGACATCGGCCAGGCCACCGACCCCGCCGCAGCGCACGGCGGTGGCGCCGCCGAGCACGGCGGCCTCGGCGAGGCGGCGGATCGTGGCCGTGTCCCGCAGCGGATGCGCGGGACCGGCCTGGCACGACACGACGAGTCCACCGCGGATCGCCGTCATGAGATCGGTGAGGTTCATGTTGCTCCTGTACGGATGGCGAGAGGTTCAGCGGTGCGCGGCAGCGGCCGTGCGGGCCAGGTGCGCCGCCCCCAGCAGCGCGGTGTCGGCGCCGGTGGCCGGCACGAGGACGGGCACGGACCGCAGCGGCGGGAGCGCCTCCTCGCGGAATGCCTCGCCGACGGCGCCGCTGAACTCGGCGACGTTGAGCGCGACACCACCGCCGAGGGTCACCGCGTCGACGTCCACGGCGGCGACCAGGCCGGCCAGGGCACGACCGAGCAGGCGGCCCGCGCCGCGGACCACGATGTCCGCGACCCGGTCGCCCGCGCGCAGCCGCGCCACGACCTCGGTGAGCGACAGCGCGTCGACGCCCACGTGCCGCGCGTACACCGCGGCGATGGCCGGACCCGCGACCGCCGCCTCGAGATGGTCCATGCGCCCGCAGCCGCACGGGATCGCGCCGCGCACGGGGACGAGCAGATGCGCCAGCTCCCCGGTGCTGGCGTGCGGGCCCGCCACCGCGGCACCGTGCCGCAGCAGGGCGCCGCCGACACCGGTGCCGATCGAGACGTGCAGGACGTCCCGGAACGGCGCGACCGCCGGGTCCCGCGCCACGCCCATCGCGGCGACGCGCACGTCGTTGGCGACGGTGGTCCGCAGGCCTGTGCGGGCGGTCAGCTCGGCGCTCACCGCGGTCCCGGCCCAGCCGGGCACGATGTCGGTGGCCGAGCGGACCGTCCCGGTCGCCGGGTCGATGACGCCGGGGGCGCCGACGCCGGCGGCGCCCACCTCGACCCCCCACCGCTCGGCGAGCCCGTGCATCTCCCGGACGAGCCGCGCGGCTGCGTCGAGGATCGCCGGGCCGCCGCTCGGTGTGCCGACCTGGGTGCGTTCCAGGACCCGGTCGGTGTCCTCGACCAGCCCCGCCGCGATCTTCGTGCCGCCGATGTCGACCGCGATCCACGCGCGGCGCCGGCCAGTGGTGCCCTCGGTCACAGCAGCCCCGTCGCCACCAGCGTGCGCCGCACGGCGTCGATCTCGGCGTCGTCGAGCTGGATCTGCGGCGGCGCGGTGACCGCGTGGTCGATGACGCCGCGCAGCCGCAGGGCCGCCTTGAACGCGCCCAGCGCCGAGGATCCGCGGCCCATCCGCGCCGGCGAGCCCACGTGCACGATCCGCATCAGCCGCAGCAGCCGCTCCTGCTCGCGGGCCGCGAGGTCCCACTCGCCGGCCACCGCGTGCCGGTAGAGCGTCGCGTACCCGTGCGGATCGACGTTGCCCAGGCCGGGCACCACCCCGTCGGCGCCCATCCGCAGCGCGTTGTCGACGGTCAGCTCCGAGCCGGTGAGCACGCTGAACGTGGACAGCCCGGCGTCGTCGCGCGCGGTGAGCAGGTCCCGCAGCCCGGCGTCGTCGCCGGTGGAGTCCTTGAGCCCGGCGAGGACCCCGTCGGCGGCGAGCCGCAGGAGCATCTGCGGGTCGAGCCGGGTGTGCACCGACACCGGCAGGTCGTAGGCGTACACCGGGGTCTGGCACTGCTCGGCGACGCGCCGCAGGTGCAGCTCGACCTCCGCCGGGTGGGTCCGCGTGTAGAACGGCGCGGTGACGACGATGCCGGCGCAGCCGGCGCGCACGGCCCGGTGCGCGTGGTCCAGCACCCGCAGGGTCGTCATGTCGATGACCCCGACCAGCACCGGCACCTGCCCGGCGACGTGCCGCACGACCGCGTCGACGACCGTGGCGCGGTGCCGGTCCGGCAGGAACGCCACCTCGCTGGAGGAGCCGAGCACGAACAACCCGTCCACGCCGCCGGCCAGCTGGAAGTCGACCAGGCGCAGCAGCGACGCGACGTCCACCTCCAGATCCGGGGTGAGCGGGGTGCACACCGGCGGCACCACGCCGGTCAGGCCCCTGGGCACCGTGGATCCCGCGGTGGCCGCCGCGCCGGTCGTGGAGGTGATGGTGCTGGTCATACGTGCTCCTCAGTGGATCGATCGGCGCCGTCGGCCGAGCCGGCCGGGCGGTGCAGATCCGAGTAGTCGGTGACAGGGTGGTAGCAGCGGTACCGCTGGGCCGGGTCGGCGCTGTCCTCGGCGTAGGGCGGCATCGCGGTGGCGCACGTGTCGGTGGCGCGCCAGCACCGCGTGCGGAAGGGACATCCCGACGGCGGGCGCACCGCCGACGGGACCGGGCCGGTCAGCGGGATCGGACGCATCGGTCGCAGCAGTCCGGGTGTCGCGGAGAAGAGCGCCTGCGTGTACGGGTGGCGCCCCCGCTCGATGCGCGCGACCGGCAGCTCCTCGACCACGCGGCCGAGGTACATGGTGACGATCCGGTCCGACACGCGCCGGACCGTCTGCAGGTCGTGCGACACGAACACCATGGCGAGCCCGAGCCGCTCGCGCAGATCCATGAGCAGGTTGAGGATCTGCGCCCGCACCGACACGTCCAGCGCGGAGGTCGGCTCGTCGGCGACGAGCAGCGCCGGCTCCAGGGCGAGCGCGCGGGCGATCGCCACCCGCTGCCGCTGCCCGCCGGACAGGTGCGTGGGCAGCGCGTCGCGGGCCGAGGACGGCAGGCCGACGAGGTGCAGCAGCTCCCCGACGCGCTGCTGCCGTTCCCGCGGGCTGCGCCACCGCTGCACGTCCAGCGGATCGGCGATGATCCGCTCGACGGGCAGGCGGCGGTTGAGCGACGTCGACGGGTCCTGGAAGACCATGCCGACGGTGCGGCCGATGTGCCGCCGACGCTCGGTGGTGCCCAGCCGCCAGATGTCGCGGCCGCCGAGCATGACCGTGCCCGCGGTCGGCCGCTGCAGGCCGACGAGGACCTTCACCAGGGTCGACTTGCCGCATCCGGACTCGCCGACGACGCCGACCGTCTCGCCGGGCGCGACGGTGACGTCCGCGCCGGTGAGGGCGTGCACGCGGTCGCGGTTGAGCAGCGAACCGCCGGGCGCCCGGTGCTCGACGCTGACCTCACGCAGCTCCGCCAGGCTCCCCGGGTTCACGGGGGACGGTGCGGTCATTGGACAGCCACCTTCACATCGTTGTCGCGTGGTGCCGGGTGGTGGCAGGCCGCCAGGTGACCGTTGAGCTCGGCGAGCACCGGGCGCTGCCGGTCGCAGCGCTCGGTCGCGACCGGGCAGCGGTCGGCGAAGCGGCAGCCGGCCGGGAAGTCCGCGGGTGAGGGCACCGTGCCGCTGATCTGCACCAGCCTCGGCGCCTGCGACTCCAGCGACAGCACCGAGCCCAGCAGTCCACGGGTGTAGTGATGGGCCGGCGCGGCCAGGACGGCCGCGGTGGCGCCGTGCTCGACGATGTGCCCGCCGTACATCACCGCGATCCGGTCGCAGACGTCGCTGACCAGTGCCAGGTCGTGCGAGACGAGGACGAGCGCGAAGCCGAGCTCGGCACGCAGCCGCAGCAGCAGCTCGATGACCTGCGCCTGGACGGTGACGTCCAGCGCGGTGGTCGGCTCGTCCGCGACGACCAGCTTCGGGTCGCGGGCCAGCGCCATCGCGATGACGACGCGCTGCCGCTGCCCGCCGGACAGCTCGTGCGGGTAGGACGACAGTGTCCGGGCGGGATCCAGCCCGACGAGGGTCATCAGCTCCGGCGCCGTGCGCGTGCCGCCGCGGCGGATGACCTGCTTGAGCTGCGACCGGACGGTCATCGACGGGTTGAGCGCCGACAGCGCGTCCTGGTAGATCATCGCGACCTGCCGGCCCGTCACGGCCCGCCGGGCGGCGCCGCGCAGGGGGAGCAGGTCGGTGCCGGCGAAGTCGACGGTGCCGCCGACCCGGGCGCCGCGCGGCTGCAGGCCCATCAGCGTCAGCGCGGTGAGCGACTTGCCGCAACCGGACTCGCCGATGAGCCCGAGCACCTCGCCGGGGCGCACGTCGAAGCTCACCCCGTCGACGATGTCGACGCCGTTGTGGCTGCCGGGGAAGCCGACGCGGAGGTCACGCACGGACAGCACGGGCGCCGCGGTGACCGGCGGGCGGGCCGCGGCGGCGATCCGGGCCGCCGCCTCGGCCAGGCCCGGCAGGGCGACCGGCGTACGGTCACCGGCGACCGCCTTGTCCAGCGGCTCGCCGGACCCGCCGCGGCGCCGGCCGGCCGGTGCCGCCCAGGCGTCGGAGATGCCCTCCGCCAGGATGTTCAGGCTCAGCACGGTCAGCAGGATCAGCAGGCCGGGGAAGAAGGTCGCCCACCAGCCCTTGCTGGCCAGCAGCTGCTGCCCGTAGGCGATGACGCTGCCCCAGGACGACGGACCCGCCTCCGGCTGCAGACCGCCGCCGATGAACGACAGCGACGCCTCGAAGACGATCGCGTTGGCCACCATGATCGTCGCGTACACCAGGATCGGCGCCGCGCAGTTGCGGGCGACGTGCCGCACGACGATGTGCCAGCGCCCGGCGCCGATCACGCGCTCGGCGGCGACGTAGTCCTCGTGGTACTGGGCGGCGACGTTGGCCCGGACCAGCCGCGCGATCTGCGGGGTGAAGACGAAGCCGATGGCGCCGACGAGGACCGGGAGGCTGTCGTTGCCGTACGCGACGACCAGGATCGCGGCGAGCACGATGGTGGGGAACGCCATCACGACGTCCAGCACCCGCATGATGATCTCGTCGACGGCGCGCCGGCTGGTGGCCGCGACCGCGCCGAGGACCGCCCCGGCGAGCAACGCCAGCCCGGCGGAGCAGAAGCCGACGATCAGTGAGCGCCGGGTGCCGGCGACCAGGCGGGAGAAGATGTCCCGGCCGAGCCGGTCGACGCCGAACCAGAAGTCACCGTTCGGGCCGGTCGACGGCGCGGCGAGGGCGACCTGGGTCGGGTCGTGCCGGACGAGCCACGGCGCGGCGACCCCGACCGCGACGACCACCAGCAGCAGGCCGAGGCAGATCCTGGCCGGCAGCGGCAGCCGGCGGACGCCGGACCCGACGGCCTGGATGGCATGGACGGCCCGCGCGATCATGCCTGTGCTCCTCGGAGTCGGGGGTTCGCCGCCAGGTACAGCAGGTCGACGACGAGGTTCACGATGACGAAGCCGAGCGCGATGACGATCACCAGTCCCCGGGCCAGCCCGATGTCGTTCTGCTGCACGGCGCTCATGATCTGCGTGCCCATGCCCGGCAGCGTGAAGATGGCCTCGATGATGATCGCGCCACCGATCAGGTAGCCGACCTGCAGACCGAGGACGGTCATCGGGGTCAGCAGGGCGTTGCGCAGCACGTTGCGGCCGACCACCACGATCGGTGGCAGCCCGGCGCCGATCGCGGTGCGCACGTAGTCCTTGTCGAGCTCCTCCACCATCGAGGTGCGCACGACCCGGGCCAGCGCGCATCCGACCGGCACGGCGAGGGCGACGGCGGGCAGGATCATGTGCTGCAGCCAGCCGCTGAACGACTCCGACGGCGGCACGTAGTGCCCGCTCGGCAGCGACCCGCCGCCGATCGTCGACAGCTGCTGGATGAGCAGGATCGCCAGCCAGAACGACGGGATGGAGATGCCCGCCATCGACAGCAGCCGGGTGAGCTGGTCGGGCCAGCGGTCCCGGTAGAGCGCTCCGGTCAGCCCGAGCACGAGGGCCACCACGATCGCGCCGAGGACGCCGAGGAAGGTCAGCTGCAACGTGACGGGCAGCGCCTCGGAGATCACCGAGCTGATCGGCACGTTGAGGGAGAAGGTGTTGCCGAGGTTGCCCTGCAGCAGCGACCACAGGTAGTCCAGGTAGCGCACCAGCAGCGGCCGGTCCAGGCCGTTGGCCTTGTTGAACGCGTCGATCTGCTCCGCCGTCGCCTGGTTGCCCAGCACGGAGATCGCCGCGTTGTTCGGTGACAGCGCCATGACGAGAAAGATGAACAGGATGATGCCGAGCATCAGCGGGACGAGCGCCGAGAGCCGGCGCAGGACGATGCCGAGGATTGCGTTCACCCGCCGCTCCTTCCGTTGTCGGGGTGCGCCGCCGGGGTCACAGCCGGACTGGGATCACCGGTCCGGCCGGCCTCCGGCGGCATTCGCTCAAACCTCAGGGGGCGAGGCTTCACGCCCGCGACGTGTTGAGGAAGTACAGGCCGGTGGTCGAGGCGCCCTGGAAGTTCTTGAGCTTCTTGGGGTCGTGCGCGGTCACCATCTTGACGTGGAACACCGGGTACAGCGGGACCTCGTCGGCGATGATGTCCAGCGCCTGCTTCCAGATCGCCTTCTGCTCGGCGCCGGAGGCCTTCGCGGCTGACTCGATGAGCTGCGCGCACTGCTTGGCCTGGTCGTTGGTCCAGCGGTGCCGGTCCTTGGTCCACGTCTGGTTGAGGTAGAACCAGCGCAGCAGCAGGTCCACGTCCGGGCCGAAGGTCGTCGGGTCGCCTGAGGCGGCGAGGACCCGGAAGTTCGGGCCCGGCACGACGGTGCCGTAGATCGCCGAGGACGGCATGGTGTTGAGCGTGGCGTTCACCCCGATCGCCTTCCAGGCGTCGATGACGATGGGGGCGCTGTCCTTGATGAACGCGGCGTCGGTGGTGTGCAGCTCGAACGACAGGTTGCTCGCGCCCGCCGCCGCGAGGAGGCTCTTGGCCTTGTCCGGGTCGTAGTTGTAGACGGTGCCGGCCTGCTGGTAGCCGGTGTTGCCCGCGTCGAGGTAGCTCGTCGCCGCCGTACCGTAGCCCTGGAGCGCGGTCTTGATGACCTTGTCCTTGTCGATGGCGTAGTGCAGCGCCTGGCGCACCCGCTTGTCGCTGAAGGGCGCGGCCGTGCAGTTGAACATCAGGAACATGTGGTTGAAGGCCTGCTTCTCCTCGACCTTGCGGTCGCCGCCGCTGAGCGCCTTGACGTCGAGGTAGGGCACGGCCTCGATCGCCTGGGAGGAGCCGCCCCGCAGGTCGTTGAGCCGGGCGGTGCCGTCCGAGCTGGTCCGCAGCGTGATCTTCTCGACCTTCGCCGGGCGCGAGCCGTTGTAGGCGGCGTTGATGCCCATCACGACGCCGGCGGTGGCGTTGGCGCTGACCACGGTGAACGGGCCCGAGCCGGTCGGTGCGGTGTCGAACGCCTTGGACGCCGCGGCGTCACCGGTCTTCGCCTTCGGCACGATCTTGATGACCGCGATCCGCTGCGGGAACAGGCTGAACGGGTGCTTGAGGGTGAACTCCGCGGTGCGCGCGTCCTTGGCGGTGACCTTGTCGAGGAAGGTGATGAAGCCCGCCATGAGCGCCTTGTTGGCCGGGTCCATCGCCCGCTGGAACGACCACGCCACGTCCTCGGCGGTCACCGGCGTGCCGTCGGAGAACTTCGCGCCCTCCCGCAGGGTCACCGTCCAGGTCAGGCCGTCGGCGCTGGGCGTCGGCTGCGCGCCGGCCAGAGCCAGGTACGGCTCGCGCGTGATCGGGTCGAGGTCGATCAGCGCCTCGAAGACGTGCTGATTCACCGCCGTGGCCACCGCGCTGGAGGCGTTCATCGGATCGAACGCGCTGGACAGGGTGAAGGCGAGCGTGGCCTCGATCGTCTTGCCGGCCGGGCCGCCGTCGCCGCTGGTGGTGGTGCCCTCGCCGTCGCCGCAGGCGCCGAGGCCGGCGGTGATGGCGGTCGCCGCGCCGAGGACTCCCGTGTACCGCAGAAGGTCGCGCCGCGACACGCCTTCGAGGGTGTTCTTCATGCCTACTCCCGAGGTTGTAAGACATCGTATGTCTGATCAATGTGAGCGGTACGCTAGAAGCCTGCCAGGGCTGAGTCAAGACCGCGGCGAGAACCATCTGTAACGGATGCGCAACATCGATGCCGGCGGACCGCCGCGCCGACACGCGCCGTCCGACGAACCGGACGGCCGCCGCCGAAGACGCAACATGCCTGGTGGCAGCGTGCATTACCGGCCGCGCGCCGATCCGCCCGCGGCCACGACAGGACAGCGCGACGCGCCCACCGGACGGCGGCACACATCACGCTGCGTATTCATTCTCTCGGACCATAGCGCGCACCGGGACCGGCGCGGACCGGCACGGCGACCGCCGCGGTCAGCCCGGGCCGGCGGCGGCGATCCGCCGGCGGACCGGCGCATAGTGCTGCACCACGGCGGCGGCGAACGCGTCCACGTCACGCCGGCGGGCGGCCTCCACCATCGCCCGGTGCGCGGCCATGGCCTCGGCGTCCTCCCGCGGGCTGGACATGCCCAGGTACGGCGCGACGATGGCGTGCACGTCCCAGAAGGCGGTGGTGAGCTGGCTGACGAGGTGGTTGCCCAGCGGCTCCATGAGCAGCCGGTGGAAGTGGCGATCGGCCTCGATCTGCGGCGCGCTGCCGGGCGCGCACCGCTCCAGCTCCGACGCCGCACGCTCGAGGCTGGCCACGTGCGCCTCGTCGAGCCGCTCGATGATCCGCCCGGCCATGCCTTCCTCGAACAACTGCCGGACCTCCACCAGGTCGAGCAGCGCCCGCACATCGTCCCCGGGGCTGAGCAGGCCACGGAACGCCAGGCTCTCCACCAGCGACGACAGCGACAGCCGGCCGACGAAGGTGCCCGAGCCGTGCCGCACCTCGACGATGTCCAGCGCGGCGAGGGTCTTGACCGCCTCCCGCAGGCTGGAGCGGCTCGCGTTGAGCGCCTCGCACAGTTCAGCCTCGGTCGGCAGCGAGTCGCCGGGCCTGAGCCGGTTGTCGATGATGTACGTCTTGATGCGGTCCGTCACCGCCTGCCGCAGTGGCGTGCGGTCCGGACGGACCGGTTTGATGTCCGTGCGCATGAGAGCTGACCCTCCCTGAACCCGTACCCGAGGGCACCTCTGACATGACATCAGACATCATACGCCTGACATTCCGCAACCCTCGCCGGGCAGCAACGGATGTCTGATGTCGGACGCTTTGTTAGCATGGCCAGCACTTCTGGCAGCGGACGATCGGAAACGCCATGCGCACGGACATCAAGCCGGTACGGGCCAACCGCGCGCTGCTGCGGCACGCGGTCACCGAGCAGATCAAGACGTACATCATCGAGAACCGCCTGAAGCCCGGCGACTCCCTGCCCACCGAGGCCGAGCTGTGCGAGGCGCTCAACGCGAGCCGGTCCAGCCTGCGGGAGGCGATCAAGACGCTCGCCGCGCTGGACATCGTCGAGGTCCGGCACGGCTTCGGCATGTTCGTCGGCCGGCTGTCGCTGTCATCCCTGGTGGAGAGCCTCACGTTCCGCGGTCTGCTCAGCCCCGAGGACGACTTCCAGGTCCTGCTCGACCTCATCGAGGTGCGCCAGCTCTTCGAGCAGGGCATGGCCGGCAGGATCATCGAGCGGTTCGACGAGGGGCAGCTGGCCGAGCTCGACCGCCTGGTCGACCAGCTCGATGCGGGCGGCGCCGGCGAGTCGCTCGTGGACACCGACCGCGCGTTTCACGACCTGCTCATGCAGCCCCTGGGGAACCAGCTGATCACCCAGCTCAACGGCGCGTTCTGGGACGTGTACACGATCGTCGCGCCGTATCTGGGCATCGCCAACCGCGAGGAGAATGCCGACACCGTCTCGGCGCATCGGGCCATGGTCGAGGCGGTCCGCCGGCGCGACGCGGCGTCCTTCGCCGCCGCCGTGGTGGCGCACTACGCCCCGGTCCGCCAGCGGATCGCCGCCGCCACCCGGACCGCGGCGGAGCACCCCCAGCACTGACCCAGCCCTGACCGATCGCAGAGGCCGCCGGACGCATCCGGCGGCCTCTTCGGCATCCCGGCGCCACCTCGCGTCGCGCGACCTCGCTCCCTGACCTCCTTGACGCGGTATCCACGTCACCCTATGGTCGTCGGACATCGTATGTCCGATGACCTCAACCCCCGTGGTCATGCATCCGAAGGAGCCGATGTGACGCATCCGAGAGCCTTGATCCGAGCCGCGACGGCGGTGATCGCGGCGCTGACCTTCACCGCCGTGCTGCCGGCCGCCTCCGCCCAGGCCGCCGCACCCGCCGGCGTCATCGCGGTGGCCGGCGCCGACTGCGCCGCCAGCCGGTTGACGCTGAACCTCGTCAACACCAGCACCGCCGCACAGACATACACGGTCACCTGGCCCGGGCGGTCCGGCTCGCCGTGGACGCGCACGGTCCCCGCCGGCGGTTCCTTCCTGCACTACTGGACCCTCGCCCCTGGCACCGCGTACGACCTGCGCACCACCACCCCGACCGGGCTGGACACCACGGCCGCCGGGATCTTCCACTGCGGCACCGGCATGTCCGCGCTGGCCAGCATGGACTGCACCGCCGGCCGGCTGCAGCTCACGCTGGAGAACCGGACCGGCGCCGCGAAGACGTTCACCACCACGTGGCCCGGGCGGTCCGGCTCGCCGTGGACCACGACGGTGGCGGCGGGCGGCAACGCGCAGCTGTACTGGACCGTCCCGGCGGGCACCGCGTACGCGCTGCGCACCACCGCGACCGGGTTCGACCTTACGAACCAGGGCACCGCGACCTGCGGCCTCGCCGCCGGTGCCCCCGCGATGAACGCCGTCACGGTGCTGACCACCCAGAGCGTGATCCGCAGCCTCAACGGACCGAACGGCACCTACGACGGCACCGTCGCCTCCGTGCGCATCCCCGGTATGGCCGTGACGAACAACGGCACCGTGATCGCCGTCGCCGACGCCCGCGTCAATGGCAGCTACGACCTCGGCGGCGGCGACAACAACATCCAGATCGCCATGATGCGCAGCACCGACGGCGGCGCCAGCTTCGAGCAGCCGCGCATCATCCACCACGCGGCCACCGTCACCGAGGGGGTCGGCGACCCCAGCGTGCTGGTCGACCGCACCACCGGCGCCGTCTACGTCTTCTTCACCTACTCCCCCAGGCCCGGGATCAGCTACTGGTCGGCCGGCTCGGGCGTCAACACCGCCACCGATCCCAACAGCCTGCACCTGCGCTACATCAAGAGCACCGACCACGGCGCGACCTGGGGCGCCCCCGTCGAGCTCAACCCGCAGGCGAAGGACCCCGCGTGGAAGCAGGTCTTCTTCTCCTCCGGCCACGGCATCCAGACCAGTTCGGGACGGCTGATCCAGCCCATCTCCTACCGTGACGCGAACGGCGTCAGCAACGCCGGCAACGTGTACAGCGACGACCACGGCGCGACGTGGCGGCGGGGCGGCTCGGCCGGCGCAGTCATCAACGAGAGCAAGGCCGTCGAGCGCGGCACCGGCGCCGTGGTGCAGAACATGCGGCACGACAGCGTCCGCAGCCGCTACTACTCGACGTCCACCGACGGCGGTATCACCTTCGGTGCCGCGACGGCGAGCAGCCTGCTGCCCGACCCGGGCTGCAACGCCGACGAGATGAGCTACCTGCGCCCCTCCGACGTCGGGTCGAACGGCGCGCCGGCCCGCACGGGCACCGTGCTGTTCAGCAACAACGCGAGCTCGAGCGCCCGCAACAACCTCACCGTGCGGCTGTCCACCGACAACGGGGCGACGTGGCCGACCCGGGCGCTGCTCAAGCCCGGCGCCGCCGGCTACTCCACGATGGCGGTGCTGGCGAACGGACAGGTCGCGGACCTGTACGAGATCGGCAACACCGGCGGCATCGTCTTCACCCGGTTCTCCCTGGACTGGGTGCGCGGCGCCTGACCCACCGCATGACACCGCGGCGGGCACGTCCGACCTGGACGCGCCCGCCGCGCCGGCCGTGGTGGCCCGGCTACCGTTGGCGCACGGCGTAGGTCAGGTGCGTCGCCCTCGGGGAGGGCTCCGAGCGGACCTGCTCCAGGGCCACGCGGGCCGCGTCCACGCCCTCGAACAGGCGGATTCCGGAGCCGAACAGCACGGGCGACAGTGCGATCGAGCACTCGTCGACCAGGGCGGCGTTCACGTACTGCAGGATCGTCTCGGCGCCGCCGGCGATGCGGACGTCGCGGTCGCCGGCGGCCTCGCGTGCCTGGTCGAGCGCGGACTCGATGCCGTCGTTGACGAAGTGGAACGTGGTCCCGCCCGGCCGCTCCCAGGGGTCACGCTTCTCGTGCGTCACGACGAAGACCGGCGTGTGGAACGGCGCCTCCTCCGGCCACATCTGCTCGCCGGCGTCGAACATGCGCTTGCCCATCACGCTCGCGCCGGTGCGCTCGAACGTCTCCCGCACGATGTCGTTGTCGCGCCCTTCCTCGCCGCCGGCGCCCAGGTGGAGGTTCTCCCGGAAGAACCGCTGCGGGAAGATCCACCGCTGCAGCTCCATCCACTGCCGCCCCATCAGCTCCCCGGCGGACGCGGGCGCGACGAACCCGTCCAGCGACATCGACACGCTGAAGAACACCTTCCCGGCCATCAGCCCTCCGCCCCCTTCCGAACGGTCCCGGTGACGTAGGCAGCCAGGTTGCCCAGGGTCTGCCGGCCGCCCTCGATCGCGTGGTACTTCTCGACCGCCTCGTCGCGCAGTTCCTTCGTGGGGAACACCGTGCGCATCTCGACCCGGGTCGCCGCGCCGTCCGGCTCGAACGTCAGGACCGACTCGAAGGTGTTCGGGTCGTCGCGGGACTCACCGTGCAGCATCGCGATCCGCTCCGGCGGGACGATCCCGGTCCAGGTGATCCACTCGGAGTAATCGGTCCCGTCCGGGCCGCGCATCACGAAGTCCCAGACCCCGCCCTCGCGGAACTCGAAGGACCGCGTGGTGGTGGTGAACCCGTCCGGACCCCACCACCGCGACAGGTGCCGCACCTCGGTGAACGCCTCGAACACCAGCTCCCGCGGGGCGTCGATGATCCGGGAGATCACCACCTCCCGGTCGGCCGTCGCCGGCTCCGCCCCCGCCTCTTGCCCTGCCACTGCCATCGATCAATCCCCTTGCCGTGTCTGCTTGAGCTCCTGCACGTAGGTGTCGAGCCGGTCGAAGCTCTCGTTCCAGAACTGCTCGAACCCGCCGACCCACTCGTGGATCGGCCGCAGCCCGCGGGCGTCCAGGCCGTAGAGGCGCTGCTTGCCCACCTCGCGGACCCGCACCAGCCCCACCTCCCGAAGCACCCGCAGGTGCTTGGACGCCCCCGGCTGGCTCATCCCCAGCTCCCGGGCCAGGTCGGTCACCGGCCGCTCACCCGCCCGCAGCAGCGCCAGGATGTCCCGGCGCTGCGGCTCGGCGATCGCGTTGAACGTGTCCGACGTCGTCGCTGCTCGTGCCACGGCGGTAATCATATTCCGATAACGGCATGCGTCAAGCCCGACCGCTGCCCTGCCCGGCCGGGGCAGGGCAGCACAGGGCAGGGCAGCTGGGGTCAGGGGCGGCCGAGCACCAGGGAGGTGGCCTCGTCCGGGACCACGTCGGCGGGCAGCGGCGTGATGCGGCGGACCGCGCCGTCGAGGCCGAGCAGGACCACGCCGTCGGGGCGCGCCACGGCCAGCTCGTCCGCGCCCGTCCAGTACACGGTGCGCGCGTCGTCCTGCAGGGTGAGCACGGGCTGCCGGGTCGACAGGTCGATCACGGCGGCCTGCCGACCCTGGGCAGCGACGACGAACCTGCCGTCCGGCGACCACGAACGGCGGCCCGGGACCGCGCCCGGCACGGTGTCGCCGACGCGCGCGCCGGTCGCCACCGAGTACACGGCCGTGCCGTCGTCGATGAGCTTCTGGGTCAGCTCCGTGCCGTTGGATCGCCAGCCGGGCGCGCACTGCTCCAGGCACACGATGTTGGGGCCGACCTTCCTCGCGGTGGCCGCGGCGACGTCGGCGACCGCCATCTGGATGCTGTCCGGTTCGGTGCCGTTCGTCGCGTACACCAGCTGCGTGCCGTCCGGCGACCAGTCCGGTGTGGCGCTGACGATCTTCGGCCCGGTGACCCAGCGGACCTTGCCGGTGCCGACGTTCAGGATGCCCACGGACTGGCCGTCGACCACGGCGGCGAGGTCGCCCGACGGTGCCGGACGGACGGTGCCGTACTGGACGGTGCGGTAGCTGCCCTTGCTCCGGTTCAGGACCAGGGTGCCGTTGTGCACCGGCGCGGCCACGATGACGAGACCACCGCCGACGTCCACCGGGCCGGCCGAGAACGCCGGTGTCGGGCCCGGAGTGGGCGGGGCGCTGGGGACCGCCGATTGGGAGGCCGGCTGGGTCGCCGGCTGCGCCGGCACCGAGCTGACGATCGCGCCGGGCGTGATGGGTGCCGCCGTGTCGTCGGGCAGCACGGCGTAGGGGATCGCGAGCGCGCCGACCGCCGCCACCCCGGCCAGCCCGACCAGCGCGCGGCGCCGCCACAGCAGCCGCTGATACCGGCGCACCGCCGGTCCGGCGAGGTCGACCGGCTTGGCCTCGTCCACCAGATCCTCGAGCGCACCCCGCAGCGCGGTGTCGAAGGGGTTGTTCACAGCGGTACTCCATCCAGGGTCGGGGAACTGGCGGCGGCGCTGCGCAGCTTGGACAGCGCCCGCGACGTCAAGCTGGCGACGGTGCCGGTCGAGCAGCCGAGCAGGTCGGCGACCTGCTGCTCCGTCATGTCGTCGAGGTAGCGCAGCACGATGACGGCCCGCTGCCGCGGGGTCAGCACCCGCAGCGCCTCGCGGAGCACCAGCCGCAGGTCGGAGCGCTCGCTCGGGTCGGCGATGACCTCCTCGGGCGGCGTGGCCATCAACGTCTCCGGCCGGCGGCTGCGGTGCCGCCACCCGGAGACCCAGTCGCGGTACACGATCCGCTTGACGTATGGCTCGGGTTGGTCGGTGATGCTCGACCACTTCATGAGCGCCTTGGCCAGCGCTCCCTGCAGCAGATCCTCTGCGGTGTGTTGCGCACCGGTCAGCGCGTACGCGAACCGGAACAGCGCGTGACTGCGTTGCTCCACGAACTCGGTGAACTCGTACTTGGTCACTGCATCCACGTAGTGCACCTCCGCCGCTACATACGCCGCGCACCGGCGGAACCTTGCCGCTCCCGGCGACAATTTTCCGCCCGTCTCGCTGCTGTTCGAGCATCTGGTCCGCCCCGGCGACGACGTCGTGGTGGAGAAGCCGACCTACGACCGCGTGCTGCTGCGGCTGCGCGGGCTCGGCGCCAAGGTCCATCAGGTCACGCTCGACAGGGACGGCCTCGACGTCGACGAGTTGCGCCACCTGCTCGACGGAGGGTTGCGGCCGAGGCTCGCGTACGTCATCCCGACCTTCCAGAACCCGTCGGGCATGACGCTGTCAGAGCCGAGGCGGGCGACCCTGCTGGAGCTCGCGGACGAGTTCGGGTTCACCGTCGTCGAGGACGACCCGTACGCGCGGATCCGGTTCCGGGGTGCTCCGCTGCCCGATCTGCTGTCGCGGGACACGGCGGGCGTCGTCGTGCACGTCGGCTCGTTCACGAAGACGGTCTGTCCCGGTGTCCGGGTCGGCTACCTGATCGGTCCGGAGGGCTTGGTCGAGGCCATCGCACGCCGCGCCACGAACCAGTACCTGTCCCCGAGCATGGTGTCGCAGGGCATCGTGCACCAGTTCTGCTTGAACGGCGACCTCGACCGGTCGGTTGAGGTCACCCGTACCGCGCTGCGGCAACGGGCGACGACCCTCGCCTCATCCCTGCGCAAGCTCATCCCCGGAGCCAGGTTCACCGAGCCCGACGGGGGCTACTTCATGTGGGTGGAGCTGCCCGACGGCATCGACGCCGGCAGGCTCTGGCAGGAAGGGCAGCGGCACGGGGTCGCGTTCGTCAGGGGCACCGACTTCCTCCTGGACGGCGGCGAGAACGCGGTGCGCCTGGCGTTCTCATCAATCCTGGACGAAGACATCGACGATGCGGTCCGCCGCTTGGCGGACGCCATCACCGAGGTGCGGACACCAGGCGCCATCACGCGCACGCCCGAGGCCGGCCGCACGTTCCAGCACCGACCGGCGTCGATCAACCCGCCGGTTGAGCCGCCGGTCAAGCCGCCGGTTGAGCTGCCGGTTGAGCTGCGGGTCGAGCCGTCGGCAGCCGACACCAGCACCGACACCGGCGAGGCACTGGCCCGCGTCGCTCCCGCCCGAGCCACCCGCCCGGCGCCGACGGCTTCCGCGTTGGGCGTCGCGGGGGTGGGCGGCGTTCTTCGACGCGCTGGACCTCACCCCGCCCGCGCCCCCCACCGGCGTCGAGGCCACCGTCGACGAGTCGCTGGCACGGGTGGAAGCGCACCTCGACCAGATGCTGCACCGCCTCGGGCCGCCCGCCGCGACGGCCCACGACCGCGCGAGGAGCACGTCGTGAGCGAGCGCCGGACTGTCGCACGGCCTGCCGACCCCGCCGGTGCCGCCGCGGATCACGGCTGGCGTGACCTCGCCACCTGGGACAGGCTCGCCGAGTGGGAGAAGGCGTCGCCCGGCACCGCCGGGGAGCTGATCGAGCTGCTGAAGGCGGAGCGCCGCCACGCCCACCGGTTGGCCTGGGCCGACTGGGCGAAGCAGTGCGCGGGTGTGGTGCTCGGATTCGGCTGCGTGCTGACCATGGCGTGGCTCGCGTGGCACTACGCCGAGCTCGGCTCGCCGGTCGAGGGCGTGACCGTGATGGGCGCCGGCACGGCCTCGACCGTGGCCATCTTCGTCACCGGGCGGTACGTCGGTCAACGACGTCCCCGCGGCTCGGGCACACCTGACGCCGGTGCACGCCAGTGATGCGTCAGCGCATCCCGGTCCGGTCCTCCCGCGTGGGCGCCCGGCCGGGTCAGCCGACGCTGTAGGTCAGGGTGACCGCGTTGTTGGTCTCGTCGTACTCCGTCCACTGGTAGGAGTCGACGTCGATGCCGAACTGGTAGGTGCCCGGCACGGCCGGTGTCTGGAAGTAGTACGTGAACTGGCTGGTCGTGCCCGTCGGGAGGCTTTCGGCGTGGCAGACCACGTGGCCGGCGCCGCTGCCCCACCGGAAGCAGTCGAAGGGCACCCCGCTGTCGTTGGTGAAGAGGATGTCCAGTTCACCCGGCGCCCGGCGCAGGTGCACGTACACCGGTCCGGAGTCCGGACCGATCCCCGGCCGCGGCGCGGTGTTCCCGCCGACGCGCCAGCCCGTGTTGGTCACCTGGACCGTGTAGCTGTGGATCACGCCGGCGAGGACGGGCGTCGCCGGGTCGACCGTCGCGGCGACGGTGATGTCCGCGTAGTACCGGACGCACGTCACACCGGTGCAGGGGGCGGCCGCGGCCGGGCCGGCTGGGAGCATCGTCCCCAGCAGGACGATGCCGGCGGGAAGGGCGCGCCACAACCTCGGTAACCAGGACATGACCCGATGCTAAGAATCGATCATCGTCTCACCAAGGCGAGCGCAGGGAACCCGACAGACCCGCCGGCCACAGGAAGGGACAACCATGACCCAGTTCCCGCGCCACTCGGTCAGCGTCGCCGCGGTGGTCACCGACGACGGCGGCCGGGTGCTCGTCATCCAGCGACGCGACAACGGCGCATGGGAGATCCCCGGTGGCATCCTGGAGCTCGACGAGACCCCGCAGGCGGGCGTCCGCCGTGAGGTGCTCGAAGAAACCCGGGTGGAGATCGAACCGGAGCGGCTGACCGGCATCTACAAGACCGTGACCGCCGGCATCGTCGCGCTCGTCTTCCGGGCCCGTCTCGTCGCGGGCACCCCGGCGGCGACGGACGAGGCGGCCGCCGTCGACTGGTGGACCGCCGACCAGGTCACCGCGGGCATGAGTGAGGTCTTCGCCGTGCGCACCCTCGACGCGCTCCGCGCGGACCCCACGCCCGCCGTCCGCAGCCACGACGGCCGGCGGTTCGTCGACCGGCACGGCCAGTACACCTGACGAAAAGACGCGATGTTCCGCTTGGGACCGTCGGGATGAGCCGTTGCCGGCGGGCTGCGATCGCGGTGCGGATGGGCAATCCGCTCAGCGCCGGCCCGCGACCGCCGACGGTGACAGCAGTGCTGTGTTCGATCGGAGGCCGCGATGCATGACGGGAAGCTGCTGGTGATGTCACGGCGGCTCCAGCGTCGTGCCCAGGAGGCGGGCGGACCGACGCTCGCCTCGACCGTGCTGGCGGCGTTCGCCGTGGCCGTCTTCGCCGTCAACCTGTCCGGTCCCCGGACCCCGCTGGTGTTGCTGTGGCTGGCGGGACCCCTGTCGGTGGTGGTCCCGGTGTTCGCCGCGGCGAGGATCGCCCGATCGGCCCGGTTCCCGGCACCGACCCGGCGCTTCTGGAAGCACCTGGCCATCTGCGCGGCGCTGGCCGGGGTCGGCGTCGCCTCGAACGCCCGCGACGCGCTCGGCAGCGGCGTCGCCAGCCAGGACCTCTCCCCCGTCACCGTGGCCGCCTACAGCAGCGCCGTGCTGACCCTGCTGTGGGGTCTGTGGCGGTTGCCGCTGGGCACCACCAGCCGTGGCGACCGGATGCGGATCGGCATGGACGCCGGCACGGTGCTGGTGGCGGCGACGGTGTTCATGTGGCATTACCAGGCCCGCCCGCTGCTCGAGGCCGGCAACTACCGGGCGCCGTCGCTGATCGCGGCCAGCTTCACCCTCGTCCTGGAGCTGCTCGCGGTGTTCGCCATCGCGAAGGTCGCGCTCTCCGGGCACATGTTCGTGGCCCGCGGCGCGTTGCACCTGTTCGCCGCGGGCATGATCGGCGGCGCGCTCAGCGGCTTCCTGCAACGGTTCATCGTGGACCAGCCGCACCTGGGGCTGTCCCAGATCACCGTGCCCGTGGTGATGATCTGCGCGACGGCGGCGGCGAAACGGCAGTGGCAGGAGCCCACCGCGCCGGGCCAGCGACGCCAGGCGGGCACCCGGCCGTCGAGCAACCTCCCCTACCTCGCCGTGGCGGCCGTCGACACGCTGCTGCTGGTCGCCATCTTCACCGACGACGGTGACGAGCGCCTCGCGGCGGTGGCCGCCGTGGCGTTGACCGCGCTGGTGGTGTGGCGGCAGATCACCGTGTTCCGGGAGAACGCCCGCCTGGTCGCCCGCCTGGACCACAACGCGACCCACGACGCGCTCACCCAGCTGCCCAACCGGGCGCTGTTCAACGACCGGCTCGCCGCGGCGCTGTCGTCGACGACCGGGCACGGCGTCAGCGTCGCGCTCGTCGACCTCGACGACTTCAAGACCGTCAACGACACGCTCGGCCACGCGGCCGGCGACGCGCTGCTGCTCGCCGTGGCCCGGCGCCTCGTCGCGGCCGTCCGCCCCGGCGACGTGGTGGCGCGCCTGGGCGGCGACGAGTTCGTGGTGATCCTCGACGACGTCACCCCCGCCGTCGCCGAACAGGTGGCGCAGCGGATGATCGCCGCCCTCGGCGAACCGGTCGTGGCCGACGGGCACGAGCTGCTCGTGCGCGCCAGCATCGGCATCGCCGGCGGCCGACCCGGCGACGACGCCGGTGAGCTGCTGCGCCGTGCCGACATCGCGATGTACGCCGCCAAGCACGGCGGTGGCAGCAACTGCCTCCCGTACACCGACGGCATGGCCGGTGCGGTGGCCGGCTCGGCCGCGCTCGGCGCCCAGCTGCGCCAGGCCGTCGACAACGGCGAGCTGTTCGTGGAGTACCAGCCGATCGTGTCGCTGGACAGCGGCCGCATGACCGCCGTCGAGGCGCTGGTGCGGTGGGCGCACCCCACCCGTGGGACGCTGCCGCCGGCCGAGTTCATCCCGGTCGCCGAGCGGACCGGTCTCATCGTGGCGGTCGGCGACCTGGTGCTGCGCGAGGCGTGCCGGCAGCTGGCCTCCTGGTCGGCCGAGCACGGCCCGCTGGCACCGGCCGCCGTCAACGTCAACGTCTCCGCGCGTCAGCTCGCCGAGGCCTCCTTCACCGACCGGGTCGCCGCGGTGCTCGCCGACACGGGCCTCGCGCCGCACCGGCTCACCCTCGAGATCACCGAGAGCACCGCCGTGGCGCTGGGCGACGCCGTCACGCACCTGGAGGCGCTGCGCCGGATGGGCGTCCGCGTCGCCCTCGACGACTTCGGCACCGACCAGTCGTCGCTCACGCTGCTGCAGAACCTGCCGGTCGACGAGATCAAGCTCGATCGGTCGTTCGTGCAGCGTTCGGCCCCGGGACGCGCCGGGGCCATGCCGGCCGCGGTGCTGGCCCTGGCCCGGGTCGTCGGACTGGACGTCGTCGCGGAAGGGATCGAGGTGCCGGAGCAGGCGCAGCGGCTCGCCGCACTCGGCTACCGGACCGCGCAGGGCTACCACTTCGCCCGCCCGATGTCCGCGGACGCCGTCGACCGGCTGCTGACCGCCGCACCGGTGACCGCCGCGGCGACGTAGCGGACGGAGCCTCCCGGCTCAGCCGATGAGGTCGAACTGTTCCCAGGGGCCGATCGCGGTGCGGTTGGCGATCAGCGCGGCGTTGCCGCCGTTCTCCGCCGTGACGTACCTGCCGTTGACGTCCGCCTTGAGGCTGACCGTGCCGTCGCCGTTGCGGACGAGCTGGAACTTCTCCCACGAGCCGACGGCGCCACGGTTGGCGATCAGCGACGCGTTGCCGCCGCTCTCCGCGCAGACGTACTGGTTGTTGGCGTGCGCGCGCAGCGCGATCAGCCCGTTGCCCGCGTCGATCCTGTCGAACTGTTCCCAGGGGCCGATCGCGGTGCGGTTGGCGATCAGCGGCGAGCCGCCACCGTTCTCGGCCGTGACGTACCTGTTGTTGGCCCGGGCCCGCAGGCTGATCACGGTGTTCGTGGGCACCGCGCAGTCCCCGGCGACCGCGCCGGCGGTGGTGAGGATGCCGCCGAGCAGGATGTGCAGGAACGCGGCCTCGGTGTAGCTCTCGGCGGTGTGCCCGAGCGCGGTGTAGAAGGACCGGCCGCCGTCGTAGTTCTGGCACCAGGTGGTGGGGTGGTCGCCGCCCATCGTCGAGCCGGTGTAGGACGTGTTGTCGACCGACGTGAGCACGTGCACGGCACCGCGGGGGTTGGCCTGGAAGTCGTACCACTCGTCGGTCCGGGTGAACGACGCGGCCAGCCCTTGCGTGGCCGGGTGCGCGGTGTCCTCGACGACGAGCCGGGCGGGCTGCGGGGCCGGGTGCCCCTTGAAGTAGGCGCCGACGAGCTTGCCGTACCAGGCCCATGCGTAGCCGCTGTCGCTTGCCGCGTGCACCCCGACGAAGCCGCCGCCGCGCTGGATGTACCGCTGGAACGCGTCCTTCCCGGCCTGGGTCGTGACGGGGTCGCCGGTGGTCGACAGGAAGATCACCGTCCGGTACGGGGCGAGACCGGCGTCGGTGAAGACCGCGTCGTCCTCGGTGGCGTCGACGGTGAAGTTGTCGGCGGCGCCCAGGTCGCGGATGGCCTGGACGCCCGCGGGGATCGAGTCGTGCCGGAACCCGGTCGTCTTGGAGAAGACCAGCACCTTGAACGACGCGTAGGCGGGCGCCGCGTGGCCCGGCGCGGCGGCCACCAGCGAGCCGACCACGGCGCAGACGACGGCGAGTGCCACCAACAGGGCACGGCGGACAGCGGACCGGGCGATCATGCGCACTCCTGTGGGGTCGTCACAGACGGGCCCGCCCGCCTCTCGGCGACAACCTACACACGGTTCGCGATCGCCGCTGACCCTCCGCCGGGCCGGCGCCGCCGCGGGCAGGGTAGGGACAGCCCTACCACGAAGACCAGGGCCGGCCGTGTGCCCTGATCGGCGGCGCTCGACAACGCTGAGGTGCATGCGAAACACGGTGGCCGTCGAGCTGCTCGACGTGACGAAGACGTACCCGGGCGCCGGGGTCCGGGCGCTGGACGGGGTGTCGGCGGCGTTCACCGCCGGCACGTTCAACGCGGTGATGGGGCCGTCCGGCTCGGGCAAGTCCACGCTGCTGCAGTGCGCGGCGGGCCTGGACCGGCCGGACTCCGGCCGGGTGCTGCTGGCCGGTCAGGAGATCGGGCGGCTGCGGGAGCCGAAGCTCACCGAGGCCCGGCGGAAACTGGTCGGGTTCGTCTTCCAGTCGTACAACCTGATCGACTCCCTCTCCGTCTGGCACAACGTGCTGCTGCCCCAGCGGCTCGCCGGGGCGCGGCCGGACCGGGCGTGGGCGCGGGAGGTCGTGCGCCGGGTCGGGCTCGCCGGGCGGGAGGACGACCGCCCCGCGCAACTGTCCGGCGGGCAGCGGCAGCGGGTCGCCCTCGCAAGGGCGCTCGCCGCCCGGCCCGAGGTGATCTTCGCCGACGAGCCGACCGGCGCGCTGGACCTGACGACCGGCCGGGAGGTGCTCGACCTGCTGCGTGAGGCGGTCGACGGCCTGCACACGACGGTCGTCATGGTGACGCACGACCCAGCGGCCGCGGCGAGGGCGGACCGGGTGGTCTTCCTCGCCGACGGCCAGATCGTGACGGAGCTGGCGAACCCGTCGGCGGCCCAGGTCGCCGCCCAGATGACCGCCGTCACCGACCGCAAGGCCACGACGATGACCGGGAGCGCCCGATGATCCGCCTCGCGATCGCCACCCTGCGCCGGCACCGCGGCGCATACGCCGGCACGTTCGTCGCCGCGCTCCTCGCCGTGGCGCTGCTCGCCGGCGGCGGGCTGCTGCTGTTCTCCGTCCTCACCGCGAAACCCCCGGCGGACCGGTTCGCCGCGACCTCCGCGGTCGTGGCGGGCGAGCGGGAGATCAGCCTGGAGACGGTGACCACCAAGCACAAGAAGGTAGGCAAGACCAAGGTCAAGCGCAAGGTCAAGACCGAGCGGCTGACCGGCGCCGGCACCCTGCCGGTCGACCTCGCCGGCCGGATCGCCGCCGTGCCAGGGGTCAGCTCGACCGTCGCCGACTACGCGTTCCCGGTGCAGGCGACCACCGGGGACGGTCGCCCGCTGCGGGGCGCCGACGACGCGCCCGTCATCGGGCACGGCTGGGCGTCGGCGGTGCTCACCCCGTACACCATGAAGAACGGCAACAAGCCTGGCGCAGGTGAGGCCGTGATCGACGCGGACCTCGCGGCACGAGGACACGTCGCGGTCGGCGACGAGCTGCGGGTCACCACCCGGACCGGGGCCCGAACCGTGCGGATCAGCGGCATCGCCGCACCCGCCGGCCGGGACGGGCTGCCCGCGCAGGGCGCGCTGTTCCTCGCCGACGCCGACGTCGCCGCCGTGTCGGGGCTGCCGGGGCCGACCGCGGTCGGGATCTTCGGCACGGTCGATCCGGCGCGGATCCGCGCCGCCGCCGGTGCCGCCGACGTCCTCACCGGCGCCGACCGGGTCCGCGCCGACCTGCCCGGTGCGCTGCCGGACTACATCGGCCCGATCTCCATCTTCGGGTTCGTCATCGGCATCACCGCGTTCGCGGCGATCTTCGTCCTCACCGGCACCGTCACGCTCAGCGTCCGGCAGCGGCTGCGCGAGCTGGCGCTGCTGCGGGCGATCGGCGCCACCCCGAAGCAGCTGCGCCGCGTCCTCGGCCTGGAGAGCGCCGTCCTCGCCGCCGTCGCCGCGCTGCCCGCCGCCCCGCTCGGCGTGCTTTTCGCCGGGGTCGTCGCCGCCCGGTTCCAGACGCTCGGCGCGGTGCCGGCCCAGTTCGAGGTCCGCGCCAACGTGCCGGTGCTGCTGCTCGCGGCGGCTGCCGGGGTCCTGGTCACGTTCGTCGCGGCGCGGATCGCCGGGCGGCGGGCGGTGCGGATCGCGCCGACCCAGGCCCTCGTGGAGACGGCGACGGCACCGACCGGCGGCCTCGTCGTGCGGGTCCTCGCCGCGCTGGTCGCGACGGCGGGCGCGGTCGCGGTGCTCACGTTCGTGCCGCTGGACGGGCCGTTCGGCATGGGGATGAGCTTCATCTCCTCCGCCCTGCTGCTGTGCGCGGTCGCCGCCACCGGCCCGCTGCTCGTCCGCCTGCTGACCACGATCGTCGCCCGGCCGTTCGGGCTGGCCGGGCTCGTCGCCCGCGCCGAGTACCGCCGGGTCTCCGCCGTCGCCGTCCCGCTCGTGCTCATGTTCGCGATCAACACCGTCATGCTGCTCAACGGCGCGCTGTCGAGCCGGCTGGCCGGGCAGGAGCAGGTGGCCCGCTCGGCGCCCGCCACGGCCCAGGTCGCCGGTGCCGGCGGGCTGCCGCTGGACGCCGTGCGCCGCCTGGCCGCGGTGCCCGGCGTGACCGGTGCCGCCGCGCAGCTGCCGACCCGGGTGATCGTCGCGCAGGGCGGCAAGCCCGAGGACTACCCGGCGCAGGGCCTCCTCGTCACCGGCACCGACGCCGCTCTCGACCTCGGCGTCGTCGCCGGCGCGTACACCGCCGACGGGTTCGCGGCCAGCGCGGCACTCGTCCGGCAGTACAACTGGAACGTCGGCGACCTCGTCCCGCTGTGGCTTCCCGACGGCCAGCAGCAACAGTTGCGCCTTTCCATGGTGTACGAGCGATCGCGCGGCTTCGGCGACCTCGTGCTACCCGCCGAACTCGTCGCCGCCCACGACCCGCGCGGGCTCGTGCGCACGGCCGGCCTCCGGTACACGCCGGGCACCGACGAACGGATCCGCGCCGAGTTCCCCGGGCTGCGGCTCACCCCGACGCTCGACGCCGCGCCGCCCGGCGACGCGTCGAACCAGCAGGGCGCCTGGGAGCTCATGGTCGTCATCTCGCTCGGGTTCACCGCGATCGCCGTCGTCAACACGTTCGCGATCGCCGCCACGGCCCGCCGCCGCGAATACGCCGACCTGCGTCTCATCGGGGCGACCACCCCGCAGCTGCACCGCCTCGCCGGCGCCGAGGCCGTCGTCACCGTCCTCGTCGGGCTGCTGCTCGGCGCCGCGGTGACCGGGATCGTGGTCGGGGCGTTCAGCATCGCCCAGGACGGCGTCTTCCGGGTGTTCGTCGAGCCTCTCACGTACGCGGCGATGGCCGGCGGCGTCGCTGCCCTCGGGCTGATCGCCGGGTTCCTGCCCACGCGGCTCATGCTGCGGCGGCGGGCGCTGGCGAGCCGGGTCTGACCCCGTACCATCTGCGATGATGCGCAAGATCATGGGTTCGGTGCGGCCGCTGGCGTACCTGGCGACCGCACCGATCGCCGGGGTGGCCGGGTTCGTCTGGAGCATCGCCGCCACCGTGGTCGTCACGCTGCTGGCCGTCACCCAGCTCGGCGGGCCCGCGTTCCTCGGCGCGGCCTGGGTCACCCGCGCGTTGGCTTCCGTGGAGCGGCGCCGGGCGGGCTGGGTGCTCGGTGCGCCGATTGCCGCGCCGTACGTGCCGGTCGCCGGCGCCTGGCGTTCGCGGGTTGCCGGCGTCGCTGCCCAGCCGGCTACCTGGCGGGACCTTGCCTGGCTGGTCGTGCTCTTCCCGCTGGGCCTGGCCTGCGGCGTCGCCGGGCTTGTCGTCGCGATCGTCGACCTCGGCTCGATCGTCGCGCCGCTGTGGGCGTGGGGGGTGCCGAACCCGCACGCGCCGTGGCCGATGAAGCCGCTCATGACCACCGTTCCCGGCCGGTTCGGGCTCACCGTGGTCGGGCTGGCGCTGCTGCCGGTCGCCGCCTGGTTCGTCCGTACCCTCGCGACCGGCCTCGCCCGGCTGGCCTCAGCACTGCTCGCGCCGGGCGAGCACCGCCGGCTCGTCGAGCGGGCCGCACGGCTCGCCGAGACCCGCCGCCGGGTCGTCGACGCGCAGGCCGCCGAGCTGCGCCGCATCGAACGCGACCTGCACGACGGCGCGCAGGCCCGCATCGTCGCCGCCGGGATGACGCTCGCTCTCGCCGCCCGCAAACTGCGCACCGACGGCGACGCCGCGCCCGACGTGGCCCTCGCCCGCCGCCAGCTCGACGACGCCCTGGCTGAGCTGCGTCGCCTCGTCCGGGGCATCCACCCGCCGATCCTCACCGACCGGGGCCTGCACGCCGCGCTCGCCGCCCTCGCCGGCGACAGCCCGTTCCCCGTCACGCTGGGCGGCTCGCTGGGCGGCTCGTCGGGCGGGTCGCTGGGTGACGAGCGGTACCCGGCCGCCGTCGAGTCCGCCGCCTACTTCGTCGTCGCCGAAGGCCTCACCAACGCCGCCAAACACGCATCGGCATCGACCGGAGCCGTCGACATCCGCCGTACCGGCGACACAGTCCACGTCACGGTCACCGACGACGGCCGCGGCGGCGCCGACCCCACCGGCACCGGCCTCGACGGCCTGCGCCGCCGCGTCGAAGCCCTCGACGGCACCCTCACCCTGTCCAGCCCGCCCGGCGGGCCCACCGTCCTGCACGCGGAGCTGCCATGCGCATCGTGATCGCCGAAGACCTGCTCCTCCTCCGCGACGGCATGATCCGCCTCCTCACCGACACCGGCCACACCGTCGTCGCCGCCGTCGACACCGCCGACGCCCTCGTCGATGCCGTCACGGAGCACCAGCCCGACCTGTCGATCGTCGACGTCCGCCTGCCACCCGGCTTCCGCGACGAAGGCCTCCGCGCGGCGCTGAGGGTGCGCTCCGCCGACCCCTCCGCGAAGGTCCTCATCGTGTCGCAGTACGTCGAACGCGCCTACGCCGCCGACCTCCTCGCCGACGGCCGCGGCGGCGTAGGCTACCTGCTCAAGGACCGCGTCACCGACCTGGACGACTTCCTCGACGCCGTCGAACGCGTCGCCGCCGGCGGCACCGCCCTGGACCCCGAGGTCGTCCGCCAACTCTTCACCCGCAACGCCCGCAACCACGGCGTCGAAGGCCTCACTCCCCGCGAACGCGAGGTCCTTCACCTGATGGCCCAGGGCCTGTCGAACACCGCCATCTGCGCGACGCTTGTCCTGGCCCCTGTCTCGGTCGAGAAGCACATCACCAACATCTTCGCCAAACTCGACCTCCCCCCATCCGACGACGCCCACCGCCGCGTCCGCGCCGTCCTCACCTACCTCAACAGCTGACCGCCCTTACGAAGCCGCCGGCGCAGGCAACGATGGAGACGACGCAACTCGGGTACGCCCGAGTCCTGGCGACGCACCATCCCACGTGCGCGAGGAGCACCTTGTGGCCCCCGATGAACGGGTCGGCAACGCGGGCCCATCTCCGCGTGCGCGGGGAGCACAGGAACTGGCCGCTCTGGCGGCCTCGGGCGCGCGGACCATCCCCGCGTGCGTGGGGAGCATGCCGCGGACTGCTCCAGGCGAATCACGCGCCCGGGACCATCCCCGCGTGCGCGGGGAGCACCCGAACCCCCCGTACAACCCAACCTGCATCATGGGACCATCCCCGCGTACGCGGGGATCACGGCACGTTGCGCCACACCCGGTTCGGCTTGACGGGACCATCCCCGCGTGCGCGGGGAGCACACGCCCTGAGCCGTGACGCCCTGCTGGTAGTGGGGACCATCCCCGCGTGCGCGGGGAGCACCGAGCGGGTCCGCGGGGGCGGCCGGCGTTCCCGGGACCATCCCCGCGTGCGCGGGGAGCACAACACCTGGCACTTGACGGAGCCAGGGTCGAGGGGACCATCCCCGCGTGCGCGGGGAGCACTTTCCCCGGACAACTCCCGTATGACCGAACTCCGGACCATCCCCGCGTACGCGGGGATGGTCCGGGCTCTAGCCAGCGCAGCGGTGCGTCGGGTGGGTGCTCCCCGCGTACGCGGGGTGGCCCGTCCTGCGGCCTGCCGCTGCCCTCCGGGTACATCCGCGCACGCGCGAGTCCGACCAGGCGCCGGCCGTGAAGCTCCAGGATGCAGTTGCCCCCGCGCACACGGGGTGGTTCCGGCTGGTTGCCGAACTGCCCGGGCGTGAGTGGTGTTCCCCACAGACGCGGGGGTGGTCTGTGAGTGGGTGTTGCCGGACGTCGGTGTTGCCGTGTGCTCGCTCGTGCGCGGAGTTAGGTCTCAGTACCGTTGCCAACCACGTCCCGTATGTGCGCGGCCGTCACTCAGGCACCGGAATGTCCCACGGACAGGCGTCAACGCCGAAGACCTTAACGGACTCCTCGTCTTTGCCGCTCAATGGACGTGGAGGGGTTCGGTAGGGCATTACCGGTCGCGCCAGGCCAAGGGGGACAGCGTCGTCGCCGCGTCGGCGACTCGGCGGGCGGTTTCGGTCTGGAGGCTGGTGCGGGCCGACTCGATCCAGCCATCGACTCGCTGGATGCCTGTGTCGCGGTATTCGACGGCCTGCAGCAGCATCTCGAGTTTGTCGGCATCTCTGGCGCACACCGCCTCCAACGATTGGCGCGACTCATATTCGTCGACCGCTTGCTGGACCGCGTTGCGGCTGCGTTCCGGGAGTTGCCGGGTCTGGTCGGCGGTGATCCGGGACGGGTCCGGCTTGTCCAGGTACGCGATGGCGGTGTGTGGTAGGTCGCCGGTGCGGGTCTCCTGGCTGTCGTGCCACAACGCGAGGAACGCCGCTCGGGCGGGGTCTCCGCCCTCCTCGGCCGCGAGGATCGCGGCGAGCTGCGCGGCTCGCGCCGTGTGCTCGGCGACCGACTCGGGATCCCGGACGCCCGCATGCCACCAGCCGGATCGCCGGATGCGCTTCAACAATCCGAGCTCATACCCGAACGCGGCGATCGCTTCAGCGTCACCTGGCACGTCGTTGTCCTCTCTACCGGTCAGCGATGCGGACCGCGTACTGCAAGCCAACCAACTGATCGCGTTCGGCACGACCCACGGTCGGGGTGGCTATGAGCTTATCGACCACGCCGCGCAGCGCAGTCCGGACGGCGGGGTCCCCGTTCAGGAGCGCCGGCCTGGAGGCGACGAGCGCGTGCAATGTGAAGACGTGCAGCGGGAGTTGGGGCGACTGGGGCTGCATGCGGCGCATCAGGTGATGGAGCAGCCGGGTACCGGTCCACGACCGTGTATCGGGGTCGAGCATGAACGCGTCGCTGGTCTGCTCGTTGCTCAGCTCGCCGATCCAGTACGCCCAGTAGTTCAGGTTCGCCAGTTCGGCGGGGCCGTCGGTCATGTGGTTGACGAAATCGCTCAGGTACGTGCTGTCCCCCGCCGCGGCAAGGGCCACGGATGCTGAGCGGGCTTCCAGCATGCCCGTGATCTGCGTGGTGCCGGCCGTGCCGCGGCCGGCGCGGCGCCATTCGGCGCGCAGCCAGTCAACGACGTCGGGTCGGCCGTCGAAGCCCAGTAGGTACACCGCTTGCCGGCGCAGCAGCGCCTCGTCAGCGCTTGCGGCCCGCTGCGCCACCGTCAGCAGATGGTCAAAGAAGCGGGTCCGTTCCTCAGCGGTCAGAGTCGGCTGGGCCGGCACCGGGCCACGCCAGGTGGACGGGCGGCCAAACTCATGGAGGTGCTCCGGCACCTTGCTGAGGATCGGCCAGGTGATCAAGTTGGTGATCGTCCACCGGTGCACACTCGCGGCCAGGGGGTGCGTCTCCGGGTTCACCCACGCCGCTGCGGCAGTGATGCCGGTCGACAACACTTGATCCGCTTCGATCGCCTCTCGCAGGTGGCGTCCTGTCGACGCGGGTGCGCCCAGCCGGGTCAGCCGGACGCACAGTTGCAGGAAGTCTCCTGCGCTGACGGCCGCGAGCGGACGGCGGCCGGACTCCCAGCCCTGCACGGTGGTGACGTCCACGCCGACTTCCTCGGCCAAACGCTCCTGGGTCAGGCCGGTTGACTGTCGGGCGAGCTTCAAGACATAGCCCGACACCAGCCCGATCGCTCGTGTACCCGGACTCCGGGTCAGTGTTGTCCGCCTGCGCGTCACGACTATCTCCAGGATCGCCCAGTTGCTGCCCGGCATACCCGTACCGGCCGTCAGTTCCGCGTTCCGTCACCTGATCGTAGCCTCATGTCACCGACGAACCACTCGACCATCGATCACGAACGACGGGACTTGTGATGGGTTCAAGCCTCACAGCAATCCTCAGGCCGCGTGACCTCGAACTGGCGCTGCTGTGTTTCGAGGTGGCCATCGACCTCGTGCCTCTCATCTCGACCGTGGTCGAGGATCACGACGGTAGGGCAGTCATCGCCCGTGACGTTGTCGACTGTTGGCTCGAGCTGCCAATCGCCGTCCGCGCGAGGTACGCGGCCAAACGGCTGCCCACCGCGCCGGGATTCGCCGGCCACGCTCCGGTGCATGCGTTGAGCCGCTTCACGGGCGACTACGTCGACGCGATTGACGAATCCTGGATCCCGGAAGGCACCGACCCGTACACCGTCGACTCTGACACCGCAGAGCGGCTGCACCGGAACGCATGGCGCCGTCACGAACGGCAGATCCGCGAGCGGATCGCAGCGCGCCGCGGTCCGGACGAGCAGTTCCTGCACAAGCTCGCCGAACCGACCGACTTCACCGGCGATGGCTGGAATACCAAGGACTGAGCCATCCATGGTCCATCTCGCAGCACCGGGCGGCTTCGGCGATGAACGGAACGGGTGACCTGAACTCGGCCGAGCGGTACTGGAGATTTATGCCCGACTATGGTATGATTAGATGCCTTTGTGTCTACGGTGGGTGCACGCCTACGAAAGGACACACATGGCGACCTCAGCCAGCGACGTTGCACCGAACGTCCACGCGTTCCTGGCCGCGCTCGGCGGCGCGGGCAGTGTGGAGATGTTTGCGGACCCGTTCCTGTTCGCCGATGCGAGCGGCGCCCGGCCGGTCTCCCGGGCGGACTTCCTTGCGACACTTCCCCGTAGGGCCCAGATGTTCGCCGCCGCCGGCTACGGGGCCGCTCAGCTCACCAGCACCGACCAGCAGCGCCTCGACGAGCACTACCTGCTGGTCCGCACCGACTGGTCGGCGCCGAGTCTCACCGGTGGCGAGGCAGCCGAGCTCTCGTCGTCGTACCTGCTGCGTGAGGACGGCGCGTCGGTGTCCGTTGTCGCCTACGTCAACCACAAGACCGTGCCTGGCATGTAACCGAGTCCCGGGCGGGCGGGGCGTCGTACGCGGGACCACACGTGCGACGGCCCGCCCGGCCGCGGTTGTCAGCAGCGATCCGGTGCCGCGCACCTCGCAGTACGGGGTGGCGGCGGGTGGTGGCGGCGAGCGCGGCGGGTGAGGCGACGGCGATCACCGCCGTGAGCGCGGCCGGGATGAGCAGCGCGATCGGGAGGGATGCGTGGGAGGCGACGACGCCGATGATTGCCGGTGCGACCAGGCCGCCGCCGTAGCTGATGGTGGTGACGGTGGACAGTTGCCGTGCCGGTCCGCCGGCGGCGCCGAGCGTGCTCGTCACCACCGGCCACACCACGGCGATGCCGGCGCCGGAGAGGGCCCAGCCGGTCAGCGCGCACCCGATCCGCGCCGACGCGGTGGCCGGCAGCTCGCCGGCCAGTAGTACCAGGCCGAAACCCGCGGTGGCGGTGCAGCCTGCCAGCCGCACGGTGCGGGCGACGCCGAGCCGGGACCGGGCCGCGTCCCCGACGAAGCGGACGGCGGTCATCGCGGCGAGGAACAGGGTGTACGCAAGCGAACCCGTCGCGGCGTCCGCGCCGAGCACCCGGGTCGCGTGGAACCCGGCCCAGTCGGTCGCGGCCGCCTCGGCCACGAACGCCGCGCCGCCGAGCAACCCGAGCGCGACAACGACCACGGGCGACGTCGCAGCATCCGGCGGCGGCACAGCGCCCGGCAGCGTCGGAGAGGACGGCGGCGGCACAGCGCCCGGCAGCGTCGGTGAGGACGGCGGCGGCACAGCGTCCGGCGGCATCGGCGAGACGAGGGCGCGTCCTGCCACGGTCACCGCCGCCGCCGCCAGGGCGAGCGACCCGAGCAGCAGCAACACCCGCCCGTCCACGCCGGCGCGCAGCCCCGCGGTCACGGCCCCGCCCGCGGCGACCGCGCCGAGCGTCCAGACCCCGTGCATCGTTGCCATCACCGGGCGGCCGGCGGCGCGTTCGACCGCCACCGCCTGCACGCTCAAGGCGACGTTCAGCACACCGAGCAGTACGCCGAGGCCGGCGGCGGCGACCAGGAGCAGCTCGACCGAGCCGGCCAGCGCCGGTCCGGCCAGTGCGAGGGCCGCACCCGGTGCGGTCAGGCGCAGCAGCCGCCGGCCGGTCCACCGGTCGGCCAGCCGGCCGGCGACCGGCATCGCCACGAGCGCGCCGACCGCGACCGCCATGAGGACCGCGCCGAGCCGGCCCGCACCGAGGTCGAGCCGGGCGTCGAGCGTCGGCAGCGACGCACCCCACATGGCGGTCAGCGCGCCAGCTGCCGCGTACTGCATCGTCACAGCGCCTCGTGCGCCCACCGCGAACCACCTCGATTAGTCGTCGGTGATCCGATCGTGGCCCGGCCGGTGCGCCGGACTCCAACACCTGTTCAGCAGCGATTGACGCAGTACGCGTGTGAATCGGGTACAACGGACGGGTGCCCGAGGACCTCGACATCCGGCTGCTGCGTCACTTCGTCGTGGTGGCCGAGGAGTTGCACTTCAGCCGGGCCGCGCGGCGGCTGTTCGTGGCGCAGCAGGCGCTCAGCCGCGACGTCCGGCGGCTGGAGGAGCGGGCCGGGGTGCGTCTGCTCGACCGGACCACGCGGCGGGTCGTGCTCACCCCGGCCGGGCAGACGCTGCTGGTCCGGGCGCGGGAGCTGCTCGCGTTGCACGACACCACGCTGCGCGAGCTGCACGGCGAACCGCGTTCGCTGACGGTCGACGTCGTCGGTGCCGGCCTCACCCCGGCCCTCGTGCTGGCCGCCGCCCGCCGCATCGCGCCGCAGGTGGAGTTCTTCGCACGGTTCCACACCGGTACCGACGACGCGGTGCCGCACGTGCTGGCCGAACGCCTCGACGTCACGTTCGGGCGGGCCCCGCAGCACGTCGACGGGCTACGGCACCGTCCGGTCCGCCAGGAGCCGGTCGCGGTGCTGCTGCCCGGGCATCACCCGCTCGCCGAGCTCGACGCCGTCCCGCTGCACGCGCTGCGCGGCGCCGGCGTGTGCATCCGCGCCGGCAGCCATGCCACGCCGGGCTGGGAGCACGCGATGCTGCAGCTGCTCGCGCCGTTCGGCATCGACGTGGCCGGCGCGCACCCACACGTCCACGGCGTCGACGAACTGGCCCAGCACTTCGTCGACCGCAACGGCCCGATCCTCGTGATGAGCACCCAGCCGGCGGTACCGGGCGGCGTGCTGCGCCCGATCGTCCAGCCGATCCCACTGTTCCCGTGGGCGATGACCTGGCGCGCCGACGCGGACCACCCGGGCCTGCGCGCCCTGCACGTCGCGGTGGACGAGCTGGCTCCGGATTGGCCTGCCGTACCTGATGATCCGCGCGACACCTGGCTTCCCGAACCGGAGTCGGGCGGGGCGTCGAAGCCCGGCGCGATCACGATCGCGGGCGTAGCCCGTCGAGGATGATCTGGGCGATGCGTGCCGAGCGCTCGGGGCTGGTCTCGGCGCCGGCGTGACGGATCGCGCTGAAGGCGCCGGCGACGAGCGCCATCACGTCGTCGACCGTGACGTCCGGGCGTACGGCACCGGCGGCGTGCGCGCGGTCGAGCAGGTCTGCGACATGGCGGGTGAGGTCTGCCGCGACCTTCGGGGCGGCGGTGCGCAGGTCCAGCTCGGCGGCTTCGAGTGCGCTCTTGACGGTGACGTTCTCGGCGCCCGTGGCGATCATCCGGGACAGTTGCGTGAACAGGGCCGCGGGGTCGTCGGTGGTTGCGAGTTCCTCCGCCTCCACCACGAGTTGTTCGAACTCGTCGGTCGCGACGGCGAGGTACAGCGCCTCCTTGCTGGGGAAGTGCCGGTGGACGGTGCCGGGGCCGACGCCCGCGCGGCGGGCGATCTCGTCGAGCGAGACGCCGAGGCCTTCCGTCGCGAACAGCCGCTGCGCCGTGCGCAGGACCTGCTCACGATTGCGACGCGCGTCGGCTCGCAGCGTCCGGTCACCGCTGGGAGCGGCCGGCGACTCCGCTGAGGCCCGTTTGGGCGGTTGGCTGTTCATGGCACGCCTAGCTTAACCGGGGCGGCGCACCGTATGCTGGCGACATAAACGGGGCGGCGCACCGCTTATCACGAAGGAGACCATGCGATGACCACGCGCGACGATGCCAGCGCACTGGTCCTGCGGATGCAGGAGTGCTTCAACAGTCGGCAGTTCGACGAGGCAGAGGGCCTGTTCACCCCGGACTATTACAGCCATGCGCTCAGCACCATCGGCTTCGAGGCGGGCAAGGAGGTCTGGCGTCAGGTCGTGACACAGTTCCCTGACATGCGCGTCGTCGCCGAGGACGTGCTGGTGGACGGCGACAAGGTCGCCATCCGCTCGTCCGTCCACGGGATCACGACCCCGGACGGCGCCACGCAGCCGACGCTGATCGAGATCTTCCGTATCGAAGACGGCCGGCTCGCGGAGACCTGGGGAATCACCGAGGGCCCGGACCCGCGTGCGCGCTGACCCCGCTGATTGATGATTCGCCATGTCACAGGGCCAGACACCCGACGGATCTCGCGTCGAAGGCAGCTCAATGTCGAAGGCAGCTCAATTGGGAGCCCGAGAAATCAGAACCTGCGGAATATCGGCGCCAGATGCGGATGCGGCCAGGACGCCTCCGGTGCCATCGCCCGTTCCTGACACGCCATCTACTGACCTCAACGTGCCGACCGCGGCACGAGCGGACGGTGTCGAAGGTAACGTTGCCGGACGTGGAGTCTCGGATGGTTGCTGTCGGAGCTACGGCGCTGTACGTCGGTGTGACCGGCGATGGCCCGGACGTCGTCGTTCTGACCGGTGGTCCCGGTTGCGTGCAGTACCTGGAGCGGGACGACATTGCGCCGCTCAACCACCGCACCTGGTACCCCGAACCGCGAGGCGTCGGCCGCTCGAGCGGCGGCCCGCACACCATGGAAGAAGCCATCGCCGACCTCGAAGCGATCCGTAAGGCGGTCGGTGTCGGCGCCTGGATCGTGGTCGGCCACTCATGGGGCTGTGACCTTGGTGTGCGCTACGCGGTCGAGCATCCGGAGGCTGTGGTGGCGGTGATCGGTATCGCCGGCCGGGGACCGCAGCGCGACCGCACGTGGTCGGAGGCATACGAAGCCGGCAAGAGCATCGAACCTGTTGTCGAGATCGATTGGGTGCCTGAAGTCCATGCTGCGCTCAGCGATTCGTTCACCGACTGGATTCATCGGCCGAATCTTTGGCGGCAACTGGCCGACTGCAGCGTGCCGATGCATTTCATCGCCGCCGGGGATGACATCCGGCCGTCGTGGCCTGTGGAGCAGCTCGCTGCGCTCGTTGCGCGGGGACGGTTCTCGACCGTGCATGGCGTACCGCATGACTTCTGGTCCACCCACCCCGAGGTATGGACCGAGACCGTCACGAACGCCTGCATCGCCTCATGATCCTCACCCGCGTCGATCCACTCGACCGTGATTTTCTCCCCGGCGCGAAGCCGGTAGATCTCCGCGGTGGGCTCAAAGCCACCGTGATGGCGACTGCAGACCGAGGAGTTGGCTGAGGACGGCGGTGGGGAGTTGGGCGGCGAGGTCGATGAGGGCGCTGTTGCGGCCCAGCCGGGCTGGGATGCCGAGGCGCCGCAGTCGTGCGGCGTCGGGCCGGGCGCACGGTTCGCCGGCCAAGCGACCGTCCACACGCCGCCGCAGCGGCTGGAAGCGACGGCAGCGGATGCACGGCGCGCGCCGGACGTTGCGCGCACCCGCGTCGAGCAGGACACCGATCAACGTCTGCAGCAGCCGCGGCCCGTCAGGCTCCCGGAGGTCAGCAACCCCGGATCGACGTGCAGAGCACGCGCCAGGCGTCGCAGCTCGGCCCGGGCGACCGCCACCTGATCAATCACCGAGCTGATCAGCGCGGGAGCGAGCTGCGGTTCGGCGCCCAGCACAACTTCCATGACGACGGCCCGGGGATCGGTCATGCACCGCGCGGGCTGACCCGTCACCGTCACGGCTCCGCACGCAGGACCCGGGCACGGCGGGGCCGGAGGTCACCCACGCCCGCGTCGGCTTCCCCAGTGGTGCCCTGTGTGTCGGCCCCAGCGGCCTCGCAGGTCGAGGGAGACCGTAGCCAGGACTGCGCGACTGCTACGATTCCCCATGCCAGAAGGTCACGAAGCCGAAACTTCTTGCATCCAACGCAATTCCCCAGGGTTCCCGACCCTCGTTGTCATCCGGGGCAACTCGGGCAGCGGCAAGACGACCACCGCCCGTGAGGTGCGCCGCCGCTATGGCCGCGGCTGCGCCCTCATCGAGCAGGACTACCTGCGCCGGATCATTCTGCGCGAGCATGACAGCGACCGCATCGGGCCGGTCGCGCCCGCGTTCATCGCCGCGACCGCGCGGACCGCGCTGGATCTGGGCTATCACGTGGTCCTCGAGGGCATCCTGCACACCGCGCGGTACGCCGACGTCCTGCACGGGCTCATCGACCAGCATCCCGGGCCCAGCCACGTGTTCTATCTCGACGTCGACTTCGACGAAACCGTCCGGCGCCACCACACCCGGGCCGAACCCATCCCGGTCACCGCCGAGCAGATGCGCGAGTGGTACAGCCCGCGCGACCTCCTCGGCACCGCCGGCGAGCAGGTCATCGCCCAGGACACCACGTTCGACGACACCGTCTCCACCATCCTGCGGAACAGCGGACTCACCCACACCCCGCCGCGCACGCCGTGCCCGGTCCGCTGCCGCCACTGCGCCGACGACCCACCGACAACTGTGGAGCGCTGAGCGACCGGCCGCGCGGGAGGGGCGCCGACACCCCTCCCGTGCGGGCCGGGAGATCAGGCGTACACCTCCATCTCGTACAGCGAGTAGCCCCACTGCCCGGACTTGGCGGTGCCCAGCATGCGGACGTATCTGGCCGGGCCGGTCACCGCCAGCCGTTCCGTGCCGCCGGGTGAGTTGGCCTGGACGTAGGCGTCGCGCCAGGTGGTGCCGTCGGTGGAGGCCTGCAGCCGGTACGACTTGGCGTAGGAGGCCTCCCAGCGCAGGACGACCTCGCGCAGGTTGTACGTGGTGCCGAGGTCGACCCGCAGCCAGTTGTCGACGGCCTCGCTGGCGGCCCAGCGGGAGGACTGGTCGCCGTCGAAGGCCTTGGCGGCGGTCTGTTGCGCGTTGGACTCCGACGACGCCGTGGCGGGCTTGCCCTCGGCGAGGTTGGTGGCCGCAGCGCCGAGGGTCAGGTCGAGCGTGACGGTACGGCCCTTCTGCAGCGGCACGACGCGGGCGATGCCGCCGAGCGGCGAGCTCTGGACGGTGCCGCCGGTGACGGCCGTGATGCCGGAGCGCTGGATCAGGGTCAGGTTCTGGTCGATGCTCGAGGTCAGGGTCACCTGGACCTTGCGGGCGTCGGTGTCCCAGACGAGGTTGTCGATTTTGAACTGTCCCTTGCCGAGCATGCCGGCGACGGCGCCCTTCTTCAGGCTCTTGGGCAGGGCCGGCAGCAGCTCCAGGGTGCCCGGCCGGGTCGCGGCGAGCATCTCCATCATGATGGTGGGCACGGAGTTGACGACGTCGGTGGCGAACACGCTGTGGTTGTTGTAGTGCGACGTGGCCATGCTGCTGTAGTAGTAGTCGTCCTTGGCGAACCGCAGCAGTTTCGCGTTGACGGAGTCGGCGTTGTTGAGGTCGGCGGCGATCAGCGCGCCGTGCAGGAGGCCGTGGCCGGCGTTCTCGTAGCTGCCGGTGTCCTTCTTCTGCAGGAACACCTTGGCCGCGTTGTACTGGGCGAGGTTCGTCTCGGGGGTGATCTCGCGGTACGGCCAGACGGGCATCAGGCCGCTGGAGTGCCGGTGCTGGTACTGGTTCTGGTTGGCCAGGCCGGGCCACGCCCATTCGGCCAGCGCGCCGTCGTTGTTGATGAGGTACGGCGGCAGGTGGTCGAGCTTCTCCTGCCAGACCGGGATCTTGTCGGCGTCGCGGCCGAGGGTCCGGCTCGTCTGGATGAGCGTCGAGAGGGCGAAGCGGGCGCCGGAGATGTCGTACACGGAGTTGTTCGTCAGGGGTACGCCGCCGGCGGGCCGGTTCTCCGGTGAGATCGATCCGGCGAGGATGTACCGGCCGTTGGCGTCCTTCTTGACGAGGAAGTCCTCGTAGAAGTCGCCCATGTCGCGGATCAGCGGGTAGTACTTGTCGGCGAGGAACGTCGTGTCGCCGGTGACCTGGTAGTACTCCCAGAACGGTTGCAGGAGCCAGGATTCGCCGCCGGTGACGTACTGGTACGGGTAGTCGAAGTTGATGTTGGAGATGAGCCCTTCCTCGTTGGGGGTGTTGCCGCCGGTGAGCATGCCCCGGGTGCCCAGCAGTTTGCGGGCGTTGGTGCGGAAGTCGTTCTGCCACTGCTGGTTGAGGTAGAAGTACCCGGCCAGGGCCTCGGGCATGTTGCCGACGTTGCCGCCGGAGATCTGCAGGTTGAGGTTCGCGTCGAGGTGGTAATAGCCGTCCCAGCCGACGTTGCTGTCGCCCGTCCAGTTGCCCAGCAGGTCCGGTGCCGCCGTCTCGTTGCTGGAGGCCAGCAGGTGGTAGCGGCCGGCGTAGAACATCCGCTCGTACAGCGCCGGGACCGGGTTGCCGACGGCCTTCTGCTCGGCGAGCAGCTGCTCGGTGGGCTTGGCGCGGTCGGCCGCGCTCGCGCCGAGGTCGAGCGACACCCGGCCGAAGATCTCCCGGTGCTTGCTCGTGTGCCGGTTCAGCAGCGCCTGGTAGGAGTCGGTGATCGCCGACAGCCTCGATTGCAGCAGCTGCCGGTTCCATTCGGTCTCGGCGGTGACGCCGCCGTTGTAGGTGCCGTTGTACCGCTGGGTGAGCGACAGCAGCGTGACGTAGGTGGCGTTGGTGACGGTCACGTTGGTGCCGGACATGGTCTTCGTGCCGTCGGTGACGATGCGGGTGACGCCCTCGTATCCGGCGTTGTAGGTGCCGTTGGGGTACTTCACGCGCAGGTTGAGGAAGTTCGTGTTGGAGGCGTTGGTGGTGGTGACGCCCTTGTTGGTGAGGTTCATGCCCGGGTCGATCGACAGGCCGAGCGTCACGTTCAGCCTTTGCCCGCTCGGCGCCGGCAGCTGCTGCACGGTGACGCCGTCGGTCCTGGACACGAACGAGTCGCGTTGCCAGCTGCCCTTGTCGTCGGTCCACTTCACCGACACGACGCCTGAGGCGTAGTCGGTCGAGCGCACGTAGTTGCGCACGGCGCCGGCGTCGGGCATCTGCATGGTCATCTTGAAGCCGGGGTGTTTGCTGCCCTCGCCGCCGCCCTGGTACCCCTGGACGTCGGCGGCGAGCTGGTTCGCCTGCTGGTACTGCCCGGCGATGGAAAGGTCCCGGATCCGGTTGATGTTGTCGGCGCTGACGGTGTTGAAGGTGCGGTGCGGCCGGGCCTCGGAGCGGGCCATGAAGAACCGCTTGTCGTTGAAGACGACGGTCTCGTTGCGCGGGTTGCCGAAGACGATGATGCCCTGTTTGCCGTTGCCGGCGAGCAGCCCGTTGGCCCAGTCGCCGTAGGTCTGCGGGTAGGTGTTCGACGGCGCGACGGTCGCCGTGCCGGTGCCGCCGCCGGTCGGGCCGGTGCCGTACACCTCGAACTCCCACAGCGAGTAGCCCCACTGCGTGTTCGGCGTGACCCCCTGCATCCGCACATACCTGGTGGTCCGACCGATCGTCACCGTGTCCGAGCCGCCGTCGCCGGTGGTCGTGGAGTACACGTCCGTCCACTGTGCACCGTTGTCGGACACCTGCACCTTGTACGCCTTCGCGTACGCCGCCTCCCACGACAGCACCGCCGTCGTCACCGGGTACGCCGCACCGAGATCCACGGTGATCCAGGCGTTGTTGTCGTTGCTGTGGTCACTGGACCACCGCGTCGCACCGTTGCCGTCGATCGCGTTCGCCGCCGTCAACGCACCGTCCTGATAGGACGCCGTGGCACGGGCGCCGGGGTCGCGGGCGAGGTTGACGGGGGTGTCGGCCGCGGCCGACGGCAGCCGTACGGCGGCGGTGACGAGGATGAGTGCGGCGAGGGCGCCGCCGAGCAGTCTGCCGCGTTTCGAGATCGGTCTCACGGGGTTCCTTTCCGGGCGATGCGCAGCGAGGAGATGGCGTCGTTGCTGCCCGTGCGGGCGAGGTCGGGGGTGTCGGCGGTGAAGGTCCACGCGGTGCCGGTGAAGCCGGCTTCGGCGTAGGCGGTGACCGTGTAGCCGGCCGGCACCCGGATCGAGGAGATCGTGTCGTTGGCGATCCCGGCCGCGGGCAGCCGCGGCAGGTCGTAGCTGCCGGGGCCGCGGGTGGCCGCGGTGCCGCCGTAGCCGGCGGCGGTGTAGAACGTCGGTCCGGCGGGATCGTGGTCCGGCCACAGCCACACCGCTGCCGCGACGACGACCGGGACGGCCAGGACGGCGCCGGCGAGCCGGTTCATCGGGTGGTGACGCGCAGCGAGGAGATGGCGTCGTTGTTGCCGGTCGGCACGAGGTTCGGGGTGTCGGCGGTGAACGTCCACGCGGTGCCGGCGAAGCCCGCGTCGGCGTAGGCGGTGACCGAGTAGCCATCTGGCACCCGGATCGAGGAGATCGTGTCGTTGGCGATCCCGGCCGCCTGCAGCTGCGGCAGGTCGTAGCTGCCCACGCCGAGGGTCGCCGACGCGCCGCTGTAGTCGGCGGCGGCGTAGAACGTCGGGCCACCGGGAGGGGCGCTGGCTCCGCCGTACACCTCGAACTCCCACAGCGAGTAGCCCCACTGCGTGTTCGGCGTAACCCCCTGCATCCGCACATACCTGGTGGTCCGGCCGACCGTCACCGTGTCCGACCCGCCGTCGCCGGTGGTCGTGGAGTACACGTCCGTCCACTGTGCACCGTTGTCGGACACCTGCACCTTGTACGCCTTCGCGTACGCCGCCTCCCACGACAGCACCGCCGTCGTCACCGGGTACGCCGCACCGAGATCCACGGTGATCCAGGCGTTGTTGTCGTTGCTGTGGTCACTGGACCACCGCGTCGCACCGTTGCCGTCGATCGCGTTCGCCGCCGTCAACGCACCGTCCTGATAGGACGCCGTGGCACGGGCGCCGGGGTCGCGGGACAGGTTGACCGGCCCGGCCGGGTACGCCGGCGGCTTCGGCACGCTCTGCCCGGCCGGCGGCCACAGCGTGAAGGTGTTCGCGCCGTTCTTCGCGGCGGCGAACGGGCCGGCCATGACGTTGCCGGTGTTGACCGCGGCGCCGAAGAAGTCGGTGGTCACGTCGGCGGCGATGCTCTCGTTGGCGCGCGGGATGGTGCCGACGCGGGCCTTCGTCACCGGGGTCAGCCCGCTGATGCCGGTGGCGTTGAGGGTGAAGCTCAGCTGCATCGCCGTGTTGGTGGCGGTGTACTGCACGTTGGACACGACGCCGGTGAAGTTGCCTTCCTTGACGTGTGTCTTGCCGGTCGCGTTGTCCGGCAGTGTCGAGCCCTGGACGAGGTTGTTGAACCAGAAGTCCTTCTGCGGCGAGGTGAGCGCCGTCGACTCGTTCATCGTGCCGGGCTGGAAGTAGTAGGCGTCGCGGCCGCCGCCGTCGATGGCGAAGCGCCCATTGTCGATGAACAGGTTGTTGGCGAAGACGATGCCGGTGGCGTCCAGCGTGCGGATGTCGCTGTTGCCGATGAAGACGTTGTTGTCGACCAGGATCGGGCCGTGCACGGCCTCGGCGTAGTAGCCCCACGGGCTGTTCATGACGATGTTGCCGGTGACGCGGACGTTCTGGTTGCCCCAGTCGGTCCAGATACCGGCGGAGTTGCCGCCGCGGGAGTTCTTGATGTAGTTGCCCTTGATGAGGCCCTCGTTCATGTAGTGCACCTTGATCGGGGCCGTCTCCGCGCCGCTGAACTCGTTGCGGTAGTTGGTGTCCTCGATCATGTTGTAGAGGATGTCGGAGTTCCAGGAGAAGACGCCGGCGATGCCGGACTGCCCGGACCTGCCGATGTAGTTGTTGCGCACGACGTGCGAGCCGTACTTGCTCGTGTCGCGGAAGTTGGTGCGGGTCGTGCCGGGCCGGTTGCCCGCCCATTCGTCGTTGCCGAGGCCGATGTCGATGCCGATGGTGCGGGCGTTGAGCACGACGTTGTTCTGGATGATCCACCGCAGGCCGCCGTTGACGCTGATGGCGCCGGCCTGGCGCCGCGTCGGGCTGTCCGGGAAGTCGGAGTACGTGTTGGCCGCGTGTTTCACCGTGAACCCGTCGACGGTGATGTAGCCGAGGCCCCACGCGTCCGGCGCGAAGACCTGCCGGCGGACGTTGATCTCGCCCAGCCTGGCGTTGGGGTCGGCGCCGCCGAAGTTCGCCGAGATCGTCGTGCTCGACGCGCCCACCTGCGAGTACCAGGTGCCGGCCGCGGCCTGGACGTCGCTCAGCGCCGGCTTCTCCAGGTACGCCTGTTCGTCGAGGTAGACGTCGCCGGCGTTGTAGCCGGGGAAGACGCCGCCTCCCCCGCCCTGCGGGTGTCCGGTCGCGTAGGGGTTGTAGGCGCCGAAGAACGTGTTGGGCAGCGTGACGCTCCAGACGTTGCCGGTGCCGCGGGTCCAGGTGTTGACCTCCTCGGAGCCCTTGATCACCACGTCGCCGTCGCCGGCCCTGGTGTAGGTGATGCGGTTCGTGTCGCCGGTGCCGCCCCGGGCCGGCTTGACCGTCTCGCGGTACAGCCCGGCGTGCACATAGACGGTGTCGCCGGGCTGCGCGTCCTGTGCGGCGCGGTTGATGGTCAGGTAGGGCGCGGCGGCGGTGCCGGCGTTGGCGTCGTTGCCGTTCTTGGCGACGTGGATGGCGCGCACCGCTTGGACCGCGGTCTGCGCCGCGATCGAGGGCACCGCGATCCAGACGAGCGCGAGGGCGGTGCCGGCGGCGCCGAGCGCTTTGAGGTGATTGATGCGGGGGTACTTCATGTGGGGGTCCTTCACGAAGGCGGATTCGTGCGACGTGATCGCCGTTCGCAGGGCGCGTGGCGGTGCCGCCTGGCGAGGACTCAGGCGGTTGGCGGTTGCGAACGGGCGCCCGGCCGTGGCGGATGCGGCCGGGCAGCGAGGCGTCTCGGGCCGCCGATGACCCAGAGTGCCCTACTAAGTTAGATTAATAATCTATGCGTGCTGAAGCGGGACGTCAACCTGGCGGTCGTTGATCCGTGCACGGTACCCGGGCCCGGCGGGCGGCGCTAGACCCGAGCTGCGAGCTCGGGGCCGTGGCCGGGCGCGACCGAACCCTGCAGGACCAGGGCCGCGCCGCCGATCGCGGCGGAGTCGCGCGGGTTGCTCGACAGGTCGACCCGCACGTTGTGCACGTCGCGGGCGAAGGCCCGCTCCGCCAGCCGACGGCGGATCTCGGTGACGTAGATCGAACCGGCTACGGCGAAGCCGGGCCCGGCGAGCACGAGCGTGTCGATGTCCCACATGTTCGCCAGCAGCACGGCGCCCTCGGCGAGCATCGCCGCGGACTCGTCCAGCAGCGCGCGCGCCTGCTCGTCGCCGTAGATGGCGGCGCGGGCGAGCACGTCGAAGGCCCGCGCGTCGTCATCCTCCGTGCGGATGCGCAGGCGGCGGGTCAGCCCCCGGACGGCGCGGGCCCGGGCGACGAGCACGCGCGGCGCGGCGTACTGCTCCAGGCATCCGCGGCTGCCGCAGTGGCACGGCTCACCGTCGCGGACGATCGGGACGTGGCCGAGCTTGCCCGCGTTGGAGCTCGCGCCGCGGTGCAGGGCGCCGTCCAGCACCACGCCGGAGCCGATGCCGGAGTTCATGTACAGGCAGCCGAAGGTGCGCTCCCGCGAGACCTGCCGCCCCCAGAACTCCCCGACGGTGGCCGCCGCGGCGTCGCTGTCGACGAGGACCGGCACGCCGAGCCGGCCGGTGAGGGCGTGGGTGAGGTCGAGCCCGGCTCCTCGCGTCACCGAGCCCTCCCGGCCCGGCAGCGCGAGGAACCGGCCCCGCGTCACGTCGACCGGGCCCGGCCCGACGACGGCCATCCCGGCCACGCTCTGCGGCGGCAGGCCCAGACCGTGGGTGACCTCGTGGTACAGGGTGGCGAGCCGGGCCGCGACGCTCTCGGGCCGGCCGTCCGCGGGGGCGGCGACGAGCTGCCGGCCGACGGTGCCGCCGCGGGTGTCGGTCACCACGCACGTCAGCGTGTCCGCGCCGACGTGGATGCCCACCCCGTAGGCGGCGCGCGAGTTGATGACCAGCATGGCGCGCGGCTTGCCGCGGGTCGCGACGGTGTCGCCGGTCTCCCGCACGACGCCGTCGTCGATGAGTCGGCGCACGATGTTGGAGATGGTGGGCTGGGTCAGGCCGGTCGCGTTGACCAGCTCGACCCGGCTGATCGGCCCGGAGGAGCGGATCAGGTCCACGATGAGCGCACGGCTACCGGGGCCCGCGGCCGCAGACTCCCGTCGCGCCACGCTGAACCGCCTCTCGTCTCGCCGTACGCTGTCGCACGACTACATTACGGGGACGAGGCTAGACCACTGCGTCGGCGAGGAGGAGCGCATGCCCGCGGTACCCACCGCATCCGCGTCCGGGCCGCGGCTGGACACGCCGGTCGGCCTCGCCCTCGTGCGCGACGCGGAGGTGCTGGGCGCCGAGCCGTTCTTCCACGAGTTCATCGCCGGCATCGAGCGGGTGCTGGTCCTGCAGGGCGTGCCGGTGCTGCTGCAGGTCGTGGCCACGGTGCCGCAGGCGGTGGAGCGGATGCGGGCCTGGGCCCGGTACGGGCAGGTGCAGGGCGTCATCCTGATCGACCTGCTGCCCGGTGACGAGCGGGTGGCGCTGGTCAAGGGGCTGGGGCTGCCGTGCGTCGTCATCGGCGACCCGGTCACGGCCGACGGGCTGCCGACGGTGTGGACGCAGGACGAGGTGGCCATGCGCGACGTCGTCGGCGAGCTGGTCGCGGCCGGCCACACGCACCTCGGCCACGTCGGCGGCCCGGCGCAGATGGCGCACACGATCATCCGGCGCCGCACGTTCGAGACCGTCGCGGCTGAGCACAGCGTCCGCACGACGTCGTTCGACGGCGACTACTCCGAGGCGGCGGGCGTCCGCGCCGTCACCGCCCTCGCGGCGCTCGACGAGCGGCCGACCGCGCTGGTCTTCGACAACGACGTCATGGCGCTCGGCGCCCTGCACGAGGCGGCCCGCCTCGGCCTGGCGGTGCCGGCCGAGCTGTCCCTCGTCGCGTGGGACGACTCGGCGCTGTGCCAGCTGGCGGTGCCGTCGCTGAGCGCGGTCAGTCACGACGTGCAGGAGCTGGGTGAGCTCGTCGGATCAGTCCTGGCCGACGCCCTGTCGGGGGCGCCGCCGCGCACCGTCACCGTGGCACCGGCGCGCCTGACCGTCCGCCAGTCCAGCCGCTGACCTGCCACCGCGCCGCCCGTACTGGCTCTCACCGCACCGCCCGTACCCACTCCGGCCCACTCGGGGCCATGGCCGGGCATGGGTGGATCATGCCCGGCTGCGGCCCGGAGTGGGCGACCTGAGATCAGGTTGTGTGGCGGATGATCGAGTCGGCGATCCGCTCGGTGAGGCCCGGCGAGAAGAACGGGTGGTGGCCCATGCCCGGCACGATCTCCAGGCGCGCCGCCGGCATCTGTGCCGCGAGCGCTTCGCCGTGAGCCTGGGGCAACAGCGGGTCATCGCTGCCGTGCAGGACCAGGGCCGGTGCGGTGATGGCCGACAAGGAGGCCCGCCGGTCGTCGTCCCAGCGCCGTCCGGCGAGATCGTGATTCGAGGCGGCAGCGATGTTGCCGGCCCGGGCATGGCAGTGTTCGACGAACCGGCGCGCGGCAGGCTCATCGAAGGGCAGGACATCGCCGTTGAGCACCCGCCAGGTCTGCACGTCGGCGTCCATGCGTTGCTGCGGTGTCGTTCGGGGCGCCTTCACCGAGGCCATCAGGTGGTCGAGGAACCGTGCGGTCGGGGGCGGCAGCTCGCCGGCCGTAGCCGGTCGGCCCGCCACGGCTCGGGCCCACGCAGGTCCGGGGTTGTTGCCCATCGGAGACGACGCCATCGTGGTCAGCGTGTAGACCCGGGCCGCCTGGTGCACGGCAAGCCATTGTCCGATCGCCGCGCCCAGCGATGTTCCGACGATGTGCGCGGCCGGGACGCCGTAATCGTCCAGGACGGCGGCCGTGTCAGCTGCCATGTCGGCGAGCGCGTACGGATGCGTTGCGAAGTCGACGGAATCGGACCGGCCGGTGTCGCGGTGATCGAACCGGATCACCTGCCGGCCGCTGTTCACGAGCGCTTCCACCAGCTCTTCGGGCCAGCCGATGCCCTGCGTCGAGGTGCCCATGACCAGGAGAACGGTGGGATCGGCAGGGCTGCCAAAACGCTGAGTCCACAGCCGTAGCTGCCGGGAGCGAACGAACTTCTCGTCACCAGTAAGCATGCCGGGCACCGTAGCGGTCACCCAACTCACCAGAACCAACTACCGGTTGTAGTCGAGATTTACGTTCATGAGATAATGAACTTGCGGGCGAGGCCACTGAGACGCCTCCTGCGCCGTCGATCTCCTCGGCCGACTGCGCCGCATCATGACCATCGGTCACCACCCCTGCCGCCGGCTGCTCCGCCACGTTCGATCTCGCGTCGCAAGTTCATAGATTAAAAATCTTTGTTATTGACTTCGCTCGGGACGTCGGCGACGCTGTGTCGAGCACAGCCCGGGACACCCCTTCCCACGCGGCGAGCAGCGCCGGTCGTCACGTCGACGCGCTGCCGCCTTCCCCTGCCCAGAGACGCGTAAAGGAAGCCCTTATGGACCACCGCACCAGGCCGCGGGCCGTGCGCGCCGTGGCCGCACTCGTCGCCCTCGCCCTCACCCCTGCCCTCGCGGCCTGCGGCGACGACGCCGCCGCCCCGGACTCCATCGACGTCGTCACCCGCTGGTCGGCCGGCAACTCCGCCGCCGCCGCACAGAACCGCGTGTTCCAGGCGTTCACCGCCGAGACCGGCATCAAGGTGAACGTCACCGAAGGCCTCGAAACCATCGACGACCAGGTCGAGAACGCGGTGGCCGCGGGCAAGTCGCCCGACGTGGTCATCGTCAATCTGTTCGACAAGACGCTCGGCTGGCTCGACGCCGGCGTCACCGTGCCGGTCGACCAGTACGTCAAGGACTGGGGTCTCGCCGACAAGATCAAGCCCGCGGCGCTGGACGAGTGGCGCGCCGGCGGGAAGCTGCAGGGGCTGCCGTTCTCCGGGTTCAGCTGGCCGCTGTGGTACAACACCGAGCTGCTGAAGCAGGCCGGCGTCGACAAGATCCCGGCCACCACGGACGAGCTCATCGCCGCGGCCGCGAAGCTGCGCGCCAAGGGTGTCGCACCGCTCGCCGTCGGCGGCAACGACTGGACCGGCCAGAAGTTCTTCTACCAGGTCGCGCAGTCCTACACCGACGCCGCGACGATGCAGAAGGTCATGCAGCAGGGCGGCTACTGCGCGACGCCATCGGTCCTGGACGGCATCAAGCTGTTCACGCAGCTGCGCGACGCCGGCGTGTTCGTCGACAACGCCGCCGGGCTCATCGCCGACGGCATGTACGCGGCGTACTACTCCGGCAAGGCCGCGATCATGCCGGCCGGCTCGTGGGCCTACACCGAGTCGACGGCCGCCGGCACCGGCATCGACAAGCGCACGACCCTCGGCGGGTTCCCGGTGCCCAGCGGCGCCACGTTCAAGAAGCCGACGGCGTACCGCGGCTTCACCGGTGTCGGGTTCATGATCACGAAGCGGGGCGCTGAGCCCGGCCGGATCGACAACCTGCGCAAGTTCATCACCAGGTTCTACGCCGACGCGTCCGTGGGCGACTTCGTCAAGGACTCCGGCATCCTGCCCCCGACCACCGGCGACTTCGCCGCCTACGCCACCAACCCGCTGCTGACGCAGTCGCTGGGCCTGGACGCCACGGTGGACTACGCGGTGCTGCCCGACGTCTGGATCGGCTCCGCGTCCGACCGCATCATCCAGGTCCTGACCGGCGCCTACGGCAAGTCGACGCCGCAGCAGATCTGCGCCGGACTCGACACGGCCACCAAGGGCTGACCCCGGAAACCGGCCTGACACGGCCACCAAGGGCTGACCCCCGCAAGCCGGGCGGGGACGGCGCGCACCGCCGCCCCCGCCCGCAGCGACGAAGGAACGCATGATGTCATCCACCAGCACCCTGGTCCGCACCCGCGCGCGGCCACCGGCCGCCCCGACCGGCCGGCGACGCGGCGGCGGCCTGCACTCGCCCCGCATCCTCTGGCTGACGGTCCCGTCCCTGCTCTGGTTCGCCGTCTTCGCCGTGGGCCCGCTCGCCGCGATGTTCGTCATCGCGACGCTGCGGTGGAAGGGACTGCTGTACGAGCCCACCTACGCCGGCACGGAGAACATCGGCAAGGTCCTCGCCGACCCGGCGTTCTACGCCGCGGTGCGCAACAGCGCCGTCCAGGTCGCCGTCGTGATCCCGCTGATGATCCCGCTGTCGTTCATGCTCGGCTACCACCTCAACACCAAACCGCGCGGCTACCGGGTGCTCTCGGTGCTGTACTTCTCCCCCGGCCTCATCTCCATCTCCGTCACCGGCATGGTCTTCTACGGCGTGCTGTCCCCCGACGGCGGCGTCAACGGCCTGCTGCGCGGCGTGGGTCTGGACACGTGGGCCACCGCGTGGCTCGCCGACCCCGACACCGCCCTGGCCAGCCTCATCGTCATCGACCTGTGGCGCGGCATCGGCTGGACGGCCGTGCTGTTCGCCGCCCGGCTGGCGAGCCTGCCGGCCGACGTCCTGGAGGCCGCGCGCATCGACGGCGCGGGACGGTTCCGCACGATGTGGCAGATCGCGTTCCCGATGGTCAAGGACTACGTCCGCACGCTCACGATGCTGCAGTACCTCTGGACGCTGTTCACCTCCGCCGCCCTGATCCTCCTGCTCACCAAGGGCGGGCCGGGCACCTCCTCCACCACCCTGTCGTACCTGGTCTACGCGAAGGCGTTCGCGCAGCGGGACCTCGGCTACAGCCAGGTGGTCGGGGTCGTGCTCCTGCTCCTCGGCATCGCCGGGATGGCCCTGATCCACGTCCTGCTGCGCAGCCCACGGGAGAACCCTCGATGAACCCCCGCACGACCCGGCGCACCGCGGGCCGCACCGCGACCGTGCTGTCCTGGCTGTACGCGCTGCTGCTCGCCGCGCCGCTGTACTACCTCGCGGTGAGCGCACTGAAGACGAACGTCGAGATCTTCACGCGGCCGTTCGCGTTGCCGTCGCGGTGGCTGTGGGGGAACTTCGCCACCGCCTGGCGCACCGCCGGCCTCGGGCAGGCGCTGTTCAACTCGCTGCTCATCTCGGTCGTCGCGATCGCGCTGACCCTGACGCTGGTGGTGCCCGCGGCGTACGCCCTGGCCCGCCAGGACAACAGGCTCTCCCGGTGGATCACCGGCGCGTTCTCCGCGGGCTTCCTCATCCCGCCGTTCGCCGCCCTGATCCCCACCGTCATCCTGGCGATCAAGCTGGGGCTGTTCTACACCCGAGAGTTCCAGATGCTGTTCCTGCCGGCCAGCGCCCTGCCGCTGTCGGTGCTGCTGCTGACCCAGTTCATGCGGACCGTGCCGCCGGCCCTCGTGGAGTCCGCCGCGCTCGACGGCGCCGGTCACCGGCGGCTGCTGACCAGCGTGTTCATCCCCATCGCCATGCCGGGCATCGTCAGCGTCACGATCCTGCAGCTGCTCACGTTCTGGAACGAATACCTGTTCTCGCTCACCGTCACCGGCACCGCCCCGAACGTACGGACGGTCCAGGTGGCACTGCCCACCCTCATCTCCGACGCCACCAACGTCGGGGTGCTCACCGCGGGCACCGTGCTCACCCTGCTGCCGGTCTACATCACCTACGCACTCGCCAGCCGTCGCATGCAGGAAGCACTCACCGCAGGGGCGGTAAAGGGATGACACTCACCACGCAAGCGACGACCGCCGCTGCCAGCCGGCTCGACCTCGGGGGCACCTGGGAGCTGGCCTGGGAAAGCGGGCCCGCCACCGTCCCGGAGTCCGTGCAGGCGGCGCGGATCGCCGCGCAGGTGCCCGGTGAGGTGCACACCGCGCTGCTCGCGGCCGGGCTCCTGGACGACCCCGACATCGGCTGGGGCGAGCTCGCGCAGGAGTGGGTCGGGCGCTCCCGCTGGACGTACCGCCGCCGCATCCAGTGGGCACCGGTGCCGGGCGCCCGCACCGACCTCGTCGCCGACGGCCTGGACACGATCGCCGAGGTCTACGTCAACGGCCGGCACGTCGGCGCGGCCCGCGACCAGCACCTGACCTACCGGTGGGCCGTCGACGACGTGCTGCGGCCCGGCGACAACCTCCTCGAGGTGCGCTTCGCCTCCGCGTGGGACGCCGCGCTCGCGCACGAACGCGCGCACGGGCCGCTGCCCAGCCCGTACGACGAGCCGTACGCGCACGTGCGCAAGGCTGCGGCGAACTTCGGCTGGGACTGGGGTCCGCACCACGTCACCGCCGGCATCTGGCGCGGCATCCGCCTGGAGACGTACACCGGCCGGATCGAGCACGTCAGGCCGCTCGTGACGCTGGAGCCGGCCCATGACACCGCGCACGTCACCGCGCACGTCCGTTGTGACGCGCCGGAAGGTGCGCTGGTGCGGGTCGAGCTGACGGATCCTGCCGGACGCCCCGCCGGAGCCGCGACCGGCACCTTGACCGGGGACGAGGTGGCGCTCACCGTGCCCGTCGAGGACCCCGAGCTGTGGTGGCCGATCGGGCTCGGCGCGCAGCCGCTGTACGGCGTGCAGGTGCGGCTCGAACACGCCGGCACCGTGCTGGACACCGCGGCCACCCGCGTCGGCCTGCGCACCGTGACCGTCGACGAGTCCCCGGACGCGCTCGGCACCCGCTGGGCGATCGTCGTCAACGGCCACCGGGTCCGCGTCCGCGGGTACAACTGGATCCCCGACGACACGTTCGCCGGACGCGCCACGCCGCAGCGCGTGACCGCCCGCATCGAGCAGGCCGTCGCCGGCAACGCCAACCTCCTGCGGGTCTGGGGCGGCGGCCACTTCGCGACCGACGAGTTCCTGGACGCCTGCGACGAACGTGGCCTGCTCGTCTGGCACGACTTCCTGTTCGCGTGCGCCGCCTACTGCGAGGACGACGACATGCTCGGCCTCGTCACCGCCGAAGCCGAGCAGGCCGTCGCCCGCATGTCGGCGCACCCCAGTCTCGTGCTGTGGTGCGGCGGCAACGAGAACGTCGTCGGCTGGCACCACTGGGGCTGGGCCGACCAGCTCGGCACCCGCGGCTGGGGCGCCGCCTACTACCTCGACGTGCTGCCCCGGGTCCTCGCCCGCCTCGACCCGACCCGGCCGTACCTGCCGAACTCCCCGTGGTCGGGCACGGTCGACCGCGACCCGGCCGCCGACACGCACGGCCCGAGCCACCTGTGGCACCCGTGGAACGAGGCCGACTACGCGCACTACCGCGACCACGACCCGGCGTTCGTCGCGGAGATGGGCTGGTGCGGGCCGGCCGCCTGGAGCACCCTCGAACGCGTCGTGGACGGCCAGACACTCGGGCCCGGCTCGACGCTGACCCGCCACCACCTGCGCGCGATCGACGGCATGCACAAGCTCACCCGCGGTCTCCAGCCGCACGTGCCGACGCCCGCCGACGGCGCCGACTGGCACTTCGCGACCCAGGTCGTGCAGGCCCGCGCCGTCGCCACCGGGGTCGAGTGGCTGCGGTCCCGCGACCGCTGCGGCGGCGTCGTCGTGTGGCAGCTCAACGACTGCTGGCCGGCCATCAGCTGGTCCGCAGTCGACCACGCGGGCATCGAGAAGCCGCTGTGGCACGCGCTGCGCCGCTCGTTCGCGCCGCGGCTGGCCACCGTCCAGCCCGTGCATCCGGGGCCGACGCACGACCCGACCGGCGACGCGGGGCTCCTGCTCGCGCTCGTCAACGACACCGGCACCGCCTGGCACGCCGACGTCCTCATCCGGCGGATCGGGCTGGACGGCACGGAACACGCCCGCGCCCGGCTGCGGGCCGGTTGTCCCGCCGGTGGGCTCGTCCGCCTGCCCGTCGACGCCGGCGTCGGCCGTCCCGCGTACCCGCACGCCGAGCTGCTCGTCGTGGACGCCGACGGCGTACGGACCACGTGGAGCTACCGGCCCGAGCGGGAGCTGACCGCGCCCCGCCCCGAGCACCGCGCCGACGTGCGCGTCGTGGACGGCGCGCTGCACGTCACGGTCACCGCCGTGACGCTGCTGCGGGACGTGTGCGTGTTCGCCGACCGGCTCGCCGGGCCGCTCGGCGTCGAGGCGCACGAGCTGGTCGTCGACGACGCCCTGGTCACCCTCCTGCCGGGCGAGCGCCACACGTTCCGTGTCGCCCGCCGCGACGGCGGCGCCGTCGCGTTCGGTGGGCGGCTGCCCGACCTCGTGGTGCGGTCGTTCGGTGAGGTCGCCCGCTGACACCACCGATGTCTGCACGGTTTACGTTTGCCTTTGGTGCGGTTCAAAACTGTCTTGGGCAGCCATTCATCCGATGTACACATTGACAGCTCGCCATGCTCTTGACACAGTCGTCAACGGCGGTGATCCCTCCCCTCCCTCACGGGAGGTCCCGTCCCAGCAGGTGCGTCGGCGCGCTCCTCCCCGCGTTCCCTCTGGAAGGAACCTCCCATGAGCCTGTCCCGCCGCCAGGTCCTGTCCACCGGGCTGGCCGTCGCCGGTCTCGGCGCGACCGCCTACGTCGCCGGCACCGCCGACGCGGCCAGCGCCCCCGGCGACGTCGTCGGCAAGATCTCCGTCGGCTACCAGGGCTGGTTCGCCTGCCGCGGCGACGGGTCACCGATCAACGCCTGGTGGCACTACAGCGCGAACAACAGCCAGCCGCCGTCGCCGAGCAACACCACCCTCGTGTCGTGGCCCGACATGCGCGAGTACACGAAGACGTACGCCACGGCGTACGCGAACCTCGGCAACGGGCAGCCCGCCACGCTGTTCTCGTCCTACGACCAGCAGACGGTCGACACCCACTTCAAGTGGATGCGCGACTACGGCTGCGACACGGCCGCGTTGCAGCGCTTCAACCCGTTCGGTGGCGAAGGACCCATCCGCGACGCCATGACCGTCAAGGTCCGCAGCGCCGCCGAGGCCTACGGCCGCAAGTTCTACATCATGTACGACGTCACCAGCTGGACCGACATGCAGTCGCAGATCAAGACCGACTGGACGACGAAGATGTCGGCGTACACGGCGTCACCGGCGTACGCGCGGCAGAACGGCAAGCCGGTCGTGTGCATCTGGGGCTTCGGCTTCAACGACTCGGGCCGCCCGTTCGCGCCGGGCCCGTGCCTGGACGTCGTCAACTGGTTCAAGGCCCAGGGCTGCTACGTCATCGGCGGCGTGCCGACCTGGTGGCGCACCGGCGTCAACGACTCCCGCCCCGGCTTCCTCGACGTGTACCACGCCTTCAACATGATCTCGCCGTGGATGGTCGGCCGCACCGGCGACATCGCCGGGCTCGACTCGTACTACAACAACGTCAACGTCGGCGACCAGGCCGACTGCAACGCCCGGGGCATCGACTACCAGCCCTGCGTCATGCCCGGCGACCTGTCCGCCGGCGCCCGCGCCCACGGCGACTTCTACTGGCACCACATCTACAACATGACCCGGCTCGGCGCGCAGGGCCTGTACGTGTCGATGTTCGACGAGTTCAACGAGGGCAACCAGATCGCCAAGACGGCGGAGAACGCCTCGATGCAGCCGACGAACTTCGGCCGCCCCGCGCTGGACGCCGACGGGGTGGCCTGCTCCTCCGACTACTACCTGCGCATCACCGCCGACGGCGGCCGGATGTTCAAGCGGCAGACGCCGCTGACCGCCACCCGCCCCACCCAGCCGATCGCCGGCGGCCCGTCGACGCCCCCGCCGTCGACCGCGGTCGCGCTGCGCTCCCGGGCGAACAACCGGTACGTCTCCGCGCAGAACAACGGCGCCGCGCCCCTGCTCGCCGCCGCCACCGCCGTCGGCGCCGCGGAGCGGTTCGAGCTCGTCGACCTCGGCGGCGGGAACGTCGCGCTGCGTGCCCAGGTCAACGGCAGGCTCGTCTGCGCCGAGAACGCGGGTGCCGCGGCGCTGATCGCGAACCGTACTGCGGCCGGCCCGTGGGAGACGTTCCGGCTGATCCGCAACAGCAACGGCACGGTGAGCCTGCTCGCGACGGTGAACAACCGCTATGTCTGCGCGGAGAACGCGGGCGCCGCGGCGCTGATCGCCAACCGCACCGCGATCGGCGCCTGGGAGCAGTTCGACCAGGTGCCCGCGTAACGGGCCCCGTCATGCGGCCGGTGCCCGGCTACAGGGCCCCGGCCGCGGGCTTCGGGGCGGGACGGCAGAGGTGCGGTGGCACGCCCGTCCTGGCCAGGGACGCGTCGAGCAGCGCGGTCCACTGTGGACGCCACCGCTCGGTGCGGGCGGCCGTCTCCTCGCGGAGCAGCGGCAGGCCTGCGGTGGGGTGCGGTGCCCGCCACCAGCCGGGGGCGTGGTCGTAGGCCCGTTGCACCGTCGCGTCGGGTCCGGTGACGTCGACGCGCAGGTAGAGCCAGCGCCCCGAGGCGGGGTCGGCGTCGGCCTCGTGGAGCGCCGTCACGAGGTCGGTGAGCGCGCCGGTGACCTGCTGGCCGGACTCGGCGCTGAACGCCGTGCGGTGCCGCGGGCCCCACTGCACGGTCAGGACGGCGGTGCCCTCGGCGCGCAGGTGTGCCGCGAGGTCCCGCAGCGCGCCGCCGTCGGCGGTCGCCGGCCGTGGCTGCTCCGGCGCGTCGCGCATGACCCGCTCGACGAGGGCGGCCTGCTGGTCGGGGCCGCTGAACGGCACCGTGCGCCCGGCCGGTTCGCCGTCGCCGGCGGGGTGTTCGGGCCAGCTGCTGCCCGGTGTCAGCCCGGCCCGGGTCGCCGCCGCGAGGGCGGCGGCCGGGTCGATCGCCGGTTCGCGCGCCGATGTGCGGGCCTGCTCCACCGCGGCGAACAGGGCCAGGTCGGCGGTGCGGTCCCGGGCCGCGTCGCGCAGGCGGTCCAGCAGCCGCTGCCGGTCGGCGGCGTCGTCGGTGAGGTCCTCGACCGCCTCGGCGAGCGCCGTGGCCGCCTCCTCGAGCAGGATCCGGCAGCCGTCCTCGCGCAGGTCCGCCGGGTACCGGGCCCGGCTCCACGCGGTGCCGTCCCACCAGTACACGAAGCCGACCACCTCGCCCGCGAGCAACGCCTGGAGGAAGGACCACGGCAGCCACGCCGGACCGCCCGCGAGCAGGTCGACGGGCTCCCGGCACATCTCGATCTCACTGTTGTCCAGGTCGAGCCCGAAGAGCACCGCCCGGCCGCCGGCCACGGGCAGCAGCGCCCACCAGCCGTTGCCGACGTCGCGCATCCGCAGCCCGTCGGCGGTGACGGCGTAGCCCGGCATGATGCTGGGCGCCCGGCCGGCGGCCAGGGCGGACAGCAGGGCCGGCTCGGCCCACAGGTCGTGCGGCGGCGGCAGGTCCGGCACGCGCACTGTCATCGTCGATCCCCCGTCTGGTCCGGTGCGTGACCGCCGCGAGTGTACGGCGCCCGGCCAGACGCTCAGGACCGCGCGGCGGGGTCGTTCTGCCACAAACGACATCGTCGATCTTCGCACCCGTATGCGGGCAGTCCGGGCAGGTGGGAGCGGCCGATGTGGAAACGCTCTCACCTTTCACCATTCCCTTACCGATCGTGATCACGTAGCTTCGTGAGGTGGCATCGGTGGAAAATGATGGATGCCCGGGCACAAAGGGGCGAATGACTTGCAGGCGAGCACCCCTCAACAGCGGCTGGCACCGCACCATGAGCTGCCACGGGACGCGGCCACCGTCGCCGCCTACCGCACACCGGTCAGGTTCGCCCGCGACCCGCTCGCCGAGCTCGAGGCGATCTCCGGCCGGGCCGCAGGCGCGGTCGTGCGGCTCAACCTCGGCTTCCTGCGGCCCTACCTGATCACCCGGCCCGACGACGTGCAGCACGTCCTGAGCGGCCACGCCGACCGGTACGTGCGCGAAGGCATGATGTGGCAGCCGGTGCGCCGGCTGACCGGCAACGGCATCTCCGGCGACGGCCCGCAGTGGAAGGCCAGCCGCGAGGTGCTGCGCCCGATGTTCGCCGCCCGGCACGTCGCCGCGCTGACCGACCTGCTCGCCGTGACCGTCAACGAGGCCGTCGACGCCCTCGACGAGCACGCGAAGACCGGCCGGCCGTTCGACGTGGCCGAGGCGATGACCCGCGTCGCCGACCTCGCGCTGGGCAGGGCCTTCTTCGGCGGCGGCATCGCGGCGGCCGACGGTGACCGGCTCGGTCAGGCCGTCGCCACCGCGTTCACCTCCCTGACCGCCCGGATACTGCTGCCGTTCGCGCCGCGGTGGCTGCCGCTGCCCGGCGACCGCGCGTTCCGGCGGGCGGTGCGCACCGTCGACGAGGTCATGTACCCGCTGGTCGCGCAGCGGCGCCGGCAACCCGACGCCGACGACGTCGTGGCGCTGCTCTGCCAGACCCGCGACGGCGACGGGCAGCCGCTGGACGACCGGCGCATCCGTGACGACGTCGTCGGCATGTACGTCGCCGGCACCGAGACGACCGCGATGGCCCTCACCTGGCTGTGGGTGGCGCTGGACGCCAACCCCGCCGTCGCGGAGCGGCTGCGGGCCGAGGTCGAGGACGTGGTCGGCGACGAGCGCCCGGGTGCCGCGCACCTGCCACGGCTGCGGTACACCCGCATGGTCGTGCAGGAGGTGCTGCGGCTGTACCCGTCCGGCTGGTTCCTGCCGCGCACCGCACTGGCCTCCGACGTGGTCGGCGGGGTGCGGATCCCGGCCGGCAGCACCGTGGTGATGAGCCCGTACCTGACCCATCGCATGCCGTCGCTGTGGGAGCGGCCGGACGTGTTCGACCCCGAACGGTTCGGGCCCGAGCGGACCGGCCGGCACCGGTTCGCGTACCTGCCGTTCGCGGGCGGCCCGCACCAGTGCCTCGGCAGCCAGCTGTTCATGGTCGAGGCACAGCTGGTGGTGGCGGCGATGCTCAGCCGGTTCCGGCCGCGGCTGCGCGACGACGGACCGGTCCATCCGAGGGCCGCGGTGACCCTGCGGCCCAGCCGGCGGCTGGCGATGACGATCACCCGGCGGGAGCGGTGAGCGGCGTGGCCGGCGCCGCGCCGGACCCTGGCTCGGCGCCGGCCGGACCCGCCCTCCAGGCCGCCGCGGCCGACCTCGTGGACGAGGTCGCCGCCACGCGGTGGGGGCGCATCTCCCCGTCGGTGTACGAGACCGGCCGGCTGGTGTCGATCGCGCCGTGGCTGGTCGACCACGCCGCCCGGGTCGCGTTCCTGCGCGCCACCCAGCGCCCCGACGGCGGCTGGGGCCAGCCGGGCGGGTACGCCCTCGCGCCGACCCTCAGCGCGACCGAGGCGCTGCTGGCCACCGCCCGCGACGGCGACCCGTCGGCCGCGGAGCCCGCCGGGCAGGGCCTCGACCGGCTCATCGGCTGGCTGGCCGGCCCGGCGCCGCTGCGCGTCGCGGACGTGCCGGACACGCCGGCGGTCGAGCTGATCGTGCCGGCCCTGGTCGACCTCGTGAACGCGCACCTCGACGCCCTCGCCGACCGGCCGGTGCCGGGCCTGGACAGGTTCGCCGGCGTCCGGCTGGCGGCACCGGCCGGCATGGACGACCGGCCGCTGCGGGGCATCCGCGCGATGCTGGACGCGGGCGCGCCGGTGCCGGACAAGCTCATGCACTCCCTCGAGGTCGTCGGCCCGCTCACCGCGAACCAGCCGGTGCGGCCCGCGCCGATCGGCGGGGTCGGCGCGTCGCCCGCCGCCACCGCCGCGTGGCTGGCCGGGCATCCGGCCGGCCCGACCTCGGCGACGTTGCGCTACCTGGAGGCGGTCACCCGCCGGCACGGCGGGCCGGTGCCCAGCGTCGTCCCGATCGCGCCGTTCGAGCGGGCCTGGGTGCTCAGCCTGCTGATCGGCGCCGGGTTCCCGGTCGGGCGCCCCGACCGGGTCGCCGCCGCCCTGGCCGCGCCGCTCGGCCCGGGCGGGCTCGCCGGCGGTGAGGGCCTGCCGCTGGACGCCGACACCACCTCGGTCACCCTGCTGACGCTGGCGCAGCTCGGCGCGGCGCAGCCCGTCGACTGCCTGTGGCCGTTCGAGGTCGACACCCACTTCAGCACCTGGCTCGGCGAGCGGACCCCGTCGACGACCACGAACGCGCACGTACTGGAGCTGTTCGGCCACCACGTCGCCGCGCACACCTGGGCGGGCGCGCGGGACCGCGCGGTCGTCGCCAAGCTCACCGCGTGGCTGTGCGCGCAGCAACTGCCCGACGGCAGCTGGATGGACAAGTGGCACGCGTCGCCGTACTACGCGACGTTCTGTGTCGTGACGGCGCTGCACCGCCACGGCCGCCTGGGCGGCGGCGAGCCGGCCGCCACGATCCGCAGGGCGGTGCGCTGGATCGTCGCGACCCAGGCGGCCGACCGGTCCTGGGGGCGCTGGCACGGCACCGCGGAGGAGACGGCGTACGCGGTGCAGACCCTGCTGCTCACCGCCGCGCTGGACGAGCCCGGGGCGCACGCCGCCGCGGCCGACGGGCTGGCCTACCTCGCCGCGACGTCCGGGCAGCAGCCGGACCCGCCGCTGTGGCACGACAAGGATCTCTACGTGCCGCCGCGCATTGTCCGGGCCGCGGTTCTCGCGGCATTCCGGCTGGCCGGATCGGACAATGCAATGCGTTACGGAATTTCGTCGCCGGCCGCCACGGATTAGTGCCGGCGCCGAAGTCCGCACACCGGTCACCAGGCAACTTGAGTGGCCGATCGCACGCTGCTACGGTGCCCGTTGTCGAATGACGGTGACCACACCACTGCATGTCCAACATCAACAGCGCATCGCGTGATCGGGGTTTATCCCAGGTCAATCCGTTGGGCGCGTGGGCTTTCGGGAGACAATGTCAATGAGATCCGGCAGCTCACACGTGCGGGTGAAGATCGTCGCCCTGCTGGCGTCGCTCGTCGCGCTCTGGGGGTTCGCCGCGTTCGTGACGCTGCGGGAAGGCCTCAACCTGCTGACGGTCACGACGCTCGACGAGACCGTCGGCCGACCCTCGGAGTCCCTTGTGGAGGCGCTGCAGCAGGAGCGGCGGCTCACGGTCGTCTACGTCGCCAACCCCACCGCCGAGCGCCGGCAGGCACTCGCCGACCAGCGGACCCGCACCGACTCGGCACGCCAGGACTTCGAGCGGCTCGCGCGCGGCGGGGATGCCAGGGACGCCGGCAGCGACACGCTCGACCGGCGTATTGAGAATGTCGCCGGAAAGCTCGGCAAGCTCGGTGAAACGCGCGCCGGTGTTGACGCCCGCACGGCGGACCGGACCCAGACGGCCGCATTCTTCAGTGACATTGTTTCCGACACGTTACTGGTATTCGGTGCGCTGTCGTCACTCGACGACCCGGCAATCATCAACGACGGCCGGACACTCGTCGAGGCCAGCTATGCCCGTGAAATCCTGTCCCAGGAGGACGCGTTGCTCGCCGGTGTCCTGGCCGCGGGCAGGTTCACCGTCGCCGAGCACACCCAGTTCGTCAAACTGGTCGGGGCGCAGCGGGTCCGGTACGCGGAGGTCGCCGCCGCACTGCCCGAGGCGGACCGGGCCGCGTACGACGAGCTGGTCAACGGCGACGCGTTCAACAAGCTGCGCGCGACCGAGGACATGGTCGTCGAGCGGGGCCGGGTGAACGGGCCGCCGCCGACGGACCTGGCGACCTGGCAGGCCACCGTGGAGCCGGTCTTCGCCCAGCTGCGGGAGCTGGTGCTGCGCGCCGCCGACCACCTCATCGACCGCGCCGGCTCCGCCGCGATCGGCGTCATCGTGCGGATCTCGCTCGCCGGCGGCCTCGGCCTGCTCGCCGTCATCGCCTCGATCATCATCTCGATCACCACCGCACGGTCGCTGCTGCGCCAGCTGGAGCGGCTGCGTAACGCGGCGTTCACACTCGCCAACGAGCGGTTGCCCGGGGTGGTCGACCGGATCCGCCGCGGCGAGACGGTCGACGTCGCGACCGAGGCGCCGCCCCTGGCGTTCGGCCGCGACGAGGTCGGGCAGCTGGGCACCGCGTTCAACCTGGTGCAGGAGACCGCGATCCGCACCGCCGTCGAGCAGGCGGAGATGCGCCGCAGCGTCCGCGACGTGTACCTGAGCCTGGCCCGCCGCACCCAGGGGCTGGTGCACCGGCAGCTGACGCTGCTGGACGACATGGAGCGCCGGGAGAACGACCCGGACAACCTCGACGGCCTGTTCCGGCTCGACCACCTCGCGACCCGCATGCGCCGCAACGCCGAGAACCTGATCGTGCTGGCCGGCGCCACCGCCGGGCGGACCTGGCGCCGGCCGGTGCCGGTCATCGACGTCATCCGCGCCGCCGTCGCCGAGGTCGAGGACTACACCCGGGTCACCGTCGCGCCGCCGAACCCGGCCGGTGTCGCCGGTGTCGCCGCCGGTGATGCCGCCCACCTGCTCGCCGAGCTGATCGAGAACGCGACCGCCTTCTCCCCGCCGCACACCCAGGTGCAGGTGAGCGGCCAGCTGGTCACCAACGGCTACGTGGTGGAGGTGGAGGACCGCGGGCTCGGGATGAACGAGGAGGACCTCGCCGCCGCCAACGCCGAGCTGAAGGCACCGGCGGAGTTCGTGCTGTCCAGCACGGTCCGGTTGGGTCTGTTCGTCATCGGCCGGCTCGCGGTCCGGCACGGCATCCGGGTCGAGCTGCGCAGCTCGCCGTACGGTGGGACGACCGCCATCGTGCTGATCCCGGCATCGCTCATCGTGGCCACCGACCAGGTGGGGCCGTCCCAGGCGGCGCCCGCGGAGGCGGCGCAACCCGAGCTCACGGCGGGCGACGAGGGCGCTCAGGTCACGGCGATGCACGCGACCGCGCGCACCGGCGGCCTCCTGGTCGCCGCTCCCCCGGCGCGGTCCGCCCCGCCCGCCGCACGCCCTCCGGCGGCGGTCCCCGTGCGGGCCTCGTTGCCGGCCTCACCGCCGGCCGCCGTGGAGCAGGCCGCGCCGCCCGCGGCCGCCGTGCCCACCGTGCCTGCCGGGCACTCCGTGTCTTCCGTGTCTTCCGCGCCCGCTGGGCCTTCCGTTCCATCGGCGCCGTCTGTACCGGCCGCGCTGCCGCCGACGCCGAACGGCCTGCCCCGCCGGGTCCGCCAGGCCGCCGCGAACGGCACGGCGCAGGACAACACCAACGGGGCGGCAGGCGAGCCCCTGAGCCCCGACGAGACCCGCCGCCGCTGGGCCAGCTACCAGCAGCAGACGGTCCGCGGCCGCGAACAGGCCGAGCAGGTTGGACAGGCGTCCGACGGCACCGGTGACCCGGGGCCGGGGGCCGACGACGAGAACCGGACCCGGTAAGTGCGGCGGGACCTGGTAGAAGGAGACAGTTCGGTGCAGCAGAAACATCCGGTCGCTGAGTTGCAGTGGTTGCTCAACGACCTCGTCAAACGCGTCGGGCACCTGCAGCAGGCCGTGGTGCTGTCGGCCGACGGGCTGCTGCTCGCGGCGTCCGACGGCCTCACCAAGGACGACGCGGACCACTTCGCCGCGATCGCGTCCGGCCTGCAGAGCATCGCCCGCGGCGCCGGGCGCCGCTTCGGCACCGGCGCGGTGCGGCAGACCATCGTCGAGATGGAGTCCGGGTTCATGCTGGTGACGGCCGCCGGACACGGTGCCTTCCTGGCGGTCCTGACCGGCTCCGACGCCGACATCGGCCTCGTCACCTACGAGATGGCCATGCTGGTCGCCCGGGTCGGCAAGTACCTGGCCACCGCCGAGCGCACCCCCGCGGACCCGGTTGACGCGAAGTGAGCGGGCAGACCGACGGCCCCGGCTGGGCTGACGACGAGGCCGGACCGTTCGTCCGGCCGTACGCGATGACACAGGGTCGCACCCGGCCGTCGGAAGGCGAGTTCGACCTCATCGCGGTGGTCGTGTCCACGCAGCCGGCCGCCTCGATCCGCGGCGACCTGCCGCCGGAGCAGGCCGCGATCCTGAGCCTGTGCCAGCGGCCGCTGTCCGTTGCCGAGGTGTCGGCGCACCTGCACCTGCCGCTCGGCACCGTGCGGGTGCTGCTCGGCGACCTGCTCGGCGCCGGGCTGATCCTGACCAGCGGCCCCAGGCCGGCCGCGCAGCCGCAACGTCACCACCTACTCAAGGCGGTCATCAATGGTCTCAACGCTCTCTGAACCGGCCGGCGGGGTGCTGCCCTCCACGGTGAAGATCCTGATCGCCGGCGGGTTCGGTGCCGGCAAGACCACGTACGTCGGCGCGGTCAGCGAGATCGAGCCGCTGACGACCGAGGAGCGGCTGACCGAGGTCGGGGTCGGCATCGACGACACGTCCGGCGTCGATGCGAAGACCACCACCACCGTGGCCATGGACTTCGGCCGGATCACCATCACGGCCGACCTGGTGCTGTACCTGTTCGGCACCCCGGGCCAGGACCGGTTCTCGTACCTGTGGGACGAGCTGGCGCTGGGCGCGATCGGCGCGGTCGTGCTCGCCGACACCCGGCGGCTGGCCGACTGCTTCCCCTCGGTCGACTACTTCGAACGCCACGGCACGCCGTTCATCGTGGCCGTCAACTGCTTCGACGGCGCTCCCGTGTACGACGCGGAGGAGGTGCGGATGGCGCTCGACCTGGACCCGCAGGTCCCGCTGGTCCTGTGCGACGCGCGGAACCGCAAGAGCGCCAAGCAGGGGCTGATCAGCCTGGTGCAGCACGTGATCGCCGCGGAGGAGCCGGCGCCGGTCGGCTGACCGTATGATCATGCGGTGACCGCGATCGCTGATCTCCTCGCGCCGAGGGAGGCCGGCGCGGTCTGCGCCGTCGCCAGCCACGTCCAGCGGGACCTGATCGCCTGCGCCGGGGCGTATCCGGAGCTGTTCCCCGCCAAGCCGTTCGACGGCCCGTTCTTCAGTACGATCGCCCTGGCGAACACGTTCTGCGCGCCGTGGCTCGACGCCGGCCAGCTCCGCCCCGCCAACCGGATCACGATGTGGATCTTCGCGGTCGACCGGTTGATGGACCTCCTCGCCACCTCCCGGGCCGAGATCGACGAGATCGTGGCCCGCTGCCTCGCCGTCGTCGACGGCGGCCCGGCCCCCGCGGGCGACGAGCTGGCCGGTCTCCTCGCCGACATCCGCGCCGAGCTCGCCACCTCACCGGCGTTCCCCGGCCTCGCCGAGATCTGGCAGGACGACGTCCGCAGGATGCTCGAGTCGATGACCCGCGACTGGCAGTGGAAGGCCGACCCCGCCGCGGCACTGCCCACATTGGACGAATACCTCGCCGGCGCCGAGTTCGGCTACTCCCTGGTGTTCCTGTCGCACTGGATCGCCACGACCGACACGCCCGTCACCGACACCGGCGCGCTGGTCTCCGCCGGCCGGCTGGTCCAGCAGATCATCCGGATCCTCAACGACTACGGCACCTACCAGCGGGACGTGACGTGGGGCGACGTCAACGCGTTGCTGCTCGGCGTCGACCGGGAGGTGGTCGACGCCAGGCTGGCCGCGCTCATCGAGGAGGCCGGCGAACGGCTCGCGCCGCTGATGGAGACGGACCGGCCGCTGGCGGTGTTCCTCGCCCGGCACATCACGTTCAACCAGGGCTTCTACGGCCTCGCCGACTACTGGGGCAGCCGCTGACCCACCGGCGCCCGTCGCCCGCGGTGCGGCAGCACCACCCCCGTGGCCGGTGCTGCCGCACCGGTCGTCAGCCGCGGGTGCCGTCGCGTCCGGTGCGTGCGGCGAGACGGTGGACCTGCCCGTTGTGCACGTCGCTGACCCACTCCCAGCCCGGCTTGGCCGACGGGCCGATCCGCGGGTCGTCGGGGACCCGGCCGTCGCGCAGGGCGAGCACGTACGCCCGGTCCAGCTCGATCCGTGCGCGCACCTGACCGGCGCCGCCGACCGACCCGTGGCCGGGGACGACGACGTCGGCGTCGCCCGCCACGTCCTCCAGCAGCCGCAGCGCGGCCAGGTAGTCCTCGACCGGGTCGGCGGCGGCGCCGTGCAGGTCGAGCATCGGGATCAGGACGTCGGAGAGCATGTCACCGGCGACGAGCACCCCGCGCTCCTCGATGAGCAGCGCCGCGTGGCCCGGGGCGTGCGCCTGATGCTCGATGATCCGGACCTGCGGGCCGTCCCACGGAATCCTTGCCGTCTCTGCGGGCAGGGCGGTGACGAGGCCGTACAGGTCCAGCGGGACCTGGCCGGCGATTTCCGTCTCGGCCAGGTGGGCGGTGATGTTGACCTTCGCGTCCGGGTCGGACAGCTCCTCCCGGACGCTGTCCGCGCAGCTGGCCGTGCAGTACCGCGGGGGCGCGCCGAGCTGGGCGTGCCACAACAGGTGGTCCCAGTGCGGATGGGTCGAGAAGCCGGCCACGACGGTCTGGCCCGAGGTGGCCAGGTCGGCCGCGAGGCAGGCCATCTCGTGGTCCTGCACCCCGGGGTCGATGAGCAGCACTCCGGCGCGGCCCTGCACGGCGATGGCGTTGCTCTTCAGGAACTCGCTCTCGTGGACCAGCACACCGTCCGCGACCCGCGTCAGCACGAGCCCGCCTCCTTCGCGTCCCGCACCGAGTAGCGATGCATCGTGACGCCGTGCTCGAACGATCCCTGCTCCAGCAGGTCGAGATCGATCGGCAGGTCGTAGTCGTCGAACAGCGGCCGGCCGAAGCCGAGGATCGTGGGATGGGTGAAGAGCAGCAGCTCGTCGAGGAGCCCCGCCCGGAGCAGCTGCGTGGCGAGCGTCGCGCCGCCCACCCCGATGGCGCCGTCGGTCTCGGCCCGGAGTGCGGCGAGCTGCTCGATCGCGTCGTCGCCGCCGATGACTCGGGTGTTGTGACCGGCGGCGTGCCGGGTGCGGGAGACGAGCACCTTGGGCGCGGTGGTCCAGATCTCGCCGTACTCACGCATGACGTCCGGCAGCGACGCGTCCTCGCGGGCCCGTGGCCAGTACTCCTCCATCGTCTCGTAGACGACGCGCCCCTGGACCATGAGCGCGAGCGCTCGCGCCCGCGCGTTGAACTCGCGGTGCAGCTCCTCGTCGATGCGCAGCCACTCGCCGGCACCGTTGTCCCCGGGAACCTGCTCGATCCGCAGGTCGAGGGACACGTTCATCCAGTAGACGAAGCGGCCCATCCTCACCCTCACCCCGTAGTGGTTGCGTTCTGCAACCACTATATTGGTGGCGAATCACCTGTCAAGGAGGAGTCGTGGAACCACGGTCCGGGTGTCCGATCAACGCCGCCGTCGAGGTCCTCGGGGACCGCTGGTCGATGCTCGTGCTGCGTGACGTCATCTTCGGCGACCGCCGCTACTTCCGGGCGCTGCTCACCGGGTCGATCGAGGGCATCGCCTCGAACATCCTCGCCGACCGCCTCGTGCGGCTCGTCGAGGCTGGCATCCTCACCCGCGGCACCGCGTTCCGGGGGCAGCGCGCCCGCTACAGCCTCACCGAGGCCGGCATCCAGACACTGCCGATCATCTACGCCCTCGGCAACTGGGGCCTCGACTGGCGCCAGGGCAGCGACGAGCTGCGGATCCGGCAGCAGCTCATGCGCGACGAGGGTCCGGCGTTCATCGAGGAGCTCATGGACGAGCTCCGGGAGCGCCACCTGGACGCCCCGCCGAAGCCGCGCCACGGCCCGGGTCCCCTCGAGCGTCTGGACGCCGCCTATGCCGCCAATGCCGCTGAGCAGGAACGCCTCGGACGCGAGGGTGCCGCAGGCCGACAGCCCTGACAAGAAGGACCGTTCGAACACTTTACAAAGCCCACATCCGCCGGTGTTACTGAGTGAGGACTTTCGCCGTTAGGGTCGGACTCGGGTTCCTCACTGGTGAGGGAGAGCGCGGTGGCTCTGTCGTTCGAGGTGCAAAATGAGGCCGCTGGGCGGGTGCTCATCGTGCTGCACGGCATGCTCGACAGCCACGGGGTGGCGGTGTTCCACCGGGCCCTCGCCGCGGCGCTGGAGTGGTATCCGACGCTGGTGGGCGTCGACCTGACCGAGGTCACGTGGATCGACTCCGCCGGCGTGGGCGCGCTCGCGGCCGCGTTGCGCGTCGGCGGGCAGGTGGGATACCGGCTGGTCGTCGCCGCCGTCAGCGCGACCGCGGATGAACGCCTGCGGCGCAGCGGCCTGGCCGACTCCCTCAACGTCGCCGGGCGGGAGCGTCCCAGGCGCCCGGCGGGCTGACGTCGCTTCTTACTATCCGACGTGGACGTGCGGCCGGTGGATGCGGTCGGGCTCCTGCCGGCGCAGTACCTCGCGGGTGACCGGTGCGACCTCGCCCTGCCCGAAGATCAGGAAGCGGAGGAAGTTGACGGCCGGGTTGCCCTCCGTCCACTCGAAGTAGATGTGCGGGCGCCGGCCCGTGCGGTCCCGGATGCCGAGCAGCAGCGCCGCGATCGCACTCGCGACGGCCGGGTTCTGCAGGGCGAGCACGCGGTACCGGCCGTGCATGACCTCGCCACGCACGACGACGGCGGACGCGAAGTCGGAGGCGTCGGTGATGGACACCTCGACGAAGATCACGTCGGCGGCATCGGGGATGTCGTTGTCGGCCTGGATCTGCTGGAGCTTCTCCCGGTAGTCGAGGGCCGTGCGACGCGCGGGCTCCTTGGCGACGAGCCGGATCGTACGCCGGGCGCATTCGTGGATGAAGGTGCTGGCGGTCGCGTCGAACTGCAGGTCGGTCACCCGCAGCTCGAACGACCGGTCGATCCGGGACAGCACCGACACCAGCACGATGCCGACGATGAAACACCCGGCGATCTTCACCCCGTCCGGGCGTTCGACGACGTTGGCGATCGTGGTGTACGTGAGGACGGCGGCGATGACCACGAACGAGACGAACTTGCGGTGCTCGCGGTGCCGGTGGGCGGACAGCGCGGCAGCGACCGCCGCCGAGGTGATCAGCACGAGAACGCCGGTGGCGTAGGCGCCGCCCTGGGCGTTGACGTCGGCACGGAAGTAGACGGTGATCACGACCGCGATCACGAGGAACACCAGGACCAGCGGCCGCACCGCCCCGGCCCAGTCAGGTGCCATGCCGTAGCGGGGCAGGTACCGGGGCACCAGGTTCAGCAGGCCGGCCATCGCCGACGCGCCGGCGAACCAGAGGATGGCGATGGTGGACAGGTCGTACACCGTGCCGAAGACCGGACCGAGGTGCTCATGTGCCAGGTAGGCCAACGCCCGGCCGTCGGCCTTCCCGCCCGCCTTGAACTCCGCCGGCGGAATCAGGACCGTGGTGACGACGCTGGTGGTGAGCAGGAACCCGCTCATGATCAGCGCGGCCGTGGTGAGCAGCTTCCTGGTGTCACGGATCCGCCCGGCCGGGGCTTCCTCGCTGTCGGCCGGGTCACCGCGCACGTGCGGCATCACCGCCACACCGGTCTCGAACCCGGACAGGCCCAGCGCCAGCTTCGGGAACACGACCAACGCGATCGCCACGACCAGCAGCGGATTGCCGTGCTGGGCCGTCAACGCCGCCGACCAGTCGGTGACCGTCGACGGGCGGGTCACGATCAGCCACAGGCCCTCGACGACCACGACCAGGTTCAGCGTCAGGTACAGCCCGACGATCGCGACCGCGATGCCGACCGCTTCGGTGAACCCGACGAGGAACACCGCGCCGAGCAGCACCAGCAGGACCAGCGTCACCAGGACCTCGTGGTCGCGCAGCGCCGCCGGCCAGAACGGGTTCTCGTCCAGGTGCGCGGTCGCGTCCGCCGCGGACAGCGTCATCGTGATGACGAAGTCGGTGGCGGCGAACCCCAGCAGGACCAGCACGAACAGCTTCCCCTGCCAGAACGGCAGCAACCGCACCAGCATCGCGATGGACCCTTCACCGTGCGGGCTCTCCTGCGCCACCCGCCGGTACACCGGCAACGCCCCGAACAACGTGACCAGCACCAGCACCACCGTCGCCACCGGCGACAGCAGCCCCGCGGCGAGCGCGGCGATCCCCGGCTGGTAGCCCAGCGTGGAGAAGTAGTCCACCCCGGTCAGGCACATCACCTTCCACCACGAGTGCCGACGGTCCGCAGCCGGTTTGGCACCCGGACCCGCGTGCTGCAACGACCGGTCGTTGATCCCCGACAGCAGCCAAGCCCGGAACCCGGCCGTCACCGGGCCCGACATACCTGTCCACCGAGACCACCTCGCGAAGCGTCGGACATGTCCTGCACGGCGAGCCCCTACCCGACGGGCCCGGAAGTAGTAACCGACAACGGATGACTACTCAGCGGTGTCGTCGGGCGGCTCGGGCGGGGCTGATTCCGCCAGGGCGGCGGCGCGGTAGCCGGTCACGGCGTGGTAGACGAAGGCGCACGTCGGCACCGCGACGACGGCGCCCGCGATGCCGGCGAGCAGGGTGCCCACGCCGATGGCGAGCAGGGTCACCACCGGGTGCAGCCGGACCGCCCGGCGCATGACCAGCGGGTGCAGCAGGTGGCCTTCGGTCTGCTGGACGAGGAGCACCGCTGCCAGGACGAGCAGGGCGGTGGTCGGGCCGCGGGTCACGAAGGCCACCGCCACGGCGATCACACCGGCGACGGTCGCGCCGACGATCGGCACGAACGCGGCGATGAAGGTCAGCAGGATCAGCGCCAGGGCGAGCGGGACGCGTAGCACGATCAGGGCGATGCCGATACCGATCGCGTCCACCGAGGCGATCACGACGATGCCGCGCACGTACAAGGTGACGGAGCGCCAGCCTGCCGCCGCCGCGGCCGTCACCCTGGCCCGGCGGGACGGCGGCACGAGCGTGGTGGCCCGCTGCCACGCCGTCGGTCCGTCCCGCAGCATGAAGAACAGCAGCAGCAGGGTCAGTACGCTCGCGGTGAGGATCTCGGCGGCGCTCACCGCTGCCGCCGGGCCGGGGATCGCGCTACGGAGCGCCCGCTCCGCCGCGTTCGTCAGCTCCGTGATCTGCTGGGCGTCGAGGTGCAGCGGTCCTGACACCAGCAGCTCGTGCACCCGGCCTGCGCCGGCGGTCAGCTGCCGCCGCAGGTCGCCGAACTGGCTCACGACCCGCACGCCGATCAGCACCAGGCTGCCGAGCAGGACGAGCAGGAGCAGGAGCACAGTGAGCAGCGAGGCCAGCCAGGCGGGCAGTCGCAGTGTTTGCAGCAGCCGGGTCAGCGGCCCGAGGAGCGCGCTGAGCAGCAGCGCCGCCACGACCGCCAGCACGACGGGAGCGATCACCACGAGGACGCGGATGAGCGCGTAGACGCCGGCGCCCAGGACGAGCAGGCATCCGGTCACCGCGGCGGCGGTCAGCAGCCATCCGGGCACGCGCGCGGCCAGCCGCACCGAGTCCGGTCGCATCCGGCCGCCGTACCCCGTCCAGGATCTCCAAACCCACCAGCGCGACCCGCCCGATCTCCGAACCACACCCGCGCGGGCCGCCGTTTCGAGGCCACGCCACCGGGTAGCCGCCCCGGCCACAGGGCGAGCGTGGAGGTGTCGCATGCGCAGACGGCTGCTGGCGGCGGGTGTGGCCGCGGCCGTCGTGGCGCTGCACGCCGGGCCCGCGGTGACGGCTCTGCCCCTGGTCCGCCGGCGCCTGCGGACGTTGAGCGGCGCCGGCCGCCCGGGCACCGTCGCGCTCACCCTGGACGACGGCCCCGACCCCGCGTCCACGCCGGCCTTCCTGGGATCGCTGGCGCGGCTGCGCGTCCCCGCGACCTTCTTCGTGCTCGGCGCCATGGCGGCGAAGGCACCCGGCCTGCTGCGCCGGATCCAGGAGGACGGGCACGAGATCGGGGTCCACGGCTGGACCCACCGCGATCACCTCCGGATGACGCCGGGCCAGGTCTACGACGAGCTCGCCCGGACCGCCGAGCTGATCGCCGGGACCTGCGGGGTCCGGCCCGCCTGGTTCCGGCCGCCGTACGGCATCCTCTCCGCGGGGAGCCTGCTCGCGGCGGCCCGGCTCGGCCTGCGTCCGGTGCTGTGGAGCGCCTGGGGCCGCGACTGGGAGGCCGGCGCCACCCCCGGCACGGTGCTCGCCCACCTCCGGTCCGGCGGCATCCGCGGCGGCGCCACCCTGCTGCTGCACGACAGCGACTGCGCGGCGGCTCCGGGCGCCTGGCGGTCGGCGCTCGGCGCGCTGACCGCGGTCGCCGGTGAGTGCGAGCGGCAGGGCCTGCGACTCGCCCGGATGAGCCAGCACGTCCCGTGACGGGTCGCCACGTGCGAGACAGCCGTCGCGCCGGGCGGCGGTGCCGGTTACGGGCGCGTGATTGCGGGTAGCGCGCCGCCATGTGCGGCACGGATCTCTTCGCGGCGTCACGGGCCACCTCCTGCGCCGGGGCGGGCGCCTGACATGAGCAGTGCGACGAGAGCGCCGGCGGCACCCGTCCCGCTGGAGGCGCGGGCCCGGGCGGAGAACTTCCCGGTGGCGCTGCGGATCCTGCCCAGGGCCACCCGCGGGCACCTGTTCGCGCTGTACCGCTACGCCCGGTTCGTCGACGACCTGGGTGACGAGCCGGTCGTGGGGGTGACCGCGGCCGACCGGACGGCGATGCTCGACGTGTTCGAGGCGGAGGTCCGGCGGCTGTACGACGGGCGGCCGGTGCAGCACCCGGTGGTGTGCGCGCTCGCCCCCACGGTGGACGCGTGCCGGCTGCCCGCCGGGCCGCTGCTGCGGCTGATCGAGGCGAACCGCGTCGATCAGGTCGTCACCCGCTACGCCACCGTCGAGGAGCTGGTGCGGTACTGCTCGCTGTCCGCCGACCCCGTCGGCGAGCTGGTCCTGCACGTGTTCGACCAGGCCGGCCCGGCACAAGTACAGCTGTCGGGCCGCATCTGCACCGCGCTGCAGGTCGTCGAGCACCTGCAGGACATCGCGGAGGACCACCGGCGCGGCCGCGTCTACCTGCCCGCGGCCGACCGCGACCGGTTCGGCGTGCCCGAGACCGACCTGGCCGCGGCCACGGCGAGCGGCGCGCTGCGGGCGGCCGTCCGGTTCGAGGCCGACCGCGCGAAGGCGTGGCTGGACGCCGGCGCACCGCTGCTCGCGACCCTGCACGGCTGGGCCCGGGTGGCGGTCGGCGGCTATCTCGCCGGCGGGTACGCGACGCTGCGGGCGCTGGAGCGCTGCGGATACGACCCGCTGCCCGGACCGCCACGCCCGCGCCGGCGCGACATCGCGGCGTCCTGGCTGGCCGCGATGGCCAGGAGCATCGGGTGAGTGCGGCCGAGGACGTCGACGAGGCGTACCGGCGGTGTGAGGAGATCACCGGCCGGGAGGCCCGCAACTTCTCCTACGGCATCCGCCTGCTGCCGAGGCACAAGCGACGCGCGCTGTCCGCGGTGTACGCCACCGCCCGCCGCATCGACGACATCGGCGACGGCGACCTGCCCGCGGACGAGAAGCTGGCCCGGCTCGACCGGGTCCGCGAGTCGCTGCACCGCCTGCCGGAGGCGGCGGTGCAGCAACTCGTGGACGACCCGGTGCTGCTGGCCCTGCACGACGCCGCGCGCCGGCTGCCCATCCCGCTGGACGCCTTCGACGAGCTGATCGACGGCTGCGCGGCCGACGTCCGCGGCACCACGTACGCCACCATCGACGACCTCCTGTGGTACTGCCGGTGCGTGGCCGGCTCCGTCGGCCGCCTGTCCCTGGGCGTGTTCGACACGGGCGCATCCGGACGGGCCGCCGAGCTGGCCGACGCGCTCGGCATCGCCCTGCAGCTGACCAACATCCTGCGCGACCTGCGGGAGGACCGCCACAACGGCCGCGTGTACCTGCCCAAGGACGACCTCGACCGGTTCGGCTGCAACCTGGAGCCTGACGGTGACGGCTTCGCCGACCCGCCCGACCGGTTCAGCGCCCTTGTGCGCTTCGAGGCCGAGCGGGCCGAGCGCTGGTACGAGACCGGCCTGCGGCTGCTGCCGATGCTCGACGCGCGCAGCGCCGCCTGCACCGCCGCCATGGCCGGCATCTACCACCGGCTGCTGGCCCGCATCGTGAGCGACCCGATGGCCGTCACCCGGACGCGGCTGTCGCTGCCGTCCCGGGCTAAGGCCACGGTCGCCGTCCGCGCGCTCGTCAGGCGGACGGCATGACGCCGGGCCCGCCGGCGGCGGACGCGGGCCGCGAGGTGTGCGTCGTCGGCGGCGGGCTCGCCGGCATCACCGCCGCCGTCCGCCTCGCCGACGCCGGGCACCGGGTGACGCTGCTGGAACGGCGCGGCGAGCTGGGCGGGGCGACGTACTCGTTCGACCACGGCGGTCTCGTCGTGGACACCGGGCAGCACGTGTTCCTGCGCTGCTACGAGCGGTACCGGGATCTCCTGGACCGCCTCGGCAGCACCGGCCTGACCCGGCTGCAGCCGCGGTTCTCCGTCCCGGTCCTGGCGCCCGGGCGGGCGCCGCACGTGCTGGCCCGCGCCCGTGGCCTGCCCGCCCCGGCCCACCTGCTCCCGCCCCTGGCCGGGTACTCCCTGCTGAACGTCCGGGAGCGGTGGCGCGCGATCACGGCGGCCAACGCGTTGCGCGCCGTGGATCCCGACGATCCGGGCAACGACCGGATCAGCTTCGGCGGCTGGCTCGCGGACCACGGCCAGGGTTCCCGCGCGGTGCGCCGGCTGTGGGACCTGATCACCGTCGCGGCGCTCAACACCCCCGCGGAGCAGGCGTCGCTGGCCCTCGCCGCACGGGTGTTCCGGACCGGGCTGCTGGAGCGGGCCGACGCCGGTGACATCGGGCGCCCGATCGCACCGCTGTCCAGCCTGCACGGCCGTCCCGCGCTGCGGCTGCTGACCCGGCTCGGCGTGCGGGTGGACACCGGGCGGCGGGTGGAGCGGGTCGAGCCGGACACCACCGGGTTCCGGGTCGCGATCGGCGGCGCCGCCGGTCGCGCGGGCCGGGACGAGCTCGCCGCCGACGCGGTCGTCCTGGCCGTGCCGCACACCGCGGCCGCGCGGCTGGTGCCGGCCGCGGCCTGCGACGACCGGGCCGGCTGGCAGGGTCTGGGCAGCGCCCCGATCGTGAACGTCCACCTGCGCTACGACTCGGTCGTCACCCGCCTGCCCTTCGCCGCTGCGGTGGAGTCCCCGGTCCAGTGGGTGTTCGACCGTACGCCGCCGTCGATGCCCGACGGTCAGTATCTCGTGGTCTCGATCTCCGCCGCGGACGACACCATCACGGTGCCCGCCGGGCCGCTCGCCGCCACCTACGCCGCCGCCGTCGCCGGGCTCTTCCCGGCGGCGCGGTCGGCGCGGGTGCTGGAAACGTTCGTCACCCGCGAGCCGCACGCCACGTTCCGGCAGGCTCCCGGCACCCGCGCGCTGCGTCCCGGCGCGGCGACCCGCCTGCCCGGCCTCGTCCTGGCCGGCGCGTGGACCGACACGGGGTGGCCGGACACGATGGAGGGCGCGGTCCGCAGCGGTCACCGCGCCGCCGACGTCGTGCTCGCCCACCTCATGTGTTCGAACCGAAACCTGGAGGGCACCCGTTGACCATCGCATCCGTTGCCTGCCTCGATCAGGTACCCGCCCTGGTCGAGCCCCGGATCAGGGACCTCCTCGGTCGCCTCGATCCCCGCAACCAGCGCGTCGGCGCCTACCAGCTGGGCTACTGCGACGCCGGCGGGGCACCCACCGCCGCCGGCGGCAAGGGCATCCGCCCGGCGCTGGCCCTGCTGTCGGCCCGCGCCGCCGGTCACCCGCCCGAGCAGGGCGCGGCCGCGGCCGCCGCCGTCGAGCTCGCCCACAACTTCTCGTTGCTGCACGACGACGTCATGGACCAGGACACGATGCGCCGCCACCGCCCCACCGCCTGGGCGGTCTTCGGCACCGCCGCGGCGATCCTCGCCGGCGACGCCCTGATGGTCCTCGCGCACGACGCGCTCGCCGGCGACGGCCGGCCGGGCAGCGCGCAGGCGGCCCGGCGGCTGGACGCTGACGTGCAGCGGCTGATCGCCGGGCAGGCCGCCGACCTGGAGTTCGAGCGCCGCGACGACGTCAGCCTCGACGAGGCCCTCGCGATGTCCGCCGACAAGACCGCGGCGCTGATGTCGTGCGCCTGCACGCTGGGGGCGCTGCTGTGCGGCGCGCCCGCGGCGCTGACCCAGGGCCTGTCCCGCTTCGGCACGCACCTCGGGATGAGCTTCCAGCTCGTCGACGACCAGCTCGGCATCTGGGGCGAGCCCGCGCGCACCGGCAAACCGGTGGGGTCCGATCTGCGGGCGCGCAAGAAGTCGGTGCCGATCGTGCACGCGCTCACCTCCGGTACCGCCGCCGGCGACGACTTCCGGTCGCTGTTCGCGTCCACGGAGGAGCTGCAGGAGGCCGACCTCATGACCGCCGGCCGGCTCCTGGAGGAGTCCGGGTCCCGGGACTGGGTCCAGGACGAGGCCGACCGGCACCTGGCCCGCGCGCTGGACCAGCTCGCCGCGCTCGAGCTGCCCGCGGACGTGCACGACGACCTGGTGGACCTCGCCCGCCTGGTGACGGGACGGGACCACTGATGACCCAGGTGCTGACGCAGGTCCCCGCCGTCGACGAGCTCTACGACCGGGCCCGGGCCGGCCTGGACCGGGCGGCGGCACACCTGCTCGGCCTGCAGGACGCGGCCGGCTGGTGGAAGGGCGAGCTGGAGACCAACGTGACGATGGAGGCCGAGGACCTGCTGCTGCGCCGGTTCCTCGGCATCTGCGACGAGCAGCTGACCGCGCAGACGGCCCGCTGGATCCGCTCCCGGCAGCTCGACGACGGCGCCTGGGCGACTTTTCACGGCGGGCCGGGCGACCTGTCCACCACCATCGAGGCGTACGCGGCGCTGCGGCTGGCCGGCGACGCGCCCGACGCGCCGCACATGGCGGCGGCGTCCGCGTTCGTCCGGGACCACGGCGGCGTCGAACGCAGCCGCGTGTTCACCCGCATCTGGCTGGCGCTGTTCGGCGAGTGGCCCTGGCACCAGGTGCCCGCCATCCCGCCGGAGCTCGTCCTGCTGCCCGCGTGGATGCCGTTCAACGTGTACGACTTCGCGTGCTGGGCCAGGCAGACCATCGTGCCGCTGGCGGTCGTGCGGGCCACCCGGCCCGTCCGGTCGCTGGGCTTCTCGCTGCCCGAGCTGCGCACCGGGCTGCGGCCGCCGCCACCGCCGCCGCTGTCCCGCCGGGCCGGCTGGCTGCACCGCCTCGACCTGGCCGTGCGCGGCTACGAGCGGGTCGCCGCCCGCTCGGTGCGCCGCCACGCGCTGCGCCGCGCCGCCGAATGGATCGTGGCCCGGCAGGAGGCCGACGGTTCCTGGGGCGGCATCCAGCCGCCGTGGGTGTACTCGCTCATCGCCCTGCACCTGCTCGGGTATCCGCTCACGCATCCGGTGCTGCGGGCCGGGATCGAGGGGCTTGAGCGCTTCACCGTCCGGGAGCGGACGCCCGACGGGACCATCCGCCGGCTGGAGGCGTGCCAGTCGCCGGTGTGGGACACGGCGCTCGCGGTCACGGCGCTCGCCGACGCGGGGGTCCCGGACGACCATCCCGCCCTCGCCCGTGCCGGGAGCTGGCTGGTCGGGGAGGAGATCACCACCCGTGGCGACTGGGCCGTGCGCCGCGCGGGCGTCCCGCCGAGCGGGTGGGCGTTCGAGTTCGACAACGACGGATACCCCGACACGGACGACACCGCCGAGGTGATCCTGGCGCTGCGACGCACCCCGCTGCGGGACCACGCCGTGCTGGACCGGGCCACCCGCTGGCTGGCCGGCATGCAGTCACGCGACGGCGGGTGGGGCGCCTTCGACGCCGACAACGACCGCGCGCTCGTCGCCGAGCTGCCGTTCTGCGACTTCGGCGAGGTCATCGACCCGCCCAGCGCCGACGTCACCGCCCACATCGTGGAGGCGCTGTGCGCCCAGGGCCTGGCCGGCTCGGCCGTCACCCGCGGCGGCGTGCGATGGCTGGTGCGGGCCCAGGAGCCCGACGGTTCCTGGTTCGGCCGGTGGGGCGCCAACCACGTGTACGGCGTCGGCTGCGTCGTCCCCGCCCTGGTCGCCGCCGGCATCCGGCCGCAGCACCCGACGATCCGGCGCGCCCTGGACTGGCTGCTGCTGCACCAGAACGGCGACGGCGGGTGGGGTGAGGACCTGCGCTCCTACGACACCGAGGCCATGCGCGGGCGCGGGGCGTCGACCGCGTCGCAGACCGCCTGGGCCCTGCTGGCGCTGCACGCCGCCGGCCAGCACCGCGCGCCCGCCGCGCGCCGGGCGGTCGCGTGGCTGCTGCGCACCCAACGCCCCGACGGCACCTGGGACGAGCCGCAGTACACCGGCACCGGCTTCCCGGGCGACTTCTACATCAACTACCACCTGTACCGGCTCGTGTTCCCGATCAGCGCCCTCGGCCGCGTGCTGCGCGACGCCCCGCAGGAGGACCGATGAACGCGCCGGCACGGCAGCGGGCGGACGGTGACTGGGTGCTCTGCGCACCGATGCGGATGGAGGCGGCGCAGCTGCGCCGCGCCCTGCCCGGCTCGGCCGGCACCGTCCTGCACACCGGTGTCGGGCGCCGCCGGTCCGAGCGGGCCACCCGCTCGGCCGCCATGACCGGCGCCGGGGCGCTCGCCGTGGCCGGTGTCGGCGGTGGGCTGGACCCGGCGCTGAAGCCCGGCGACGTCGTTGTGGCCACCGAGGTACGGACCGCCCCGTGGGTCACCTGCCCGCCGGCGACGACCGTGCTCCCAGCGGCCGGCCTGCTCGCGGGCGCGCTGCGCCGACGCGGGCTCACCGTCCGGACCGGCCCGGTGGTCAGCACGGAGTGGCCGGTCGGGGGGACGACGCGGGACCGGCTCGCCGGCACCGGTGCGCTGGCGGTGGACCTGGAGTCGACCTGGCTGCTCGCCGGGCCCACGGACCGGCCCACGGACTGGCCGGTGGACCGGCCCGCGGTCTGCGTGCGGGTCGTCGCCGACACCGGTGCGCTGGTCCGGCCGGGCACCCTGAGGCAGCTGCGCACGGCGCTGGCGGCCCTGCCGGCCGTGGCCGCCGGGCTGGACGAGTGGGCAGCCGCCACCACGCTCCGCCGGGTCGTGCTCGCCGCGCCCCGATCGTTCTGCGCCGGGGTCGAGCGCGCCATCCTCGTCGTGGAGCGCGCCCTCGAGCTGCACGGGCCGCCGGTGTACGTCCGCAAGCAGATCGTGCACAACACGCACGTGGTCGCCGACCTCGCCGCGCGGGGCGCCGTCTTCGTCGACGACGTCGACGACGTCCCGGAGGGAGCCGTGACCGTGTTCTCCGCGCACGGCATCTCGCCCGCGGTCCGGTCGGCCGCCGCCGATCGGCGGCTGGACGCCATCGACGCCACCTGCCCGCTCGTCACGAAGGTGCACAGCGAGGCCCGCCGGTTCGCCGACCACGGCGACACCGTCCTGCTCATCGGGCACGAAGGTCACGAGGAGACCGACGGCGTGCTCGGCGAGGCACCCGACCGGATCCGCCTCGTCCAGGACGTCCGGGACGCCGAGCAGGTGCGGGTCGACGACCCGCGGCAGGTGTCGTACCTGGTGCAGACGACCCTCGCCGTCGACGACGTCGCCGACATCGTCGCGGTGCTGCGGGACCGGTTCCCGGACCTGGCCGCCCCGCCGTCCGACGACATCTGCTACGCCACGACCAACCGGCAGCTCGCGGTGTCCGAGGTCGCGGCCGCCTGCGGGGCGATGATCATCATCGGATCCGGCAACTCGTCCAACTCCCGCCGCCTGGTCGAGGTCGCCGAACGCGCCGGGACGCCCGCACACCTGGTGGACGGCGCGGCCGGCATCGACCTGCGGTGGCTCGCCGGGGTCCACACCGTCGGCGTGTCCGCCGGCGCCTCGGCACCACCTGTCCTCGTCGACGAGGTCGTCGGCGCCTTGTCCGGGCTCGGCGCGCGGGCCGCCCACGAGCACATCGCGGCGAGCGAGGACGTCGAGTTCATGTTGCCCAAGGAGGTACGGCGATGAGCATTCCACTGCGGCAGCGACTGCGGATCGGCCGGTACCTGGTCGCGCAGAAGCTGCGGCGCCGCGAGAAGTTTCCCCTGCTGGTCGAGCTGGAGCCGCTGTTCGCCTGCAATCTCAAATGCGCCGGCTGCGGCAAGATCGAGCACCCGGCCGACGTTCTCAAGCGCCGCATGCCGGTCGAGCAGGCGCTCGCCGCGATCGACGAGTGCGGCGCGCCGATGGTGTCCATCGCCGGCGGCGAGCCGCTCATGCACCCGCAGATCGACACCATCGCCGCCGAGCTCGTCAAGCGCAAGAAGTACGTGTTCCTGTGCACCAACGCGGTCCTGTTGCCGAAGAAGATCGACAAGTTCCGGCCGTCGCGGTACTTCGCGTTCACCGTCCACATCGACGGCCTCCGGGACCGCCACGACGCCTCGGTGTGCAAGGACGGCGTGTTCGACGAGGCCGTGGCCGCCGTACGGGAGGCGCAGCGGCGCGGGTTCCGGGTCACGACCAACACGACGTTCTTCAACACCGACACCCCGCAGACCGTCGTCGACGTGCTCGACCATCTCAACGACGAGCTGCGGGTCGACGAGATGATGATCTCCCCGGCGTACGCCTACGAGAAGGCCCCGGACCAGGAGCACTTCCTCGGCGTGGAGCAGACGCGCGAGCTGTTCCGCGAGGCGTTCGCCAACGGCCGGCGGCGGCGCTGGCGCCTCAGCCACTCGCCGCTGTTCCTCGACTTCCTCGAGGGCCGGGTCGACTTCCCGTGTACCGCCTGGGCGGTGCCGTCGTATTCGCTGTTCGGCTGGCAGCGACCCTGCTACCTGATGGCCGACGGATACACCGCCACCTACCGGGAGCTGGTGGAGACGACCGAATGGGAGCGCTACGGCCGGGGCCGCGACGCGCGCTGCGCCAACTGCATGGCCCACTGCGGCTACGAGCCGACGGCCGTGCTGGCGACGATGTCGTCGCTCAAGCAGTCGCTGCGGGCGTTGCGCACCGGATAGGACGGCGTCAGCCGAACCGGGCGGCCAGCCGCCGGTACAGGCCGGGGGCCGCCCCGCGGACCGCGACCGGCAGCCGCAACCAGCCGGGCGCGTAGCGTTCGGCGCTGCCGGTCGCGATCGCCCGGACCAGCAGGTCCGCGACCCGGTCCACGGGCAGCGGCCGGGGTCTGCTGCGCTCGTAGGGCCGGCCGCGGCGCCGGAAGAACTCGGTCTGCACGACGCCCGGCACGAGCACGCCGACCCCGACGCCCGAGCCCCGCGTCTCCAGCCGCAGGCTCTCGGCGAACGTGTCGAGGCCGGCCTTGGTCGCCGCGTAGACCGCCTCGCCGGCCACGCCCGTCCGGCCGGCGATCGACGTCACGAACATCACGCACCCGTCCCCGCGGGCGCACATCGCCGGCAGCAACGCCCGGGTGAGCCGCACCGGCGCGACCAGGTTGACCGTGACCAGCCGGTCGATGTCCGGCGGCGTCATCTCTCCGAACGGCCCGGCCCAGCCCACGCCGGCGTTGTTGACGAGGATGTCCACCCCGCCGGCGAGCCGCTGCGCCTCCGCGGCCAGCCGGTCCGCCTCCTGCGGGTCGGCGAGGTCGCCCTGCACCGGCAGCCCGCCGGTGCGCCCGGCCAGCGCCGACAACCGCCGCCGGTCCCGGCCGTGCAGGACGAGCCGCGCACCCGCGTCGGCGAGCCGGAGCGCCGCCGCCCAGCCGAGACCCGAGGAGGCGCCGGTGACGAGCGCGACCCGGCCCGCGATCCGCATCGGATCTCCCGTTCCGCGAGCTTCCGGCGACGCCCGGCGGTTAGAACCGCACGGTTTCGCGGTAGATCGCCTGTCGTGTCAATCACCGAGTCTGGTCCGGTCCACGCGGACCCGCACCGCCGCATCGTGGTGATCTCTGCCAGCGTCGGCGCCGGGCACGACGGCACCACCCGCGAGCTGGCGGCCCGGCTTCGCGATCACGGCTTCCAGGTCGACTGCCTGGATTTGACCGACGTGTTCCCGTGGCGGCTCGGGCGGCTGCTCCGTGGCACGTACCACAGCCTGCTGCTGCGGCTGCCGTGGATCTACGACGGCCTGTTCGCGATCGCCTGCCGGTTCCGGGGTGCCGGGCCGGTCATCCGCGCCCTGCTGCGCCCGGTGCGTTCCCGGATGCTGCGGGCGTTGCCCGCCGGCGCCGCCGCGGTCGTGTCGACCTACCCGATCGCCAGCCAGCTGCTCGGCCCGCTGCGCCGCGACGGGCGGGTCACCGTGCCGGTGATCACCTACCTGACCGACTTCGCCGCGCATCCGATCTGGTTCTCCCCCGGCGTCGACGCCCACTTCGTGGCGCACGAGACCGGCCGGCTCCTGGCGCTCGCCCACGGAGCGGGCGACGTCCGGGTGGCCGGCCGGGTGGTGTCCCAGCGGTGCCGCCCGGCGTCCGCCGCGGCGAAGCTGCGGGCCCGGCAGCGGTTCGGTCTGCCGCCGGACGGCCGGCTCGCGCTGCTCGTCGCCGGCGCCTGGGGGGTCGGCGAGGTCGCGCCGGCGGCCGCCGAGATCGCGGCCACGGGCGCGGCGATCCCGGTCACGGTCTGCGGGCACAACACGGCGCTGCTGCGCCGGATGACACGGGCCGGCACCGGACACGTCCTCGGCTGGGTGGACGACATGCCGGAGCTGCTGCGCGCCGCCGACGTGCTCGTGGAGAACGGCGGCGGGCTCACCGCGCTGGAGGCCATGGCCAGCGGGCTGCCCGTGCTCACGTACCGGCCGCTTCCCGGCCACGGCAAGGCGAGCGCGGCCACCATGGCCGAGGCCGGGGTGACCACGCTCGTGCGCGGCCCGGACGAGCTCGGGCGGGCGCTGGCCGAGGCCGCCGGTGGCGAGCGGGGCCGGCGGTCCCGCGACGCCGGGATGGCGCTGTTCGCCACGGATCCGGCGATCGGCATCGCCGGCATCGCCGCACGCGGACGGCCGACGCTCGCGGGTGCCGATGCCCGCGGATGACACCCGCGGTCGGGCGTCATGAGCGCTGTCGCGGTTGTCGCGGCGCTGGGTTCGGCGGCGGCCTTCGCCGTCGGTGCCGCGCTCGAGCAGAGTGAGGCCAAGAAGGAGGAGCGAGCGCCGCCGCTCGATCCCCGGCTGCTCCTGCGGCTGGTGCAGCGGCCCAGATGGCTGCTGGCCTGGGTGCCGGAGGGCATCGGCACCGCACTGCAGGCCGTCGCGCTCACCTTCGGGCCGCTCATCCTCGTCGAGCCGCTGCTGATCACCGGCCTGTTCCTGGCCATTCCGCTGTCCGCGGCCCTCAACCGGCGACCCGTCCACACGCGCGACTACGCCGTGGTGGCGCTCGGCGGCGCCAGCCTGGCCGCGTTCCTCATCGCCGCCGACCCCCGCCCCGGCATCACCGAGCCGTCGGTGAAGGACTGGCTCGGGGTCGCACTGTGGGCCGGGCCGATGCTCGGGGTGTGCCTGGCCGGCACGTTGTTCGCCCACAACGGGCTGCGGGCCGTGCTGCTCGGCGTCGCCAGCGGCCTGCTCTACGGCATCGCCGCGTCGTTGCTCAAGGCGTTGACCGAGCAGCTGTCCGTGGAGCCGATCGCCGTCCTCACCCGCGGGCAGACCTATGCGCTCATCGTCGTCGGGCTCGCCGCGGTGATCCTCAACCAGAACGCCTTCCAGAGCTCGCGGATCGCCGTGCCGCTCATGGCGATCACCATCGTCGACCCCGCCGTCGGCGTCGCGATCGGGGTCACCGCGTTCCACGAGCAGATCGCCACCGACGGGCCGCGGCTCGCGATCCAGGTGGTCGCCGGGCTCGCCATGATCGGCGGCATCTGGCTGGCCAGCACCACCCGGTCGGACATCCACCAGCAACAGATGGCGAACGGGCACGCCGGCCCGGCACTGCGGCGCGGACCGGAGACGAGCTGACGCTCACACAGAAAGGACGATGCCCAGTGATCGACTCCGGAGACGTCGTCGACCCGCGCTGGGTGCGCCCGGTCAACCCGGCGCTGGCCGACCTGGCCCGCGCGCACCGCCTGGTGGTCCCCGTCGAGGACGGCATCCGTGCGGGTGGGGTGGGCGCGGCGCTCGCGCAGTACCTGTCCCGGCGCGGCGTGAGCACGCCGGTGCGCACACTCGGGCTGCCGACCAGGTTCGTGCCGCACGGCGGCCGCGATGAGCTGCTCGGCCGCTACGGACTCGACCCGGAAGGGATCGCCGCCGCCGTCCTCGACGGCCTGGCGGACACGCACGGGGCGGACGCGGGCCCGCTCCGCGGGCACCCCGCTCAGCGGTGATGACCGATCCCGACGCGCAGATGGGGCGCGTGGAACCGGTGCTGGTGGTGCGCCTCGACCAGCCGCGAAGCGGCCACCGCGTAGACGCCGCCGATCATCACCGCGAGCGCGGCCACCTGCGCGACGATCAGCAGCGGCCCGACCTGCAACGCGCCGCCGAGCACGCTGACACCGATGGCGATCCCGGCGAGCGGCTCCGCGGCGGTCACCGCCGGATAGGACACCGACAGCGGCGCCAGCTTGTACGCGCTCTGGGCCAGCAGGATGCCGACGGCGGCGACCGCCACGACCGCGTACGGCGTCCAGGACGTCAGCACCGCAGGCAGCCCGGCGTCGAACAGCCGGTGCGCGGCGGTGCTGGTCAGCGCCGCCTGGAGCCCGAACAGCATGCCGGCGCCGACGCCGAGCACCGACGCCTCGTGCTGCGGCCGCATCCGCCGGGCCACGTGGACCAGCCCCCAGGTGACCGACCCGATCGCTCCGGCGGCGAGCCCCCACTGCCACAGCGGGGCGTCCGCCCGTTGACCTGGCTCCGGCTGGCCGGCCACCAGGAAGGCGGCCAGGCCGAGGACGACGGCGAGCGCGCCGATCCACTCGCGGGGGCCGAGCCTGTACCGGCTCCAGATCGCCGCGACCGGCAGTGCGAACAGCAGCGACGTGACCGTCAGCGGCTCCACCAGCGTGACGGTGCCGAGACCCAGCGACGCCCCGGTCATGATGTTGCCGGCCACGGCGATCGCGAGACCGGCCAGCCACAGCCGCTGCCGGAGCAGGTACGCCAGCAGCCGCCAGTGCAGTGCGCTGCCGGCCGGTGCGCGCACCGCCGCGCGCTGCTGGATGGCGTTGCCGACGCCGCTCAGCGCCGCGGCGCACACCGCGAGGACGTAGATCATCGCCGCGAGCTATCCGACGGCGCGGTGCCGGGCATCCGGGGCCGCTGTCATACCCGTCGTTCCTCCTCGCGTCGTCGAACCGGGACGCCATGCGTCGCGCGGGCCGCGGGGTTGCGTCACGCGATGCCGCGGGACCGCGTCAGGCGGGCCCGGGATGTGGAGGTGGCGCCCGAACCGCAACGAGCGCCACCGACTGTCACCACGCCTCACGCTACTCGCGGCACGGACCGGGCCGTCGCCACCGCTGGGTGATTGGCGGCCCGGGGTCCGCGCTCATCCGACGCTCACCGCGGGCCCTCGGACCCTGTCGTTCTGCCGCCCGTCCGGGTCCCGGTCCGGCCCGTCGTGAACAGGATCCCCACCGCCGCCAGGCCGAGCAGCAGCGTCAGCCCGCCGGTCACCGCATTGGTCCAGATGATGCCGGCGTTCCACTGCCGGGTCACGAACGGCGCGATGATGACCCAGCCGCCGATCGCCGCCATCGCCCAGCTCAGCCGGTACATCCGCGCCGGCGCCCAGGTCAGGCCGAGCGCGATCACACTCACCATGACCCCCAGGATCAGGTTGTTGATCGTCACGCTGGGCGCGGACATGTTGAAGTGCACGATCCACGGGGAGATCGCCAGCCACGCGCCCGCCAGCAGCACGAGGCCGTCGATGACGATCGCCTGGCCGCTGGCGGTGATTCGCTCATAGCGCTCACGCATCTCGGCGACGTCCGGATGTTCCGAGATCGTCCGGTAGCTCGATGCCTCGGACATGACGCACCTCCAAAAACTCATCTGCGTCGTCCTTACAAATTCAGCTACCCCTCCCGCCGCCGGAATGCACGTCGACCCGCCCGTCAGCCGGGCGATAAACCGGGTGATTCCTGCACCCTGCGCCCTGTTGCCGCCGCACGTCAGCCAGCCACCTCGCACCCGGACATGGGTCGTCGGCGGAGGCCGACGCGTGGGGCCGGCGCCTCAGGGTCGCGGGGTATGGTCCGCGGGACGCGGCACGGCTGTGCGAATCGTGCCGGGGTGGAGGGTCGGATGTTTCTGTGGGTGCATTACGCCGACATGGTGACCGCGTTGGTGCAGTTGCCGGTCGCGGTGGTGGCGTGGTGGGCCGCGACGGGGAGGCGAGCCACGGCGGAGAGGCCCTCCCGGACGTCGGCGGTGGCGTTCGCGGTGCTGCTCGGTGCGGCCGTGCTGCGGCTCGCGGCCGGGGTGGTGCTGCTGCGCTGGGGGTGGGAGTTCGCCGGGCCGCGGCTGGTGTGGGTGGCGCCGGCGCTGCTGGTGGCGGCGACGGCGTACCTCGGGTGGCTGCGCCCGACCGGGCGACGGCCGGGTGGGGCGGGCGCGGTGGCAAGCGCCGCGGGCATCGTGTCGGTGGCGGCGCTGGCGCAGCTGGCCGGGGTGGGCGCCGCGGCGGTCACCGGCGTCGCGATCGTCGCGGCTTCGGCGATGGGCTATGCGTACCGGAGGCTGCCGCGCCGTCCGGTGCCGGCGCGGGCCGGGCGGTGGCGGGCAGCGGTGCGGGCGGCCGTCGGTGTCGTGGCGGTGGCCGCGGCGACGGTGGGCCTGTCCATGGCCAGCGCGCTGCCGGCACGTAGCAGCATGAGCGGTGGCGCCGTGGACGACGGCGGCGGCGCCGTGGCGGGGCACCAGCACTCCGGCGGGATCAGCGTGACCGAGCTGACCGGCGCGGACGGTGGCGAAGCGGCGGTGCGCCGGTTCACGCTGACGGCGCAGGAGGCCACGGTACGGCTGGACTCCGGCGCACAGGTGGCGGCGTGGACGTTCAACGGCGTCGCGCCGGGGCCGCAGCTGGTGGTGCGGCAGGGCGATCTGGTGGAGGTGACGCTGGTCAACCGGCTGCCCGGGGCCGGGGTGACCGTGCACTGGCACGGCGTCGACGTGCCGAACGCCATGGACGGGGTGGCCGGGGTGACGCAGGACGCGGTCGCGCCGGGGGCCACCTTCGTCTACCGCTTCCGGGCATCGCGGGCCGGCACGTACTGGTACCACTCCCACGAGATGGCTTCCGTGCAGGTGCGGCGTGGCCTGTTCGGCGCCCTGGTCGTGCTGCCCCGGGACGCGCCGGCGCGGCAGGACGCGGTCGACGAGACGGTGCTGCGGCACACGTGGGGCGACGAGGACGGGGTGGCGACGCTCGGCCTGGCCGCCGGCGTGCAACGGCGGTCGGTGCCGGTCGGCCGGCCGGTGCGGCTGCGGCTGGTCAACTCCGACGGCAAGCCCGCCACGTTCACCGTGACCGGCGCACCGGTGCGCGTCGTGGCGATCGACGGCACCGGCGTGCACGAGCCGGGCGTGCTGCCCGGGGTCCGGATCCTCGTCGGCGGCGGCGCCCGCTACGACGTGGAGTTCACGATGCCCGACGCCCCGGTGACGCTGCGCGCGGACGGGCCGGGCATCGTCTACAGCCCGAGCGGCGACGCGGGCCCGGACCGTGCGGCGAAGGAGCCGGCGCTGCTGGACCCCGCCCGCTACGGCACCCCGGCCGCGACCCCGTTCGCGGCGGGCAGCCACTTCGACCGGCGGTTCGTCCTGCGCATCGACGAGCGGCTCGGCTTCTACGACGGCCGCCCGGCGGTGCGGTACACCCTGAACGACGCCTCGTTCCCGGACGTGCCGATGCTCATGGTCGCCGGCGGCGACCTGGTCGAGGTGACCTACGTCAACCGCAGCGGCCAGCACCATCCGATGCATCTGCACGGCCACCACATGCTGGTGCTGTCCCGCGACGGCCGGGCCACCACCGGCAGCCCGTGGTGGGTGGACACCCTCGACGTCGGACCGGGCGAGACGTTCCGGGTGGCGTTCCGCGCCGACAACCCCGGCCTGTGGATGGACCACTGCCACGACCTCGAACACGCCGCGAACGGCATGATCCTCCACCTCGGCTACACCGGGGTCACCAGCCCGTTCCTGACCGGCTCCGGCACCGCGAACCATCCGGAATGAGCCGGTCGGCGCCGCGGTGCCTCACCCGCGGCGATCCCGATCCTGGACCTGCTGCACTGCGGCCCGATCGCCGCGTCATTCGCGCAGGGTCTGGCTGGGCAGTTCGCCGTAGGTGGCGTGGTGGTGCTGGCTGAAGCGGCTGACGGTGAAGCCCCACCGGGCGGCGATCGCGGTCACGGTGCGCCCGTCGCCGGCGGTTGCGGCCAGGAGGTCCCCGCGAGCCCGGCTCAGGCGGACGCCGCGCAGGAACGCCATGGGGGTGGTGTCCAGGTGGCGGCGGAAGGCGAGTTGCAGCGGTGGCGCCCACCGGGCCGCTGAACGCACGGCGGCACCGCCGTCAGCGGCGGGTCCGCTCGACGAGCGCGGCGACGAACCCGGCCAGACCTTCGGCGCCGCGCGGGTCGGACGCCGGCCAGCGGGTCATCAGCAACGGCGCGGCGCGGTCCAGCACGACGCCTTCGCGGGCGAGCACGAAGTACAGCGCGAGCGCCGCCGACCGCCCGTTGCCGTCGGCGAACGGGTGGAAGAACAGCACGTCGAGGTACACCCGCGCGGCCCGCGACGGCAGCGGCACGGCCGGGTCGGTGGCCTCGGCGAGGCACGCGTCGAACGCCGCCGGCAGCTCGTCGTGGTACGCGTACCGTTCCCTGCCGGCCCTCGCCCAGGCCGACGTCGTGCGGAACGGTGCCGTGGCCACGGCGAGCACCTCCCGTTGCCAGGTCTCCAGGCGCGCGAACGTGAGCGGGCCGCCCTCGGCCGCGTCCGCACGCACCAGCTGCAGCGCGGCGAGGGCGCGGCCGGCGCCGTACTTCCGCTTCGCGAGGTGCTCGGCGATGCCGTCGCGTGCCGTGCGCGCCGGCCCGGAGACGTGCCCGGCGGCGTGCTCCCACCGGGCCGCCCGCCGGACCTGCCGCCAGGCCGCGAGGGTGTCGGGCACCACCGGTGGCTCTGCCCGCCGCGGCGCCCGCGCGGCGGCGGGCAGCTCGGTGCTGCGCAGGCTCGGCCAGTCCTGCGGCCAGGTGTCGGGCCACGCGTCGTCCGCTGGCGGCGTGACGCCGGTGAGCGCCGCCGCCAGGGACTCCGCCGCGTCGCCCACCTCAGCGCCCAGCGGGGAGACGTAGCTCCAGAACCGCCCGCCGATCGCGGCGTCGACGAGCGCGTCGTGCCCGTCGCCCGGCACCTCGGCGACGGCGAGGAACCACTTCAGGGCCAAGGTGCACATGGGAAACCAGTGCTCGTCCGCGCCGGACCGCGCCGCCACCGTCGCGACCAGGCCGGCGGCCGTGGCCTCCCAGGCGACGAACGCCGCGCGGGGCTCGGCGGGCAGCGGCAGGTGCCGCGCGAAGAGCTCGGCCAGGTCCTCGAGGAACACCCGCCAGTCCAGCAGCGCCCCGGCGACGGCCGCGAGCGTCTCCTCCGGCATCGTGATCGAGTCCCGGGCGCCGCTCCACCGCAGGATCAGCGCACCGTCGGCCGTGCGACCACCCATCTGGGCGGTCCAGCCGCAGGCCCAGGAGCCGTAGCGCTCAACGAGGGCGAGGGTCATCGCCCGCTGCCAGTCCCAGCGCGCCTCGTCCGCCGCGCGACCGAAGCCGCGGCCGGGTTCGTACTGCAACGGCGCCGGCACGCCACCCGCCGGAGCCACCGCGCGCACGACGTCGAGCACGGAGTCCGGGTCGAACGGGTGCCGGAAGGAGTCGACGTCCGCCCAGGTGAGGTTGTCGATCCGCGGCAGTGGGTCGTCACGCTCGATCGTCATCGCCGGCCATCATGCCACGGTGCCGGCAGGGACGGTGGCCCGCTTCACCGGCGCCGTCAGCACATTGTGGTAATGCCGCGTGGTCGACGGCTGCCAATTCCCGCGCATTGCATGCCACACAGTCGGATATGCGTCCGGATTCCGGCAACCGGGCCCGGTACCGGCTGGTCAAAGATAGCGCGGGGGCAATGCGACGCCAATGGCGAAGCCGTGCACGCATTGACGCATATGCATGGAAGGGGAGGCGTGGCCGAAACGACGACGGAGACGACCGGAGACTTCGATCCAGCCCGGATCGCCGCCGTGGACACCCTCGCAGGGCTGGCGCGCCTGCTGCGCGAGCTGCGCCGTCGGGAGGCGCGGCGGCAGGGTGAGCGCGAACTGACCTACCGGGAGCTGGCCGCCGCCACCGGCTGGTCCAGCTCGGTCATCGGGGCGTACCTCACCGGCGAGACGCTGCCGCCGACGAACCGGTTCGACGCGCTGATCCAGGCGCTCGGCGCCGGCCCGGCCGAGCAGCGGCTGCTCGCCACGGCGCGGGACCGGGTCGAGGAGCGGCCGCGCGGCAGCGGGAAGGGCACCGTGCGCCTCGGCGGGCCCGCGCTCGTCGGGCGGTCCGCGGAGCTGGCGGTGCTGCGTGCGGCCGTCGACGCCACGGTGCGCGGGGGCGGCGGCGCGGTGTTCCTGGTCGGCGACGCGGGCATCGGCAAGACGCGGCTGGCCACCGAGGCCGCGCGGTGCGCGGAGGCCGCCGGGCTGCGGGTGCTCAAGGGACGGGCGGTCTCGCCGGCGATGCAGTTCCGGCCGCTGCGTGAGGCGGTGCTGCCGGTGCTGCGCCACGACGGGCCACCGGACGATCCGATGCTGGTGCCGTACCACGCCGCGCTGTCCCGGCTCGTGCCCGAGTGGCGCACCGACCGGCCCGACGGCGCCGACGGCTCGCTCGTCGTCCTGGCCGAGGCGGTGCTGCGCCTGGCCGTGACGATCGGCCGGCCGCGCGGCTGCCTGTTGCTGCTGGAGGACCTGCACGAGGCCGACCCGGAGACCCTCGCCGTCGTGGACTACCTCGTCGACAACATCGCGGCGGAGCACCTGCTGATCCTCGGAACCACCCGGCCCGCGCCGGGCAGCGCGGTCGAGCTGTTCCGGGCCGCGCGCCAGCGGCGGTCGGCGGACCTGGTCGCGCTCGGGCGGCTCGACGAGGAGGCGGTCCGCCGGCTGGCCGGTGCCTGCCTGGACGCCCCGGACGAGGAGGTGCCGGCGGCGGTGCTCGCCCGGCTCGCGACGATCGCCGACGGCGTGCCGCTGCACGTCGAGGAGCTGCTGGCCGGCATGGTCGGCGACGGCGTGCTGGTGCACGACGACGGCGGCTGGACGCTGTCCGGCCCGGTCGACGCGACCCTGCCGGCCACGCTCGCCACCACGCTCGCCGGCCGCGTCGAGCGGCTCAGCGGACCGGCGCGCGCGATGCTGCACGCGGCCGCACTGCTGGGCCGGCGGTTCCGCGCCGAGACCGCGGGCGCGATCGCCGACGTCGCGGGGCTCGCGCTGGTGGCCTGCCTGCGCGAGGCGGTCGGGGCGCAACTGCTGGTCCCTGACGAGGACGACCCCGCGCAGTACCACTTCCGCCACATGCTCACCGCCGAGGTGCTGCGCGCCCAGCTGCTGCCGGTCGAGCGCGCGCTGCTGTCGGGCCGCGCGGCCGCCGCGGTCGAGGCCGCCGCCCCCGACGGCTGGCCGCTGCTCGCCGCCGAGCTGTGGTCGGCGGCCGGCGAGCCGCTCAAGGCGGCGACGCGGTTCGCCACCGCCGGCCGCCAGGCCACCGCCGAAGGCGCCCTGAGCACCGGCATCGCCCTGCTGGAACGGGCCCTGAGCCTGACCGGCGCCGACGGGTCCGGGCCGCGGCCGGAGATCGTCGTGGCGCTGGTCGACGGGTACGCCGACGCGGGGCGCATCGAGGACGCCCACGCCGCGGCCGCCCGGTTCAGCGGTCATGCCGAGATCCATCTGCGGCTGGCCCGGGTGGCCGCCGCCGCCGGTGACTGGCTGCCGGGCCTGGAGCAGGTGGCCGTGGTGCGTGACCTGCTCGGCCCGGACCCGGATCCAGCCGTCGCCGCCCGCGTCGACGAGGTGGAGGCGCGCCTGGCGTTCGGCAACCCGACCGCGGACCGGCGCGCCAGCGCACGGGAGCTCGCCCAGCGGGCGCTGGACGCGGCCGGCGCGACCGGGCAGCCCGACGTGGCGGTGGGGGCGCTGGAAACGCTGGGCCGGTGCGCCCGGCTGCACGACATGGCCGAGGCGGACGAGCTGTACCGGCGCGGGCTCGCCCTCGCCGACGAGCACGGCCTGGCCGCGCGCAGGATCGGGCTGCTGTACAACATCGGCGCCCACGACGGCATCCGCGACGGCGACGTCGACCGGCTCGTGGAGGCGCTCGCCGTCGCGCGGGACGCGGGCGCGGTCGTCACCGCGCTCGACATCGAGATCGAGCTGTGCATGGCGCGGATCTGCCGCGGCGAGTACACGCAGGTACAGGTGGCGGCCCGGCGCTGCGAGGAGACCGCGGCGCGGCTGCGGCTCACGCACTCGCGGCTGATCGCGCTCGGCGTGCGGATCATGGCGGCCGCGCACCGCGCGGAGCGACGCGAGGTCGACACGCTGATGGCCCGCTTCCGGGACCTGGGCGGGGAGGAGGACGACTTCTCCGCCGCGGTCCACGGCGTCGGTCTCGCGTTCGGGCATCTGCTGTACGAGGAGCACGACCTCGCCCGCGACGAGCTGGCCCGGTCGGTGGCGCAGGAGTCGCACCAGCCGACCTCCTACGTGTCCTTCATCAACGCCCCGCACCTGCTGCTGTCGGTCCGCGACGGCACGGCCGGCCGGGCCGAGTGCGCGGCCTTCGCCGCCTCGCCGCAGGCCGAAGCCGGCTGGAACCGGCAGTTCCTGCACCTCGCCGAGGCCCTGGCGGCGGCCCGGGCCGGTGCGCCGGCGGAGGCGGCGGCGAGCATGGCCACGTTCCTGGCGTCCTCCGAGCGCTTCCCGATGGCGCGGTTCCTCGGGCTGCGCCTGGTCGCCGACGACGCGGTCGAGCGCGGCTGGGGCGAGCCGGTGGCGTGGCTGCGCACCGCCGAGGCGCACTTCCACGACTCCGCCCCGCACGTCGCCCGCGCCTGCCGGGACCTGCTGCGCCGGGCCGGCGCACCGGTCCCCCAGCACCGGCAGGGCAGCGCGGTCCTGCCGCCGACCGCCCGCGAGCTCGGCATCACGGTGCGCGAGTTCGAGGTGCTGGCGCTCGTCGGCGAGCAGCTGAGCAACGCCGAGATCGGCCGGCGGCTGTTCCTGTCGCCGCGCACCGTCGAGAAGCACGTGGGAAACCTGCTGGCCAAGACCGGGCTGCCGGACCGGGGCCGGCTCGCCGGGTTCGCCGCCGAGGCGGAGACCGGCACAGAACATGGGTAGCCGCCCGCATGAACCTACGGGCGTTCCCCGCCGCCGGGGGCCCGTCCGCCGTTCCAGGATGGCTGCGTACCCGCACAACGAGAGGAATGCTCATGCAAGCCAAACGGTCGATGACCGTCGCGTTCACCGTCGCGGCAGCGCTGCTCGGCGCGCAGCCGGCGCACGCCGGCGCTGGGGTGAAGTGGTCCGCCGCGCCGGCGGTGCCGCTGCGCTTCGGTGTCACCGCCGCCCAGCTCAACGACGTGGCGGTGCTGTCGGCGAACGACGCCTGGGCGGTCGGGGAACAGGCGGACGGCCAGCGCCATCCGATCGCCGCGCACTGGAACGGCACAGGCTGGACGACCCCGAACCTGCCCGTCCCCACCGGCCCGCAGGGGCAGTACGGGCTGAGCACGGTCGACGCCACCGGCCCGAACGACGTCTGGGCGGCCGGCACCGACGCCTCCACCGCCCCGGTGTTCCTGCACGGCACCGCGACCGGCTGGCAGCGCGTGCCGTCGTCCGTGCCGGCCGGCACCGTCGAGGACCTCGACATGCTCTCCCCGTCCGACGGGTGGGCCGTCGGGAAGACCGCCCGGGGCACCGGGCAGCCGCTCGTGCTGCGCTGGCAGGGCGGCTCCTGGGCGTCCGTGGCCGCGCCCGAGATCGACGGGAGCCTCACGGCGGTCCACGCGGTGACCGCCGACGACGTGTGGGCGGCCGGCAGCCAGACGGAGCCCGACGGCAGCACCTCCGGGCTGCTGCTGCACTGGGACGGCACCGCGTGGACGGTGGCGGGGCAGCTGCCGCCGCTGCCGGGCGCGGGCGACGTGGCGTTCGACGACGTGAGCGCCGCCGCACACGGTGACGTCTGGGTGGTCGGCGCCCGCTGTACCGGCGAGGACGACTGCACGCCGCTCGCGCTGCACCTGGGTGCCGGCGGCTGGCAGGTGGTGCCGAGCGACGAGACCGCGACCCGGCTCACCGGCGTCATCGCGTTCGCCGCCGACGACGTCTGGATGACCGGCTACGTCGCCGGCACGCTCGACGCGGAGTCCGTCCACGTCGAACACTGGGACGGTGTCCGCTTCACCACCGACCAGCAGGCCGGGCGGGACCCGTCGTCCCCCAACGACGGCCAGGGACAGCCCGCGTCGGGCCTCACCGCGATCGCCGGCGACCCGGTGAACCGGGACCTGTTCGCCGTCGGCTGGTCCCTCGAGGTGCACGTCACGCCGTACGCGATCCGTCGCTGATCACGTCAGGGGAGCGCCCGTGCCGCCGTGGCACGGGCCTCCCCGCTCCGGCGTGAGCGGTCCTTCGCGGTACACGTCCAGGAACCGCTGCAGGCGCTCGTCGGCGGCGTCGTCCAGGCGCAGCTGCCGGCCCCACGCGCTGGCCACGACCGGCGCCGGGAGCCCCGGATAGGGGCTGACGACGGTGTACGGCCGGCGCCCGAGCAGCCGCAGCGCGGCAACCTGGCCGGCGGGGAGGTCGGGCCGGTAGGTCACCCACACCGCGCCGTGCTCCATCGAGTGCACCGCGTTCTCCGGCGGTACCGGCGCCGCGTAGACACCGCAGTTCAACCACACCGGCGCGTGCGGGCCTCCGGCCGGTGGGGTCCGGTCGTAGCGCACCGGATCGGTGGTGTGGAAGCGGGTGTGGATCGCCACCCGCTCGACACCTGGGATCCGCGGCTCCGGCTGCGGCCCGAACCGCCGGTACGCGACCACGTCTGCGGTGAGCACGAGCCCGGCGACAGCGACCGCTACGCCTGCGGCAACGGTGACGACGCCCCGTCGCCGTCGCCGGACCGGCTTGCCGGTCCACGGATCGACGGGCGCCACGGCGGTTTCAGATGCCATCGTCTGTTCCCTTCTCCGGCTCCCACAGCCCGACGAGCTGGCGGTAGCGCGGGCTGCGATCGACGAGCTGGTGGTGCGGTCCGGCCACGACCTTGCCCGCGTCGACGAGCAGCACCCAGTCGGCCCGGCTCGCGCTGCTGATGCGGTGCGCGATGACGATGAGCGTGCCGCCGCGCCGGCGCATCAGCAGCTCCGCGCGCAGCTCGGCGTCGGGGTCGAGGTGCGAGGTGGCCTCGTCGAGGACGACGATCGGGGCCGCCGCGAGGTAGGTGCGGGCCAGCGTCACCAGCTGGCGCTCCCCCGCCGACAGCCCGGCCCCGCCGGCGCTGAGGCGCTCGTCGAGGTCGAGCCGCCCGAGCCCGAACGCGTCGGCGGCATCGCGCAGGACCTCGTCGGAGGCCGCCGGCGCGAGGTACGCGAGGTTCTCCCGGACGGTGCCGGCGAAGACGTACGGCTCCTGCGGCGCCAGCGCCAGCACGCCGGATCCGGGCGCCGGTGGCGCGCCGCCGACCAGGACCGTGCCACCGGCCGGCTCGCGCACGCCGCAGAGCAGCGCGGCGAGCGTGGACTTCCCGGCGCCGCTGGGCCCGACGACCGCGACGTGCGCGCCGAACGGCACGGTGAACCCGGCGCCGTCGAGCACGGGCGCGGCGTCCTTCGAGTACGCGTAACCGACCGACTCGGCCACCACCACCGGCCGCGCCGCTGAGCCGGAAGGGCTGGACGGCCCGACCGGCCGCGGTTCGCCGGCGGTGGCTACGCCGCTCAGAGGGCCGCCGGCGGCGATGGCGTCGCTCAGGCGGGTCATGAGGCCGAGGAGCTCCGCGAGCCACCCGGCGCCGCCGTAGACCAGGAAGCGCAGCGCTGGGCCGAGGGCGAACATCACGTAGTAGACGGCGGCGACGAGCTCGCCGGTGCCGAGGCGGCCGCGGCCGATGAGGACCGGGGCCAGGGCGAGGAGCAGGACCAGACCCAGGTCGACGCCGACACCGACGACACCGTCGTGCATCGCGTCGGCCCGGCCGAGCGCCCGCGCCGCCAGCCGGGCCCGCTCGACCCGCTCCAGCACGGGCCGGGCCGCCGCGTCCTGGGCGGCGAAGGCGGTGACGTCCCGCCGGGCGCCGAGCGTCCTCACCACGTGCTCGGCGAGGTCCTCCTCGGCGAGCAGGGAGCGGCGCTGGCGGCGCAGCACGGCCCGGACCAGCAGCCAGTAGCCCGCCACGGAGGCGACCAGGCAGGGCAGCTCCACGAGCAGGATCGCCGGGTCCAGCACGGCGAGCCCGATGACGGCCCCGACCGCCACCGAGCCGGTGGCGTGGGCGTTGCGCAGCACCGAGGCGACGAGCATGCGCGCCTGCTCGACCTCGTCGACCGCCTGCCGGACGGCCGCGCCCGGCACCGGCACGTCCTCGCGCACGGCTCGATGCAGCCCCGCGGTGACCATGGCGGTGACGAGCTCGTCGCGCAGCGGCTCGACCACCCGCACCAGCGGCGGGAACAGCAGCCGCCCGGCGACCGCGGCGACCAGCCGCACCTGCACGAGCAGTGCGACCCAGAGCAGCCCGGTCCCGGCCCGGTGGGCGAAGAACCCGTCGTCGAGCGCGTGCGCGACGGCGATCCCGGCGACCGTCGTCGGCGCCGCCAGCACGACCACCAGCCCGCCGACCGCGAGTAACGGCCGCGGCCGCCGACGCAGTACGCCCCACAAGAGCCGCCACCCGTCCCGGACGGATCCGCCGCCCCCCATACCGGGGGTCATGCCGCCACCTCCGCTACGCTCCGGCGTCGGCCTGAGCCAAACCTGCTACATGGTGAGCGGCCCGAGACGCTTCGCTGGCCGCTCACGCCGCGCTCCCCTGGGGCACCGGGTCGTGCTCCACCGCGCCGAACAGGGCGCGGTACCCGGGCGCGGACCACAGCGCCCGGTGCGGGGCGTAGCCGCGGACGCGGCCGGCGTCGAGCCACAGCACGAGGTCGGCCGCGGCGGCCGTCGCCGCCCGGTGGGTCACCACGAGCGTGGTACGGCCGTGCCAGGCGTCCCGCACCGCGTGCGCGACCTCCGCGGCCGTGGCGGTGTCGAGGCTGCTGGTCGCGTCGTCGAGGACGAGGACCCGGGCGGGCTGGGCGAACGCGCGGGCCAGCCCGAGCCGCTGGCGCTCGCCGCCGGACAGCGGCGCGTCGCCCGGCGGGGTGTCGTAGCCGGCCGGCAGGCGCCGCACGAACGCGTCCGCGCGGGCCAGGCGGGCCGCCCGCATCACGTCCTCGTCGCGCAGGTCCGAACCGGCGGCGATGGCCGCGCCGAGCGTGGCGCCGAACAGGTTCGGCTCCTCGAACGCATAGGCCACCGCCGCCCGCACGTCATCCGCCGGCACCGTGCGCAGATCGTGGCCGTCGAGCAGCACCCGCCCGGCGTCGGGGTCGGCGTGCCGCCCCACGAGCGCGACGAGCCGCGACTTGCCAGACCCGGACGGCCCGACGACGGCCACGTGCGCGCCCGCCGGGATCGTGCACGAGACGTCGCCGCCGCGGCCGTCGAGGCGCACCCGGTCGAACGTCAGCCGGCCCGGCCCGGACGGGAGGCGGGCCGTGCCGCCCGGGTCGGGGGGTGGGGCGGCGAGCAGCTCGGCCAGGCGGCGGGTCCCCGCGAGGGCGCGCACCCCGGCCGCGAGCGAGTCGACCTGCTCCAGCACCATGAGGGTGAGCTGGCTGTACAGCAGCACGGCCAGGACGGAGCCGGGGCCCAGCCTGCCCGCGACCGCGCTCAGGCCGGCGACGGCGAGGACGACCGCGTTCAGCAGCGGGTCGAGCAGGCCCATACGCCAGCCGACGTCGCGCTGGGCGCGCCAGGACAGGCGGCCCGCCGCGCGCAGGTCGGCGAGCGGGGCGAGGACGCGGCGCAGCTCCCGGTCGTGGGTGCCGAGGGCGGCGATGGTCCGGGCGCCGCGGTGGGCGTCGACGAGGAGGTCGGCGAGCGCACCGCGGGCGGCACGGTAGCCGGCCTCGGGTTCGGCGCTGCCGCGCAGGAACGCCCGGACGACGAACCAGGACACGGCGAGCTCGGCGGCGACGACCACGGCGCTGCGCCAGTCGATGGTGCACAGCAGCACGAACGCGACGAGGCCACCCACCGACGTCACGGCCGAGCCCAGCACGATGTTCGCGATCCGCGCCGGGGTCTCGGCGTCGGACGAGCAGCGGGCGAGCAGCTCACCGTCGGGGAAGCCGGCGTCGTACGGCGGCCGACGCAGCGCCGCGGTGAACGCCGCGCCGCGGTGGCGGGCGGTGGTGGCGCTGGCCCGGTCGGCCGACGCTCGACTGGCCAGCGCCGATCCGGCCAGCGCCCCGGCGAGCACCAGCGCGAGGACGAGCACCGGCCGGGCCGCCGGTCCGCGGCCGGACATGCTGTCGATCACGGTGGCGAGGGCCATCGGGGCGGCGAGCCCGAAGCCGATCGACGCGGCGAGCCCGAGCAGGCCGACCGCGGTGCGGCCGGGGTGGTGGCGCAGCAGGTCCTGGGCGATGAGTCGGTACACATTCGGCACGGGTGCTCCACAGTGGACGCAGGTGGCGGTGGGCCCGGCCGGTTCGGCCGGGCCCACGCCGGTGTTCAGGCCGGGATCAGTTCGTCTGGCAGGTCTTGCCGCAGGAGTTGCCGCCGCACGTGAACGAGCAGCAGCCGCCCTCCGGCGCCTTCGGCGCGTCCTGGTCGGCCGGAACGGCCTGCAGCGCCATGACATCGATGGTCATTGGATTTCACCTCCTCCGCTTCCGACGGGTCCGTGGACGGTGCGGACCCGGGGGCCCGCGCCGGGGTCAGTTCGTCTGGCAGGTCTTGCCGCAGGAAAGCCCGCCGCAGGTGTACGAGCAGCAGCCCGCCTCCGGGGCGTTCGGCGCGTCCTGGTCGGCCGGAACGGCCTGCAGCGCCATCACATCGATGCTCATTGCATCTTCACCTCCTCCGTGGTCCGATCGGTCGGGGACGGCGCGGCGAACACCGCGCCGGGATCAGGGGCCGTCACCGGCGGGTGGAACAGGCGGTCGCCGCCGTGCCGGAGGCGGGTGAGGAACGCCAGCGGGCCGGCGGCGCCGACGCCGTAGGCGGCCGAGAACTCGTGCCCGGACTCGTTCATGAGCACTGGCCGGCCGTCGCGGTAGACCCGCTCGGCCCACAGCTGGGCCGCCAGGTGCCGCGCCCAGTCCCCGAACTCGTCCAGCCCGGTGGCGGCGGCGAGGTCGAGCAGGAACTCGCCGCTGCCGGCCAGGCCATGGCAGTGCGAGGTGCCGACGTCGCAGCGGGTCGCGACGACCGCGCGGCCGGCTGCCACGGCGGCCTCGCCGTAGCGGGCGTCGCCGGTGTACGCATAGGCCCGGGCCAGGAACGTGCCCACGCCGGCCGATCCGTTGCACCACCAGGTGTGCATCGAGGCCGAGCCGGGCCGGTCGGTCCAGTAGGCCGCGTCACCGCGCCGGACGGCCACCGCGAGCAGCTCGTCCGCGCAGTCGCGGGCGGCGGCGGCGAAGTCGTCCCGGCCGGTGTAAGCGGCCGCGGCGAGCAGGAACGCACCGATGCCGGCGGTGCCGTGGGCGTACCCGTAGGAGCGGTGACCGGCGAGCGTGGAGTCGAAGCCGGCCGGCACCGTCCAGGCGGTCGCGCCCGGGTCGCGGGCGGCCAGGATCGCCTCGGCGCAGCGGACCGCACGCCGGGCCGTCCCCGGTCTGCCGGTGGCCGCCGCGAGGTGCAGCAGCGTCGTGCCGAGGCCGGCCAGGCCGTGCGTCTGGTCGGGGTTCGGCCACACCGTCGGCAGCCCCTCGGCGAGGGCGACCGCACGGTCGGTGAGGTCGGGCCGGTCGAACGCGGCACCGGCCTCGAACAGCGCCCAGGCGGTGCCCGCGAAGCCGAAGTGCAGGCCGGGCAGCCGGTGCGGGACCGTGTCGAGGTGGCGGGTGAGCCGCCGCAGCACGACCGGGGCGAGCTCGTCGACGAGGCCGCCGATCGTCCCCCCGACGCCGTGGCGGCGCAGGCCGCTGAGCATCGCGAGCACGCCGCCGCTGCCGTACTGCACGGCGCACGGCTCGGCCGTCTCGCCCAGTGCGTACTCCCGCCACAGCCGGGGCCCGGTGTCGGGCGTCACCGTCGCGGCGAGGTGGCCGAGCACGCCGCCGACGAGCTCCTCCCACCAGCCGTCCGGATCGTCCGGCCGGTCCGTGGTGACGTCTGCGGGCGGGGTCTGGCGGGCCAGAGCGATCACCTCGGCGAGCGGCATGCGCTCACCCGGCTCGGCGCGCAGCAGCCCGGTGACGATCCGGCGCACCGGATCGGCGAGCGTCTCCGGCACCGCCGGCGCGACGGTCCGGCCGGCGATGCGCTCCTCGAGGGTCCGGTGCGGCGGCTCGTCCAGCGCCAGTCGCGGGTTGCGCCGGGTCGCGTGGAACAGCACCAGGGCGCCCAGCGAGTACAGGTCGACGGCGGCGTCCACGGGTGCGTTCCGGAACTGCTCCGGCGCGCTGAAGCCGGGGGTGCCGTGGCCGTCGCCATGGACCGGATCCGCGGACCCGGGCCCGGTGCACCGCGCGGACAGCTCCAGGTCGATCAGGCGCAGCGTGCCGTCCGGCAGCGCCAGCACGTTGTTGGGGCTCAGGTCGCGCAGCACGACGCCGCGCCCGTGCACCGCCTTGAGGATCCGGGCCAGCCGCAGCGCGACGCCCAGCGTGTCCGCGGGCTCCGGCGGCGCGTCCGCGCCGCGCACCGACGCCCCGCCCGTCTCGGCGAGGGTCCGCCCGTCGAGGAACTGCTCGACGAGGAACGCGTGGCCGCCCTGCTCGAACTCGTCGACGAACTCGGGCACCACGCCCAGCCCGGCCAGGTGCCGCAGCATGGCGGCCTCGTGCCGCAGGTAGTCGCGGGCGTCGCGGCCCTCCGCGTCGGTGCCGACGTGCGGCCGGGCCTCCTTGACCAGCACGGTGGCGCCGGTCGTGCGGTCCAGGGCGCGGTACACCCCGCCCTTGTTCGCGTGCCGGATCGCGCCGCGGACCTCGTAGCGGTCGTTGAGCAGCACCCCGCCGCCCCCGCCGGCAGTCGGCGGATCAGCGGCGAACGGCAGCTCGGCCCACGCCGGCGGGTCGAACACGGCCGGCCGCTTGTCCTCGACCGGGTTCGTCTCCGGGTCCAGGACGCAGTCGCGGTACGTGCCGTCGTTGCCGAGGACCCGGAAGCCGTCGAACGCGCCGTACCGGTAGTGCACGAGGCTGCCCGGGCGGTAGGCGCGGTCGGACAGGATGACCGGACCCGGCAGGCCCGCCGTCGCCTCGTGCAGGCGCTCGGCCAGGTCGGTGAGCGTGGCCCGCTCCAGCGGGTACACCGTGATGAACTTGCCGGACTGCCCGCGGGGGCACTGGAAGTCGTTGAGCCGCTGCACGTCCGACGCGGTGCTCGCGAACTTGAACGACGTCGCGGTCGCCGCGATGAGGTCGAGACACCGGCGCAGCACCTCCGGCGCGGACCACACGGTCGCCGACACGTGCAGCTTCCAGCCCTGCACCCGCTCCGGCCGCCCGGGCGGGTCGAGCACGGTCCACATGTCCCGGGTGGTGACCGTCCAGCCCTCGAGGCGGCAGGCGTCGATCCGGTCGGCGACGAGACTCGGCGGCTCGGGCAGCTCTGGCATGGCGGCTTCCTCAGGATCGGCGTCAGCGGCGAGAGCCACCTTGCCGATGTGCGACGCGCCGCGACGCCGATTCCGGACCCCGGCGGACGCCGGCGGACACGGCCGGACGTCCGGCACCGTCCCGGGCAGCACGATCCCCGGCGCCCCGCACCGTCACGACGGTGCGGGGCACCGCATTCAGGCCGCCGGCGTCAGGCGAGCGGGACCGGTGCCGGAACCTCGCACGTGCTGCGGACCGTCACCGCGGCGCCGGTCTCGGCCGCCGTGTGCAGACACTCCATGACGTCCAGGACGTGGTAGGCGAGCTCGCCGTTCGCGCGGGGCGGCGCGCCGGAGCGCAGCGCCGCGGCGAGATCGGCCACGCCGGTGCCGCGTCCCGCGTCGCGGTAGCCGGCCCGCTCCGGCAGGCGCGTCCAACCGTCTCCCGAGGCCGAGGCCGAGGTGAACACCTCCACCGGGCCGTCGAAGTGGTTGGGGTCGGGGACGCTCAGGGTGCCGTCGGTGCCGTACACCTCGATGCGCGGCAGCCGGCCGGCCCACACGTCGAAGCTCATCATGATGGTGGTCAGCGCGCCGCCGGCGTGCTCCAGCACGCCGGTCTGGTGGGTCGGGACGCGCACCGGGAACACGGTCCCGGCGCGGGGGCCGTCGCCGATCGTGCGGGTCGCGCGCGGGGTCGAGGCCAGGCCGGTGACGCGGCGGACCGGGCCGAGCAGGGTCACCAGCGCGGTGAGGTAGTACGGGCCCATGTCCAGCAGCGGGCCGCCGCCGGGCTCGTAGTAGAACTCCGGGTCAGGGTGCCAGCGTTCGTGGCCGGGCGTGACCATGAAGGCGGTCGCGGCGACCGGGACCCCGATCTCGCCCGCGTCCAGCGCGGCACGGGCGGTCTGGACGCCGGTGCCGAGCACGGTGTCGGGTGCGCAGCCGACGGTGCGACCGGCGGCGCGCGCCGCGTCGAGGATCGCCCGCCCTTCGAGCGTGGTGGCGGCGAGTGGCTTCTCGCCGTAGACGTGCTTGCCGGCGGCGAGCGCGGCCAGCGCCACCTCGGCGTGCGCCCGGGGCACGGTGAGGTTGAGCACGAGGTCGACGGCGTCGTCGGCCATCAGGTCGGATACCGACACCGCCTGTACACCGGCGAAATCCGCGGCCAGGGCGCTCGCCCGGTCGGCGGCGAGGTCCGCGACCCGCGTCAGGGCGACGCCGGGCAGCCGGGCCAGAGTGGTGGCGTACTGCCGGCTGATCTTCCCCGCGCCGACGATGCCGACCCTCAACGGCTCGCCCATGCCAGCCCCCGCATGATGATCTCGTCGTGCTCGGGGACCTCGAGGTCCTTGAGCTCGTGGCCGACGGTGGTGACGAAGACGCGGCCGGCGCCGAAGCGGGTCGTCCACACGACCGGCACCGCGACGGAGTCGACGACGGTGACGGCGTGGACCTCGATCGCCGGGTCGACGTGCACCTGGTACCGCTCGGTGTGCACCGTGAACGGCGGGATGCCGGCCACGACCGGGTGGGTGCCGATCGGGGTGACGTCGTACGTGACGAACTCGGCCGGGTGGTGCACGAACTGGCCGCCGGTGATGCGCTGGTAGTCCGGCGAGCCGCGGAACGAGTCGATGATGCCGCCGTGCCAGCCGGCGAGTCCGGTGCCGGCCCGCACGGCGGCGGCCAGTCCGGCGACCTGCTCGCCGGTGGCCGTGCCCATCGTCCAGCAGTGCACGACGAGGTCGGCGCGGCGCAGCAGGTCGGCATCGAGGTACGTGTCGAGGGTCCCGGACGTGACGACCTCGTGCCCGAGCTGGCGCAGCCTGGTCACGTAACGGTCGGTGGCCTCGACGGGGCGGTGCCCCTCCCAGCCGCCGCGGACCACGACGACGGTGCTCACGAGCTCCGCCAGGTGTGCACGGGCGTGAAGCCGAGCAGTTCCCGGCACAGGTGGGTGGAGACGGGCACGGCGTATCCCTCCAGCGTCTCGGCGAGCATGGCTGAAGGGTGATACTCCGCCAGCAGCCGCGCCGTCGGCAAGGTCGCCGTGGTGTCGGGCGCGGCCACGTTCACCACGGCGTGCCCCTCCAGCGGCGCGGTGAGGGCGGCGGCGACCGCGGATACGGCGTCGCGGGTGTCGAGCCAGCTCCACAGGTCCCCGCGGTGGCCGCCGAGGTCGGCGGCCACGTGGTCGAGGTGGTGGCGCAGCCGGGCACCGGTGCCGATGAACGGCAGGCGCAGGCTGACCGCGGGGATGCGGCACCGGTTGCTGACCGTCGCGGTCACGAGCTCGCCGACCCGCTTCGACAGGCCGTAGGGGTCGTCGCCGACGTACGGGTGGTCCTCGGTCAGCGGCAGCCGCACCGGCGAGGCGCCGCGCCCCGACCAGGCCAGGCCGACGGCGGAGAGGCTGGAAACATACACGATGCGCCGAACGCCGGCGGTCGCCGCCGCCTCGAGGAGGTGGAACGCGGAGCCGACGTTGTTGTCGAACACGTCGGGCTCGACCGGGGCCGGGATCGCGGCGGCGTGCACCACCGCGTCGATCCCGGCCACGAGCCCGTCCAGGCTGGTGTCGCGCAGGTCCCCGGTGACGGTGTCGTCGGCGATGCCGGCCGGTGGCGGGGTGCGGTCGTGAGCGCGCACCGAGTGCCCACTGGCCAGCAGACCGGCCACAACCGCGCGGCCGAGCATCCCGGCGGCGCCGGTCACGAGGATCTTCACGTGGCGTCCGCGACGAACGTGGCGGTCAGCGCGACCGGGGCGGTGACGGTGAACGGATAGGTCGGCGCGGTCGACACCACGGCTCCCCCGGCGCTCCAGCCGGTGAACCGGAAGCCCCGGGCCGGCCGCGCCACCGCGGTGACCACGGTTCCCGGCTCGTAATGACCGGGGCGGGTCGCGTTCCCGGTGAGCCGGACGGTGCCGGCGCCGTCCGGGACGGCCGTCACCTCGTGCTCGACGATGTTGATGACCATGACGTTGTACAGCGTCACGGCGCCCTGGCTCGTCGCGCCGTTGTACCGCATGAGATTCACGACGCTCGCCCGACCGCCGTCGACCCGCACGGTGTGGCCGTCGCCGCCGAGGTTGTCGGTGCCGAGGTTGACCGCCCGCACGTCACCGGACTTCACCACGAGGCCGTTGTGCAGGCCGTAGCCGAACGCACCCGCGACGGTCAGCCGGCGGGCGCCGTCGACCGTCACCAGGTCGGCGTTGGTGCGCGTCCAGGCGTCGATGACCTGCGGGAACAGGTCGGCGCCCAGCACCCAGCGGGGCACCGCGAAGCCGGTGCGCACGAACGTGTTGCCGTTGGACAGCACACCCTCGACGCGCCCGTCGGCGCCGCGGGCGGTGACGCCGTGCCGCACGAACGTGCCCTTGATCTTCCGGACGAGGAACCGGTCGCCGGCCATGTCGAGCGCGTTCCAGGCGTTGGGCAGGCCGAGGTTGACCGCATAGGTGCTGTCGCCGAGGCCACGCACGACGTACGGGTAGGGCACCAGACCGCCGGGCGCCGCGGGGTTGTTCTCCGGGTGGAACACCCGCAGCCCGGCGACACCGGCCCGGTCACCCCGTAGCGTGATCGCGGCCGGGTCGGTGTCGGCTGTGGCGCTGCCCCGGCCGGCGAAGGCCCAGAGCACGGTGCCGCCGCTGCGGCCGTCCTCGTCGCGGTTGGGCACCGGCGAGGCGCCGAGCAGCTGCACCCCGGCGGGCACGCTGAGTCGCCCGGCGAGGCGGTACCAGCCGGCGGGCAGGTAGACCACGCCGCCACCACGACCGGCCTTGTCCAGGGCCCGCTGGATCGCCGGGGTGGCGTCCGCGGCCGGCAGGTAACCGTTGCCGTGCGGCGCGTCCGCCTGGAACAGCACCCGCCGCGCCGGGCGGGTGGCGGTGCGGCTGCCGTCGTCGTCCGGCAGCGCGCCGTCCATCTGGTGCACGGTCCCGCGGACGGCGCCGCTCACCTGCGTGCCGGTGAGCTTCACGTAGCCGCCGCCGTTGTTGACCACGGCCGCCTCGTCGCCGCGCAGCTGCCCGCCGGCGATGGCCAGGCCCCACCGCTCGTCGAACCTGTCGACCTGCAGCGCGACGCCGGTCCGCTCGATGCGCACCCGGTCGAACACGCCGGTGAACTCGGCCCGCAGCCCGGCCACGACGTGGATGCCGATGCGGTAGTCGGCCGCGGCGAGGCCGGTGAACTGGTCCCACTCGAGGTCGCCGAGGACGAACCCGGTGCCGTTGGCCCGGGTCCAGGCGTCCACTGTGGAGCGTGCCGGCGGCTGGTACGCGGCCGGGGCCTGCGCCCAGTAGGCGTTGCTGAACCGGACGTCCTCCCAGGTGCCGACGTCCGCGCCGTTGTACGCCTCGACGCCGCGGTAGAGCACGGTGCCGCGGACGTCGCGGACGGTCGCCGACTCGTGGGTCTGGCCGTTGCCGGGTGGGCGGCCGCGTTCGTCGCGCATGGTGCTGATGCCGATGCCGCGGAACGAGTTGAGCATCGTCACCTCGGCGACGGTGCTCATCATGTAGTTCTCGTCGGCGCCCGAGGCACCCTTCCAGGCGCTGCCGGGGATCTCGAAGGTGAAGTTGTAGTGCACCGGGGCGGCCGCGTTCTGCCGCGGGTAGTAGGTGGTGAGCCCGACGACGCCGGCGCTGCCGCCGATGCGGAACAGCACCGGGCCGGCGTCCCCGGCCGGCAGGTCGGCGCTGACGACGGTGCCGTAGGAGCCGCCGCCGCTGTCGGGGTCGCGGCGGTCACCGCGCAGGGTGCAGAACGCCGGCACCTCGACCGTGCCGGTGACCCGGTAGGTGCCCGCGGGCAGCCAGACGGTCCCGCCGCCGGCGTCGTAGCAGTCCCAGAGCGCCGCCTGCAGGGCGGCGGTGGCGTCGCGGCGGCCGGTGCCGTCCGCGCCGTACGCGGTCGCGTCGAAGTCGGCGACGACGACGTCCCCGGTCGGGAAGCGGGTGTCGACGAGCCGCGGCGACGGCGTCACCGTGCGCCGGTCACGGATCTCGAACGCGGCGACGTCGACGTGGTCGAGCCCGGTGGCGTACGCGGCGACGCTCAGCCGCACATACCGCGCGGTCGTCTCGGCGAAGCGGGTGCGCACCGCCTGGCCGCCGTTGTGCCCGGCCTCGGTGTACCGCACGCCGTCGGTGGACAGCTCGACGCGGTAGTCCGGGGAGAAGGCGCCGCCCCACCGGACGAACACCTCGTCGACCGGGCGGGCCGCGCCGAGGTCGGCACGCAGCCACGCGCCGGTGCCGCCGCCGGTCCACACGGTGCCGGGATCGCCGTCGTTGGCGTTGCCGGGCGCCGACCCGGCGGCGGTGCCGCTCGCGGTGAGCAGCGCGGCGCGGGCGAGGTCGGTGTCGACCGCGGACGAGCGGAACGCCCCGAGGACGTCGTACAGGTCGCGCAGCGCGGCGCGGATCCGCTCCTCGGTCGCCGCGGCGTCGTCGAGGACGGCCCGGGCGCGGCCGATCGCGGCGGCGAGGGTGGCCTTGGCGCCGGCCGGGAACTGCCCGTCGCGGCTGCCTTCGCGCGCCGAGTAGTGGGCGAGGTCGGCGGCGGTGACGAGGTCGCGCAGCCCCGCTTTCGCGTCCAGCTGCCGCGGCACGACGGTGACCCGCACCGCGGCGATGGTGAGCTCGACCGGCGACCCGTCGTGGGTGATGCGGAGGTCGGCGCCGTTGGTGCGGTTGGTGAGCACGGCGTCGTCGAGGACGAAGTCGTGGGTGCGCCACTGCCCGGTGTCACCGTACGTGACGGCCGCCGACGGCTTGAACCGGTCGGGCAGGCTCTCACCGGGCGAGTCGTAGTGCAGGTACAGCGTGCCGCTGCCGGCGTCGAGGTAGTCGACGCTGACGAGGACGATGTCGCGGGTGTCGTAGGCGTAGCCGTCGGCGACGTTGAGGTACACGTAGTTGGTGCCCGGCGCGGGCGCGGCGGCGTTGGTCCGCCAGAAGCCGCGGCCGGCGGCCGTGCCGGTGACGAGCCCCGCCTCGTTGTCGCCGGCCCGGGCCGACAGCCCGGTGTCCGACGCCGTGGGGCCGAGGACCGCCTGCGGCCCGCTCGCGGTGATCCGCACCCGGGCGACGGTGATGTCGGCGGTGCCGCCGAGCCGCAGCTCACCGGCGGCGAGGTCGGCGCCCGCGAGCCCGATGGCGGCGAGCTTCCACGTGCCGGTGCCGGCGAGCTCGGCGACCGTCGTCGTCTGCCCGGCCGCGGTGCGCAGGGTCAGGGCGCCGGCCCCGTCGTCGTGGTAGGTGACGACCACGACCAGGCTGTCGCCCGCGACGGACGCGGCGTAGGCGGTGTCGGCGGTCAGCCCGAGGTACGTGGTGCCCGCGGCCACCTGCGTCTGCCAGTAGCCCTTACCGTCCAGGGTGCCGGTGCGCAGCCCGGCCGCGGCGTCACCCGCGCGCACGGACAGCCCCAGCGTGCTGGGGACCGGGCCCAGGTCGGCGCCGACCCCGCGCGGGTACATGACCGGCCCTGGTCCGGCGGCCGCGGCGGTGCCGGGGGCGACGAGCGCCACGACGAGCAGGACGAGGAACAGAAGTCTGCGGGATGTCATGCCTTCACCGCTCCCATGAGGCCGTTGACGACGTACCGCTGCGCGGCGGCGAACAGCAGGATCACCGGGATGACCACGATCAGCGCGCCGGCCATGAGCACGTTGTAGTGCTGCACCGCGCCCGACTGCAGGTTCTGCAGGGCGATCGGCAGCGTGTACGTGTCTGGGTCGTTGAGCGAGACGCGGGTGAGCAGGTACTCGTTCCACGTCGGGATCGCGGTCAGCACGGCGATGGTGATGAGCACCGGCCGGGCCAGCGGAAGGTAGATGGTGCCGAAGATGCGCAGCTCGCCGGCACCGTCGACGCGGGCGGCCTCGCGCAGCTCGGCCGGGACCGCCTCGAAGGCGTTGGTGAGCATGAGGACGGCCAGCGGGGCCGAGCCGTTGACGAACGGCAGGATCAGGCCCCAGTGGCCGCCGAGCAGCCCGAGCCGGTTCTCCAGCAGCACGATCGGCAGCAGGACGGCGACGCCGGGGACGAACAGCAACGCCATGAACATCCGGTACAGCGCGGTGCGGCCGGGGAACCGCAGCACCGCGAACGCGTAGCCGGCGGCGGCGTAGATGGCCAGGACCAGCACCACGGTCAGCGCGGTGACCTTGAGGCTGTTGAGGAAGTAGTCGAAGAAGTGCAGCTCCTGCCAGGTGTCGACGATCGTGCGCAGCGTCGGGCGGTGCGGGATCAGGTGCCCGCCGGCGACGACCTCATGCTGGTCCTTGAACGCGGCCGAGACCATCCACAGGAACGGGTACAGGCTGATCGCGGCGTACAGCAGCAACAGCCCGCCGACCACGATCCGCGCCGCCCAACTTCTGACTGCACTCATGTCGCCCGCCGCATCACGCGCAGGTTGACCGCGGCGAGGACGAGCGCGGCGACGAACAGCATCCAGCCCAGCGCGCTGGACAGGCCGAGCGTCGGGTCGAGCTGGGAGAGGAACGCGAGCCGGTAGGTCTCCAGGCCGAGCACGTTGGTGTGGTTGCCGGGGCCGCCGTTGGTCATGATGAGGAACGTCTGGAAGCCCTGCAACGAGTCGCGCAGGGACAGCAGGACGACGATCGCGGTGATCGGGCGCACCAGCGGCCAGACGATGTCGCGGGTGACCCGCCACGGTCCGGCCCCGTCGATCTGCGCCGCCTCGGTCAGGGCCGGGTCGACCGCCTGCAGGCCCGCGAGGTACAGCATCATCGCCACCGGCACCGCCGACCACACGGTGATGACGATCAGCGTGGGCAGCGCGGTGTCCGGGTTGCCCAGGAACCCCTGCGGCTGGCGCAGGCTGCCGAGGCCGAGCGCGCCGAGCAGCGCGTTGACGGCGCCGTCGGGTTGCAGCACGTACTGCCATGCGAAGTACACGGCGATTCCGGCGGTCACCTGCGGCACGAAGTACACGGAGCGCAGCAGCGTGCGCAGCCGGCGCACCGAGTTGAGCAGCACGGCGAGGGGGAAGCTGACCACGACGGTGAGCACCGGCACGGCCAGCATCACCCAGAACGTGTTGAGGGCGGCCTGGTGCACCCGTGGTGCGTAGCGGGGGCTGGCCCACAGCAGGTCGGCGTAGTTCTGCAGGCCGACCCAGATCCAGTGCGGCTGGAAGCCGTTCCAGGTGGCGAAGCTCAGCGAGAAGCCGTAGACGATGGTGTAGACGCCCATCACCAGGAACAGGCCGATGGCGGGCAGGACGAAGGCGTAGCCCCAGACCGCCTCGCCCGGGGCCCGCCTCTTCGGTTGACTCGCCACCGTCATTACTGCTTGGCCCAGTAGGAGTCGATGACCTTCGTCATCTCGGCGCCGGCCTGCTCCGCCGACTTCTTCGCCAGCGGCGTGTAGTCCATCAGCGCCGAGGCGACCGTGGGGCCGTCGTAGCTGTTGGGCCGGTAGGAGGTGTCGCCCGGGTTGTACGCCGACGGGCCGGAGCCGAACGCCTTGATCATCGCGCCCAGGGCGGGGCCGACGGCGGCGGCCGGGTCGGCGCCGAGGTCGGTCGGCGGGACGTCGAGGGCCTCCTTGGCGAACGTGGCGGACACGTCGGCCTTGGCGAGGTACTTCAGCCACTGGATGGCGCCGGCCCGGTTCTTCGTGGTCGAGGAGACCGACACACCGGTGAGCGTGAACGGGGCGAGGGTCATGTTCTTGATGGCACCGGCGGCCGGCACCGGCACCGGGAACGTGATGACGTTGCCGGCGTCCATGCCGTTCTGGGCCAGGAACGCCAGGGTGAACGTCCCGCCGATGTCGAATGTGGACTTGCCCTGCGCGAAGGCGAGGTCGGCGGCGTCGATGTCGAGGCTCTGGGTGCCCGGGTGCCAGTACGGCTGGACCTGCCCGTAGGTCTGCAGCGCCTGCACGCCGGCCGGGGAGGAGAACGTGCCGGCCTTGTCCTTGCCGAACAGGGCGTGGAACTTGTCGGCGCCGAGCATGCCGTACGCCATGGGCTGCAGGAACCACTCCAGCCCGGTCGTCGGCGACTTCAACCCGATGCTCACGCCGCCGTTGTCGGGGTACTTCGCCTTGACCTTGCCCAGGGCGGCGATGAACTCCTCCCAGGTGGCCGGGGCGCCGGTGACGCCGGCGTCGGCGAGGCGCTGCTTGTTGGCGTAGACGATGCCGAACGTGCCGACGGTCAGCGGGACGCTGAAACGCTGGCCGAGCTTGATCCCGTGGGTCTTGGCGTCCTGGGCGAGGGACTGCTTGTAGTACTGCTCGGTGACGACGCCGTCCTGGCGGACCGCCGGCAGGTAGCCGGCCAGCCATGCGTCGTCGACGTCCTTGGCGAGGTCGGTGAGCAGGCCGGGGGCGCCGAACGCGAGGTCGTCGCCGTTGGTGTGCACCTCGAGCAGGTCGGGCAGGTTCTTGGTCTGCGCGGCGGCCTGCACCTTGGTGACGAACGCGTCGTCGGGGCCGTAGGCCTCGACCTTCACGGTGATGCCGGACTCCTTGGCGAAGGAGTCGGCGACCTTCTGCAGCGCCTTGACGTGCGACTGCTTGAACGTCCACATCGTCAGCGTCTTGCCGCCGCCGGACGTGTCGTCGCCGCCGCACGCGGCGGTGCCCGTCGCGGCGAGGGCCAGGGTTATCAGGGCGGCCAGAGCCGGCCGCCACGCGCTTCGTGGGGGTGTCATCGCGCGGCCTTCGCGTCTGGGGCGCCATCGACGGGCGCCGCTTGCCGAGAACGTAAATCGAATTGATGTACTCTGTCAATCCATGGACGAACTTCGGTACGATCCTTCGAAACTCATCGCTGCGGCGCCCTGGCCCGCCCCGGCGGACGCCGCCCGGATCACCCGGGTCCGCACCTTCCTGTGCGGGCCGCAGGGCTGCCCGTACCTGATCGTCCGGGTCGAGACGAACCAGCCCGGCCTGTACGGCCTGGGCTGCGCCAGCGACCCGCAGCGGACCCTGGCGGTGCGGTCCGTCCTCGACGACTACCTCGGCCCGCTGCTGCTCGGCCGCGACGCCGGCGACATCGAGGACATCCACCGCCTGCTGCGCAACGCCGGCTACTGGCGGGGCGGCTCGATCGCCGGCAACGCCCTCGGCGCCGTCGACGTCGCGCTGTGGGACATCAAGGCCAAGGCGGCCGGCCTGCCGCTGCACTCGCTGCTCGGCGGCCGGGCACGGCACGGCGCCGCGGCCTACACCCACGTCGACGGCGACGACCCGGCCCGCATCGCCGAGGACGTCCTCGCGGCCGCCGAGGCCGGCTACCGGCACGTCCGGGTCCAGGTCGCGGTGCCCGGCGTGCAGAACTACGGCACCGCGTCCACCGGCAGCGCGTGGGACCCCCTGGCGTACCTGCGGCACGTCCCGCCCGCCCTGGCCGAGGTCCGCCGGCGGGTCGGCGACGGCGTCGAGCTGCTGCACGACGCGCACGAGCGGCTCACCCCGGCCCAGGCGGTCCGGCTGGTCGCCGCGCTCGCCGGCGCGCGGCTGTTCTTCCTCGAGGACGCCCTCGCCCCCGAGGACAGCGACCACTTCCCGCGGCTCGCCGCCGCGGCCGGCTCAGCCGGCTCGGTGCCGCTCGCCGTCGGCGAGCTGTTCGACGACGTCGGGCAGTTCCTGCCGCTGCTGACCGCGCGGGCGATCGACTTCGTGCGGCTGCGCATCCCGACCCTCGGCGGCCTGACCCCGGCGCGCAAGCTCACCGCGGCGTGCGAGCTGTTCGGGGCCCGGATCGCCCCGCACGGCCCGGGCGACGTGAGCCCGGTCGCGCAGGCCGCCAACGTCGCCCTCGACGTGTCGACGCCCGCGTTCGGCGTGCAGGAGGCGGCCCGGTTCCACGAGGCCACCCTCGAGGTGTTCCCGGGCGCTCCGGTGCCGGTCGGCGGGGTCCTGTACCCGTCGGAGTCCCCCGGCCTGGGCGTCGACTTCGACGAGTCGGCGGCGCGCCGCCACCCCGCTCCCCCTCCGCTGCGGCACGACCGCTGGGCCCTCGTCCGGGGCGTCGACGGCGCCGCGGAACGCCCCTGACCGCCGTTCTCAGCCGAGCAGCAACGAATGGGGCTGGGCGGAGAGGAACTGCTCCAGCACCAGGCAGGCGGCGCCGATCGCGCCGACGTCGATGCCCAGCCCGGTCGTCGTCACCACCGTCGGATGGATGCGCTCCACGAACGGCGAGCTCTCCACGATGCCGGGGACGATCGCCATGAACCGGTCGGCCAGCAGCGGCCAGATCGGGCCGCCGAACACGATCATCTCCGCGTCCACCAGCGTCGCCGCGGCGCTCACCCCCCGGCCGACCCGCACCGCCCAGCGGTCGATGATCTCACCGGCCGTCCGGTTGCCGGCCTTGGCCTGCCGGCACAGCGCGCGCAGGCTCTGCTCGGCGTCCCGCGGCCCGGTCGGCTTGGACTCCGGCCCGAGCACACCCTCCTCGATCGCCTCGGCGACCAGGGCGTTCGTGGTGCAGGCGGCGTACAGCCCGCCGACCTCGCCGGCGTTGCCGGACAGTCCGCGCAGCACCACGTCGTCGACGACGAGCCCCATGCCGGACCCGGTGCCCAGGTAGAAGAACAGGAAGTTGCCGGTGCCGGTGGCCGCGCCCGCCCAGCGCTCGGCGACGGCGGCGGCGATCACGTCCTTGTCGAGCAGCACCGGCAGCCCGGTCGCCCCGGCGAGGTGGTCGCGCAGCGGCACCCGCCCCCAGCCGACCAGCTCGGGCGGCGCGATGACCAGCCCTGCCGCCACGTCGACCGGGCCCGGCGCGGCGATGCCCAGCCCGAGCATCGCCTCCCGGGCCACCCCGGACTCGGCCACCAGGGCGTTGATCGAGTCGCCCATCTCCGCGAGGGTGTGATCCGGATCCGCGGCCGGCGGCGTCGGCCGCTGCGCGCGGGCCACGACCCGGCCCAGCAGGTCGAGCACGACCATCGTCACGACGGCCGGGTCGAGGTGCACCCCGACCGCGTACCGCGCCTCGGCGTTGACCTGCAGCAACCGGCGCGGCTTGCCGCTGCCCGTGACCCGCGTGCCGGCCTCGTGGGCCAGCCCCGAGTCCAGTAGCCGCCGGCAGATGTTCGACACCGTCTGCGCCGACAGGCCGGTCGACTCGATCAGCTCGACCCGGCTGAGCCCCTCGGGCACCCGGCGGATCGCGTCGAGCACCACCGACTCGTTGAAGTCGCCCATGCGCGGCAGGTTGGTGCCGCGCCGCATCGGCAACTGTTTGCCCATCGCCATCCTCTGCTCGCCCGCCCGGAGGAATTTATCCATCGAATTGATTTAGCCTAACATCGACCGTCACCGGTGCCCGGCGCCAGGCTATCGCCCCGCCCCGGGCGACGGGCGCGGTCCTCACGGTCCTCTCGGCCGTGGCGTCGCTGCGGGCTGGCGGCACGCCGTCCGGGCAGCGGCTTCAGGACGGGGCGCGGCGGCGGTAGTACCTGGCCTGCCGGTCGCGGTGGGCGCAGGACTCGTGGCAGTACCGGCGGCGCGGGTGGTGCTGCACGAAGAACAGGCAGCAGTCCGGGGTCTCGCAACGGCGCAGCAGGCGGGCCCGGCCGTCGGTGAGCAGTCCGGCGCAGGCGGCGGCCAGGGCGCCGAGCAGCGCCGCGTCGCCGGTCGCGGTGCCCCGGTCGTCCGCCACCAGCTCGCCGGTGGGCTGCCGGGTCAGGTGCGGGTACGTCGGCGCCTGCGCCGCTGCGGTGTTCACGTGCGCGATCGCGGCGGCGGGTGGTGCGGTGCCGGTGACCGCCGCCGTGAAGAGCGCGTGGATGCTGTCCCGCAGGGCCCTGGCCGCGGCCGCGTCGCGTGCCGGTCGCGCGCCGGCGGTGGTGAACCACAGCCTGGACAGCTCGGCCGTGCCGAGGAAGTCCTCGCCGCCGTGCAGCGTGTTGGCGAACTCCACCACCAGCGGCTCGGTGCCCAGGATCGGCAGCTCCTCGTCGTGCATGCGGAATATTCTATGCTGACGGTAAGCGGATGCTGTTACCGTCAGCGGCATGATGACCTGGCGGCACGTCACCCCGCGGGACTTCCCGCTGCTCGCCCAGTGGCTGGCGGCCCCGCACGTGGCCCGGTGGTGGAATCACGAGACGTCGGCGGAGGCCGTGGAGCGCGACTTCGGGCCCTCCGCCCGCCGCGAGGAGCCCAACGAGGATCTCCTGGCGCTCCTGGACGGCGTACCGCTCGGGCTGGTGCAGCGCTCGTTCTGGCACGACTACCCCGAATACGTGCGGGAGATGGCGCCGACCATGGCGGTGCCGCCGCGGGCGATGACGATCGACTACCTGATCGGCGACGTGGCGGACGTCGGGCGCGGGATCGGCACCCGCATGATCCGCTCGGCGCTCGAGCACCTGTGGGCCGAGCACGGCGACGCCGAGTGCGTGATCGTGCCGGTGCACGCCGACAACATCGCGTCGTGGCGGATGCTGGAGAAGGCCGGCCTGGTCCGCGTCGCCCACGCCGAGCTGGAGCCCGACAACCCGATCGACGACCGGCGGCACCACGTCTACCGGGTGGACCGCCCCACGGCCTGACCGCCGGCGGCACGGCCCCGTTCGGGTGTCGTGCCCCCGGATCCGTGGCCCGCATGACCGGATCCGGGGACGATTGTCCTGTCCGCACCGCAGTGCGTTCGATCGACCGGCGCGGCGGGTACCAGGTAGCCGACCCTGATCGAAGGAGGCGGCTCATGCAACCCATCGACGTGGCCACGCTACGGGCCGCACCGCGGCAGGCCCGCGTCTGGCTGCGCGCCGCGGGGCGCCAGGCCGGCCCCCTGAACGGCGTGCTCGGCTGGTGGGCGGTGACGAGCTTCGGCCTGCTGAGCCTGCTGCTCGCGGTCTTCGCGATGGTGTGGCCGTCGTCGGTACGGACGTTCGGCGCCGCCGCGGTCGGCTCATGGCTGCTGTTCGTCGCGCTCGGCCGGTTCGGCGGCGGGCAGCTGCTACGCGCCCGGTACGGCGGCGCCCGATGGTTCCAGGCCGGCGCAGCGCTGCTGGCGGTGGCCGGTGTGATCGTGATCCAGCTGCCGGCGTACGACCCGACGGTCGCGGTCGCGGCGATCAGCCTCGCCCTCGGTGTCGCGGCGGCCGGCGACGCCGGGGCCGCGGCGCAGTTCCCCAGCCTCGCCCGCGGCTGCCTGCGGATGCGGGCCCTGTGCGGACTGGTCGCCGCGATGACGGTCGCCGTCGCGCCGGCGACCGGCCTCGTCGTCGCCGCCGCGTGCGTGGGCCTCGGCGAGCTCATGTTCGCCGCGCGCCTCCTGCCGGAGGTGGAGCGGCTGTCCGGGATGCTCGACCGCGAAGCACCCTGGACAGACCCCGACGACGACCTCGGTTTCGTGCTGCCGTTGCCGGACGCCGACCGGCCGTAGGGCACCCCTGGTCTCTGCCGCCGACGGAAGCGCGACGCCCGGACGTCAGGGCTGCAGGAGGACCTTGACCGCGCGGCGCTCGTCCATCGCCCGGTATGCCTCGGCGGCCTGCTCGAGCGGGAGGGTCAGGTCGAACACCTTGCCCGGGTCGATCGTCCGGCTGGTGATGAGGTCGATCAGTTCGGGCAGGAACCGCCGTACCGGAGCGGGCCCGCCGTGCAGGTGGACGCCGGAGTAGAACAGCTCCCGCCCCGGCAGGCTGACGTCGTGGGAGACGCCGACGAAGCCGACGTGCCCGCCGGCGCGGGTGGCGCGGATGGCCTGCAGCATCGACTCCTGCGTGCCGACGGCCTCGATGACCGAGTGCGCGCCGAGCCCGCCGGTGAGGTCCTTGATCCGGGCGACGCCCTCGCCACCGCGCTCGGTGACGATGTCCGTGGCGCCGAAGTCCAGAGCCAGCTTCTGCCGGTCGGCGTGGCGGCTCATCGCGATGACCCGCTCGGCGCCGAGCTGCCGGGCGGCCAGGACGCCGAGCAGGCCGACGGCGCCGTCACCGACGACGGCGACGGTCCTGCCGGGTCCGGCCTGCGCGGCGTCGGCGGCGAACCAGCCGGTGCCGAGCACGTCGGACGCGGTGAGCAGGCTCGGGATCAGGTCGGCGTCCGGCTGGCCGGGCGTGGCGACGAGGGTGCCGTCGGCGAGCGGGACGCGGGTGTACTGGGCCTGGGAGCCGGTGCAGCCGGGCTGGCGGTTGACGCAGTGGGTCTGGTACCCGGCCCGGCAGATCTCGCAGGTGTTGTCGCTGGCGAAGAACGTGCCGACGACGAACTGCCCCGGCTTGACCGTGCGGACGTCGCTGCCGACCTCCTCGACGACGCCGACGTACTCGTGGCCCATCGGCGCCGGCTCGCTCACCGCGTCGGCGCCGCGGTACGGCCACAGGTCGGAGCCGCAGACACAGGCCGCGGCCAGGCGGATGATCGCGTCGGTCGGCTGCTCGACGGTCGGGTCCGGGCGGTCCTCGACGCGGACGTCGCGGGGGCCGTGCAGGACGGTTGCTCGCATGGTGCTGCTCCTCCGTGGATGTGATGTCAGCCGGCGAAGACCTGCTTGGCGACGGTGATCGCGGTCATGGCTTTCGGCCAGCCGGCGTAGAACGCGAGATGGGTGATGGCTTCGATGAGCTCGGTCTCGGTCAGGCCGTTCTCCCTGGCGCGACCGAGGTGGAAGCGCAGCTGCTCGGCGTCACCGCCGGCGACCAGGGCCGCGACGGTGACGAGGCTGCGGTCGCGGGCGGCCAGCTCGCCGCGGTTCCACACATCGGCGAAGAGCACGTCGTCGGTGAGCTCGGCGAGCTTCGGGGCGATGTCGCCGACGGCGCGGCGCCCACCGCCGACCTGCTTCGGCTGCTCGGGCATCGGGAAGTCCCTCCGGTCGGGATGGTCGGGATGGTCGGGGGGGTCGGGATGGTCAGGCCTGGTTGCCGGCGACGTACTGCACGGCTTCGGTGGCGGCCCACGAGGCGAGCAGGGCGAGGGCCTGCGCGGCCGGTGAAGCCGGTGCGGCGGCGTAGATCGTCATGCAGATGCCGTCCTCGGCCCGCAGATCCATGGTTTCGTAGGCCAGCTCGAGCTCGCCGACGATGTGATGGCGGAACGTCTTGGTGCCGGTGCCGTGGATGCGCACGTTGTGCGCCGCCCAGCGGCGGCGGAAGTCGTCGCTGCGGGTCGACAGCTCGCCGACCAGGTCGTGCAGTCCCTTGTCGCGCGGATCCTTGCCCGCGGCGGTCCGCAGGTTCGCCACGAGCATGTCGGCGGCGAGGTTCCAGTCCGGGTAGAAGCGGCGCGCCGCGCTGTCGAGGAACGTGAACCGGCCGAAGTTCGGCGCGCCGGCGGCGCTCGCGTAGACGTCGCTGTACATGGCGCGGCCGAGCAGGTTGGCGGCGAGCAGATCCTGCCGGTTGTTCACCACGATCGCCGGTGCGGTGATCGAGTCCAGTGTCCATTGCAGACTCGGCCGCGCGGTGAATCGCTTGGGCCGGTGACTCGGCCGGACCAGCACGCTGCTGCCGTTGGCCTCCTGGGCCAGGCGCATCAGATGCGCGCGTTCGGCGTCGTCGAGCCGCAGGGCGCGGGCGATCGCCTCCAGGACCCCGGCGGAGACGCCGGCCAGCGCGCCGCGTTCGAGCTTGGCGTAGTACTCGACGCTCATTCCCGCCAGCGACGCCACCTCGCTGCGGCGCAGCCCGGGCACGCGCCGCTGCCCGGCCGTCGGGACGCCCGCCTGCTCCGGGGTTATCTTCGCGCGGCGCGTGGTGAGAAAATCTCGCACCTCGGCTCGGTTGTTCACACCTTCGACGGTACGGCGCGGCCTGCTGAGCTGCGATGTACTCCTGGTACACGCCTCAGAGTCGCGACAGATGTCGAACTGCGATATGGCATAATGCATTGGCACGCGAACGGTTGCCCATTCTTTGGGCTTGTGCGGCGAATGTCGGTCATCGCTATTGGTGAACATTCGCGCGAATAAAGCCGTATCCGGAAGTTCCCGTAAATCGCCGGGCACGCCCGTTGATCGATTTGCCCCTTGTCGCCCGAAGCGCCGCGCCGGCCGCCCAGCCGGGCCGGACCGGCTCCGAGCAAACTCCGAGCTATCCATTGTGGACGAAAGTGTGCGCGACCTGGTGTCCCTGCGCAGGGCCGTGATAGGCCCTATGAGATCAACTGGCGCCCCCGGAGCAACACACGCGCCCCCAACCAACCAGAGGAGAACCGATCGTGCGCAAATCTGGGTTGAACCCCAGGCGCTGGCGGGGCAGGACGCTAGCCGCGTTCACTGCCGCCGCCGTCGTGGCGACGGGTGCGGTAACCGCCGTGCCCGCCGCTGCCGATCCCAAGCCCAACCCCGGAAAAGCCCATGACGTCGACGGGCACGGCCCGCGCGACGTCGACAACCGCCGCGGCGGCAAGGCGCCGACCGCGAAGCAGAAGGCGGCCGCCGACCGTGTCGGCGGCGCGAAGGTCCGCTGGAACTCGCTCGGCCAGCCCGAGTCCGTCGGTCCGGACAAGGCCCTGGCCACCGGCCTGACCGGCGACCCGGTCGCTGCGGCCCGCCAGTACCTGCTCGGCAACCAGGACCTGTACGCGCTGGACGCCCCGGCCGTCGCCGCGATGGAACCCCTGCTGGTCCAGCAGCTCGGCACCGGCAACGTCGTGCTGCTGCGGCAGACCTTCGGCGGCCTGCCGGCCGGCCACGACGGGCTCGTGTCGATCCTGATCGACAAGGGCAACGTCGTGCGGGTCACGTCGTCGCTGACGCGGGACACCGCCGCGCCGGAGCCGGCGACGCTGTCGGCGGCCGACGCCGTCGCCGCGGCCCTCGCCGACGCCGGTCTCACGGCCGGTCAGGTCAGCGAGCCCGACGTCATCGAGGTCGGCGTGCCCACTCCGGAGGACGGCGTGCGCGCCGCCTACCAGGTGAGCCTGGTCTCCACCGATGCCGACAACCCCACGGCGTACTCGACCTTCGTCGACGCGCGCACCGGCGGCATCCTGGTCCGTGAGGACATGGTCGACTTCGACTCCGACAACCCGACCTGGGCCGTCTTCCCGGCGACCGCGCCGCAGACGCTCCCGGCGGGCACCGACCCGCGGGTGACGTGGTGCTTCACCCCGGCGGCCAACTGCATCAAGCCCGTGAAGGACGCCGCGTCGGGCAAGGCCTGGGACGTCAACCAGGTGACCGGCCAGCCGACGTTCACCTCGTCGGGCAACGCGGCCAACAACGTGGTGCAGTGGGGCGGCGGCGTCGCCGCGTTCCCGGCGGCGACCCGGACGGACCGCAACTACACCTACCCGTTCACCGACGCGTGGCACGAGGCCAAGTGCAACCCCGACGTGTTCACCGCGGCCGGGCGCAACGACGGCGACGCGGCCGTGTCGAACCTGTTCGCCATGCACAACCGGATGCACGACTTCAGCTACCACCTGGGCTTCACCGAGGCCGCGTGGAACATGCAGGTCGTCAACATCCAGCCCGGCGGCCTGGGTAACGACCCGGAGCAGGGGCGCGCCCAGTCCGGCGCTCTCAGCGGCAGCCGCAACAACGCCAACCAGAGCACCGGCCGCGACGGCCAGGCGCCGACGACCAACATGTTCCTGTGGCAGCCCGTGGCCGGCTCGGCGTACCCGCCGTGCGTCGACGGCGACTACGACATGACCGTCATCGGCCACGAGTACACCCACGCCATCACCAACCGCATGATCGCCGGGCCGAACAACGGCATCACCGGCACGCAGGGCGGCTCGATGGGTGAGGGCTGGGGCGACCTGGTGGCGGCCGAGTACCTGTTCGAGAACGGCCTGCGCGCCGCCGGCGACACCCCGTTCGTCACCGGTGCGTACGTCACCGGCAACATGCACGAGGGCATCCGCGACTACGACGCCAGCAAGAGCCCGCTGAACTACTCGGACTTCGGGTTCGACCTGGTCGGTCCCGAGGTGCACGCCGACGGCGAGATCTGGGTGGCCACCAACCTGCGGGTGCGGCAGGAATTCATCAACCGCTACGGCCTGGGCACGCCCGAGCTGCAGCAGCAGTGCGCCGACGGTGCCGTCGACGCCGCCTCCTGCCCCGGCAACCGGCGCTGGATCCAGCTGATGTTCGACTCGTACCTGCTGCAGGCGGCCAGCGGCGCCACCATGACCAGCATGCGCGACAACATGCTGGCCGCGGACCTCGTCCGCTTCGGCGGGGCCAACCAGGACATCATCTGGAAGGCGTTCGCCGAGTCGGGCCTGGGTGAGGGCGCGACGGGTTCGTCGTCGGACACCGACCCGACGCCGAGCTTCCACTCGCCGTACGCCGACAACGCCACGGTGACCCTCCGGCCGATGGCCGGTTCCTCGGGCGCGAACGTCACGCTGTACGTCGGCGACTACGAGGCACGGGTGACCCCGGTGGCCGACACCGACCCGTCGACCCCGCTGCCGGACACGTTCCAGATCCTGCCCAACACCGAGTTCCACTTCGTGGTCAACGGCAAGGGCTGGGGCAGCCAGAAGTTCACCGCTTCCTTCAAGCCCGGCAAGGCGCAGGACCTGAAGCTGAAGCTGCCGCAGAACGTGGCCTCCTCGACGCTGGGCGCGGTGGCGTCCGGCGACGGCGTCAACGTCGACAAGATCAACGACGAGACCGAGGGCACCAACTGGGCGTCGGTGAACGGCGTGGCCGGCAAGCAGGTCACGATCGACCTGGCCGGCGACAAGCCGGTCAACGTCCACTCGCTCAACGTCAGCGCCATGCTGCGCCCGGCGCTGCGGGGCGACGTCGACGCCAGCACGGCGAACCAGAACCGGTTCAGCGCGCTGCGCTCGTTCGCGGTCCTCACCTGCGACGCCACGAAGGCCGACTGCAGCAAGGACGCGAGCTACACGGAGGCGTTCCGCAGCACCGACGACGCCTTCCCGGGCGGCGCCTGGCGTCCGGTGGCGCCGCAGCTGAACCTGCGCGCCTTCGACATCCACCCGACGCTGGCCACGCACGTGCGTGTGGTCGTGCTGACCAGCCAGTGCACGGGCAACCCGCTGTACGCCGGTGAGCAGGACAACGACCCGCGGGCGAACACGGACTGCGCTGCCAACAGTCAGTTCCGCAACGAGGTCCGCATCGCCGAGGTGCAGGTCTTCGGCTCCAGCGGCAAGATCACGCCGGAGCAGTAGCCCGGCACCGTCAGGGCCCCGTCGGCGTCGTCCGGCGGGGCCCGCACGCGTTCAGGCGCCTACCCGATCAGGCCGAGCTGCTGCAGGTGGCTGACGTCGTCACGGACGCCCCAGTGGTCGGTGACCCGGCCGTCGGCGCCGAAGCGCATCCAGTGCATCTGCCGGAACCGGAACGGGCGCCGCGTCGGGGCGTTGCCGAGGAACGGGCCGAGGTGGGTCCCGGCGTACCAGTTGCGCATCACCACCACGTCGCCGGCGCCGGTCATGTCCTCGATCTCGGTGCGGGCGTCGGGGAAGGCGGTGCGCAGCATGGAGACCAGCCCGGCGACCGCCTCCGTGCCGGTGCGCAGCGGCTCCGGCGCGGTGTGGTTGACCAGGCCCGGGGCGAAGTGCTCGGCGATCAGGTCGGTCCGGCCCTGATCCATGATCAGCTCGTAGATGCGACGCATGGTGTGCTTGTTGCGCTCGACGGCGTCGTCCGCCGGCAGTGAGATCGTCATGACCCGAACGGTAGGGACGCGCCGGCGGGCCGCCCATCCCCAGAATTCGGGGGTCCCCGCCGCGGGGCTGGGCACTAGCGTTGAGTCCATGCCCGAGACCGCCCAGGAACGCACCCGCCGCGCGGTGCTGCGCCTGTCGCATCTGGGGCTGGACCTGACGGCGTACCGCACGCGGCTGGACGCCGTGCTGCGCGCCGCGGTCGGCTGGGACCTGGCCGCCTGGTCCACCACGGACCCGGCGACGCTGCTGTTCACCAGCTGCGTGCTGGTCGGCCGCGACGAGGACCACGCCCTCGAGCAGCGGCTGTTCGACCTGGAGTTCGGTGAGCCGGATGTGAACACGTTCGCGGCGCTGTTCGCCGACGGCACCGTCGCCGCCGGACTGCACGAGTCCACCGGCGGCGACCTCGCCCGCTCGCCGCGCTGGCGCGGGCTCCTGGCCGGGGTCGGGGTGAGCGACGAGCTGCGGGCCGTGTTCACCGACCGGGGCGAGTGCTGGGGCACCCTCGTCGCCTACCGGCTGGGCGGCCCGCCGTTCACGACGGCGGACGCGCAACTGCTCGCCACGCTCGCCCCGGTCATCGGCGACGGGCTGCGGCGCTGCCTGCTCAGCGCCGCCGCGGACGCGCCGCCCGGCCTGCCGGAACCGCCCGGGGTCCTCGTCATCGACGCCGCCGGCGCGATCACCGGGCGCAGCGCCGCCGCCGAGCGGTGGCTGGCCGAGATGGACGGCCCGGACGCGCTGCCGAGCGCGGTGCGCTCCGTGGCCGCGATGGCCAGGGCCGCGGGTGCCGGCACGGACGGCGCGACCCCGGCGCAGGGCCGGCTCCCGCGGCGCGGCGGCGGCTGGCTGCTGCTGCACGCGTCCCTGCTCGGGGGCGACGCCGGCCAGGTCGCCGTGGTGATCGAGCCGGCCCGCCAGACGCACCTCGCCGACGTGCTGGTGCGGGCCTACGCGCTGACGGGCCGGGAGCGGCAGGTCACCGAGCTGGTCCTGCAGGGCCGCTCCAACGCCCAGATCGCGCGGGCGCTGGGCATCGGCGTGCACACCGTCGGCGACCACCTGAAGTCGGTCATGTCGAAGCTGGCGGTGTCGAGCCGGACCGACCTGGTCGCCGAGCTCTTCGGGCGCCACTACCTGCCGGCGCGGCTCAGCGGGTCGCTGCCCAGCCCGTACGGCTGGTATCTGCCGCCGGCCTGACCGGACATCAAGGGCCGCGGAGAAGTCCCGCCGCATGATCCGGTAGGGCGCGGGTAACTGTGGGCGAGCCGGATCAGGACGCCGGAGGAAACCAGGATACGACCCTCAGCACCAGCTAGGAGGACGTCATGGTAAGCCTGCCCAAGCGGAACCCGGAAAAAGACCACCTGCTGACTCCGGAGAACGCGGCCCTCGTCATCATCGACTACCAGCCGCCGCAGATCTACACGGTGCGGTCCATGGACACGGGCCGGATGGTCAACAACATCATCGCCCTCGCGCGCCTCGCCCGGGTGTTCAATGTTCCGACCATTCTCTCGACCGTCAACGTGAAGTCCGGCGTGAACCCGGACACGATCCCGCAGTTGAGGAACGAGATCGCCGACCTTCCCTCGTACGACCGGACGCAGATCAACGCGTGGGAAGACAAGGAGTTCCTGGACGCGGTGAAGGCCACGGGCCGCCGCAAGCTCATCATGTGCGCGTTGTGGACGGAGGCGTGCCTGCTGTTCCCGAGCCTGGACGCGCTCAACGAGGGATACCAGGTGTTCCCGGTCGTCGACGCGCTCGGCGGCACCACGATCGAGGCGCACGACAACGCGCTCGAGCGCATCAACCACGCCGGAGCCCAGCCCACGACGTGGAACTCGGTGGCGTGTGAGCTCCAGCGCGACTGGGCCCGCACGGAGACGGTCGAGGGCTTCCTGCAGACCGTCATCGACCAGAACGAGGACTGGGGCTGGTACGAGGAGATGCGGGGACGCGGCAAGCGGCTCCAGGTCCCGGTAGGCGCGCGATAGCCGGCCGGATCATCTCCCGCACCGCGTCGGCCTTCGACCCGCCGGAAACGGGTCGAAGGCCGATCCTGTGGGTCATGAGGGCTTCCGGATGACCATGAACCTGTGCTCGGTGCGCCGGGCGAACTTCATGGATCCGCGCAGTCCAGGGATGCTTTCCATCATCCCGAAGACCGGGATCAGCAGGATGACGACCGGAGGCTCCCACCACTTGCGCCGGCCGTCGCCGGACACCACGGCGTTGAGCCGCAGGCCCTCCCAGTACATCCAGATCGTGTAGGCCATGTTCAGCGCCCAGAACGGAATGATGAAGAGCGCCACCGGAGAGGTGTTGCGTTCGGCGACAAGGATGCTGAGCGTCATGACGACCGCGACGTTCGTGATCGGGCCGACGACCCACGACGCCACCGAGTACCCGAGCAGCAGCCGGTTCCGCAGCTGCAGCGACCGGTTGAACACCAGGGCCGTCAGCCCCCACGACCAGCGTTCGCGCTGACGGACGAAGTCACGGAGGCCGGCGGGCGACGCGCCGTAGCACCGCCCGCTGAACCAGGCGCTCCGGCCCTTGTAGCGGGCACTGAAGATCAGCGCGAACTGCGCGTCCTCGACGATGCTCCGGGGACCGAAGTCCCAGCCGATCGTCGCCTCGATCGACGCCCGCACCAGCAGGAGCTCGCCGTGCACGCCCGCGCGCGGGGTGCCGCTGCCGGTCCAGGCCGAGAAGCGCCCGACGTCCTCGGCCGGCCGGACCGAGTCCGCGAGCCAGGTGAGCGTGTTCACGGCGTATTCGCGCGGGTACGTCAGGACGCCCTGAGCCAGGTGCTTGGCGTCGGCGCCGGCCTCGAACTGCTCCTCGATGAACCGGGCCATGGTCAGGGCGGTGTCGGGCCCGACACCGGTGTCGTCGTCCATGTGCAGCACCCACACGTCGTCGCGGTTCTCCCGCTCGTGGATCCGCAGCTCGTGCGAGTAGTTGGTGACCCGCGCCTTGAACTTCGTCCCGTTCGCGGTGTGGTACCGGCTCGGCACGACGACGAGCCGGATCAGCTCGCTCCGCGCGGCCAGCCCTGCGATCCTGTCCGCCGCCTCGCAGCCCTCGTCGATGACGATGTCGATCCGCAGCCGCGGGAAGCACGGGGGCAGGTAGGTGAGGTAGGACTGGACCGAACGCTTGAGCGCGGGGTAGGTGTCGTTCCGCCCGATGGTGGGGACGACGACGATCAGGAAGCCCGCGCTCACCGTCACCCCGCGGCCGGACCAGCGCGCCTCCGACTCCCGCAGTGTCCTGCGGGTCCGCCGGATACCGACGATGCCGGTGATCGTGGTGATGATGGGCCAGGTCCACAGCACGGTCAGCGGCCAGCTGAGCACGCCGGTGGCGAACGGGTTGACGAACCAGAAGTCACTCGCCACGACGACCAGATAGGACAGGATCAGCGGCCAGTACCCCGGCCGCCAGCGGGCGAGGCCGCGGTGCGGCCCTCGCGCCTGCCTCGGGCCGGACACGGTCTGCGTCACCTGCGGCTGCCCTGTGGCCTGCGCTTCCCGGTCCGCGAGCCAGGCGTCGCGATGATGCCAGGCGTCCCGGTCAGGAGTCGCGGTCTTCGACGCTCTCACGTTCGCCTCCCCCTGCGTGCGCGTTGTCGCTGGGCGATGGGCTACTACCCGTGGACAGCTCAGGGGTGGCTTGGGTGATGGTGCGGAAGTCGGCCCTACTTTCGGAGTAGTACCGATGTAGCGGGCCGTTGCCCTTACAGTCCGGCGGGGGCGGCGGTGCCCCCGCCCGCGACTGCCGCTCTACCGGGCCATCGCCCGATCGCCGTAGACGGTGGCTTCCTTCGCGGTCGCCTTGATGCCGTTGGCGCTGTTGAAGAGGTGCTGGCCCCACTCGGTCAACCGGCCGGGGTCGAAGCCGGTGGCCAGGTCGAGGTACTCGACGCCGCCGCTGTTGCCGCTCCACGACCAGCCCAGGTATCCGATCCCGCGGGACTGCGCCTCGTTCATGATGGTGTCCTCGTCCACGTCGCCGTCGGTGTGCTTCCACCCGAACTCACCGACCACCAGCGGCAGCCCGGCGTTCTGGAAGGCGTCGTAGTAGTCGGTGACCTTCGAGGCGGTGCCGTACACGCCGTACATGTGGACCGAGAACACGATGTTGCGCCGCGGGTCGCTGTTGAACACCGACGTGGCGTTGCTGCGCATGACGCCCGACCAGTCCTGTCCCCAGTTCGGCCCGTCAACCATGATCAGGTGTCGCAGGCCGGCGTCGCGCAGCTTCTTGACCGCGCCGCTCGTCGCGCCGGCCCAGCCCGCGGTGTCGGTGTTGCCGTACGGCTCGTTGCCGACGTTGATGACGACGAAGTTCTCCTGGCCGGCGAGGACGCTCTTCAGCCCGGTCCAGTACCCGGCGGCCGCATCCAGGTCGGTGGCCTCGTCCTTCTCGCCGTGCCCGGTGGTGTCGTGGTACTCCAGGACACAGATGAGCCGGTTCTGCTTGCACCTCGCGATGACGTCGGACACCTCGCCGGCGCCGACATCGTTCGTCAGCACGACCCGCAGGGCGTTGGCACCCAGCCGTTTGATGTCGGCGAACGCCTGGTTCTGGTCCTTGTGCCAGGCGTACGGGTGACTGACGCCGCGCATGACGAAGCTGTTGCCGTTGGCCTCGACGATGTTCCTGCCGCTGACGTGGAGCCCGACCCCGGTCCCCGTCTGCAGCGACTGCGACGACCGGGACGGGTGCTTGACGGCGAGCATGAACGCGATGAGCGCGGCGCACACCATTCCCACGGTAATGACTGCTTTTCTCATGATCTCCCTAGGCTTCGGTCGCCGACCGGAGAAGGCACGGGCGACTCCACGCCACGCGGCAGGCGCACACGTGGCGGGGTTGGGTCGGGCAAGGAAGCGGGCGGCGCCGGCGGCCACCTCGCCACCGGGTGGCCACACAGGACCCGAAGGACGCCCTGAACCCGGCGACGTGCCGCCGAGTGTACGGCCCCGCCGATCACCCGCAAAGTCATCCTGGCGCGTTGCCGCACGTCAGCGGCCCTGACGACCCACCATCCGGAGCGTCGGCATCGCGGTACACCTATCTGTAAAGAAACTGTACGATGCTGCCGGGTGATCGATGAACGCCGCGGTGACACGGAAGGACCGGTGGCATGGCAGAACAGATCATGGTCGCCTTCGAGGGTGAGGGTGCCGGTGTCGACGACCTGTCCTGGGGCCAGCTGGACCTGTGGATGGCGATGCGCCGCCAGAACTCCTGGCTGCCCATGGGCGGCGCGACGCCGCTGCCCGACGACACCAGCCTCGCCGACGTCGTGGAGAACCTCCGCTACCTGATGAGCCGCTACCAGCCGATGCGGACCCGGCTGCGCTTCGACGCCGACGACCGGCCGTCCCAGGTGGTCTCCAGCTCGGGTGAGATCGCGCTGGACGTCGTCGAAGCGGGCGATGACGACGACCCGGCGGAGCTCGCCGACGCGATGCGGCGGCGGTACGAGGAGACCGACTACGACTACGTGACGCAGTGGCCGATGCGGATGGGTGTGGTGGTCCGGTCCGGACGGCCGACGCACCTCGTCGCCATCATGTGCCACCTGGTCACCGACGGCTCGGGCGCCGCGGTGATGATCGCCGAGTCCGGCGCGCGGGTGGCCACGCCGGTCAAGGGGATGCAGCCGCTGGAGCAGGCCCGCTGGCAGCGCTCACCGGCCGGTGTCCGGCAGAACGAGGCGGCGCTGCGCTACTGGGAACGGCTGCTGCGGACCATCCCGTCCCGCCGGTTCGCCGGCTCGGACGACCCGCGGCAGCCACGCCACTGGCGGGGCGAGTTCAGGTCCCAGGCCCTGCACCTGGCGACGCAGGCGATCGCCGCCCGGGCCGGCATGGACGCCTCGCCGGTGCTGATGGCCGTCTACGGGGTGGCCCTGCACCGGATGACCGGGATCAATCCGGTGGTGTTCCGGCCCACGGTGAACAACCGGTTCCGCCCCGCCCTCGCCGACGTGGTGTGCACCGTCGCCGAGAGCGGTCTCTGCGCGCTGGATGTCGCGGGGGTACCGTTCTCCGAGGCGCTGGCGCGGACCCAGCGGGCGGCGATGACGGCGTACAAACACGCCTACTTCCATCCGGTACACCTGCAGGACCTGATCGCGAGCGTGGCCGCGGAGCGGGACCCCGACTTCGACCTCGGCTGCTTCTACAACGACCGGCGCATCACCACCCGGGCGGGCGCCACCGGCCCGGCCCCGACGCCGGACCAGATCCGCGAGGCGCTCTCCGGCGGCAACACCACGTTCCGCTGGACGATCCGGCAGGACGACCCCTTCGAGCGGCTGTTCGTCCACATCGACGACGTGCCGGACACGATCCAGATCACCGTGTTCATGGACACCCACTTCGTCTCGCCCGGCGACGCGGAGGCGTTCCTGCGCGGAATGGAGGAGGTCGCCGTCGAGGCCGCGCTCGACCTGGTGCCGCAAGGCCAGACCCGGTAGGACGACGCCTTCCCGGTTCAGCGGGCCCGGCGCGGGTAGGTGTACATCTGCCCCTGCGCCCGCCTCCGGGAAGGACGCGTCGATGGATGACACCGCACGGGCCGGCAGGATCGCCGCCGAGCTTGCTTCCCGCGACGTCCACGCGGTCGCCCTCACCTGGGTCGACAACGCCGGCATCACCAGGGTGAAGACGGTGCCGGTCCGCCGGCTCACCCACGCGGCCAGCTGGGGCGTCGGCATGTCGCCGGTCTTCGACGTGTTCCTCGTCGACGACTCGGCCACCACCAGCGAGCACGTCGGCGGGCCGGCCGGGGACCTGCGGCTGTTCCCCGACCTGGACCGCGCCACCGTCCTGGCCGCGCAGCCGCACTGGGCCTGGGCGCCGGCCGACCGGCGGACCCAGGAAGGCGAACCGTGGCCGTGCTGCCAGCGGACGCTGGCCCGCACCGCCGCCGCCCGCGCCGCCGAGACCGGCCTCGAGCTGCGGATGGCGTTCGAGGTGGAGTGGTACCTCGCCACCGCCGACGGCGAACCGGCCGTGACCGGGCCCGCCTACGGGATGACCCGCGTCGTCGAGGCGGCGGCCTACCTCGACGAGCTGTACCAGGCCCTCGACGCGCAGGACGTGCCCGTCGAGCAGATCCACCCGGAATACTCGCCGGGCCAGTTCGAGGTGTCCGTCGCCGCCGCCGACCCGGTGCTCGCCGCGGACCGGACGGTGCTGGTCCGCCAGACCGTCCGGGCCGTGTCTCAGCGGCACGGCCTGCGGGTGTCGTTCGCCCCCGTCGTCAGCGCCGGCCAGGTCGGCAACGGCCAGCACCTGCATGTCTCGGCGCGCCGCGACGGGCAGACGCTGTTCAGCGGGGGTGCCGGGCCGCACGGGCTGCGCCCGGCCGGCGAGGCCGCGATGGCCGGGCTCCTGCGGCGGCTGCCGGCGCTCGCCGCGCTCGGCTCCCCCGGTGTCGCCAGCCGGCTCCGGCTGGAGCCGCAGCACTGGGCCGCGCCGTTCCGCTGCTGGGGGCACGAGAACCGGGAGGCCGCCCTGCGGCTGGTCACCGGCAGCCCCGGCGAACGCGACCGGGCCGCCAACGTCGAGGTCAAGTGCTGCGACGGCGCCGCCAACCCGTACCTCGTCGTCGCCGCCGTGACCGAGATCGTCGCCGCCTCGTGCGGGTACGACCTGCCGCTGCCCGCCGAGGTGCCGGGCGACCCGGCGCTCTTGCCCGAGGACCGCCGCCCCGAACGGCTGCCGCAGACGGCCGACGCCGCCGTCGCCGCGCTGCGCGCCGACGACCTGCTGGCCGGCCTGCTCGGACCGGCGCTGCTGGAGGCGTACTGCGCGGTCCAGCTCGCCGAGGCCGACCGGTTCGCCGGCGCGACCCCGCAGGAGATCGTCGAGGCGACCCGGTGGAGGTACTGACCGACGGGCTGATCGACGGGCTGATCGACGGACACTGTCACCGGGTGCTGGCCCGCGATCTCGACCGGGCCGCGTTCGAGACCGCCTGCACCGAGGCCGACCTGCCGCCCCCGCCGGGTGTGTCCTATCTGGACAGCCGGGTCGGGCTCGCCGTGCGCCGCTGGTGCGCCCCCGCCCTCGGCCTGCCGGTCCACGCGCCCGCCGACGACTACCTGGCCCGCCGCGCCGAGCTCGGCTGGCGGGCCACGACCGAGGCCCTGCTGCGCGCCGCCGGCCTCGCCGAGCTGCTCGTCGACACCGGCCTCGACGACCCGGACCTGCTCGGCGAAGCCGGCCTCGCCGCGGCCTCCGGCGCCCGCGTCCGCGAGGTCGTCCGCCTCGAACGCGTCGCCGAGACGCTCCCCGCCGACACCGGCGCCGCCGAGTTCGCCGCCGCCTTCGCGTCCGCCCTCGACGGCCGGGTCCGCACCGCCGCCGCCGTCAAGTCCGTCGCCGCCTACCGCCACGGCCTCGCCGTCCCCGCGCGGCCGCCCCCGCCGCGCGCCGTCCAACGGGCCGCCGGCGCGTGGCTGCGCGGCGGCCGCGGCCGGATCACCGACCCGGACCTGCTCGGCCACCTGCTGTGGGCGGGCGTCGGCACCGGCCTGCCGCTGCAATTGCACACCGGCTTCGGCGACCGCGACCTCGCGTTGCACCGCGCCGACCCGGCTCTCGCCCAGCCGTTCCTCGCCGCGCTCGACCCGCGGGGTGCGCCGGTCGTCCTGCTGCACTGCTACCCGTTCCACCGCAACGCCGGCTGGCTCGCCCAGGTGTACCCGCACGTGCACGTCGACGTCGGCCTCACCCTCACCCACGCCGGCGACGCGGTCCTGCCCGAGTTCTTCGAGCTGGCGCCGTTCGGCAAACTGCTGTTCTCCACCGACGCCTACCTGCTGCCCGAGCTGTACCTCGTGGGCGCCGCCCGCTTCCGGCACGCCCTGCGCCGTCTGCTCGACACCTGGCGCGCCGACGACAGCGTCAGCATCGCCGACGCCGAGCGGATCACCGCGCTGGTCGGCGCCGGCAACGCCCGCCGGCTGTACGGCCCGGGAACCACCACGACCGTGCGGTGACGTGAACCGGAGCCGGTGGCGGGACCGTCAATTGCCAGCTCAACGCCAACGGTGGAGTCAGGCCACCGCTCGATCGGGCCGGCCGGTTGCTGCGGTCTGGCGTCGTTGTTGGCGGCGAGCCAGCGGGGTGAGCATTCGTTGGATGATGAAGTATTCCGGGATCACCGCACAGATCACGATGGAGGCCCACACGCTGGACGTGTAGATGTCGGCGAAGGTGATCCAGGGGTACGGCTCCTGCAGTGCGAGCCCAAGGCCGAGGAAGGCGCGCAGGACGACCGCTGCGAAGGTGAGCGAGTAGTTGCGGATCATCCAGATGCGGTGAAGCTGCACTTCGCCTCGGCGGATCGTGCGGTAGCCCCGAGCGAGGGTGTAGACCCACGCGGCGATGAGCAGCGCGAACCCGACCTGCACCGGCACGCCGTCCAAGGTGAAGATCGTGGCGAAGGTGGCCGCGATCGTCGCCGCCACGATGCTGATCATGTAGATCCGGCCGACGATGCGATGCAGGCCCGGACGTTTGACGCGCAGCGGGGTGATGAACTGCAGCGGGCCGAGGAACAGGGCGAGGCTGGCGGGCAGGGCGTGGATCACGATGGACAGGTAGTGGGGCGCGACGTCTGGGTTGACCGGGATCCGGCTCTGCGCGGCGTCGCCGGTCAGGTATGCGGGGGCAGAGAACGCCGCGACGCCCATCGCGGAGATGGTCATCAGGAGGATGGCAATCCACCACCATCGGCGGCGGCTCGGTTGGGTTGGCGATGTAACGGTCACCGGGAACTCCAATGCTAGTGAGTGGTCACTATCAAAAGGGCAAAAAAACAGGCCGCTGGGCAGCGGCCGACTGGCTCAGCCGGAAAACAGAAAACGGGCCCCCCAGTCCTCCTCCGTGGGCTCACTGTCGAGCTTCATGACGGCGCCCACCATGAAGATGAGGCCCTCCGCGAAGAACCGGTGTGCCTGCCCGGCGTCGACGCCGGGCATCCGCTCGACCCGCTCGAAGATCGCCCGGGTCGCCCGCTGCATGACCGCGCGGATGTCCGGGTCGTGACAGGCGGCGTAACCCTGCAGATACATCGACATCAGATCGTGGTCGGCGATCAGTTCGCCCCAGGCGGCCTCCATCGCGGGCAGCGGTGCCTCGGCAGCGGTGCCGCGCTGGATCATCTCGCGTTCGATCGTCGCGAATACCTGCTGCAGCGCCGCGATGAACAGCTCCTTCTTGGTGGAGAACAGCCGGAAGAGGTTGGGGTGCGACAGGCCGGCCTCGGCGGCGATCGTCGTGGTGGAACCGCCGTGCAGACCCTTTTGGCTGAACTCGCGAAGCGCCGCGGCGAGCACATCCTCCCGCCGCTGCTGAGCCGCGACACGAGGACGCCTCCTGGATGCTGATTCCGACATGTTGATAGTGTGCACTCACTATCTAGCGCCGTCAACTCTGGTCCCGGCCGTCGCTTCCCCGCCGCCGGTCTGACGCTCGTCGCACCGTCGCGGCGCGGCCAGGTCGCGGACCGCACCGCTGACCGCGCCGGAGATGCTCGACTTCGAGGCCGTGGCCGACGTCCTCAGCGACCTCACCGGACGCGCCGTCGCCCGGGTCGTCGTGGACGACGAGGAGTGGAAGGCGACGGCAATCGACCGCGGCATGCCGCCGCAGGCCGCCGACTTCACCCTGGACATGTTCCGCGCCGCCCGCCGGGGCGAGTTCGCCGTCACCGATCCCACCCTGGAGACCGTCATCGGCCGCCCCGCCGTCCCGGCCCGCACCGTCCTCGAGACGATGGCCGCCGCGGTCCGGCGAGCCGGTCCATCGGCGGCGCGACCGGCTCGGCACAGCGGGAGACCGGCGCGTTCGCGGCCGCGTCCGGTCTCCCGCCCCGCGGGACGCCGAGCCCTACCAGCCGACCGCGATGAGCATGTACTGCGGGTTGTTCAGGGCGATGAAGCTCGACTGGTCTGCGGGTCTGGCCGTTGAACGTCCATTACCCATCCGACATCGTCAATACATATTGGTAAGAGTCCGGTACGGACGACCCTGATCGGGCCGCGATGATCGACTCGGTATCGTCGGGGTCATGCGGTACGTGGCGATCGGTGACAGCTTCAGCGAGGGTATGGGTGACGAGCGGGCGGACGGCATCCCGCGCGGGTGGGCCGATCTGGTCGCGGCCGCGCTCGGCGCCGCCGACCCGCAGTGGCGCTACGCCAACCTGGCGATCCGGGGCCGGCTGCTCGAACCGATCGTGACCACCCAGCTGGACGCCGCCCTCGCCATGTCGCCGCTGCCGACGCTGATCTCGCTCAACGGCGGCGGGAACGACATGATGCGCCGCGGCGCCGACCTCGCGCACCTCGTGCGGCTCATCGAGGGGGCGGTCGAGCGCTGCGAGGCGGCCGGGGTCCGTCTCATGGTCCTCAGCGGCGCCGACCCGTCGGACCACCTGCCGCTCGGTCGGGTGCTGCGCCGCCGCGCCGAGCAGCTCACCGAGGCGGTGCGGGAGCTGACCGCCCGCCACGGCGTGCTGTTCGTCGACTGCTTCGGCGACGCCGAGCTGCGCCGCGCCGGGTACTGGTCGGCCGACCGGCTGCACCTCAACGCCGCCGGCCACCGGCGGGTCGCGGGGCTCGTCCTGGCCGCCCTCGGCGTCCCCGGCGCCGAGCACCGGCTCGACGACACCGCGGCGGCGGCGCGCGGGCTGGCCGTCCAGGCCCGGTACTACCGCCAGCACGTCCTGCCGTGGGTGCTGCGCCGGGTCCGCGGCCGCTCGTCCGGCGACGGGCGCGTGGCGAAGTACCCGGCGTGGACCAGCGTCTCCTGAGCCGGCGGGCCGGGCTCAGGTCACCAGGCCGCGCCGGTACGCGTAGATGACTGCCTGCACCCGGTCGCGCAGGTCCAGCTTGGTGAGCAGCCGCGACACGTACGTCTTCACGGTCTCGGGGCTGATGACCAGCGCGGCGGCGATCTCGGCGTTGGTCAGCCCTTCGGCGATGAGCCGGAGCACCTCCAGCTCGCGCGGGGTGAGCGGCGCGCCGGCCGGGCCGTCGGCGGCGGGCCGGATACGCGCGGCGTAGCGCCCGACGAGCTGCCGGGTCACCTCCGGGTCCAGCAGCGCGGCGCCGGCCGCCACGGTGCGGACGCCGTGCAGCAGCTGGGTGGTCGGCGCGTCCTTGAGCAGGAAGCCGCTCGCCCCGGCCCGGAGTGCCTCGTAGACGTACTCGTCGAGGTTGAACGTCGTCACCACCAGCACCTTCACGGGCTCGGCCACGCCGGCGCCGGCCAGCCGCCGGGTCGCCTCGATCCCGTCGAGGACCGGCATGCGCACGTCCATCACCACGACGTCCGGCCGTAGGCGCTCCGCCAGGCCGACCGCCGCCCGGCCGTCGCCGCACTCCCCGACCACCTCCATGTCGGGCTGCGCGCCGATGATGGTGACGAATCCCGTCCGTACGAGGGCCTGGTCGTCGGCGACCAGCACGCGGATCGTCACAGCGGGATCCGGGCGGTCGTGGTGAAGCCGCCGTCGGGCCGCGGCGCCGCGGTGAACGTGCCGCCGAGGGCCCGGACGCGCTCGGCGAGGCCGCTCAGGCCGCGGCCGCCGTCGGTGGAGACCTCGACCGTGAGCTCGTCCGGGCCGTGATGGAGGTGCACGACGGTACGACGGCCGTGGGCGTGCTTGAGCGCGTTGGTCAGTGACTCCTGGACCACGCGGTGGGCGACGGCCTCGGGGTCGCCGGGCGTCTCCCGGGGCGTGCCGGACTCCGTGACCTCGACCGGCTGGCCGGCGCCGCGGGCCTGATCGACCGGTGCGCGGAGGTCGGCCTGCCCGCCGTGGCCGGGGTCCAGGACGTCCAGGAGCCGGCGCAGGTCGGAGATGGCGCGGCGGCCCGTGCCGGCGACGGCGGTCAGCGACTCGTCCAGGCGGTCGGGCGCGGCGGTCAGGTACCGGGCCGCCTCGGCCTGCACGACCATCGCCGTCACGTGGTGGGTGACGACGTCGTGCAGGTCGCGGGCGATCCTGGCCCGCTCGGCGGCGCGGGTGCTCTCCGCGACGTGCCGGCGGCGCTCGGCCTCGGCGGCGCGGGTGACGCGCAGCCACGCGCCGATCCCCCACGCGAGCGCCACGGCGAGATAGAACGTGAGGTACCCGGTGACGCCCTCCGCCGAGCCCCGCCGGTCAAGGGCCACGGCGAGCGGCACGTACGCCACCGTCACCGCCGCCGCCGTGAGCACCCGGACCCGGCGAGCGGCACCTGGGCGCCCGGCGGGGAGCGCGTCCCCGCCGAGGTGGGCGCCCGCGCTCATCAGGGCGATGGGCAGGGCGGTGCCGGCGACGAGGTGGTAGCCGAGGAGCTGGTCGGCCGCGAACCCCGCCGCGACGAGCGCCAGGCACAGCGCCGGCCGGCGCCGCCGGAGCACCAGCGGCAGGCACTCGAGCGCGGCGACCGCGACGGCCCACCCGTCGAACGGGCGGGACGGCAGGTCCTCGGCGAGGCGCGTGCCGTAGCCGTGCAGCGCCGGCACGAGCGAGGCGGCGGCGAGCAGCAGCGCGAGCGGCAGGTCCCGGGCCGTGACGTCGAGACCCGCCCACCGCTCCCGGAGCCGCTGGGCGTCGATCACCGGCTGAGCGTAGCGGCCGGGCGGCGGCTCCGGCGGGGCAGCACGCGGCCCCGGCGCCGGGCGAGGGCCATGAAGGCCACGGTGGCCATCACGCCGCCGACGACCGACGCCAGGCTCGCCTCGGGGCCGAACGTGCCGCCGGACAGCAGCACCGGCCCGGACAGCGCGCCGTCGAGCAGCCCCTGCGCCGTGTCGTTGCCGGAGACGTCGGTGCCGAAGACGCCCGCCTCCGCGAAGTTCCAGGCCCAGTGCAGGCCGATCGGCAGCCACAGGGTGCGGGTCGCGGCATAGGCGGCGCCGAGCATGCCGCCCGCCTCGATCGCGATGGCGACCGCGCCCCACAGGCTGGCGTGCGGGTTGAGCAGGTGCATGAGGCCGAAGAGCGCGCCGGTCAGGGCGAGGGCGGTCCAGGTGCCGGTGCGGGCCTCGACGACGCGGAACAGCACACCCCGGAAGATGAGCTCCTCGGTGACTGCGGCCGCGAGCATCAGGCCGAGCAGTGCGGCGGCGCCGGACAGCGAGCCCCAGCCTTCGACGCGATAGCCGCCGAGGAGCGCGATCACGGCGATGACCGCGGTGAACAGGGCCGCGCCCAGGACCGCGCCGCGGCCGAACGCGACGGCCGCGCCCTCGCGGGGCAGGTCGGGCGACGGGCGGCGGCCGATCCGGACGTACACGACGAGGGCCAGGACCGCGGTGGCGGTGCCGGCGAGGAGAGTGAGCCACGGATTGCCGCCCGCGACGAGACTGCCGAGGAACGAGACCGCGAAGACCGCGGCGAGCTGCAGGAACGATCGCATGCAGTGAACGGTATGGATTCGCGCGCGGCAGCACGTCACCGCGCGGTGGACACCTGACCGTAGCTCGCTCGGGGGACACGCGTGGGCGGCCGAGGGAAGCGTGGACGCTGAAATACCTGATCCTCCGCCTGCGCGGAGGTTCCCGAGTCGAACGGAAACAGCAGGAAGCGCCCACATGGCCTCGGCCGCCGCCGCATTACGCGGGGATCAGCTCGTGGAGCCGGTTCAGGGTATAGGTCTCCGAGCCGGCGGGCAGGCCCTCCGGTGCGTCGATGCCGATGAACGTGACGGGTTCGTCGGGGAGGCTGCCGTCCCAGATGGTCACGTCGGCGCCGGCGCGCCACAGGTCCACGAGGTACGACACGGTGAGGTACCGGCGCTCCATCAGTGCCCGCACCCGGTCGGCCGTGGTGAACGTCTGCTCCTCGACCCGGTTGAACGACGGGCGGCCCTCCAGGTACAGGTGCAGCCACACCGCCTCCCAGCCGCGCTCGCCGCGGGCGAACACCATCGGCAGGGCGATGCGGCCCTTGCCGCGCAGGTCCGAACGGGCCCGCACGGTCCGGGCGTCGAACGGGGCGCCGCGCTGGTCCAGGGCGCGGGTCTGGTAGCCGAACATCGACTCGGCGACCTGCTGGAACGACTCGCCCGAGTAGATGTGCACCTGCGGCACGACGTGCGGCGCGCCGATCGTCAGCGGCACGTCGATGAACTCGGTCGCGCCGTCCGGTGCCTCGGTGATGTCACCGGAGTGCACCACCCCCTCGTGGTGGTAGTTCGTCCACGACACCTGGCCGACGCTGTGGTACTCGTCGTCGAGCAGCAGCACCGACAGGTCGAAGTCCGTGCGGAGGCTGGTCTGGCGCCAGTAGGTGAAGAAGCGCAGCAGCTCCCCCGCGACCGGCGCCCGCGAGCCGCGCGGCAGCACGCCGAAGCCGCCCTCCGCCGACTTGCCCGACAGCGGCAGCGCGACGTCGAGCACGTCCGGGTCGACCAGCAGCGGCCGCTGCGGCCGCGGCAGCCGCGCCGCGATCCGCGCGTCGAGCAGCGCCGACAGCTCGGCGACCAGCCCCGCAGGCAGCGGCGGCCGCTCGTCCGGCCCGATCCACGCGCGGCGCGACCGGTTCACGTACATGCGCGCCGACACGGGCGCCAGCCGGTTGCCGACATGCTCCCGCAGCGAGCACAGCACCCGCCCCGACGCCGAGCCGAGCGCACCCCTGACCGCGTCGACCACGACGCCCTGCTCCGCCGGCGAGGCGAGCCGCAGCAGCCGGTCCGCGGAGCGCAGCAGCAGGCCCGGCGCCGCCGACAGCACCGACGCCGCCGCGCCGGCGCCACCCGCACCGATCGCCTCCTCCGCACGGGCCGCCAGGTTGCGCACCCGCCGCTCGCCACGCGCGACCGCGAACACCGCCTGCGCGTGCGGCCACTGCTCGTGCTCGTGCGGGTGCAGCCGCTCGCCGAGCCGCTTCCACGGCTCGGCGTGCCGGGCGACGTCGCCGAGCCGGTCCTGGTGGGCGGCGACGACCCGGTCCAGCGCGGCCAGCAGGATGCGCCGCTCCGGGCGCCGGAAGGACCGGAACCGGGTGGGTGCCGCCAGCGAGACGTCCCCGCCGGAGACCTGGCAGGCGAGGCGCAGCACGTCGGTCGTGGTGTCCACGGCGACCAGCGTCCGGCCGAGCACCAGCCTGACCCCGTTGAGCACCGCCCGGTGCTCCCGCACCGGGATCACGTCCGGCTGCGTGCCGTCCATGCACGCGACCGCGAGCTCGCCGAGGAGCGCGAGGTCCGCCTCCCCGAGCGGCGTCGTGCTGCCGGCCAGGGCCAGGTACAGCCGCTCCGCCTCCACGTCGGCGGTGTCGCCGAGGTGCAGCAGCGTCAGCCGGTCACCGGCCGAGGCGATCAGCTCGTCGTGGGCGGCCAGCAGTTCCGCGTAGGTGTGCTGGTACGTGCCGTAACCCGGCAGGTCGAGCAGGTTCACCGCACCGGAGCGCACCGCGTCGCGCAGCACCGCGTCGGAGGCCGTCCCGCCGCCGGCGAGCACCGCCGCGCGCAGTCGCTGCGTCCAGAACTCGACGGTGTCCGGCACGTCGTGCGGGAAGCCGATGAAGTACGCGTTGTGCTGGACGTGGTCGCCGACCAGCTCCCGTACCGCGGAGACCACCGTCGCGGCGAGGTCCATCGCCGGCCCGGGGGCGAGGCCACCGACGTGCTCCAGCAGCGCCCGCGACGCGGAGAACCCGGCGTCGAGCAGCGCCGCGTCCAGCTGCCGGGCCACCGCGGCACCGTCACCGGCCGCACCGGTGCTCGCCGGCACGCGCAGCGTCCTGGAGATGAGCAGCTTCTCGAGCATGCGGCCCCCATTCGGTCAACAGCCGGCCGGGGCCGGCACGGGTGGGCCGCCGGGGACTCGAACCCCGAACCCTTCGATCCAACAAGGAGAAGGAAGCGCCTCCATGTCCGCTAAGGCGGGAAGCGGACGCGCTACTCAGTCGAATGCTCTACCAGTTGAGCTAGCGACCCGTGCGTCGATCATCGCACCGGCCCGATCGGCGCGGCCATCGATTATCGCGCTCCTCGGCCCGGCCGCTGTATGCGGAAGTGCGGCCGCTGTATGCGGGACGTGCTGCCGCTGTACGTCGCCCTTGCATGATGGGCGGGTCTTCATCGACAGGAGGTACGTGCATGCCGACCGCTGGAAGGCGGTGCCGCGCCGGCCGCTGGACGGTCAGCTCGGCGGCGTCTCGCCGGGGTGCCGGCCTGAGGCCGCGGCCGCGTCCCGCAGCGCCTGGGCGAGGAGCTCCTGCACGGCGGAGGCGGCCATGCGGTGGAAGCGGCGCTCGACGGCCGGGAGGTCGTCGTGCGAACCCTCCGCGACGAACTCCTCGAAGAACACGTTGAAGCGCTGGGCGATCCGGCGCACGTCCGCGGCGAGTTCCTCGAACTCGGTCATGGCGCGCGCCGGGGGGATGCGATGGGCCGCGAGCTCCCGGCCGATCTCCACGAAGGCCTTGCTCGGCGCCTTCACCATGCCTCGTTCGGGGTCGAACGACAGCAGGCCCAGGCCGATCGCGCGTCGGACCACGTCGGGGTCGACGTGGCCGTCGGGGAACAGTGCGGCGAAGTCCGCCGGGCTCATCTCGGTGGACTCACCGAATGCGGCCAGGTCCTGCTCCTCGCCCACCAGGGCGGCGATGCTCGCACCGCGGGACCAGTTCTCCAGCAGATCCTTGATCGCGGCGAGTGAGAAGCCGCGCTCCTGCAACCGGCCGATGACGCGGAGCCGGGCGAGATGAGCCGAGTTGTAGTAGCCGATCCGCCCGCGGATCTCCGGCCCGGGAAGCAGCCCCTTCGACTGGTACATGCGCACGGTCGATGTCCGACTGCCCACCCGTTGAGCCAGCTCATCAATCGTGAGTTCGTCGCTCACGGTAACAGCATACCGACACCTGAAGGACACCCTTCAGACGTTGAACCTCATCGCTTCATCTAGCACTTGACGAGTGTCCACTCTTCTAGTGTTTACTAGCACGGTTCGAAGCTTGTCGCTGCCGAACGTGTGCTGAGCCAACGGGGGAGGATCAGGATGACGGCGAAACGCGCCCTTTTACGGTTCCTGGCGGTGGTACTGGTCGGCGGCGCAGCGCCGCTCGCCGCGACGGCGGCGGCCGCGACGGCGGCGCCGCCGAAGTGCGGGGCCGCCGAGCAGAGCATGGCGGCGGCCGCGGCGGCGGCGCGTGCCTGCGGCAGGCGGGTCGAGACGACGGCGGCGCGGTCCGCGACCACCCAGACGTTCGCGAACGCCGATGGCAGCACCACCGTCGAGCGGTCGGCCGAGCCCCGGTTCGGGCGGCGGGCCGACGGCGCCTGGGTCGACCTCGACCTGCGGCTCAAGCCGGGCTCTGACGGCGCTGTGCGGCCCGCGGCCTCGGCGCTGCCGGTCACCATCTCCGGTGGTGGGGCCACCCCGCTGGCGAAGGTGGCCGACGGTGCCCGCGAGCTCGCCGTGACGTGGCCCGGCATCCTGCCGGCGCCGCGGCTGGAGGGCGACACCGCGGTCTACCCGGAGGTGCTGCCCGGCGTCGACCTGCGGGTGAGCGCCGCGGCACTCGGGTTCTCCGAGGTGCTCGTCATCAAGGACCGGGTGGCCGCGGCGAACCCGGCACTGCGGCAGATCCGGTTCGGGCTGATGGCCAAGGGCGTCACGGCCAAGGCCAACGGCGCGGGCGGTATCGAGGCTCGCGACCCGGCAGGTGCGCTGGTCTTCAGCTCCCCCGCGCCGCTGATGTGGGACTCGACCAACAGCACCACGGCCGATCGGGGCAGCGGGACCGGCGGGCGGCGGCAGGCGGTGATGGCCGTGCAGGTCACCGGCGACCAGCTGACCGTCGTGCCGGACCAGAAGCTGCTCAACGACCCGGCCGTGACGTTCCCGCTGTTCGTGGACCCGTCATGGACCGGGCACGTCGCCGGCAGCGCATGGACCAGCGTCTGGTCGCGCAGCGACACCGCGGGCAGCTCGTTCTGGCAGAACGGCACGGCGCTGAACGACGCGGCGGCCAAGGGCGGCGCCGGTTCGGGCCGCACCGAGGACTGCTCCGGCTGCGGCCAGTACGTCATCCGGTCCATCTTCCGAATGGAGATCAACGGCGTCGCCGGCAAGCAGATCAAGGCCGCCACGTTCCGGGTCCAGCAGCGCTGGGCGTGGACCTGCAACCCGTCGTCCAACGCGCGGCTGTGGATCACCGACGGGATCTCCCCGTCGACGACGTGGAACAACCAGCCGACCTGGCACGGTGACTGGACCGCCGACGCGACCGCCAACCACCGCGAGGGCGGCGGCGCGGGATGCAACGGCACCGGGGACATCGAGTTCGACGCGACCGCGATGGTCCAGCACGCGGTCGCCGACGGATGGCCGGACCTCACGCTCGGCCTGCGGGCGATCGACGAGGGCACGACGAACCACTGGAAGCGGTTCAACGCCGGCAGTCCGGTGCTCGCGATCGACTACAACACCCCACCGAACACGCCGGATGTGCTGACCGTCGACGGCAAGCCGTGCGCGACCGGCGCCGGCGCACCGTACGTCGCGACGGCCACCCCGACGCTGCGGGCCCGGGCCACGGACGTGGACAACGACGACCTCAAGGTCTCGTTCAGCCTCGCCCGGGCGCAGATCCGAAGCGGCATCACGTTCTGGACCGCGATCACCCCCGGCGGCGAGAACACAGTCCCCAACGGCGGCACCGCCCAGTTCACCACGGGCACGCTCGGCGACGGGGGCCGCTACAGGTTCAGCGCCCAGAGCGACGACCAGCACGGCGGGGTCAGCCCGGTGACCGGCACCTGCGAATGGCTGGTGGACCTCGTCAACCCGGTGGCGCCGAGCGTCACCGCGGACATCTACCCCGCGTCCTCGACCGGTTGCCCGGCGCAGGGCTGTGGCTCCGTCGGCCAGACCGGGACGTTCACGTTCGCCAGCTCGCCGGACGTCGCGTTCTACCGGTGGGGCTTCGCCGATCCACCGACCACGGTCGCCACGCCGGCGGCGGTCGGCGGCAGCGTCTCGGTGACGTGGACCCCCACCTCGGGCGGCGCCCGGACGATGTACGTGACCGCCGTCGACCGGGCCGGACGCACCGCCACGACACTCCACCAGTTCCTGGTCTCCGGGCCGTCCCCGGCGGTGGCGCGCTGGGACCTCGAGGAGGCGGCGGGCACCACCTCGCTGAACGACGTGACCGGCCACGGGCACACGGCCACGCTCGGCGGCGGCTCGCTCGGCGCGCCGGGCCGGATCGTCGGCGGCCCGACGGCGCTCTCGCTCACCGGCGGGTCCTCGGAGTTCGCCACCGCGTCAGTACCCGAGCTGGACTCCAGCAAGAGCTTCGCCGTCGCCGCCTGGGTGCGCCCGACGCTCACCACCAGCACCCGGGCCGTCATCAGCAAGGACGGCGTGCACACCTCCGCGTTCCGGCTTTCCGGCAGCAACTCCTGCGGCTGCTGGATCCTTTCGTGGAACACCGTCGATGCCGCCAGCACCGGCGATGCCCGCGTCGTGGGCTCCCCGGTGGTGGCCAACGTCTGGGTGCACCTCGCGGGCGTGTACGACGCGGCCACCGGCCAGGCGACGCTCTATGTCGACGGTAAGCCGGTCGGCACGGCGGCGATCCCGGCGCCGACGTGGAACGCCACGGGTCCGCTCGCCATCGGTCGGGCCCGCTGGGCGGACGCCGTCGCCGACCAGTTCGCCGGCAACATCGCCGGGGTCCAGGTGTGGAACCGATCGGTGACCGCGGCCGAGGTGGCGGAGCTGGTCGACCCGCTCACGGCCGGCGTCGTCGGCGAGTGGCACATGGACGAGATCGGCCCCGGACCGGCGTACGACTCCTCCGCGATGGCGCACGACCTGAACTTCGTGAACGGCGCGTACGTGCCGGAGTCCGACGCCGGCCAGACCGGCACCGGCCTGCGTCTGAACGGCGTCACGGCACACGCCCGGACCGAAGGCCAGGTGCTGCGTACCGACCAGTCGTTCACGGTGTCGAGCTGGGTGCGCATGGGCGACGGCGACACCTCGACGCCGGGCCCGCAGTTCCCGATCGGCAACCACAACGCCGTCGGGCAGGACGGGCAGAACCTCAGCGGTTTCTGGCTGGGCCTGCGCAACTACGACGGCGTCCCCCGGTGGCGGTTCAGCATGACCGACACCGACACCGACTCCCCCACGAACCCGTGGACGGAGGCGGTGTCGGCCCCGCTGGCGACATCCTCGATCGGCGCATGGGTCCACCTCGTCGGTGTCTATGACGCACAGGCCCGGATGTTGAAGCTGTACGTCAACGGCTCCCTCGCAGCGTCGGTGACCCGCTCGACGCCCAACTGGGACGCGACGGGCCCGCTCACGATCGGCGCCGGGAAGGTCGTCCCGGCCGGCGGCGGGGCGCCCGTCCTCACCGACGGGTGGTCCGGCGACCTCGACGAGATCCGTGTCTACGCCGGCGCCGTCGCCGACGTGACCCGCATCCCCTGACCCCCCTCGAACCTCGCACCGGCCGGGCCGCACAGGCCCGGCCGGCCACCTCTCATCGGTCCTGTACGGGGAAGGATTGACCGTGAATGTCCATGACGCGTGGCCGCGGCTCACCGCACGCGCCCGAGCGGTGCCAAGACGCCCGATCCTGATCGCCGGAGCCACCGTGTTCGCCCTGGTGGCCACCTCGTTGATCGTCCTTCCGCTGGTCAAGGCGGAGCCACGGCCGACCGCGCAGCGCGAGACGACCGTCGCCGGGCAGAAGCGCACACCGGAGAAGGCCGACCCGGCTGTGACCGGCCGCCCGTTCACCGCACCCGACCCGGTGTGGCCGGCGGCGGCGACGGTCGAGGTCGACCTGCCGTCCACCGGCGCGCAGGTCGGCGGCCTGCCATTCCGGTTGGAGCGGGTGTCCGGGGCCGGCCGGATCCGGTTGCAGACCTTCGACCAGCCTGCCAGCAGGTCCGCCGGTGTCACCGGGGTCCTGCTGCGGATGGACACCACCGACGGCACACCGGCGACGGTGCGGGTCGGCCTGGACTACTCCGCCTTCCGGGGTGCCTACGGCGCCGGCTGGGCGAGCCGGCTCCGCCTGGCGCAGCTGCCGGTCTGCGCCCAGCGCTCCCCGCAGGCCCCGGAGTGCGCCGCGATGTCGGTGCCGCACGTGTACCGCAACGACATCGCGTCCCGCACGGTCACCGCGGAGGTGACCACTACTGGCGGCGGCACCCTCCTCGCGCTGAGCGCCGCGGCGTCCGGGTCGGCCGGCTCGTCGGCGGGCGACTACGCCGCGACCAGCCTGACCCCGTCGGCGACCTGGTCGGCCGGCGGCAGCGCCGGCGACCTGTCCTGGAACTACCCGATGCGGGTGCCGCCGTCCCTCGGCGGCCCGGCACCGTCGGTCGCGCTGTCCTACTCGTCGTCGGCGGTCGACGGCAAGATGGTGACGACCAACAACCAGCCCTCCGTCATCGGTGAGGGCTTCGAGTACTCGCCGGGCACGATCGAACGGCACTACCGCGCCTGCGCCGAGGACATGACGGGCAGCCCCTCCCCCAACAACGCCTCGACGAAGACCGGCGACCTGTGCTGGGCCACCGACAACGCGACGCTGTCGCTGTCGGGGCACGCGGGTGAGCTCATCAAGGAGCCCGGCGCGTCGAACCGCTGGCACCTGCGCAACGACGACGGCACCAAGGTCGAGCGGAGGCTCGGCGCCGCCAACGGCGCGAGGGACGGCGAGTACTGGGTGGTGACCACGACCGACGGCGGGCAGTACACGTTCGGGTCGAGCACCGGCGGCACGCTGACCGAGCCGGTCTACGGCAACCACCCCGGCGAGCCGTGCAACCAGGCGACGTACGCCGCCTCCGGCTGCACCCAGGCCTACCGCTGGCACCTCGAGTCGGTCGTCGACCCGCACAGGAACTCGATGACCTACTCCTATGCGAAGGAGACGGGCAAGTACGCCCGCAACGCCACCCGCACCGACCTGGTGACCTACGACCGGGGCAGCTACCTCACCACGATCGACTACGGCACCCGCACCGACGGGTCCGGCCCGGCACCGCAGCGGGTCAGCTTCGACCACGCCGACCGGTGCCTGTCCGGCTGCACCACCCACGACGCGGCGCACTGGCCGGACACCCCGTGGGACCAGCAGTGCTCGGCGTCGCCGTGCGACGTGGTCTCGCCGACGTTCTGGGTCACCAAGCGGCTCACGGGCATCGTCACCAAGGTGTGGAGCGCGAGCCTCGGCGACTACCAGCCGGTCGAGTCGTGGGGCCTCGAGCAGTCGTTCCCCGACCCGGGCGACGGGAACCTGCCGGGCCTGTGGCTGGACAAGATCAAGCACGCCGGTCTGGTGGGCGGCACCACGACGCTGCCTGACATGACCATCGTCGGCGTCCAGCTGAGCAACCGGGTCGACGCCATCGACGAGTCGGCGGCGATGAAGTGGTTCCGGATCAAGACCGTCAACTCCGAGTCCGGCGGCAAACTGACCGTCACCTACTCGGAGCCGGACTGCGTCGCGGGCAGCCGGGTGCCCAACCAGGGCGCGCTGGAGAACAACACGCTGCGCTGCTACCCGGTGAAGTGGAAGCCGAACGGGCTCAACACGGCGATCGTCGACTACTTCCACAAGTACGTCGTCACCGACGTCACCGAGACCGACCTGACCGGCGGTGCGGTGCAGACCCGCACGCACTACGACTACCTCGGCGACCCGGCCTGGCACTACACCGACGACGACGGCCTGATCACCCCCGACGACAAGACGTGGTCGGTGTGGCGCGGCTACGCCGCGGTGCGCACCGTCAAGGGCGAGCCGGGCGAGCAGACCTCGGTCGAGACCCGCTACTTCCGCGGCATGCACGGCGACCACCTGCCCAGCGGCACCCGGTCGGTCACCCTGCCGGCGATCGCGACCGGTGGGGTGCCCGCCGTCACCGACGAGGACGCCTATGCCGGCATGGTCCGGGAAACCGTCATCTCCAACGGGCCCGGCGGCGCCGAGGTGTCCGCGACGGTGAACGAGCCGTGGCAGTCGGCGGCGACCGCGACGCGGACCATCAACGGCGTCACCGTGTCGGCGCGGTTCACCGGGACCGCCGCGACCCATACCCGCACGTCCCGCGACGGCGGCCGGAGCGCCCGCACGACCACCGTGCGGAACACGATCGACGCCACGTACGGCGACGTCAGCAAGGTCGACGACAACGGCGACGACGCCGTCACCGGCGACGAACGCTGCACGCTCACCGACCACACCCGCAACACCACGAACTGGCTGCTCACACTGCCGTCGCGGCAGCGCCGGTTCGCGGTCTCGTGCGCCGCTGCCGCCGCCGGCGGGATCGGTGCGGACGACGTCATCAGCGACGATCTCACCTCCTACGACGGGCTGGCCAACGGCGCGGCGCCGACGGTGGGCGACGCGACGAAGACCGAAACCCTCGACACGTTCACCGGCGGCGTCGCCGGGCACACGGTGAGCGCGGAGACCACGTATGACGCGTACGGCCGGGTCACCCAGGTGAAGGACGTCCGCGGCGGCATCACGACGACGGCGTACTCGCCGGCCAACGGCCCGGTCACGCAGACCACGGTCACCAACCCGCTCGGCTGGCCGACCGTCACGACATTGAACCCGGCCTGGGGTGCCACGGTCGCCACGGTCGACGTCAACGGCCGCCGCACCGAACTGGACATGGACCCGCTCGGGCGGCTGGTCTCGGTGTGGCTGCCGGGGCGCGACCGCGGCCAGCCGGCCTCGAGCACGTACGCGTACCTGTACCGGACCGACGGCGCCATCACGGTGACGGCCAGGACGCTGAACCAGAACGGCGGCTACGTCACCGCCTACACGCTCTACGACGGGCTGCTCCGGCTGCGGCAGGTGCAGTCGGCCGACGCGACGGGCGGTCCGAAGGCCATCGTCACCGACACCCTGTACGACTCGGCCGGGCGGATCAGCACCGTGCGCAAGCCGTACCTGGCGTCGGTCGCGCCGAGCACCGACCTGTTCAACCCGACCGGCACGATCCCGGCGCAGACCCGCACGCTCTACGACGGCGCCGGCCGTTCCGTCGCCGCGGTCTTCCAGGTGCAGGCGTCCCCGGCCAGCCCGGGCGGCACCGAGAAGTGGCGGACGACGACCAGCTACGGCGGCGACCGGGTCGACGTGGTCCCGCCCGCCGGTGGCACCAGGACGTCGACGGTCACCGACGCGGCCGGCGTGACGGTCGAGCTCCGGCAGTACCACGCCGGGGTGACCCCCGGCCCGGCGGTCCCGGCGACCGGCTACGACGCCACCGTCTACCGCCACAACCGCAAGGGGCAGGTCGACCGGGTCACCGACCCGGCCGGCAACCGCTGGGACTACACCTTCGACCTGCACAACCGGCAGCTGACGGTCACCGACCCCGACAAGGGCCTGACCACGATGGTCTACAACGCCGGCGGTCTCCTGGAGACCAGCAAGGACGCCCGCAACACCACCATCGCCTACACGTACGACATCCTCGGCCGCCGCACGAGCGTGCGGGACAACGGCGTCACCGGGCCGAAGCGCGCGGAGTGGACCTACGACAACCTGAGCAACGGCACCACCGCCCGCGGTCAGGTCGTGAAGTCCATCAGGTACGCCACCCCGACCGAGACCTACGAGGTCGAGACCCTGGGCTTCACCGCCGGCTACCAGCCGACCAGCGTCAAGTACACGATCCCGCCGACCGAGCAGAACCTGGCCGGCACCTTCTCCTACGTCTACACGTACAAGCAGGACGGCAGCACCGCCACCATGCGGATGCCCGCCCTCGGCGACCTGGCCACCGAGACGCTCACCTACGGCTACACCGACCAGGCGAAGTACAAGAGCCTCGGCACCAACCTCGGCACCAGCTACGTGACGGGCATGGACTACACCAGCTTCGGTGAGCCCGGCGCCGTGCACCTGGGCAACAACGGCGGCGCACCCGTCGACGTGGTGCGCACGTACGACCAGGACACCCGCCGGCTGGCCCAGATCTGGACCAGCAAGCAGTCGCCGGCGGCCACGGTGGCCGACGTGCGGTACGGGTACGACAACGCCGGCAACGTCACCAAGGTCGACGACATCACCGCCGGGGACCACCAGTGCTTCGAGACGGACCACCTGGGCCGGCTCGCCGAGGCGTGGACCCCCACCAGCGGCGACTGCCAGGCGGCCAGGTCCGTCGGGGCGCTCGGCGGTCCCGCGCCCTACTGGCAGTCCTTCGCCTACGACGTCGCGGGCAACCGCAGCGGCCTCGTCGAGCACCTCATCGGGCAAGGGCAGCGGACCACGACCTACGCCACCACCGCCGGCACCCACCGGCTCGCCGACGCCACGATCACCGACAACGGCGGGACCCGGAGCCAGTCCTACCAGTACGACGAGACCGGCAACACGAAGGCCCGCCCGGCGGCCACCGGTCAGCAGAACCTGACCTGGGACGCCGAGGGGATGCTGGCCTCCAGCTCCGACGCGACGGGCACCACGACGTACGTCTACGACGCCGACGGCCACCGGCTGATCCGGCGGGACCCGGCCGGCAAGACGCTCTACCTGCCGGGTCAGGAACTGCGCTTCACCAGCGCGACGGGCGCGAAGACCTGCACCCGGTACTACAGCATCGGCGACCAGTCCGTCGGCACGCGGACCGCGGCCGGCCTCACCTGGCTGATCAGCGATCAGCAGGGCACGGCGAACATCTCCGTCAACGCGGTGAGCCTGACGGTGGCGGTGCGGCGCACCGACCCGTACGGCACCGTGCGCGGCGGCACCGGCACGTGGCCGGCGAAGATGGACAAGGGTTTCGTCGGGGGGACCGTCGACAACACCGGCCTGGTCCATCTCGGCGCCCGCGAGTACGACCCGGCGATCGGGCGCTTCGTATCCGTCGACCCACTGATCGACAACACCGAACCGCAGCAGATGAACGGCTACTCGTACGGCAACGACGCGCCGCACACCAACACCGACCCGCACGGCGGACGCTCGTGCAGCGTCGAGGACGCCAGGCAGGGCTGCAAGGAGCCGGAGCACCACCTGCCGCCGATCAGCGACCAGTACGACACCGCCGGCGACGAGTACTTCGGCGACGTCAAGAATCCCGGTGACAGGCGGTACACCATCAAGACCGGCCCGAAGGCACCCGGACAGGGAATCATCATCTGCCGCTTCTTCATCCCGGAGAAGGACGCCGCCGGCGGGTACCTCCTCGGCGACGACCGCGACTTCAGCCTCAACGCCGACGTTCCCTACCGGATCACGATGGCCTGGAACACGGACACCGGTGAGATCACCTACACCGTGTGCGCCAGCACGATCCAGGAGCAGCTCAACGTCCCGTGGCCGGTCATGGACAGCAAACCGCCATTCGTCCGGATCGACGAGGTGCCGCTCATCGCCAGCAGGCAGGTGCCCGCGCTGCCGATCGAGAAGGGCGGCGCCAACGACGCCACGGTGGTGTCGGCCCGGGAGAACCATCTGGACATCCAGTACTCGGGACTCAACAGCGCGCTCCCGTGCTGCGAGGTCAACGGCGAGATCTGGATCGACGTCAACGACAAGGGTGACATCCGCGTGGACCTGACCGGGGACGACTATCCGAACTTCGAGGTCGTGCAGTACCGGCCCGGGCAGGTGCCACGGAGCCTGGGCAGGGACTCGTCGGGAGTGGCCGGCGGCGGCAACTCGATGCCGTTCACGCTTCCCCGGAGGCTCAGCTGGGTCAACGGCGAGTGCGTCACGAGCTTCTGCTGATGACCGACCTGTCCGGCGCGGGCGACCGGCCGTCGAGCACACGTCCGGCGGTCTGGTGGTTCGCCGTGCCGCCGGCGCTGCTCCTGGTGTTCCTGTGTGTGGCCGGCGCGCTCGCTCCCCAGGGAGGGATCTCGGGCGAGCGCGCCGCCCGGCCGGTCGCCGGGCCGGGCAGCTCGGTGCACTTCGAGCTGCGGCCCGGCACCACGTTCACCGTCTACCAGGACGCCCCGACGAGCCGGGCCGGCATGAACTGCTCGGTGGCGCTCGACGACGGCGACCCGTCAGGGTTGAGCACCGGCAGCGGCGGCCAGGCCGGCGGCATGTTCGGGCGCCGGCCCAGGCGGGTGTTCGTCGGGGGCACGAGCTACAACTACGCGATGCAGCTCGCGGACAACCACACCGCGGGCATCACCGTGTCGTGCAGCGGCGGCGACGTCCTGGTGGAGTCGGGCACCACGACCTCGTGGACCAGCGCCGCCGTCACGGGGGCGGCCGTCGCGACCACGGGGGCGGCGCTCGTCCTCATCGCCGCACGCCGCCGGCGACAGCTTCCGTAACCCGTCGGTCGCCGCCGCGCGAAGCGGCGGCGACCGGAACCGGGCCTGCACAGGCGGCTGGATGGCCCGGAGGTCAATGCAGTGCCGTCACAAGATCGGCCCGATGCGGGCACGATCCTCACCGAAAGGAAACTGGATGTCGAACGTCCTGAGAAGTCGATGGATGCGGTGGATGCTGCCCGTCGTCGCCGTCGTCACGCTGCTCGCGGCAACGCCCGCCCCGGCGTCGGCGCAGGCCGCGGCGGGGCGGACCCCCGCGCAGTCGCAGGCCGATTCCGGCCCGGCGCCGGAGGGCCGGATCTACAACAGGAACGCCGCCAAGTGCATCGGTATCGCCAACGGCCTCGCCGGCATCTACACCTGCACGACCAACAACGACCAGACCTGGCACTCCCCCGCCGGCAGCTGCCATCCGACGTACCCGACGTACTGCATGTACGTGAACGGCGACGGCAGGTGCCTCGCCGTCAACGGGGGCAACATCTACAACGGATCACGCATCCTGGGCTTCCCCTGCACCGGGAGCCTGGATCAGTACTGGGCCCGGGCTCTCGACCCGAACCAGAACTCTGTCGAGCACAACCTGATGAACCTGAAGGGCGGCTTGGAGGGATGCGCATGCGTGCTGGCGGTGCAGTCCATCTCCACGTACAACGGCGCTCCGGTGGTGCTGTGGGCCTCCAACGGATCAGCGGACCAGCACTGGACGCTGTTCTAGCCTGACGAGAACCTGCGAGGGGCGCCGCGGCCGGCTGCCGCTGCGCTCGACGTGGTGCCGGAGCAGCCGGCAACCGCGCCTCCCCGTTTCGCTGGACCGCCGCCGGCCCTGCCGGTCGGCGGCGGTCTTCCGCTGCACGCAGTTCCTGCTTCGGGCGACCACGTCCGGGCAGAAGGCCGACACCGTAGCGGTCAGATCCATCGGCGTACATAGCACGTTCGCCGCATTGACGGGTCATTCACCGGTGTCTACGTTCGGCATTCGATTACCTCACGGGGGAGGTCTGTTCGGCATGCCATCTGCCACCCGCGGGCTGCGTCGTGCTGCCCGCACCACCGCGGCCGCCGTGCTGCTGTCCGTCGCCGTCGTCGCGCTCCACGCCGGTCCGTCCACCGCGGAGCCGGCGCCACCGGACACCAACTTCCAGAAGGTGCCGCTGGACGAGAACACGTCCAACCCGATGATGCTCGACATCGCCGCCGACGGCCGGGTCTTCTACGTGGACCGGCTCGGCGACGTCAACGTGATCCAGCCTGGCGGCGGGACCGTGCGGTCCGGGCGCCTGAGCGTCTTCACGTCGTACGAGAGCGGGCTGCTGAGCATCGCGCTCGACCCGGCCTTCACCACCACGCACTGGCTGTACCTGTACTACTCGCCGCTGACGGCGAACGTCGACCGGTTGAGCCGCTTCACGGTCAACGGCGACACGATCGACCCGGCCAGCGAGAAGGTCATCCTGGACGTGCCGGTGCAGCGGGCCGACTGCTGCCACCACGGCGCCGGGCTCGCGATCGACAAGACCAACGGCAACCTGTGGCTGGCCACGGGCGACGCGACGAACCCGTTCGCCTCGGACGGGTACACCCCCATCGACCAGCGGTCCGGCCGGGCGATCTGGGACGCGCAGGGCACCGCCGGCAACACCGACAGCCTGTCGGGCAAGGTGCTGCGCATCCATCCGGAGCCGGACGGCACGTACACGATCCCGAGCGGCAACCTGTTCCCGCCGGGGACCGCGAAGACCCGGCCCGAGATCTACGCGATGGGGCAGCGCAACCCGTTCCGGATGGGCCTGGACCCGAAGACCGGCTACGCGATGGTCGCCAACTACGGGCCGGACGCCGACACCGCGAACCCGGCCCGCGGCCCGCAGAACACCGTCGAGTGGAACATCATGTCCGCGCCGGAGAACTCCGGCTGGCCGTACTGCATCGGCAACAACACGCCGTACCTCGCCTACAACTTCGCGAACGGCACGTCCGGCGCGCCGTTCGCGTGCGGCACCGGCCCGGCGAACACGTCGCCGAACAACACCGGCCTGACGACGCTGCCCGCGGCGAAGCCGGCGACCGTCTGGTATCACAAGAATCCCGACCCGAACCAGTTCCCGCAGCTGTCCGGCGGCGCGCCGATGGCGGGGCCCGTCTACCGGTTCGACCCGAACCTCGTCTCGGACCGCAAGTGGCCGCAGTACTTCGACGGCCGGGCGATCTTCGCCGAGTGGAACAGCAGCTTCATGTACACGTTCCAGCTGTCCGCGGACGGCAAGGCGGTCACGGCGATCGACCGGCTGCTGGGCGCGTTCTCGTTCAAGAAGCCGATGGACTTCAAGTTCGGCCCGGACGGCGCGCTGTACCTCATCGAGTGGGGCAACGGGTTCGGCGGCAACAACACCGACTCCGGCATCTACCGCATCGACCACGTCGTCGGCGGCGCGTCACCGGTCACGAAGGCCGAGGCCAACCGGACGAACGGGCCGGCGCCGCTCACCGTCGCCTTCACCGGCGACAAGTCGAGCACCCCGGCCGGCGGCGCGTTGCAGTACCTCTGGACCTTCGGCGACGGGGGCACCTCCACCGCGGCGAACCCGAGCCACACCTACACCGCGAACGGCAACTACACGGCCGTGCTGAAGGTGACCAACACGATCGGCAAGTCCAGCACCGCGAGCGTGCCGATCACCGTCGGCAACACCGCGCCGACCGTCGCCCTCACCGCACCGCCGGACGGCGGGTTCTACCAGTGGGGCGACCAGGTCTCGTTCTCCGCCACGGTCACCGACCCGGAGGACGGCGCCGTCAACTGCACCGAGCTCCAACTCAACGCCATCCTCGGCCACGACGAGCACGGCCACCCGCTGGACTCCTACAACGGCTGCAGCGGCACCGTCACCACCACGTTGTCGAGCGGGCACGCCGAGGGCGACAACGTCTTCTACGTGCTGGAGGCCGTCTACACCGACCACGGCGGCGCGGGCGGCTCGGCCCCGCTGACGACCCGCAGCCAGGTCATCCTGCACCCGAAACGGACGGGCGCGGAGTTCTACACCAACACCGGGCGCGCCTCGAACGGCCACGGCACCGACGACGCCGGCGTCATCGTCGAGGCGAGCGCCGACGGCAGCAGGCACATCGGCTTCGTCGAGGACGGCGACTGGTGGAGCGTCGAACCGGCGTCGCTCGCGGGCGTCAACGTGATCCGGGTGCGGGCCGCGTCGGCGACGACCGGCGGCATCGTCGACGTCCGCTGGGGTGACCCCGTCAACGGCACCCTGCTCGGCAGCGCCACGGTGCCCGGCACCAGCGGCTGGCAGAACTACACCGACGTCGCCGTCGGCCTGACCGCGCCGCCGGCCGGCACCGGCAAGCTCTACTTCGTCGGCCGCAGCCCCGGCGGTGGCACCGAGTTCCTGTTCAACGTCGACTGGATGGCCTTCATCGGCACCGGGGTCGCCGTGCCGACGGGCACCCAGCAGCAGGTGGTGTCGCTGCGGGCCAGGATCAACAACAGGTACGTGACGGCGGACAACGCCGGCGCGAGCCCGCTGATCGCCAACCGGACGGCGATCGGCCCGTGGGAGCAGTTCGACATGCTGAACCTCGGCGAGGACTTCGTGGCGCTGCGCGCCCACGCCAACAACAAGATCGTCTGCGCGGACAACGGCGGCGCGAACCCGCTGATCGCCAACCGGACGGCCGTCGGGGCGTGGGAGATCTTCCAGCGCATCACCAACAGCGACGGCAGCGTGTCGTTCAAGGCCGTCGTCAACGCCAGGTACGTCACGGCCGAGAACGCCGGCGCCGCGGCGCTGGTCGCGAACCGGACCGCGATCGGGCCGTGGGAGCGGTTCGACCTCCTGCAGTAGACGAGGACCGATGCGGCGGAACCCCGGCGCCCGGATCGTGCCCCACCAGGGCATCGACGCGCGTGCGGGGTCCCGGGGTTCCGCTGCCGAACCCCCGTCGGTAGTCTCACTGCAACTACCGACGGGGGTAGCCATTGGCGGGTGGCCGTCCTGCCAGGCACCCCCTCACTCGTCCTGAAAGGGCGGAAACCGAATCGTGTCCGAAACCCCGTTGTGGCTGCAGGGCCGCACCGCCGTCATCGACGCCACCGACTCGTCGGCCTGGCGTGACGGCACCACCCCCGACTACCACCTGTCCCACCAGGTCATGCCCGGGCAGCGCACCACCCAGCACGCGCCGGACTCGCTGGAGGCGGTCGTCGAGACCATCGTCCAGGTCTTCGAGATGGAGGTCTCCTACAAGAAGGACCCCGCGACCTGGGTGTCGATGGTGACCGAACACTTCCGGACGAACGTCAACGGCGGGCCGTGGGCGAGCGCGCAGGACATCGCCGACATCGGCAGCTACAACATCCTCATCGGCGAGAGCCCGTTCTACAAGACGGGCCAGGAGTCGTTCGAGTCGTCGCACCACATCTTCCACCAGGCGTTCCCGGGCGGCTTCTACTGGGAGGTCCTGGAGGTCCTCAGCCCGCCGCCGGTCGTCACGTTCAAGTGGCGGCACTGGGGCGCCTTCGAGGGCGAGTACCACGGCCACCAGCCCAACGGGCAGACGATCGAGATGTTCGGCATCAGCGTCGCGAAGGTCAGCGACGACCTGAAGCTCCTCGAGGTCGAGCACTACTACGACCCGAACCAGTTCCTCGGCAAGCTCACCGGCGGCTGCCCCGTCGCACACTGACAGCACTACCCGGCGGCGGCCACCCGGTTCATCCAGTGGCCGCCGTCCACAATGGACATACCGCGCCCTTCAGGCGTTGCGGCCCGCGGCGTGCCGCTGCAGCGTCGACTCGGGCAGGCCGGACTCGGCGGCCAGCGCCCGCCATGTCGCGCCCTCCGCCCGCCGGTGCGCGGCATACGCGGCGACCGACGTGAACCCGAGCGGCGCGGCGGCGCTCGAACTGCGGCTCGCGGCCCGGTGCCGTTTCGTCGCGTGCGGGACCGCGGCGATGCCGTGCCGCTCCATCGCGGCGAGGACCGACCAGCGCGTCACCCCGGCCTCGGCGGCGATCGCGGCGACCGTGCGGTGCTGCCGCAGATGGCGGTGGCGGAGGTACGCGCCGACGTCGGCGTGACCGGCGGACCGGGCGGCCGGCAGCAGCCGGGCATCGCCGGGATGGGCGCGGATCCGCGCGCGCTGCGCGGCGAGGTCCGGTGCGATCGCGGGCAGGTGCCGGGACAGCCAGTCCTTGTGCAGCCCGGCCTCGCGGCTGATCGCGGCGAGGCTCCGCCCGCTCGCGAGACGGTCGCGGACGTAGCAGGCGAAGGACTCGAACCCGAACTGGGCCGCGACCTTGGCGCCGACGTCGGACAGGTGCTGCTCGGACCGCTGCCGGTTGCCTTCGGCGCAGGCCGCGGGGCGGATGGCCGACAGGGCCGCGAGGGTCTTCACGAGGCGCTCCTGCGGATGCGGCCGGCCCCGGGCGGCCTCGGCCGCGGCGACCGTCAGGGCACCGCTGCGCGCCCGGACCCGGGCCGCCGCCTGCGCCCGCTGGACGGCCGGGTCGCGATGCTGGCGGGCCCGCAGCGCCTCCGCGCGCCGCTGCCGGGTCCGCCGCCCCGCCAGCGGGTTGCCGACCTCCAGGCCGAACGCGGCGATGTAGGCGGCCTTGGTCCAGCCGTGCACCCGCAGGTGACTGGCCACCGACAGGTACCAGCGACCGCACAGGTGGCAGCAGACGCGTTCGCCGTCGCCGTCGCCGAGCATCACGCCGACCGGCGCGTGGAAGGGCGTGCCGTCGTCGAGGTGCCCGATCACGCCGCGCCTCCCTCGGCTGGTAGTCGCATTGAGACTACCGAGGATGCGACGCGGGCGGAACCCCGCGCCGTAGGCTGACGCGATGGGTGAGCTGCCGCCACTGTCCCTGGCCGACTGGATCGTGCTCACCGTCGTCGACGAGCAGCCCACGCACGGCTTCGCGATCGCCGCGCTCACCGCCGAGGACGGCGCGGTCGGCCGGGTGTGGCACATCCCGCGCCCGATCGTCTACCGCTGCCTGGACCGCCTCACCGGGCTCGCCCTGATCCAGGTGGAGACCACGGAGGCGGGCAGCCGCGGCCCGCAACGCTCGATCCTCGCCACCACCCCGGCCGGATCGGCGGCGGTCGCCGAGTGGCTGCACGAGCCGGTGCCCCACGTGCGTGACATGCGCTCGGCGCTGCTGGCGAAGCTGGCCCTGATCACCCGCCGCGGCGAGGACCCCGCCGGCCTGATCGCCGCGCAGCACGACATCCTGGCCCCGGTCCGCGACACCCTGCGGCGCCGGCACGCCGCCGCGACCGGCTTCGACCGGACCCTGCTCTTGTGGCGGCTGGAGAACGCCGAGGCCGCCGTGCGGTTCCTCGACGCGATCGGCCGGTCATCGCCCGCGCCGCCGCCGGACGACGCCGGCTGACCTCACAGCCGCGGGACCGGGTCCGGGAGAAGTTGGTTGCACGCGTGAACCCGGAACGGCACTTCGGTGACACCGGCGCGCGGTTCGCTGCCCTCATGGTCGCCACGGGGACGCAGCTGCTCGCACCGGGGACGGGCGTCGACGTGCCCTGGGCTCAGGCGTACGCCACGGCCTGGGACGTCGCCGCGCCGCTGCCCGCCGTGCGGCTGCCGGTCGGCGAGGCGGCCGGGCAGGTCCTCGCGGACCCGATCGTCGCCGCCGCGCCGCTCCTGCAGCTGCCGTAACGCCGCGCACCTGCGAGGGCCGGCGGCGGCCGTCCCGTGCACCTGCGGGGAAGGTTGCGCTGGTCCCGCGGCGCATGCACTCTTGGTGGACGAGTCTGGCGGCGACCTGCGGTCCTGCCAGGTGGCACGCCAAGGCGGGAGCTGATGGGAAACGCGTGGCTCGCCGACGTCGGCGCGGACCCGCAGCGGCGGGCCCGTGAGATCGCGGCCGCCCACGAGCGGTTCCTGTCCACGCAGGCCCTCGCCGGGATCGACCCGGGGCTGCGGGACGTCGTGGCCAGGTCCTGGCAGCGGTCGTCGGCCGCGCGGGTCGGCCAGGACGCGAGCCCGCCGGTCCTGCTCGCCGACGACGACCTGTCCGCGTACCGGGCGGCGCACCCGCTCTCCCGCGTCATCGGCGTGCTGCGGCAGCTCGTCGGCGACACGGCGGACGACGGCGACTACCTCATGGCGGTGTCCGACGCCGCGGGCCAGCTGCTGTGGGTGGAGGGCCACCGGGTCGCCAGGGCCCGCGCCGAGCGGATGAACTTCGTCGAGGGCGCCCGGTGGGACGAGCCGCACGCCGGCACCAACGCCCCCGGCACCGCGCTGGCGCTCGACCACGAGGTGCAGATCTTCGCCACCGAGCACTACCTGTCGTCGGTGCAGGCGTGGACGTGCTCGGCCGCGCCGATCCACGACCCGGTCTCCGGGCAGGTGCTGGGCGTCATCGACATCACCGGCGGGCACGGCGTGGCCAACCCGCTGAGCCTGGCCCTGGTGCGCTCGGCGGCCCGCGCCTCCGAGGCCGAGCTCGCCCGCCAGCTGTCACGCCATCCCGCCGGCTCCCGACCGGTGCTCGAACCTCCGGGGCTGTGGACACCCGCCGCCGGGCCGTCGGTGCGCCTGTCAGCGCTCGGCGGCAACGACGGCACCCTGCACGTCGACGGGCGGACGATCCGGCTGCAGCGCCGCCACACCGAGATCCTGATCATGCTGGTGCTGCACCCGGACGGGCTGACCGGCGAGCAGCTGCTGAGCGCCCTGTACGACGACCAGGCGAACCCGGCCACCGTGCGGGTGGAGCTGAACCGGCTCCGGCACGTCGTCGGCGACCTGCTCGCATCCCGCCCGTACCGGCTGCGCACGAGCATCGACGCGGACTTCGCCGACGTGGCGGCGGCGCTGCACGGCGACCACCTCGCCCGGGCCCTCGCCGGCTACCCCGGGCCGTTGCTGCCGACGTCGGAGGCGCCCGGGGTGGCTCGGCAGAGGCAGTGGCTGCACACCCAGCTCCGCTCGGCGGTGCTCGCCTCGTTCGACGCCGGGCTCGTCCGGACCTGGGCCGACCGGAGCGGCTTCGACGACCTCGAGGTGTGGGAGCGTCTCGCCGCCGTCGCGCCGCACCGCTCGGCGCACCGCGGCGTGGCCAACGCCCGCGTGCGGCAGCTCCGCGCCGAGTACGGACTGAGCCGCTGAGCGAGCGCCGACGCTACATTCATGTAACGTCCGCGAAACTACCGTGCCCGTCACGGCCCAACCGTCCAACGACGGACGGCGGCAGCTGACGGAAGGTCACCACGATGACCGACTTCGCCGCGCCCGGCACGTCCGGCGCGAAGATGCACTACGAGCCGCGCTACGACAACTGGATCGGCGGGCAGTTCGTGCCGCCGGTCAAGGGGCAGTACTTCGAGAACCCCACCCCGGTGACCGGTCAGACGTTCACCGAGGTCGCCCGCGGCACCGCCGACGACGTCGAGCTCGCCCTCGACGCCGCCCACGGTGCGGCGCCCGCCTGGGGCCGGACCTCGGCCGGCGACCGGGCGAACATCCTCAACAAGATCGCCGACCGGATGGAGGCGAACCTCGAGGCCCTCGCCGTCGCCGAGACCTGGGAGAACGGCAAGCCGATCCGGGAGACGCTCGCCGCCGACATCCCCCTGGCGATCGACCACTTCCGGTACTTCGCCGGCGCCATCCGGGCCCAGGAGGGGTCGCTGTCGGAGCTGGACGACGACACCGTCGCGTACCACTTCCACGAGCCGCTCGGCGTCGTCGCCCAGATCATCCCGTGGAACTTCCCGATCCTCATGGCGACCTGGAAGCTCGCGCCCGCCCTCGCGGCCGGCAACGCCGTCGTGCTCAAGCCCGCCGAGCAGACCCCCGCCTCGATCCACTACCTGATGAGCCTCATCGGCGACCTGCTCCCGCCGGGCGTCGTCAACATCGTCAACGGGTTCGGCGTCGAGGCCGGCAAGCCCCTCGCGTCCAGCGCCCGGGTCGCGAAGGTCGCGTTCACCGGCGAGACGACCACCGGGCGGCTGATCATGCAGTACGCCAGCGAGAACATCAAACCGGTCACGCTGGAGCTCGGCGGCAAGAGCCCGAACATCTTCTTCGACGACGTCAGCGCCGCCCAGGACGACTTCTACGACAAGGCCCTCGAAGGCTTCACGATGTTCGCCCTCAACCAGGGCGAGGTCTGCACCTGCCCGTCCCGCGCGCTGATCCAGCAGGGCCACTACGACCGGTTCCTGCACGACGCCGTCGCCCGCACCGAGCAGATCGTGCAGGGCCACCCCCTCGACCTGGCCACCATGATCGGTGCGCAGGCGTCCAACGACCAGCTCGAGAAGATCCTGTCGTACCTCGACATCGGTCAGCAGGAAGGCGCCAAGGTCCTCACCGGCGGCGCGCGGGCCGACCTCGGCGGCGAGCTCGCCGGCGGGTACTACGTGCAGCCGACGATCTTCCAGGGCAACAACGCGATGCGCATCTTCCAGGAGGAGATCTTCGGTCCGGTCGTGTCGGTCGCGCCGTTCGCCGACTTCGACGACGCCATCAAGATCGCCAACGACACGCTGTACGGACTGGGCGCCGGCGTCTGGACCCGCGACGGCTCCAGGGCCTACCGGGCCGGCCGCGCCATCCAGGCCGGTCGCGTGTGGACCAACTGCTACCACGCATACCCCGCGCACGCCGCCTTCGGCGGCTACAAGGGCTCGGGCATCGGCCGGGAGAACCACAAGATGATGCTGGACCACTACCAGCAGACCAAGAACCTCCTGGTGAGCTACTCCCCCAAGAAGCTCGGCTTCTTCTGAGCCGATGGCCGAGATGTCACGCGTCGCGGTCACCGACGCCGCGGCCGAGCTGTTGCGCAAGCTGTACGCGGCCAACGGGCCGCTGATGTTCCACCAGAGCGGCGGCTGCTGCGACGGCAGCTCCCCGATGTGTTACGTCGATGGTGAGTTCCGCACCGGCGGGTCGGACGTGCTGCTGCAGGAGCTGCGGATCGACGGCGTCCCGGAGCCGGTGACGTTCTGGATGTCCGCGGCGCAGTTCGAGGCGTGGCGGCACACCCACCTCACCGTCGACGTGGTCAAGGGCCGCGGCGGCGGGTTCTCCCTGGAGGCTCCCGAGGGCGTCCGCTTCCTGATCCGGTCACGGCTGCTCACCGCCGAGGAGAACGCCGTCTTCAACCCGTAGACGGGCCCTACCCAACCCAGCCCCGCCCCGGGTCAGCCGGGACGGGGCTGCTGGCCGTGAACCCGTCGCGCCTGGTCACTGCCGACGCCGGCGGTCATCCCGCTGCCGCCGGTCAAGGTTCCGTCATGCAGATGCGGGGCTGATGAGACCAGGCTCTCGAAGACGCGAGCCCGGCAGCCGATTTGCTGCTGCACATGCGACAGCTAGGGTGTGCCGGTGACAGTGTTCCGGATCAGTGAAGCGGCCGAGCTGCTGGGCGTGAGCGCGGACACCGTCCGGCGCTGGGTCGACGCGGGCCGGCTGACCGCCAGCCGGGACGAGCACGGCCACCGGCTCATCGACGGCCTCGATCTCGCCGAGTTCGTCCGCACCGAGGGCACCGACACCGGTGCGTCCTCGGCGCGCAACCGGCTGCGCGGGATCGTCACCGCCGTCGTCAAGGACACGGTGATGGCGCAGGTCGACATCCAGGCCGGCCCGTTCCGGATCGTGTCGCTGATGAGCCGGGAAGCCGTCGACGAGCTCGACCTGCAGGTCGGCTCGGTGGCCATCGCAGTGATCAAGTCGACCACGGTCGTGGTGGAGCGCTCCACCCCGGCCGTCGCGAATAAGGGGAGGACCAGCTCGTGACATCCCGTTGGATCCGCACCAGCCTGGCCGCGTTCGCGGCCTTGACCGTCGTGGGGATCAGCGCCTGCGCCGACGACACGAAGACCGCCGCCCCGCAGCCGTCCACCGGCAGCGCCAGCAGCGCCGCCGCGGTCACCGGCGACATCACCGTGTTCGCGGCCGCCTCGCTGACCGAGTCGTTCAAGACCATCGGCAAGGACTTCGAGACCGCCAACCCCGGCACGAAGGTCACCTTCAACTTCGCCGGCAGCTCCGCCCTCGCCACGCAGATCAACCAGGGCGCGCCCGCGGACGTGTTCGCCTCCGCCGCGCCGGCGAACATGAAGACCGTCACCGACGCCGGCGGCGGCGAGGGCACGGCCACCACCTTCGTGAAGAACCAGCTCGTCATCGCGGTGCCGAAGGGCAACCCGAAGGCGATCAAGGGCCTCGCCGACCTGGCGAAGCCCGGCGTGAAGGTCGCCCTGTGCGCCGAGCAGGTGCCGTGCGGTGCCGCCGCTAAGAAGGCCCTCGACGCCGCCACCGTGAAGCTCACCCCGGTGACCCTCGAGCAGGACGTGAAGGCCGCCCTGTCGAAGGTGAAGCTCGGCGAGGTCGACGCGGCCCTGGTGTACCGGACCGACGCCAAGACCGCCGCGGCGGACGTCGAGGGCGTCGAGTTCCCCGAGTCCGCCGGCGCGATCAACGACTACCCGATCATCGTGCTGAAGAAGGCGAAGAATCCGGCCGGCGCGCAGGCGTTCGTCGCCTACGTCATGTCCGACAAGGGCAAGGCCGTGCTCACGGGCGCCGGCTTCCAGGCACCGTAAACTCCGGCGATGCCGATCATGGACTCCGCGAAGGCGACGCGACCAGCGGTCGCGCCGCCCCGGCGGCAGCGGATCCCGGCCGGGCTGCTCCTGCCTGCCGGGCTCGGCCTGCTGTTCCTCACGGTCCCGCTGATCGGCCTGCTGATCCGCGCACCCTGGACCACGCTGCCGCAGCGGCTCACCGAGCCGGGCGTGCTCACCGCGCTGCGGCTGTCGCTGCAGTGCGCCACCCTCGCCACGCTGGTCTGCGTGCTCCTCGGCGTGCCCCTCGCCTGGCTCCTCGCCCGTATCGAGTTCCCCGGCCGGCGCCTCGTCCGGGCGCTGGTCACCGTCCCGCTCGTGCTGCCGCCCGTCGTCGGCGGCGTGGCGCTGCTGCTCGTCTTCGGCCGCCGCGGGCTGCTCGGCGAGTGGCTCGACACGACGTTCGGCATCACGTTCCCGTTCACCACCACCGGGGTCGTCATCGCCGAGTCGTTCGTGGCGATGCCGTTCCTCATCATCGCCGTCGAAGGCGCGCTGCGCGGCGCCGACAGCCGCTACGAGGAGGCCGCCGCGACCCTCGGCGCCGGCCGCTGGACCACGTTCACGCACGTGACGCTGCCGCTCGTCGCGCCCGGCATCGCCGCCGGCGCGGTGCTGTGCTGGGCCCGGGCGCTCGGTGAGTTCGGCGCCACCATCACGTTCGCCGGCAACTTCCCCGGCACGACCCAGACGATGCCGCTCGCCGTCTACCTGGCCCTGGAGACCGACCTGGACGCCGCGATCGTGCTGAGCCTGATCCTGCTCACCGTCTCCGTCGCCATCCTCGCCGGCCTCCGCGACCGCTGGATCACCAGCCCATGACCGGCGCCTTCGTCGACGCGCACCTCGTCGTGGACCGGGGCACGTTCCGGCTCGACGTCGCCCTGCGGATCGACCCGGGGCAGGTCGTCGCGCTGCTCGGCCCCAACGGCGCCGGCAAGACCACCGCGCTGCGCGCCCTCGCCGGTCTCCAGCCCCTCACGACCGGGCACGTCACCGTCGACGGCGCCGACCTCGACCGGCCCGACCGGCGCCGCTTCACCCCGCCGGAGCGCCGCCCGATCGGCGTCGTCTTCCAGGACTACCTGCTGTTCCCGCACCTGACCGCGCTCGACAACGTCGCGTTCGGCCCGCGCCGTCACGGCGTCGACCGGCGCACCGCCCGCGAGCAGGCCGCCGCCTGGCTCGCCCGGGTCGGGCTGGCCGAGCACGCAAAACGCAAACCCCGCCAGCTCTCCGGCGGGCAGGCTCAGCGGGTCGCCCTGGCCCGCGCCCTCGCGGTACACCCGGCGCTGCTGCTGCTCGACGAGCCACTCGCCGCCCTCGACGCCCGCACCAGGCTCGACACCCGCGCCGAGCTGCAACGGCACCTCGCCGAGCACGCCGGCGCCGCGCTGCTCGTCACCCACGACCCGCTCGACGCGCTCGTCCTCGCCGACCGGCTCGTCATCGTCGAGGACGGCCACGTCGTGCAGGAAGGCGACGCGGCCACCATCACCGCCCGGCCACGCACCGACTACGTCGCCCGTCTCGTCGGCCTCAACCTGTACCGCGGCCGCGCCGACGGCCACACCGTCCACCTCCCCGGCGGGTTCGACCTCGCCACCACCGACCGGCTCGACGGCGACGCGTTCGTCGTGTTCCGGCCCTCCGCGGTCGCGCTGCACCCGCACCAGCCCGACGGCAGCCCCCGCAACACGTGGAGCGCGACCGTCGCCGGCATCCAACGCCACGGCGACAACCTACGGATCCAGCTCGCCGGGCCGATCACCGCCGCGGCCGACGTCACCCCGGCCGCCGCCGCGCACCTGAGCCTGGCCCCGGGCCAGCAGCTGTGGGCCGCGGTCAAGGCCACCGAAACACACGCCTACCCGGCCAGCGGGCCGGCCGACCGCGCCGAGCTGCTTGGCACATGACCTGATGCCGAGGTGACCACCAGCTCGGGCCGATGGGCCGTACACGGTGGACCGGCGCTACAGTCGTCGGATGGGCTCCGTAGCAAAGCTGCTCGCCGCGCGACTCGTGCTGTTCGTCGCCGCGGCCGGCGTGATGTACATGCTGCCGATCGCCCTCGACCCGGCGTTCAAGCTCGCCATCGCGCTCGTCGTGAGCATGATCCTGTCGGCCTTCCTGCTCCGCCGCCTCCGCGCCGACGTGACCGCCGACGTGCAGGACCGCGTCCAGCGCAGGCAGGAGCGCAGGAGCGGCTCCGACCGGCCGGCCCGGTAGGCCTCGCGCAGCGACCCGGCACGCGCCCCGCTACGGATGGGTGGGGTGTTCGTGGCCGGCGTGGCCGGCCGGCTCCAGCTGGAACGTCGAGTGGTCCACGTCGAAGTGCCCGGCCACGCAGGCCTGCAGCGCGTCGAGCAGTTGTGGGGCGTGCCCGTCCTGGAAGCATTCGTCGCGGACGACGACGTGGGCGCTGAGCACCGGCAGGCCTGACGTGACGGCGTGGACGTGCAGGTCGTGCACGTCCAGGACGTGGTCGAGCCCGGTGACGTGGTCACGAATCTGGTCCAGGTCGATACCGGACGGTGTCGCTTCGAGGAGCACGTTGACCGCCTCGCGCAGCAGCCGGACCGCCCGCGGGGCGATGACGAGGCCGATGAGCACCGACACGATCGCGTCGGCACGGTTGAACCCGGTCGCCGCGATCACCCCCGCCGCGACGAGGACGCCAACTGAGGTGACGGCGTCGGTGGCGACCTCGAGGAACGCGCCGCGCATGTTGAGGCTGGCGTTGCGGGCCCGCCACAGCAGGGCGACGCCGACGAGGTTCCCGGCCAGGCCGATGAACCCGAACAGCGCCATGCCGCCCGGTTCGACGGTGGACGGCTCGACCAGCCGGCGGACGCCCTCGACGAACACGTAGACGCTCATCCCGGCGAGGACCAGGCCGTTGACGGCGGCGGCGAGGATCTCCGCGCGGGCCCACCCGAACGTGCGGCGGCCCGTCGCCGGGCGGGCCGCGAGCACCGTCGCACCGAGGGCCAGGGCCACCCCACCCGCGTCGGCGAGGACGTGCCCGGCGTCGGCGAACAGCGCGAGGCTGCCGGTGACCAGCGCACCGACGACCTCGACGGCGAAGATCGCCACCGAGACGGCGAGCGCCCCGGCGAGCGCGCCACGGTGCCGGCCGGTCGCCGTGACCTGGTGGTCGTGATCGTGTCCGTGGCCCATCACATCACTCTCCCGCGACACATGTTCACATGCGCATATTAATACGCGTGACCGACGACGCGTCAAGAGTCGGGTCTCTTCTACTATGTTGCTTCGTAGTTGCGATCCGAGAGCGATTGAGTTGCCCCACCCGGGAACTTTCACGTCCCGGCGAACGACTACGTGACGTAGGAGTCAGGTCAGGGGAAGGAACGGGTGCGGTGAGGTCAGACACGCGACGACGGATCCGGTGGCGGGCGGGCGCGGCGCTGACGGTGGTGGCCGTCGTCACGGCCCTCACCACCGCCTCGCCTGCCTGGGCGCACAACGCGTTGCGCGGCAGCACCCCGGCCGAGGGCGCCGGCCTGCCCACCAGCCCGGCGGCGATCACGATGACGTTCCGCGAGTCGCCGAACGCCGCCATGGCGCAGGTGGCGGTGGTCGACGCCGCCGGCGCCGACCTGGTCGCGGGAGCACCGACCGGTGCCGGGACCACCCTCACCCAGCCCTTGCGGGCGGCGACCGCGGCCGGTGCGGTCAGCGTCACGTACCGCGTCGTCTCCACCGACGGGCACCCCGTCCAAGGCAAGATCACCTTCACGGTGGCCGCCGCCCCGCCCGCCTCGCCGGCCGCCGGCAGTCCGTCCCCAGTGCCGGCCCAGACCAGCGCCGCCGCGCCGGCACCCACGACCGCCGCCGCCACGTCTCAAGCCGCCGCCGCGGCGGAGGAGCCGGTCCAGCCGTGGGGGGTCGCGTTCGTCGTCGGGCTGCTCGCCGGTCTCATCGCGATCGCCGCGGCCCTCGCCTTCTGGCCGCGGCGCCGACGCGCCGACCAGACCGGCGGACCGGACGCCACCTGACCACCGCCCCATCGGAGGAACGGACGTACATGCTCACCGTCATGTGGCAGCGCATCGCCGTCGCCGGCGCCGTCATCGCCGCGGTGCTCCTGGTGCCGGGGGTCGCCGCCGCGCACATCAGTGTCACCGCCGAGGACGCCGTCCCGGGCAGGACCGCCCGGCTGACGTTCCGGGTGCCGAACGAGAGCGACACCGCCAGCACCGTCAAACTCGAACTCGTCATGCCGGCCGCGACCCCGATCGCGTTCGTCGCGCTCAAGGCCGTCCCGGGCTGGACCGCCACCACCGAACGGGGGCCGCTGCCCGCACCGGTCGACACCCCGGACGGCCGGCTCACCGAGGCCGTCACGAAGGTGACCTGGACCGCGGCGGCCGGCGGCGGCATCAAACCCGGCTACTTCGAGGACTTCGAACTGTCCGCCGGCCCGCTGCCCGACGTCGGCACCATCGCGTTCAAGGCCCTGCAGACGTACTCCGACGGCGAGGTCTCCCGCTGGATCGAGGAACCAGCCGGCGGCCAGGAACCCGACGACCCGGCACCGGTCCTGCACCTGGCCCGCACCGCACCCGGCAGCGCCCCGCCGGCCGCAGTACCGGCCGCGGCGGGATCCTCGGGCACCGGTCCGCTCCCGGTCGTCCTGTCGGCGGCAGCGCTCGCGGTTGCTGTTGCGGCACTGGTACTGACCGTCGCCGGCGCCCGGCGGGCAGCACGTGACGCGAACCGGCGACCGGAGTGACCCGGTGGCGTTGAAGGAGGTCGCGCGGCGACGCGCGCCGGCCGCGGTGCCGATCGTGGCCGCAGCCATCGCGGCGGCGGGTGCGGTGTACGCCGGCGGGGGCGCCGACGCGACGGCGCTGCCGGGGCTGAGGGTGGCCGGCCCGGTGACCACATGGGGACTGCCGATCGCCAGAGTGCTGGCCGACGTGAGCGCGGCGGCGACGCTCGGGCTGCTGCTGGCCGCGGTGTGCCTCGCGCCGGTCGACCGTGAACGGACCGGGCGGGAGCGCCGGTCGTCGCTGTCCGCGGCGGGATTCCACGCGACCCGGCTGGCGTCCCTGGCCGCGGCCGGATGGCTGGTGGCGGTCGCCGCGCTCGCCGTGTTCACCGTGTCGGACCTGCTCGCCGCACCGGCCGCCGACGTCGTGCGCGGACGGGCGGCGGTGAGCTTCCTGCTCGACCTCGTGCAGGGCCGGGCGATGCTGGTGAGCGCGGCCGCAGCGGCGGTGATCGCGGTCGTCGCCCGGCTCGCCTTCGCCGTGCGCACGGTCGTGCCCCTGGCCGCGGTGGCCGTGGTGGGGCTCGCCGCGCCGGCGTTCGCCGGGCACGCGGCCTCGTCGGGCAACCATCAGCTCGCCGTGTCGTCGCTGGTGCTGCACAGCGTCGCCGCGGCCGCCTGGCTCGGCGGGCTGACCGCGCTACTGCTCCTCCGCCTTCGCGGCGCCGCCGACCGGCACCGGGCGGTGCGCCGGTTCTCCGTCCTCGCCACCTGGTGCCTGCCGATCGTGGTCGCCGCCGGGTCGATGAATGCCCTGACCCGACTGCAGCACCCGGCCGAGCTGTGGAGCAGCCCGTACGGACGGCTCATCGCCATCAAGATCGGCGCTGTCGCCGTCGTCGTGTGCCTCGCCGCGTGGCACCGGCGGGTCAGCATCCCGGCCCTGGCCGGCGGCCGGCCCGGGGCGTTCCGGCGGATCGCCGTCGTCGAGGTGGCCGTCCTCGCCGCGGCGTTCGGGCTCGCGGTGGCCCTGTCCCGGACGCCTCCGCCGGCCGCCGGCAGCGGCGAGGAGACCCTCGCCCAGAGCCTGCTGGGCTTCCCCATGCCCGGCCCGGTGTCGGTCGGCCGGCTGCTGACGCAATGGCTCGTCGAGCCCCTCGCGCTGACGGTCGCGCTGGCCGCCGTCGGTGCCTACGCCGCGGGCTGGTGGCGGCTGCGGCGGCGGGGCGTCGCCTGGCCGGCCCACCGCCTCGTCGTGTGGACCGCCGGCTGGGTGGTCGTGGTCCTCGCCACCAGCTCCGGGCTGGCCCGCTATGCGCCGGTGCTGTTCAGCGCGCACATGGCGGTGCACATGGCGTTGAGCATGCTCGCGCCCATCCTGCTCGTCCTCGGCGCGCCCGTGAGCCTGGCGCTGCGCGCCCTGCGCCCCAGCCGCGAGACCACCTGGCCCGGACCCCGGGAGTGGCTCACCGCCGCCCTGCACAGCCGCCCCGCCGCGCTGCTCGGCCATCCGCTCGTCGCGCTCGCGGTCTACGTCGGCAGCCTGTACGGGCTGTACTTCACCGGCCTGTTCGAGCTCGCGCTGCGCTCCCACGCCGCGCACCTGGCCATGCAGGCGCACTTCCTCGCCGCCGGCTACCTCTTCTTCCACACCCTGATCGGGGTCGACCCGGGCCGTCGTCCCGCACCGTTCCCGCTGCGCATGGTGCTGCTGTTCGCCGCGATGGCCCTGCACGCCATCTTCGGGCTCGCGGTCCAGCAGTCCACGACCGTGCTCGCCGCCGACTGGTACACCGCTCTCGCCCGCCCCTGGGGCCCGTCGCCGCTGCAGGACCAGCGACTCGGAGGCGGCATCGCCTGGTCGTTCGGCGAGCTTCCCAGCGCCGCCGTCGCGCTCGTGCTCCTCACGCAGTGGTGGCGCACCGACCAGCGCGAGGCGCGACGCGTCGACCGGGCCATCGACCGGGCCGACGCCGCCGGCGAGGACCACGCCCTCGCCGCCTACAACCGCCAGCTGGCCGACTGGGCCGCCGAGGCACGACGTACCGACGACGCCACCGACGAGGGAGCCACCCGCCGATGACCAAGAAGGCCAAGCCCCGCACCTCCGCGTTCAACGCACCGGCCCGACGCGCCGGCCCGACCCGGCGGCCGGCCCGCGGGTGGTGGCAGAACGGCAACCTGATGCTGACCGTCACCCTCGTGGTCGCCGCCGTGATCGCCGTCGGCGCGTTCCTCGTCGTCGACGGCACCGGCAGCGAAGCCGAGCCGGTCACCGGCGCGGCCGACCCACGGCTGGTCCGTGCGGACAGCCACCGCCTCGACGTCGCCGCCGACGGAAAGGTCACCCTGGTGGAGTTCCTGGACTTCGAGTGCGAGTCCTGCGGCGCCGCCTACCCGTCGGTCGAGCGGCTCCGCAAGGAGTACACCGGGAAGATCACCTACGTGGTGCGGTACTTCCCGCTGCCCAACCACACCAACGCCCAGAACGCCGCCCAGGCGGCGCAGGCCGCGGCGCAGCAGGACAAGTTCGAGGCCATGTACACCAAGCTGTTCGACACCCAGAAGGAGTGGGGCGAGGCGCGGACCTCGCACGCGGACACGTTCGCCGGCTACGCCGAGCAGCTCGGCCTCGACATGACCCGCTACCGCGCCGACGTCACCGCACCGGCCACGGTCGAGCGCGTCAACCGCGACAAGGCCGACGGCACCGACCTCGGCGTCCAGGGCACCCCGACGTTCTTCCTCAACGGCAAGCGGCTGCAGGTCTCCCCCACGTACGCCAACCTGAAGAAGGCCGTCGACGACGCCCTCGCGGCCGGCGGCTGATGCCGGTCCACGCCCGCAGGCTCGGGTGGCTGCTCACTGTCGCCGGCGCGCTCGGGCTGGCCGCCGCGTTCGTGCTCACCGTCGAGAAGATCCGGCTGCTGCAGGACCCGGCGTACCGGCCGACGTGCAGCATCAACCCGATCCTGTCGTGCGGCTCGATCATGGGCAGCGACCAGGCCGAGGTCTTCGGGTTCCCCAACCCCCTGCTCGGCCTGGTCGGGTTCACCGTGGTCGTCACCACCGGCGTCGCCGTCCTCGCCGGTGCCGTCCTGCCCCGCTGGTGGTGGCTCGGGCTGCAGGCGGGCGCCGTCTTCGGCGTGGTCTTCGTGCACTGGCTGTTCGTGCAGAGCGTGTACCGCATCGGCGCCCTGTGCCCGTACTGCATGGCCGTGTGGGTCGTGACGATCGCCGTCTTCTGGTACGTGACGCTGCACAACCTCGGCGGACGGCCGATCGTGGCCGCGGTCGCGCGGTTCCACAGCACGATCCTCACCGCCTGGCTCCTGGTCCTGGTCGCGTTGATCGGCGTGGAGTTCTGGGACTTCTGGAGGACCTTGCGATGAGCTGGCGGACACTGCTCGCCGCGGTGACGCTCGGCGGGCTCACCGTCCTCGCGCTGCCGGCCGGACCGGCGAGTGCGCACGCGACGCTGGTCGGCTCGAACCCGACGGCGGACGTCGTCGTCGACGCGCTGCCCGGCGAGGTCGTCGTCACGTTCACCGAGCCCGTCCGGCCCGTCGCCGACAAGGTCAGGGTCATCGCGCCGGACGGCGGGCGCCTGGACACCGGCAAAGTCACGGCCCGCGGCGCCGACCTCGTCATCCCGCTGCGCGGCAACGGACCGCGAGGCACCTACCTGGTCAGCTACCGGGTCATCTCCGCGGACAACCACCCGATCAGCGGCGGCTTCGCCTTCTCCTACGGCGAGGTCACCGCCACCCCGACCGACGACGCGGGCGCCGACGTCCAGACCGACCCCCTGGTGAAGCACACCATGTCGGCCGCGCGGTGGATCGGCTTCCTGGGACTGATCCTGCTGGTCGGGCCGGCCCTCGTCCTCCTCACCCTGTGGCCGGCCCGGCTGCCCACCACCGGCCCGGTCCGCCTCGCGCTCGCCGGTGCCGGTCTGGTCGCGGTCAGCGCCCTGCTGGAGCTGTACCTGCAGATCCCGTACACCTCCGGCGGCGACCTCCTCGACGCAACCACCGACGGCGCAGGCGACGTGCTCGGCAGCACCTACGGCGCCGCCCACCTGATCCGTCTCGCCGCCGTCGCCGCGGCCGTGCTGCTCCTTCGGCCGGTCGCCGGCCTGCGCGCCGGAAGGCTCGACCAGGCGCTGCTGATCGGGCTCAGCGTCGTCGGCGCCGCCACCTGGCCGCTGTCAGGGCACCCGAGCGCCTCCCCGGTCCCCGCGCTCACCGTCGTCGCCGACGCCGCGCACCTCGCCGCGATGGCCGTCTGGGTCGGTGGCCTGGTCATGCTGTTCGGGTTCCTGCTCCGCCACGCCGACCACCGCGAGCTGGGCGTCATCATGCCGGTCTGGTCCGGCTGGGCGCTGCTCGCCGTCACCGTCCTCGTCCTGGCGGGCACCGCCCAGGCTCTCGTCGAGATCGGCACCCTCGGCGCGCTCACCGGCACCCTGTACGGGCGGCTGGTCATCGTCAAGGTCTGCCTGTTCGCCGTCATCCTCGCGGCCGCCGCGTACGCACGGAGCGTCACCAACCGCAACTACCCGGCCGCCACCGACGACGCCGACGAGGAAGTGGCCGGCGCCACGGTACGCAGGCGGCTGCGGATCGGGGTCCTCGTCGAGATCGGCGTCGTCGTGCTCGTCCTCGGCGTGACCTCCGTGCTGGTGCAGACGACCCCGGCGCGCAGCGTCGAGGCCGCCGCGGGCCGACCCGGCCGGCCGGTCGAGGTCAGGGTCAGCAGCAACCTGTTCCAGGTCGTCGTCGACGTCTCGCCGGCCAGGACCGGGATCAACACCGTCCACCTGTACGCCCGCAAACCCGACGGCAGCGCGCCGCTCAAGGTCGTGGAGTGGAAGGCGACGGTCGCACTGCCGTCGAAGGAGGTCGAACCGATCACTGTGCCGCTCGTGGCCCTCACCCCGGACCACGCCAGCGGACAGATCGCGTTCCCCACCGCCGGCACCTGGGACATGCGCGTCACCGTCCGCGTCGACGACATCAACCAGGCGACGGTCACCGCCAGAATCCCGGTCGGCTAGACCCTCTCGACCTACTACTAGTCTCGATAGTAGTATTCATCGCGAGCCGGGGACCTTGGTGTGGTCGCTGTCAACCCGGCTTGACGCGGCGCGCGTTCCGCCTCGCTCAGGGGCTCGCGCCGCGTGGCAGCGATCCCGCCGCGCCGGACGTTCTCTCAGATGCCGATCACTCCGGGCCCGACGGTCACCCGCAGCCAGATGATGAACTCGGTCCACGCGCCGGTCAGCAGCGCGAGACCGACCACCATCAGCATCACGCCGCCCGCCACGTTGATGGCGCGGCGGTAGGGGCGGGTCGCGGTGATGAAGGCCAGCCCGCGCCGCATGCCGACCGCGACGGCGAGGAACGGCAGGCCGAGCCCGGCGCAGTACGCCGCGGCGAGCAGCAGCCCCCGGCCGACCGTCGCGTCCACCGCGGCCAGCGACAGCACCGCGCCGAGGGTCGGGCTCACGCACGGCACCCAGCCCAGCCCGAACGTCGCCCCGAGGATCGGCGCACCGGCCAGCCCGGCGCGGGGAAGGAACCGGAGCCGGCGCTCGCTGGGCACCCGGGGCAGCAGGCCGGCGAACGCCAGTCCCAGCGCGACGGTCAGCGCCCCCGCGACGACCTCGACCGTCCGGGCGTGCTGCCACAGCAGGCGACCGGCCTGCGCGAACGTCACCCCGGTCAGCAGGAACACGACGGTGAACCCCGCGACGAACAGGCACGCACCGGCGAGCATCCGTCCACGCCCGGCCGCCGGCGCGACGGCCACCGCGCCGCCTGCCGCATTCCCGGACGCCGTACTCCCGGATGCCACGGGTCGCGGCCCCGGCAGCGTGGTGGCGGCGAGGCCCGTGACGTAGGACAGGTAGCCGGGCACGAGCGGCAGCACGCACGGCGACAGGAAGCTCACCACACCCGCCAGCAGCGCTACGGCCATTCCCGCCAGCAGGGGGCCGCCCGCGGCGACCCCTGCGAAGAAGTCCCCCACCGGCGCTCCTCGATCAGACGCGAGCCACCACGGTACCAACGACTCCTATCCACCGTAGTAGGAGGGTGTTTCCGGGCTCATTCCGGCGCCGGGGAGCCGTCGGGCGGGCCGCCGTCGGCACCCAGCAGCCCGGCGAACTGGCGGACCAGGTCCGCGCCGGTCATGCCCGCCGCCGCGAACTCGTGCACCTCGCCGTCGGCCATGCCGACGGACACCCGCACCCGCCCCCCTTCCTCGGTGCTGCGCGCCCACTGGATGCCCTCCAGCGGCAGGTCCGGTGCTGTCACACCGTCACGGATCGCCCGTCCGGCCCGCACGGACAGGACCCAGCCGGCGACGGCCGCGGCCACGGCGAACACCGCGAGGGCGCCCGCGGCCGCGAAGAGCACCTCGCCGGCCCGGGCATTGACGGCGGCGCCGACGCCCATGCCGGTCATCGCGAGGGCCAGGGCGCCGAACGCGGACCCGCCCGCCCAGCGCAGCAGCGCCTGCCGGCGGGCGGCGCGGGCGACCACGTGCACACCGCCGTCGGTGAACCACAGCGTCGCCGTCGTCCCGTCCGCCACCTCGACCCCGCGCAGTTGCATGCCGCCACGGTACGCGCCCCGTCACCGCCGCCCGATCCGGCCACGGCGGTGGCACGATTCGGGGATTCGTTACTACTAGCCCGCCTAGTACTGTCCTTCTCAGCAACACGGACGACAACGACACAGCCAATTGGAAGGAACACCGCGATGAGCGAGTACGGCGAGTTCGAGACCGGTTACGAGTCCGGCGACGTCGAGCAGCTGCACACCGAGGCCGGCAGCGAGCAGGACTACCAGTCGGACTTCGGCGTCTACAGCCAGGACAGCGCGTCGGCCGAGTCCACGGACTTCGAGACCGGCAAGCACGTCGAGTACGTCGGCGCGGACGGCTCCCGCTTCGAGTCCACCGACTACACCAGCTACAGCCACGACGAGGCCGAGACCAACAGCGTCTTCGCCGCCGAGGGCAGCGAGCAGTCGTCGTCCTCCGAGTACGCGAGCATCGACGCGCTGCGCGCCCAGTTCCAGTCCGCCTTCGCCGAGGGCACCCAGATCTCCGACGGCGGGCACGGCCCCTCCATCGCCGGACACTGACCCCTCTACGACCCCCGACGGGGTCGAGCGGTCCGCGCGCAGGTGCCAGCGGGGCGTGTCAGCCGCCATCAGGCGGAGGACACGCCCTTGCGCGTGCGGAAGCCACGCATCGCGGCCGCTACGGCCCGGAGGCCGACGGTGGGTCGTGTCCGCCGGCGAGCAGCAGGACCGGCGTCGGCGCGGTGCTGTTGTGCCGGTCGGCCCAGGTGCTCAGGGCGGACTGGCAGGCGTGGTCGACGTGCCGCAGGCCGCGCAGGTCCAGTTGCACGGCCCAGTGCGCCGGCAGGCCCGACAGCGCGGTGAGGATGACGGGCAACCGCAGGAACGTGGCGTTGCCGACCAGCCTGACGTGGATCGGGCCCTGACCGGAGTCGGTGACGTGCACGCGGACGTGCGACGTCTCCCAGGCCGACTTCGCGACCGCGAGACCGATCCCGATCAGGACACCCTGGAACATGTCGATGAGCAGGATGGCGCCGGCGGTCCCGGCCAGCACCAGCGCCTCGCCCCGGTGCTCACGCCACAGCTACGGCAGGACCTTGACCGGCAGCAGCTTGAACCCGGCGTGGATCAGCACGCCCGCCAGCGCCGGCAGCGGAATGAGCGCGAGCACGGCCGGCAGCGCCGCGACGAACACCAGCAGCCAGACCCCGTGCAGCACCCGGGACGCCTTGGTCCGCGCGCCGGCCTGGACGTTCGCCGCGCTGCGCACGATCACCGCCGTCATGGGCAGCGAGCCGAGCACACCGCAGACGCTGTTGCCGACGCCCTGCGCGATGAGCTCCTTGTCGAACGCGGTCCGCGACCCGTGGTGCATCCGGTCGACGGCGGACGCGCTGAACAGGCTCTCCGCCGAGGCGACGAGCGCGAACGCGACGGCCGTGCCGAGCACACCCACGTCCGCCAGCTGCCGGAGCTGCCCGATCGACGGCTGCAGCACGCTGAGCAGCCCGCCGACGTCCACGGTCGCCAGCGGCAGGTCCAGCGCCGCCGTCGCGGCGGACGCGGCCGTCACCGCGACCAGCGTGCCGGGCACCAGGCGCGCCGGGCCGGGCAGCTGCGCCCACCGCACGGCGATCACGATGGTGCCCAGTCCGACCGCGACGGCGGTCAGCGCCGTGCTCGAGGTGCCGGCCTGCACGGCCAGCCGGACCAGCCCGGCCAGCTTGTCGATGCCGCTCGACGGTGCCGTGGCGCCGGCGAGGACGTAGAGCTGCGCGGCGATGAGCAGCAGTCCGATGCCGGTCAGCATGCCCTGCACGACCGCGACGGAGATGGCCTGGAACCAGCGGCCGAACCGCAACGCGCCCAGCCCGATCTGCAGCAGCCCGGCGACCAGCACGATCGGCCCGAGGGCGGCGACGCCGTACGTGCCGACGGCCTCGGCGACGAGCACGGTGAGGCCGGCCGCGGGTCCGCTGACCTGCAGGCTGCTGCCGGGCAGCGCCCCGGCGACCAGTCCCCCGACGACGCCGGTCACCAGTCCGAGCTCGGCCGGCACGCCGGACGCCACGGCGACCCCGGCGCACAAGGGCAGCGCGACGAGGAACACCACGATCGAGGCCGGCAGGTCGGTGCGGGCGACCCGCATCGCCCGGCGCACGGGCGTGGTCACAGCGGCCGGAACGCGTCGGAGCCGGGCCGGGCGGCGAGCACCTGGCCGGTGTCGACCGCGTACACCCAGGCGTGCAGCCTGAGGCGGCCGGTGGCCAGTCGGCGCGCGACGCCCGGGTGGCTCTGGAGGTGGTCGAGCTGGGTGAGCACGTGCCGCTGCGCCGCCGCAGCCAGGTCCACAGCCAGATCCGCAGCCGGGTCCACAGCCAGATCCGCGGCCAGGTCCTCGGCCAGGTCCTCGGCCGCCGTCGCGAGGTCCGCGGTGTGGCCGAGCCAGCGCCGGACCATCGGCATCGTGTCGGTCCGCGCGGCGTCGGCCAGCCGGGCGAAGCGGTGCGACTGGCGCTTGACGGTCTCGGGGAAGGCACGTGCGTGGTCGATGAAGGTCTGCATGATCGTCCAGGTTCGGTAGCGGTGTGAGTGACGTGGCTGCGCCTCACGCCGCCGCACATGCCGGCGCGCGTCGCTCAGAACGGGTCGGAGGACGCGTGGTCTCGTGCGGCGGGCAGAGGTGGGTCGCTCAGCACCGCAGGATCTGCAGGAGGGCCTGTATCCGGCCCGCGATGTACCGGCGGCCGGCGGCTGCCCGCGGCGCTGCGGGCACGGCTGCCACGCAGCGACTCTGGATGACGTCACCGACGACGCCGACCCGGCGCTCCGCCAGGGGCTGGCTCCGCATGGGTCTGGCGACCTGGTCGCGGTCGATCCCCGTGCAGTCGGCGGGACGCTCCACGACCGGCAACTGCTGGTTGCCGGCCGCCGCGTGTACGCCGGAGACGGCGCCGACCGGATGGTGCACCGCGCCGAGGTGCAGCAACAGCGCGCACACGACCATTGCCACGGCCGACACGACCTTGCGCTGCACATCCACCTCTCGTCGGCTCCGCCGGCGGGATCAGTCGGGTGGATCAACACGGCCGGCTCACGCCGGTTACGGGACGCCAGCTGTGAAATAGCTGAAAAAGTGCGAAACGGTCAGCGCCAAGGTTCCCGGCTACAACGACAGCGCGGCGGGCACCCAGGACCCGCAGCAGCGGTCGAACATCGCCATGGCGAGGGGCGCGACCGCGACCGCGGCCACTCCCGCGGCGACGCACGCCTTGGCCGCCGCGGCGAGCGGCCGCGGCGGGGCGAGGAGGCGGTGCAGTCGCTCCAGGCTGTCGCCGCCGCTGACGGCCAGCAGCCCGCCGCCCGCGCCGACCGGCTGCGCCATGGTGACGAGCGCCCGGGCGAGGTCGATCCGCTCGGCACTGCGGGCGGCGGTGTCGTCGGCGCACAGCTCGACCAGCCGCTCGACCTGCCGCCTCGCCAGCGTGAAGGCGGCGACCCCGGGAAACGCCTGCTCCAGGAACCGGACCCAGTGGGTGAGGTGGTAGTGCCGTCCGCTGGCGTGGGCGCGCTCATGGGCGAGCACGGCGTGCAGCTCCGGCGCCCGGAGCTGGTCCACGGCGCCGGAGGTGATCACGATGTCGGTCGCCCGCCCCGGCATCAGGTAGGCGGCGGGCTGGTCATGCCGCACCACCGTCGCGCCGGGCACCGGCGAGGGGATGCCGGCGAGCCGGACGAGCATCCGCAGATCGGCCCGCCGCGCACGCTGGACGGCGGCCATCCGGGTGACGCCGAGCCCCATCCGGTAGCACAGCGCCGCCACGGTCACGAGGCCGACGACCGCGGCGACCTGGGCCGGCGCGTCGTGCCGGCCGAGCAGCGAGTCGAGGCAGAAGTGCCAGGCCCCGCTCACCAGGTCGTGGGTGCGGTCCCAGTACAGCAGCAGGTTGAGCCCGGTGAGCAGGCTCGCCGCCACGACGGCGCACGACCCGACCAGCCAGGCGGTCAGGGCCAGCCGCGGCGCCCGCACCACCCACGACGCCCCGGCCAGCCGCGGCGCGGCCACGAGCGCGAGGACGAGCGTGAACGCGATGAGCAGCAGTGGACTCATCGGCCCGAGATCCGCCGCTCGTAGCTGTTGAGCGCCTCGCGGAGCGCGGCGGCGTCGTCCATGGTCATCCGGCCGACGAAGTGCATCAGCGCCTCGCCGCGGTCGCCGCTGTCCACGAGCACCTCGTGCATGGTCCGCGCGACGACCTGATCGCGGGTCAGTGCCGGCAGGTACCGGTACGCGCGGCCGTCCGGCTCACGGGTCAGCCAGCCTTTGCGGTACAGCGTGTCGATCACGGTCATGACGGTGGTGTAGGCGAGCTTCCGGTGCCACCGCAGGTCGTCCATCGCCTCGCGGACGGTGGTCGGCGCCTGCCGCTTCCACAGCACCTCCATGAGTGCCGTCTCCAGCTCTCCGAACCCTTGCACGACGCACCCTCCGCCCGACTGACGGCTAGCGTAGCGTGGCCGCGCCCACCACCGCGCCGCCCGAACGGTGGCGACCGGTCATCGGAGCCACGACCGTACGCCGCAAGCTACTAGATTCGATAGTAGTTTGCCGTCCGAAGCATCGACGAGACGACGCGCAACATGGTTGTCGATCATCGACAGGATTCGGTGCCGGGACTTTTTTCGCGACCTGTTAAAATACTATCGATGGTCGTAGACTCCGCTGCATGTGGAGGACGTCCGCCAGGCAATCGTTTTCCTGTCGGGTGCTGGCGGCGATGGCGCTTGTCGCGGCCTGCGCCGGCTGTACCGCCGAACAACCGCCGGCTGAGCACCGATCGCCCGCCGTCGCCGGTCCGGTGCTCGCGCCGCCGTCGGCCGGGTTGCCGGTGCACCCGTCCGGCAGCCCGACGGCCCTGCACGGTTCGTGGGACGTCAGTCAGGTGGACGACCCGTGCCGGACCCTCACGCAGCAGGAGGCCGCCCAGGTCCTGGCGATCCCGGTCGACCCGCCGCGGAAGGTGGAGAGCTGGCCGCCGGTGTGCGCCTTCGGCCTGACAGCCAAACTCGGACCCCTCGCCCCCGGCGGCACACCCACCATCACGGAGTACCTGTACCTGCTCGACGACTCCCAGACCAGCGGGCGTGACGACTTCGAACGCGGGCGCAGCAACCCAGCCGTCGTCGAGCCCGTCACCGGGATCGGCGACGAGGCGTACTGGACGCCGGACAAGTACGAGCTGCAGGTGATGAGCGGCAAGACGCACGTCATCACCAAGTTCAGCGGCCGGAACCCGCCGGCCGACGCCAAGGCCAAGGCCATCGCGGTCACCCGGATCTCACTGCCCAGAGCGAAACCCTAGAAGAGCGCGGCACCGATCCACGACCCCCGCCCGACCCCGGGCGGGCACGCGAACACGCCGCCGGCCAGGTGCTGGCTGAAGCCCTTGAGCGGGTCGTTCGCGGCGAGCCGGCGCTGGATGGCGACGAACTGCCGCTGCGGGTCGCGCTGGTAGCAGATGAAGATGAGCCCGGCGTCGATCAGCCCGTTCGGGTCCGCGCCGGCGTCGTACGAGTAGGACCGCCGCAGCAGTTTGGCGCCGCCGTTCGCCTCGGGCGACGCCAGCCGGGCGTGTGACGCGGGAAGGTCCAGGCGGTCGTTGCTGTCGCGGCGGCGGCCGATGACCGTCTCCTGGGTCGCGACGTCGGTGCGGTCCCAGGTGTCCAGCAGCAGCCGGATCCGGCGCACGACGAGGTATGTGCCGCCGTGCAGCCACGCGGGTCCGTCGCTCACCCAGAGGTGCTCGGCCTGTTCCTGCTCCTTGGTCAGGTCGAGGTTGGCGGTGCCGTCGCGGAACCCGAACAACCCGACGGGGTCCGCCGCGTCGCCCGCGTCGCGGAAACCGACCTGCCGCCAGCGGAGCACGGCATTGCCCCGACCGGCGCTCACGAGCGCACGGACCGCGTCGTGTGCCGTCGTCGGGTGCTGGGCGCAGACCTGGATGCAGAGGTCGCCGCCGCCAGCGGCGGGCTCCAGGGACTCGCCGGGAAACGTGGGCAGTTCGGCCAGTGCCGCCGGGCGGCGGTCGACCAGGCCGAACCGGCCCTCCGTGAACAGGGCCGGTCCGAAGCCGAACGTGACGGTGAGCGCGGCACCCGCCGCGCGGGTCAACTCCTCGGCGACCCCGGTCCACGCCCGCAGCAGCTCGATCAGGCCGTCGCGATCCCTCGCCACCACGTCGAAGCCGGACATCTGCAGGAACGGCAGGACCGGCGTGGTGATGCCGGACTGGTGGACGCCGTGGAACGCGGGTGGCGGCGGGTCGCTGCACGCCGCCGCACCGAGCAGCGACCCGCCCAGGATCCCGGCGCCGGCCAGCACCGAGCGGCGCGGGATCCCCTGTCCTTCCACCGACGGCGCCATCGCCAGAACCTACATCGAGCGCCATGCATCAGGCGAGCGTGCCCGCATCATGTGGTGGTGGCGTGCCTGGACCGGAAGCCGCGCAGCCGCAGGCTGTTGGACACGACGAACACCGACGACAGGGCCATGGCGGCGCCGGCGAGCATCGGGTTGAGCAGGCCGGCGGCGGCGAGGGGCAGGGCGGCGACGTTGTAGGCGAACGCCCAGAACAGGTTGCTCTTGATGGTCCGCAGGGTCCGCCGGGACAGCCGGATCGCGTCGACTGCGGCGAGGAGATCGCCACGGACGAGAGTGAGGTCGGAGGCCTCGATGGCGACGTCCGTGCCGGTGCCCATGGCGAGGCCGAGGTCGGCCTGGGCGAGCGCGGCGGCGTCGTTGACCCCGTCGCCGACCATCGCCACGACCTTCCCGGCGGCCTGCAGGCGGGCGACGGCGTCGACCTTGCCGGCGGGCAGCACGTCGGCGACGACCTCGGTGATGCCGACCTGCTCGGCGATGGTGCGGGCGACGGTGGCGTTGTCGCCGGTCAGCAGGATCGGCGTGAGGCCGAGCCGGCGCAGTTCGGTGATCGCCTGGCGGCTGGTCGGCTTGACCGTGTCGGCGACGGTCAGCACGCCCCGGGCCCGGCCGTCCCAGCCGGCGAGGATCGCGGTCTGCCCGGCGTGCTCGGCGGCGGCCTGTGCGGCCCGCAGCTCGTCGGGGATGGTCAGTCCGTCGTCGAGCAGCAGCCGGGCCCGCCCGGCGACAACCAGCCGCCCGTCGACGGTGCCCCGCACGCCCAGCCCTTCGGCGTTGGCGAATCCGGACACCGCGGGGAGGGCGCCGAACCGTTCGGTGGCCGCGGCGGCGGTGACGCTGCCGATCGGGTGTTCGGAGGCGGCCTCGAGGGCACCGGCGAGGCGGAGCACCTCGTCGTCGACCGCGGCCGCGTCGACGAGCGCCATCCGGCCGGTGGTCACGGTGCCGGTCTTGTCCAACACGACGGTGTCGATCCGCCTGGTGGATTCGAGAGCCTCGGGGCCCTTGATGAGGATGCCGAGCTGGGCGCCGCGGCCGGTACCGACGAGCAGCGCGGTCGGCGTGGCCAGGCCGAGGGCGCAGGGGCAGGCGATGATGAGCACGGCGACGGCCGCGGTGAACGCGGCGGTGAGGCCGGAGCCGGTGCCGATCCAGTAGCCGAGGGTGCCGACGGCGAGCACGATGACGATCGGGACGAACACGCCCGAGATGCGGTCGGCGAGGCGCTGGACGGCGGCCTTGCCGGTCTGGGCCTGCTCGACCAGCTTGGCCATCTGGGCGAGCTGGGTGTCGGCGCCGACGCGGGTGGCCCGCACGACGAGGCGCCCGCCGGCGTTGACGGTGGCGCCGGTGACGGCGCTGCCGGGCCCGACCTCGACCGGGACGGACTCGCCGGTGAGCATGGCCTCGTCGACGGCGGAGGTGCCCTCGTCGACGACGCCGTCGGTGGCGATCTTCTCCCCGGGCCGGACGACGAACCGGTCCCCCACCGCCAGCTGGTCGACCGGGATGCGGTGCTCGGTCCCGTCGCGCAGGACGGCGACGTCCTTGGCGCCGAGCTCGAGCAGGGCGCGCAGGGCGGCGCCCGCGCGGCGCTTGGCCCGGGCCTCGAAGTAGCGGCCGGCGAGGATGAACAGGGTGACGCCGGCGGCGGCCTCGAGGTAGATGTTGCCGGCGCCGTCGGTACGTTCGATGGTGAGCTCGAACGGGTGCGTCATGCCGGGGGTGCCGGCGGTGCCGAGGAACAGCGCCCACAGCGACCACCCGAACGCCGCCAGGGTGCCCAGCGACACGAGCGTGTCCATGGTGGCGGCGCCGTGGCGCAGGTTGGTCCAGGCGGCCTTGTGGAACGGCAGGCCGCCGTACACGACGACCGGCGCGGCGAGGGTCAGCGACGCCCACTGCCAGAAGTCGAACTGCCACGCCGGGACCATGGCGAGCAGGATCACCGGCACCGTCAGTACCAGCGAAACCCACAGCCGGGTCCGCAGCGGTCGCAGCTCGTCGACAGGCTCGGCGGTTGCCTGTGGTGGTGTGGGCAGGGCCGCGGTGTAGCCGGTCTGCTCGACGGTGGTGATGAGGTCGGCGGCGGTGACCTCGCCGGTGACGGTGACGTCGGCCTTCTCGGTGGCGTAGTTGACGGTGGCGGTGACGCCGTCCATGCGGTTGAGCTTCTTCTCGATCCGCGCGGCGCAGGAGGCGCAGGTCATGCCGCCGATGGCCAGTTCGAAGCGCTGTGGTGCCGCGATCAGCGGCCGGGTGAGTGCCATGACATGTCCTCAGCTGTGCGTGTGACCGGGCTCGCCGTGCTCAGACGGGGCCGGATTCGATTGCGCCGTGGCGCCGGCGATGGCGGTGAATTCCGCGGTACGGACGACGCCGCCGTGCTGGAAGTCCAGGAACAGCCGGTAGGTCCCGTCCGACGGCACCTCGGCGTAGAAGGTGATCCGCGGGCCGGCGGTGGTGCGGCCGTCGCCCGGCGCACCGTCGGGGTGGACGTGCAGGTAGGCGAGGTCGCCGTCGCGCACCGCGACGAGGTGGCCGTACGCGCCGAGGTAGGGCTGCAGGTCGGTGACGGCGACGCCGTCGCGGGTGACGGTGAGGGTCAGCTTCGACGACGTGCCGGGGACCAGGTCGCCGTCGACGGTGACGGTGTAGCCGTCGACGGTCGTGGTGCGCCGCGGCGTCGGGAGGGCCCGGGGCTGGTAGTCGCCGGGGGCGGGGACGTCGACGCCGAGGGTGAGGCCGCGCGGATGCCCGGCGGGCTGGAAGTCGGCGAAGACCCGGTACTGGCCGGGAGCTCCGGCGGTGAGGGGGACGCTCCAGGTGCCGTCGGCGTCGCGCTGCGGGTGCACGTGCTGGAACCCGGCCAGGTCGCGGCGCACGACGATGAGGTGCAGGTCCTTGTCGTGGCTTCTGGTGTAGGCGGTGACGGGTCCGCCGCCGGGGCCGGTGATCCGGAAGCGGAACGGGGCGGGCCCGGTCGTGCTCAGCGTGGTGCTGAGCGGTTCGATGCGGTAGCCGTCCTGGGTGACCTGCAGCCCGGCGGGCAGTGCCGCCGCGGCCCCGGTCTGGTGCTGGTCGTGGCCGCCGGTCGGCTGGTGGCCGGGGTCGGCGGCGGCGTCGTGGTCGGTGCCGGTGTGGGCGGCCGGGGCCGCGGCGGGACCGGCGACGTGGCCGATCCCGACCGCGGCGGCGAACACGGCCGCCAGGCCGAGCGCGTAGGCGCCGAGCTTGAGCGGTGTGCGCATGACTACCTCGCCACCTCGTAGAGGGAAGTCGTCGTGTTCATTGCGGTGCTCCTCATCGGTCGATGGTTCCACTGTACCCCTACCCCCTAGGGGTATCAACGAGACGGTCTTGTCCCGGTGCGGATGTGACAGGTCAGACCCGGACGGGCTCGGTCGCGGCCGCGGGCGCCGGGCGCAGTGCGATCGCGGCGATCACGGCGCCGGCCAGGGCGATCACTGCGGCGCCGGTGAACGCGGCGGAGTAGCCGTCGGTCAGCGCGGGCAGGTCGCCGAGCCGGTCGGCACCAGACGCGGCGGCGACGGCGGTCATCGCGGCCAGGCCGAGCGCGGAGCCGACCTGGTAGCTGGTGTTGACGATGCCGGCCGCCAGCCCGCCCTCCTCGGGCCTGGCCGCACCGATCGCGGTGCCCAGCGACGGGATGAAGGCGAGCGACATGCCCAGCGCCGCGACGAGCGAGGCGGGCAGCACGTCGGCGACGAAGCTGCCGGTCGGGCGGACGAACGCCAGCCAGCCGAGGCCCGCGGCGAGCACGGTCAGGCCGGCGACGACCATCGCCCTGGGGCCGAACCGGCCGATCGCCCGCGGGGCGAGGAAGATCATGCCGAGCATGATGAGGGCGGTCATCGGCAGCAGCGCGGCGCCGCTGGGGAAGGCGCTGTAGCCGAGGACCTGCTGCAGGTACAGGTTGAGGTAGAACCACATCGGGATCCATGCCGCGCCGAGCAGCAGCTGTGCGACGTTGGCCGCGGCGAGGTTCGGCGCCCGGAAGATCGACAGCCGCATCAACGGCTCGCGGCGGGCCGCCTGGATCGCCACGAACGCGGCGAGCGCGAGCGCCGCGGCGCCGAGCACGAGCCACGTCCCCACGGACGACCAGCCGACCTCGGGGGCGCGGACGATCGCGTACACCGCGGCGGCCAGACCCACGGTGACGGTGAGCGCGCCGAGCAGGTCGAGCGAGCCGCGGCGGGCGCCACCGGACGGCATCACCGCCGGGATGGCGGCGAGGACGAGCACGGCGATCGGGACGTTGATGTAGAACACCCAGGGCCAGCTGACGTACTCGGTGATGACCCCGCCGAGGAACACCCCGGCCGTGCCACCGGCCGGCGCGGCCGCACCGTACAGCGCCAGGGCCTTGGTGAGCTCCTTCGGCTCGGCACCGAAGAGCATCATCAGCAGCGTCAGCGCCGACGGGGCGATGAGTGCCGCGCCGGTGCCCTGCACGGCGCGGGCGGCCAGCTCGACCGCGACGCCGTCGGCGAGCCCGGCGGCGAGCGATCCGGCCAGCAGGACCGCCCAGCCGGCGGCGAACACCCGCCGGGCGCCGAACAGGTCCGACAGGCGGCCACCGAGCAACAGCAGGCCGCCGAACGCGACGACGTAGGCATTGAAGACCCAGGACAGGTTGCCCGGGGTGAAGCCGAGTTCGTCCCGCATGCGGGGCAGGGCGACACCGATGATCGAGGTGTCCATGATGACCATGAACTGAGCCAGGGCGATGAGCCCGAGAGCCCACCACCGCCGGGATGCGCTTGCCATCTCCATCACTCCTTCGTACCCCCAGGGGGTATCCGTGTGGAGCCATCCTTACCCCCAGGGGGTATATCCGTCAACCCGGACTTCGCCACAGCGGCCGGCGCCGGCGATCTGGATGTTCGTCCGCGCGCGTCGAGCGCTGCCGAGCCGCAGCAGACGACCTGGACGATACCCCCGGGGGGTTCATACACTGGGTGGCATGACGACACCGGCACGCGGCTATACCGCGACCAAGGACCAGCTGCAGGGCCGCCTCAGACGCATCGAGGGGCAGGTGCGCGGGATCGAGAAGATGGTCGACGAGGACCGCTACTGCATCGACGTGCTCACCCAGATCGGCGCGATCCAGGCCGCCCTGGACAAGGTCGCACTGGGCCTGCTGGACGACCACTCCCGGCACTGCATGCAGCACGGCGCCGAGGAGGGCAAGGGCGAGGAGATGGCCACCGAGATGATGGCCGCCGTCGGCCGCCTGCTGCGCCGCGGCTGAAGGCCCCTGCTATGAAGCCGCTGCGGCGCGGCGCAGGCCGAAGCCGGTGATGCCGCGCGGCTTGTACACCGACAGCACCGTCGCGACGATGAGCAGCAGCAGACCGGCTCCCGCGTGAACGAGCGGTGACGGGCTACGCAGCTGCGCCAGGGACACCGCTGCGCCCTGAGCAGTCCGCCGCGGCAGGGGACTGAATCGAACCCGCGGGTGCGGCACCGCCGCATGCCGGCGCCGCACCCGCCGAGCGACTACAGCTTGGCCAGCATCCCCTGCATCTCGGTGATCTCCGCGGTCTGGTCCGCGGCGATCTTCCCGGCGAGCTGCTTGGCCGCCGGGTCCTGGCCCTGGGCCTGTTCGGTCTTGGCCATCTCGACCGCGCCCTGATGGTGCTTGATCATCATCTGCAGGAACATGGTGTCGAAGTCCTTGCCGGTGGCCTTGGACATGTCCTGCATCTCCTGGTCGGTCATCATGCCGGGCATGTGTCCCATGCCGCCCATGTCGCCGTGGCTCATGCCACCGGGGCTGGGGACCGGCTCACCCCAGGCGGTCAGCCAGCCGGACATGGTGGCGATCTCCGGCTCCTGCGCCTTGGCGATCCTGTCGGCCAGGGCCTTCACCTCCGGCGTGGTGGCCTTCGACTGGGCGATCTTCGCCATGTCCAGGGCCTGACGGTGGTGCGGGATCATGTCGGTGGCGAACTTGACGTCGGTGGCGTTGAACGTGGCACCCGACTTCGGCGCCGCGACGGACGTGGGGGCGCCGGTGCCCATGGTGCCGTGGTCCATCCCGCCGTCGCCGCAACCACCGGCGAGCAGGGCGAGGCTGAGCGCGCCGGTGGCGATCGCGGCCCGGCGAAGGTTGATCGTGCGCATGGTGAGTCCAGCTCCTGAGGATTCGAAACGGTGACGCGGACGCGTCAGGACGTCGCCGCGGGCAAGGTGCCGGCGGCAGCAACGACTCCTGAGACGGCCTACGTACGCCAGATCGACAGCACGCTGCGCGCCGGCGGTCCGCAACCGCTGCCGCCGGCCGCCTCGGCCGCGACGGTGACGGCCAGCGTCCGGACCACAGTGGCGGGCGGCACCGCTTGTGACACGGTGAAGGTGGGGGCGGGGGCGCCGATGGCGGGCGGCATGGCCGACTGGCACATCGCCTCGGCGTGACCACCTCCGTGCGGACCGCCGGGACAGGAGTCGTGGTGCCCGTCCGGAGCGCACTGCGGCATCGCCTGGACGGCCGTCGCCATGCTCGCGTGCGTCGCCTTCGGGAGCGGGGCGGCGGCCAGGGTGTGCATCCACGCGACACCCAGCACGAGCAGCACCGCGGCCAGCAGCCAGGCGTGCGACCGCACACCGGCAGACCGCATACGGCGGCTCCGCACCACTCCCCGACCACCTCCTATGCAACATCGTAGACCTCGGACCCAGGCCACTCTCGCCTGCCGCGCATACCCCATGGGGGTGCGTCGAGCGGGACGGAAGGAGCCGGCGATGACACAGCCGCACGGCAGCGGGCGCGACAAGCACGCGGGGCACGACCCTGAGGCGTTCCGGCGCAAGTTCTGGCTCAGCCTCGTGCTGACCATCCCGATCGTCGCGACCAGCCACATGGTGATGGGCTGGCTCGGCTACCGGCTCGACTTCCCGGGCATGGCTCTCGTCGGGCCGGTGCTCGGCACGGTGGTGTTCCTCTACGGCGGATGGCCGTTCCGCGCCGGCGCGGTCGCCGAGGTCCGCGACCGCGCCCCGGGCATGATGCTGCTCATCGCGATGGCGATCACCGTCGCCTACACCGCCTCCGTGGCCACCAGCCTCGGCTGGTTCGACCTGGAGTTCTGGTGGGAGCTGGCCGCGCTGGTCACCATCATGCTGCTCGGGCACTGGCAGGAGATGAAGGCGATCGGCCAGGCCGGCGGCGCCCTCGCGGCCCTCGCCGCGCTGCTGCCCGACGACGCCGAGCTCCTCGACACCGACGGCCGGCCGCGGCCCGTGCGGGTCAGCGACCTGCGTGTCGGGGACACGGTGCTGGTCCGCTCCGGCGGCCGGGTGCCCGCCGACGGTCACATCGTCGACGGCCGGGCCGAGCTCGACGAGTCGATGGTGACCGGCGAGTCGCGGCCGGTCGCCCGGACCGCCGGCGACCGGGTCGTGGCCGGCACCGTCGCCACCGACTCAGCGTTGCGCGTCGAGGTCGAGGCCGTCGGCGACGACACCGCCCTCGCCGGCATCCAGCGCCTCGTCGGGCAGGCCCAGCGGTCCCGCGGCCGGGCACAGGTCCTCGCCGACCGGTTCGCCGCCTGGCTGTTCTACGTCGCCGCCGGCGCCGGGCTGGTCACCTTCGCCGCCTGGTGGGCGGCCGGCGACCTGGACGGGTCGGTGGTGCGGACGGTCACGGTGCTGGTCATCGCCTGCCCGCACGCGCTCGGCCTGGCCATCCCGCTGGTGATCGCGCTGTCCACGGCGGTGGCCGCCCGCGCCGGGATCCTGGTCAAGGACCGCCTCGCGCTGGAGCGGATGCGCACCGTCGACGCGGTGCTGTTCGACAAGACCGGCACCCTGACCAAGGGCGCGCACACCGTCACCGGCGTCGCCGCGGCGGACGGGCACACGGGGCAGCAGGTGCTGCGCACCGCCGCCGCGGTGGAGGCCGACAGCGAACATCCCCTGGCCCGGGCCATCGTGACCGCGGCCCGGCGGGACGGCGCGACCGACCTGCGTGCCGAGGAATTCCAGTCGCTGACCGGCCGCGGCGTGCGGGCCACCGTCGGCGGGGTCCGTTACACCGTCGGCGGCCCGGCGCTGCTGCGGGAGCTGCGCGTCGGCCTGCCCGACGACGTCGCCGCCGCGGCCGCCGCGTGGGCCGGGCGCGGCGCCGCCGTGCTGCACCTGATCCGGCTCGACGATGACGCCCCGCACGCCGTCGGCGCGCTCGCCCTGGAGGACGAGGTCCGGCCGGAGGCGAGGGAGGCTATCGCGCGGCTGCGGCGGCTCGGCGTCGGCAAGATCGTCATGATCACCGGGGACGCCCGGCAGGTCGCCGACGCCGTCGCCGCCGACCTCGGGCTACGTCCGGGCGTCGACGAGGTGTACGCCGAGGTCCTCCCGGCCGACAAGGACCGGACCGTCGCCGACCTGCAGCGGCGCGGGCTGCGCGTGGCGATGGTCGGCGACGGCGTCAACGACGCCCCGGCCCTGGCCCGCGCCGATGTCGGCATCGCCATCGGCGCCGGCACCGACGTCGCCATCGAGTCGGCCGGCGTCGTGCTGGCCTCGTCCGACCCGCGTGGCGTCACCGGCGTCATCCGGCTGTCCAGGGCCAGCTACGGCAAGATGGTCCAGAACCTGGCCTGGGCCGCCGGGTACAACATCGTCGCGATCCCGCTCGCCGCCGGCGCCCTCGCCTGGGCCGGGATCACCCTCAGCCCTGCCGTCGGGGCCGTGCTGATGTCCGCGTCGACGATCGTCGTCGCGCTCAACGCGCAACTCCTGCGCCGGGTCCAGCTCACCCCGAGCCGGTGAACGGGCGGGATCCGTCAGCCGGGGCGGCGGGCGCCCATGTACGGCATGGTGTCGATGCGGGCCATCCGGACCGGCACCCCCGCACGGGACGCGTGGACCATCAGGTTGTTGCCGACGTACATCCCGACGTGGTGCAGGTCGCTGTAGAAGAAGACCAGGTCGCCGGGCCTCAGGTCGGCCTTGCTGACCGCGCTGCCCTGCTTCCACTGCGCGCCCGTGTAGTGGGTGAGCGACACGCCCGCGGCCTTCCAGGCGTACTGGGTCAGGCCGGAGCAGTCGAAGGTGCCGGGTCCGACGGTGCCGAACACGTACGGCTTGCCGATCTGCGCGCAGGCGGTCTTGACCGCGGTGCCCGCCGCGCCGCCGATGTACACGGCCGGGCACTGACCGATGTACAGCTCACTCTTGGGCACGTCGGTCGCGCCGAGCTGCCGGCGCAGCGCCTGCAGCCGGTCGACCTCGGCCTGGATCGACTTCTTGCGGGCGGCGAGCTCGGTCTCCTGCTCCTGCTGCTGCGCGACGAGGGCGTCGATCTTCGCCTTGTCGGCGGCGTATCCGTCGCGGAGCTGCGCGACGGACGCGATCTGGTCGGCGCTGTTCTTCGCGAGGCGGTTCAACGTCGCGAGCTGCTCGGCGAACGTCTGCGGCGAGTCGGTCGACAGCAGCACGCTGAGCACCGACGCGCTGCCGTACTTGTACTGCCGCGCCGCCATCACCCCGACCTCGTGCATGGCGGCGTCGACCTGCTGCTGCAGGGGCGTGAGCGTGGCGGTGAGCGTCTTGGCCTTGGTCTGGTTCGCCGCGAGCTGGCTGTGCAGGTCGTTGTACTGCTCGATGACCGGCTCGAGCTTCTCCCACGCCTCGTCCAGCTGCCGCTCGATCTCCGGCAGCGACGGCTCGGCGTGCGCCGAGACGGACGGCACCAGTCCGGCGAGGGCGACGGCGGCCACGACCAGCGTTCTGCGAACGATCGAGAACGTGCGGTTACGGTCCACCGAGGCGACGCCCTTCCTCCAGCCGGCGCCCCAGGGCCTCGAGGGAGACCTGCCGCCGAGACGGGCCGTGGCCCACCGTAGAGAGGTCCACGACCGCAAATCAACCCATCGACCGACTTCCTTCGCTACGCAGCCGGATCGTCACGTGGCGTGTATTCCTATTGGTGATCGGACATGTGGCACACCGAGCTAACAAGCGTATCGGTGGGCACTCCGGCCGCCAGCGTGCGCCGTTTCGCCTTGCTCTGCCTGTACATGCGACCTCCTATGACGAATAGGAGTCGATGAGGCGGTGTGGGCCTCGCTGCCCCCAGGCGCCGCTCGCGCCGGACCATTGACATCAACAGGAAGCTTTGTTTACAGTTGCTCGCCGTTCCCCTAGAGAGGATCGTCGATGCGCAGGTTCCTCGTTCGGGCAGCCGCGCTCGGCGTGCTGCTGGCAGGGCTCACCGGGGTGCCCGGCGCCGCCGCCGCGACCGGGCCGGTCCCGCTCGCACCTGCTGACCTGACCGGGTCGGTCGCCAACACCGGGATCTCGCTGTCGTGGCGGCAGCCGGCGGGCGGTCCCGCGGTCGCGTCGTTCCGGGTGTACGAGGGCGGGGTGGCCGTGCGGCGCACCGCGACGACGTCGGCGCCCATGCAGTACATCGGCGTCAACACCACCCACACCTACACCGTGACCGCGGTCTCCGCGACCGGCGTGGAGTCGGCCCAGTCGGCGCCGTTCACGGGGACCACGTGGACGCCCGGCATGGCGCCGCAGTGCACCGAGCCCGCGCCAACCACCGTGTTCGACGTGACCTCCTCCGCCCTGTCGGTGCGCTGGACCGTGGGCCGGTCGTCGCCGCTGCTCGCCCTGAGCGTCAACGGCCGCGATCACGGCATCGTGTCCGGCACCAGCCTGCGGGTCGGGGGCCTCACCCCGGACACCTCGTACGCGGTCGCGCTGCGGCGGGTCGGCTGCGGCTCGCAGGAACCCACGGTGGGGTACGCGACCACCCGCACCCTGCCGGGCACGACGAACACCACGGCGGCCCCGCGCGACCTGGTCGTCACCGGCCGCAGCGACCGCTCCATCGCGCTGGCCTGGTCGGGGCCGACGGACGGGTCCTACGTCCACCAGTACGCGATCTACGACGGCGCCTACCGGGTGGCCACGAGCTGGACCCGGTCGGCGACGGTCACCGGACTGTTCCACGGCACCGGGCACCGCTTCACGGTGGCGGCGCTGAACGTGGCCGGCAACGAGTCCGAGCACAGCCCCGTGCTGTCGCCGTCGACCGAACCCTGCCCGGCCCAGCCGCCGGCCCCGGCGCGGGTGAGCGCGTCCGCCGTCACCGCGTCCACCGTCCGCCTCGACTGGACCCTCGAGTCGACCGCCACCTCGTACACCGTGCTGGACGGCAACACCGTCGTCGCCACCGTCACCGAGCCGGCCGCGGTGCTCACCGGCCTGGCGTCCGCGTCGACGCACCAGCTGCGCGTGGTGGGCCTGCTGACCGGCTGCACCGACACGCCCGCCTCGGCGCCGGTCACGGTGACCACGCTGCCGGGAGCGGCCGACCGGCCGGCGGCCCCGGCCGGCTTCCAGGCGGGCCGGGCGACGATCGCCGACGGGTACTACGCCGACATCCCGCTGTCCTGGTCGACCTCGGCCGGCCTGACCTACCGCCTCTACGACGGCGCGACGGTGGTCGGCACCTACCCGGCCGGCGCGGTGACCCTGCGCACGCGGGGCGCCGAACGCCACGTGTACCGGCTGACCGCGGTCAACGCCAACGGCGACGAGTCGGCGCCGTCCGGCCCGGTCGAGGTCATCACCCCGTTCCTGGTCGCGCCGTAACGACAGCCGCCCGGCAGGCCAGGGTGGTGGGCCCCCCGTTTCCGGCCCACCACCCTGGCCTGCGTCGTGTCGAAGCACCGGTGTCCGGGATGTCTTCCAGGATCGCCGGACGCAGTGGCGGCCGCGAGGTCGGCGGGCGGAAGTTGACCGGCAACTTCCGCCGCTGAGATCCTGGGCCCCGGCATGGGTCCGGCCCGGTACTGATGCCGTCGGGGCTCGGCATCTACGGGAAGGATCGGATGTTCGGCGCGCAGGTGCGTGCCCATCGCCAGCGGCGGGGCATGACGCAGGAGGAACTGGCCGCCAGGACGGGCGTGAGTGCCCGCAGCATCCGCAATCTCGAGGCCGGCCGGATCGACCGCCCACGCGCCAGCACGGTGCGGCTGCTCGCCGACGCGTTCGCGCTGCGCGGCGACGACCGGGACCGGTTCTTCCGGTCCGCGCTGGACGACGCCGGGCAGCAGCCGGCGGACGAGGCCCCGGCACGCGGGCGGCCCGCGCCCGCGCAGCTGCCCGCCGACGTGGCCGGGTTCGTCGGCCGCACCAACCACCTGCGACAGCTCACCAAACTGCTCGACAACGCCGACCGGTCGGCGACCGTCGTCATCTCCGCCGTCGCCGGCACCGCCGGAGTCGGCAAGACCGCGCTGGCCGTGCACTGGGCCCACCAGACCCGGGACCGGTTCCCCGACGGCCAGCTGTACGTGAACCTCCGCGGCTACGACCCCGACCAACCCGCAAGACCCGACGACGTCCTCGCCAGGTTCCTCGACACGCTCGGCGTCACCGGCCCCGACATCCCCGCCGACCTGGACGAACGGACCGCCCGCTACCGCACCGAGATCGCCGGCCGGCGCATGCTCATCGTCCTGGACAACGCCGCCACCGTCGAACAGGTCCGCCCGCTGCTGCCCGGCACCGGACCGTGCATGGTGCTGGTGACCAGCCGTGACAGCCTCGCCGGACTCGTCGCCGTCCACGGCGCCCAACGCCTCACCCTCGACCTGCTCCCACCCGACGACGCCGTCACCCTCCTCCGCCGCCTGATCGGCCACCGCATCGACGCCGACCCCACCGCCGCCGCCACACTCGCCGCCCAGTGCGCCCTGCTACCACTGGCGCTACGGGTCGCCGCCGAACTCGCCGTCGCCCGCCCCACCACCCCCATCACGGAACTCGTCGACGAGCTGGCCGACCACCAGCAGCGCCTGGACCTTCTCGACGCCGACGGCGACCCCCGCGCCGCCGTGACCGCCGTGTTCTCCTGGTCGATACGACACCTTCCGCCCGACGCCGCCCGAACCTTCCGCCTCCTGGGCCTGCACCCCGGCCCCGACTTCGACGCCTACAGCGCCGCCGCGCTCACCGGCGCCGGCCTCGCGCCGGCCCGCCACGCCCTGGAGCGGCTCGCCCGGGCCCACCTCGTGCACCCCACCGGCCCCGGCCGGTACGCCATGCACGACCTCCTCCGCGCCTACGCCATCAGCCTGGCCAGTGCGGAGGACCCCGAGACCGGCCGCAGGGCGGCGTCGACCCGGCTCTTCGACTACTACCTGGCCACCGCCACGGCGGCCGCGCGTCTCCTGCACCCCGCGGGCGCCCAGGACCAGTCCGGCACTCCCCCGCCAGTCGCAGCCGCCCCGGACCTCACCGACCCCGAGACCGCCCAACGGTGGCTCGACGCCGAACGGCCCTGCCTCTTGGCCGCCGTCACCCACACCGCGGTCCACGGTCTGCCCACCCACGCGGTGCGGCTGTCGATGGCCCTGTACGAACACCTCGAAGGCGGCCACTACATCGACGCGCTGACCATCCACGGGCACGCCCGCGACGCCGCCCGCCAGACCGGCGACGTCGCCGGGCAGGCCCACACGCTGCTCGCCCTCGGCACCACCAACCTCGGCCTCGGCCGGACCGACCCCGCCGGGGAGTACCTCGCACAGGCGCTGACCCTGTTCCAGCGCGCCGGTGACCAGGTCGGCGAAGCCCGCGTCGTGCTGAACCTCGGCCGGGTCGACGACCACCGGGGGCGGCACCAGGTCGCCACAGACCACCACGAGCGGGCCCTGATCCTGTACCGGCAGCTCGGCGACGCGATCGGCGAAGCCCGCGTCCTGACCAGCCTCGGCAACGTCGAGGAGCACCGGGGGCGGTACGAGGTCGCCACCAACCACCACAGGCAGGCACTGACCCTGTTCCGGCAGGCCGGTCACACCACCGGCGAAGCCATGAGCCTGATGAACCTGGGCGTCGTGGAGGACTTCCGGGGCCTCTACCAGGCCGCCGCCGAGCACCACGGGCAGGCGCTCGCCCTGTTCCGGCAGACCGGCTACCCACGCGGCGAGGCCATGGCCCTGCACAACCTCGGCATCGCCGAGATGCGGCGGGGCCGCTACCAGGCGTCCGCCGAGCACCACGAGCAGGAGCTCGCGCTGTGCCGGCAACTCGCCTGGCCCCGCGGCGAGGCCTGGGCGTTGGACGGCCTGGGCAGTGTCCACACCCGGCTCGGCCGGCCCGACCGGGCCGCCGACCTCCACCAGCAGGCGCTCGCCCTCTTCCAGAAGTCCGGCGAGCGGGACGGCGAGACCCGGGCACTCAACGGCCTGGCCGAGGCCGCGATCGCCGCCGGCCGCCCCACCGACGCCCTGCCCCACCTCACCACCGTGCTCCGCACCGCCCCCCGCGACCAGCGGGCCCGCGCCCACGCGAGCCTCGGCCACGCCCACCGGGCCCTCGGCGACCCCGCCCTCGCCCGGCACCACTACGACCACGCCCTGGCCCTCTACACCGACCTCGGCTCCCCGCACGCCGCCGACGTCCGCGCCGACCTCACAGCGCTCGACGGCCGGTAGGCCAACGGATCAGTCCATGGCCGCCAGCAGCGCGTCGCCGACGGTCCTCGCGGCGGGAGAGCTGTAGGGCTGGAGCCCTTTCACCAGGGTCAGGCGGGTTCTGGTCAACCGCCGGTCGGTGAGGGGGACGCGGACCAGGGTGCCCCGCGCCAGTTCGGCGGCGGTGTCCTCGGCGGCCATGAAGATCGCCGTCATGGTGCGTGCCGCGATGTCGCGCAACAGGGCGAGCGAGTCCACCTCGTGGCTGATCCTCAGGTGGGTACCGGTCTCCGCGCAGGCCCGGTCCACCTCCTGCCTGATGCCGAAGCGCGTGCCGGGCAGGGCGACCGGATGATCGCCGACGTCGCGCAGCGAGCACGCCGGCAGCCCGGCGAGCGGGTGGTCGGGGCGGACCATCACGGACAGGGGCAACGGCTGGTCCTTCAGCGTGATGACATCCGAGCGGGTCGGCGCTCCGAAGACGAACCCGAGGTGTGCGGTGCCCTCGGCGACGGCGGCACCGACGTCGTGGGAGCCGGCGACGCGGACATCGATGCGGATGTCGGGGTGGGTGGAGGCCAGCGCCTGGAGGGTGTCCGGGATGTACCGGCCCAGCGGGCCCTCGACGGTGGCGATGACGACGTGTCCGCGCACGCCGTGCCGGTCGGCGTCGAGCTCCGAACGCAGGTCGGCGGCGCGCTGCTGGGTGTGTGTCGCGAACTCCAGGACGTGGTGCCCGGCGGCGGTCAGGGTCATCCCGCGGGAGCCGCGGGTGAACAGCGGCACGCCGAGGTCCTCTTCCAGCAGGCGGATCTGGCGGCTGACGGCGCTGGGCGCCACGAACAGGTTCGCACCGGCGCGCATCACCGAGCCGGTGGCCGCGACCTCGCGGAAGTAGCGCAGCGCCGATGATTCGGTCGAGTGCAGCGGGCCACCTCCGAACCTCTCGATGATCTTGCGAACTTTTCGCAAGATCGCTGCCACAAATCATTCTGGTCATCTCAATTGGCGAATGCAAGGCTCGTCGGTGAACCGACCCGCTTCCGCCGATCCCGAGGATGTGCCGTGTCCGATCTGGTGCCGACCCCGTTCGGCTACGCCTTCCTGCCGGGCGTCAGGCAGTACTCCCAGGGCGTGGTGGGCACCGAGGGCCACGCCCTGACCCGGGTGCAGTTCTCCTCCCCCGTGGCACTGCACGACGGGCTGAACCTGGCCGCGGAGATCATCGACGCCGCGGGCCGCCCGCCGGCCGCGCTGTGCGCCTGCGAGCTGCGCACGCCGGCCCCGTTCACGGAGGCGGGGTTCACCGCGTTCAACGGCCGGTACGTGGGCGCCCTGGCGGCCTTCGGCGTCCAGCTGCACGATGGCGGCAGCCCGGTCGCCCGCACCAACGTGTGCCCACCCGCGGGACTGGTCGACGAGCCGAGCATGCATGCGTTCTGCTTCACCGTGCCGGCCACCGCCGGCCCGGTCACCGACTTCGTCGTCTCCGGCAGTGCCGAAGTCCCCGAGGGCCTGGACAATTACCACGACCATGTCGTCGCCCCGGGGGACACGACGCCCGGCGGCCTGCTGGACAAGGCGCGGTTCGTGCTCGACGAGCTGACGGGTCGCATGGCCGGCCTCGGCGTGACCGGCGAAGCGCCACACGTCGTGCAGGTGTACTCCACGCACGACATCCACGCGGTCCTGACCGGTCCGGTCGCCACCGGATTCGCGCCGTACCGCGGCGTGACGTGGCATCCCGCGCGGCCCCCGGTGGCGGGCCTGGACTTCGAGATGGACTGCCGCACGGTGAGCACCGAACGCCTGATCGACCCGCAGGGAAGGAAGCACAGATGAAGCAGGAGCACTACGTACGACCCAGCGGGCTTCCGCCCGTCAACGGGTACAGCCACGCGGTCGCCCACCAGGGACGCAGCATCCTGGTGTCCGGCCAGGTGCCGCTGGACGCCGACGGGAACCTGGTGGGGGCCGGCGATCCCGAACGGCAGGTCGCCCAGGTCTTCACCAACCTGGCCACCGCGCTCGCCGCGGCGGGCGCCGGCCTGCACGACGTCGTGAAGCTGACCGTGTACCTGACCGACCGCGCCGACCTCGCCGCGTTCCGGCGCGTGCGGGATCGGCACATCGACCTGGCCCGGCCGCCGGCGAGCACGCTGGTGCTGGTCCAGGGCCTGATCGACCCGGCGTTCCGGGTGGAGATCGATGCCCTCGCGGTCCGCTGACGCCGCGGCGTCCGTCCTCCCGCCGGGCGTGTGGCCGAGCCCGGTCACCGCGGCGGACAAGGTCGCCTACGCCGGTGTCGCCGTCCGCGACGGCGGGGACACGGTGTGGTGGGCGCAGACCACGCCCGGGAGCACCGGCCGGATGAGCGTGTTCCGCCACGACCGCGGTGGCTCGGTGCGCGAGGTGCTCCCCCGGCGGCTCGACGCGCGCACCAGGGTGCACGAGTACGGCGGACAGGGCTGGACCGTCGTGGGACAGACCCTGGTGACGAGCGACTTCGCCGATCAGCGCCTGTACCGCGTGGACGGCGGCACGGCCCTGCCCCTGACACCCGACACCGGCCTCGCCGACCGGTACGCGCAGCCGACCGAGCTTCCAGGCACCGGGTGGGTCGTGTGCGTCGCCGAACGCCACCGGGCCACGGTGCGCCACGCGCTGGTCGCGGTGGCGCTCGACGGATCCGGTGCCGTCGTGGACCTGTGGACCGGGTCGGACTTCGTCGCGGCACCGGCGATCTCACCGGACGGGCGGAGCATCGCGTTTCTGACCTGGGAGCATCCGCTGATGCCCTGGGACGGGACGCTGCTGCGGACCGCGGCGCTCACGTTCGATCAGGGACGTCCCGCCATCCACGACGTGACGGTCGTCCTCGGCGGGCCAGAGGAGTCGGTCCTGGCACCGTCGTGGATGGACGACCGCACGGTGTGCGCGGCGACCGACCGGACCGGGTGGTGGAATCTCGTCGCCGTACCGGCGGCCCACCCTTCCGCGGACGGCGAGCCGGCGCCGATGTGGCCGGTGGCCCAGGAGTGCGGTGTCCCGCTGTGGCAGCTGGGCTTCCGGAGCCACGTCCCGGTCTCCGGCGGTCGCACGGCGGTGGTGTCCGGCGGTCGGCTGGTCGTGCTCGACCCGGACGGCACCGCCGCCGCGTTCGAGTGCCCGTTCACCGGCTGGCTGCCATGGCTCGACGCCGAAGGTGACGTCGTCGCCGGGGTCGCGGCGGCAGACGACCGCGCACCCGCCATCGTCAAGGTCGACACCGTGACCGGCGCCTGGACCGTCCTCGCGGAGCCGCCCCAGCCGGATCCGGTCTGGACACCGCGGCCGCACCGCCGCACCGTCCCGACCCCAACCGGGGAGGTGCCGGTGCACTTCTACCCGCCGACCTCGCCGCTGTACCGGTTGCCGGAGGGCGCCGCGCCGCCGGCCATCATGTGGGCCCACGGCGGCCCCACCGCGTCCTTTCCGCAGCACCACCAGCCCGAAGTCGCCTACTTCACCAGCCGCGGCCTCGCCTTCGTCGCCGTGGACTACACCGGATCGAGCGGACGCGGCCGGCGGCACCGCACCGCGCTGCGGGGACAGTGGGGCGTCGCCGACGTCACCGACTGCATCGCCGTCGCCCGCGACCTCCTCGAGCGCGGCCGCGTGTCCCGCATCGCCATCCGCGGGATCAGCGCGGGCGGACTCACCGCGCTGCTGGCACTGGCGCGGCCGGGCTCGCCGTTCGCCGGAGGCGTCTCCTACGCCGGCGTCGCCGATCTGAGCCACTTCGCGCGGCACACCCACGAATTCGAGTCCCGCTACCTCGACGGGCTCATCGGGCCGCTACCCGAGGCGCAGGCCACCTACGACGACCGGTCACCGCTGTCACACATCGACGCGGTCACCCGGCCGGTACTGCTGCTGCACGGGGAGCGCGACCCGGTCGTCCCGCTGGAGCAGGCGCAGGCGCTGGCCCAGGCGCTGACCGCCGGGCAGGTGCCCCACGCCCTGCTCGTGTTCGCCGACGAGGGGCACGTCTTCGGCAAGTCAGAGACCATCGCCGCCGCGCTGGAAGCCGAGCTCGGCTTCTACGGCCAACTCTTCGGCTTCGACCCACCGGGCGTCGCGCGCCTCCCGCTGACCGGCGTGGCAGGAGATCCATGACGATCGACCCGCCCACCGTGATGATCACCGGCGCCACCGACGGTCTGGGCCGCGCCCTGGCCCACCGGCTCGCGGCCGACGGCACCCGGCTCGTCCTGCACGGACGCGACCCCGGCAAACTCCGCCACACCGCCGCGGAGCTGCGTCGCCGGCACGGCTGCCCACAACCGGCCACCGTCTGCGCGGACCTGTCCGAGCTCGCGCAGGTCCGCCGGCTGGCCCGCGACGTGGCCTCGGCCACCGACCGGCTCGACGCGCTCGTCAACAACGCCGGAGTCGGCTTCGGCGGGCCTGAAGAGCGGCACCGGCAGCTCAGCGCCGACGGCCACGAACTGCGCTTCGCCGTCAACCACCTCGCCGGTTTCGACCTCACCCTGCGGCTGCTGCACCTCCTACGCCGCGCACCGCACGCCCGGATCGTCAACGTCGCCTCCATCGGCCAGCACCCGATCGACTTCGCCGACGTCATGCTCGAACACGGCTACACCGCGGTGCGGGCGTACCGGCAGAGCAAGCTCGCCCAGATCATCGCCGGCCTCGAACTGGCCGAACGCCTGCGCGGCGAACCCATCACCGTCAACAGCCTGCATCCGGCCACGTACATGCCGACCAAGATGGTGCTGGCCGGCCTCGGTCACAGCGTCGACACGCTCGAAGCCGGCACCGCCGCGACCTGGCGCCTGATCAGGCTGCCCGAGCTGGCCGGCACCACCGGCCGCTTCTTCGACCGCACCGCGGAAGCGCGCGCGCATCCCACCGCCTATCAGCAGGACGTCAGAACGCGGCTCTGGCGGCTCAGCATCGACCTCACCGCGGCGCCGCCACCCTGAACGCCGGCCACCGGCCGAGGCCCCCGCCCCGGTGTCCATAGTGGACATTTGTGGTTTCAGCCGTAATTGACGCCATCGACATGCCGCGATGCTGTCCGCGACAGGCGCGGCCGGCATGTCGGCGGGGGCGGTCTGGGAGGATGCGGAGATGGCGAACGCATCTGGTGACGGCGTTGCGCGGCGGGTCGTGGTCGTCGGGTATGACGGGTCCGAGCTGCTCGACATCGCCTGCGTCACCTCGACGCTCGACCTGGCCGTCCGTGTCGCGGGGCGGGCGCTGTACCGGACGGAGCTGGTCTCCCCGAACGGGCAGCCGATCCGCTGTGACTCGGGTCTGGAGCTGCACAGCCACGGGTCGCTGCAGCGCGCGACGGGGGCGATCGACACGCTGGTCGTGTCCGGGGGTCGAGGGCACGAGGCCGCGGCCGCCGACCCGGCGATCGTCGCGCACGTCCGGCGGCTCGCCACGCTCGCCCGGCGGGTGGCGTCGGTGTGCACGGGCGCGACCGTGCTCGCGGCCGCCGGGCTGCTCGACGGCCGCCGGGCGACCACGCACTGGCACTACGCCGACGCGCTCGCGCGGCAGTACCCGTCCGTCCACGTCGATGCCCGGCCGATCTTCATCCGCGACGGGCGCGTCGCCACGTCCGCCGGTGTCACCAGCGCCCTCGACCTGACGCTGGCGCTGGTGACCGAGGACTGCGGGCCCGACCTGGCCCGGATCGTCGCGCAGGCGCTGGTCACCTATCTGCAGCGGCCGGGCAATCAGGCGCAGATGAGCGTGTTCACCGCACCGAACCCGGACCACGTGACGGTCCGCGAGGCCGTCGCCTACGTCACCGCGCACCTGGCGACCACGCTCGACACGGCGACGGTGGCCAAGCACTGCGACGTGAGCGCACGGCAGCTGCACCGGCTGTTCATCGAGCACCTCGGCATGCCACCCGGCCGGTTCGTGCGCCGCACCCGGCTGGACACCGCCGCGCGGCTGCTGTCGACCACCGGCCACCCCATCGGGCTGGTCGCCCGATGGTGCGGGTTCACGTCGCTGGAGACCCTCCGGCAGGCGTTCGTCGCGCAGTACGGAGTGCCGCCGTCGCAGTACCGGTCGATGTCGACGGCGCTCTCCGCCGGCCCGAAACCCGCTCGCAGCCGTGATGCGGGTGGCCCTTGCCCGGAGTGCCAGGATTCCTGACGCGATGCCGGGTCCGCTCCCTCACCTGGCCGCGGCGTGGTCACAGTGAGGGCATGAACCCCTCGCACACCGTCGATCGAGACACGTCCTCGTGGCTGACGCGCCGCTGGCCGACCGCGGTCGGACTGGCCGCCGCGACCGCCGTGCTGCTCACCGTCGCCGACCGGGAGACCGCCGTCACCTGCGTGTGGGTGGCCGCGCTCTGCTACGTCGCGGCGGCCGCGCTGCACCGGCCGTGGATGGCGTGGGTGGCCGTGCCCGCCGGCAGCGTCGTCATCGCCGTCGGGGAGATCGCCGGCACGGGTCGATGGGTGCTGCTGGGCGCCACCGCGGCCGTGCTCGCCGCCGGCGCCCTGATCGTCGGCGGCCCGCGCCGCCAGGTGGTCACGCAGAGCGTCGCCGGCGTCGTGTACGGCGGTCTCGCGCTCGCCGCGTTGACCCTCGACCCGAATGCCGGCCTCGTCGCGGCCGGGCTCGTCCTGGCCGCACACGCGGCGTGGGACGCCCTGCACCACCGCCGCGGGACGGTCGTGTCCCGCTCGCTGGCCGAGGCCTGCATGGCGCTGGACCTGCCGCTCGGGCTCGGCCTGGTCGTGCTCGGCCTCGCCGGGTGAAAGTCCCTCACCGCACCACTGTCCTGAACTCGTCCAACGGTGCGACCCGCGCGGCCGCGCCGATCCCCGAGGAGCTTCGATGACCAACGCTCAAGCGACACCCCGCCGCCGCCGTGGGGTGCTCGGTGTCGCCCTGTCCCTCGCGTTCGCCACGCTCGTGCCGCTCGCCGCGCCGGCGGCCCCGGCCGGCGCGGCACCGCCGGGCGCCGTCGCCGACGCTGAGATCGCCAGGATCCTTGCCACCGACCCGGCCGCGACCCGGCTGTCCGCCGATCAGGTCGCCTGGCCCGACGACGGCGTGGTCCTCACCGTCACCGGAGAGGCGGCCGGCAGCTGGTGCGGGACCGGGCGGGCCTGCGTGCACGCCGACGCCAACCGGGCCGGCTACGGGTACGCCTTCTACCGCTGCGGGACCTACCGCCTCCCGGAGTACGGCTTCCCCACCGGCCAGCGCGCCGGCGCCTCCTCCTGGTACAACAACCAGACCGGCGGCGCCAAGATCCGGTTCGAGGACGAGTGGTTCACGCTGACCCCCGTCCTGGCCGGGCACGGGTTCGGCAACATGCCCGGCTACCTGAACGACCGCGCCTACTGGCTGGAACTGCTCTGCTGACGACCTGAACGCACGACCGGCGCGTGACCGTCCATGTCGGACGGTCACGCGCCGCGGTGGTCCCGCGTCGAGGTCAGCCGTTCACGAAGCCGGCTCGACCGGGAGCCAGAGCTCGCAGGTCGCGGTGGTGAAGTCGGCGGCACGGTCGAGGATCGAGACGATGGAAGGGCCCGGCCGCAGGCGCCACGGGTTGGAGGGGAACCACTCGGTGGCGGTCGCCGCCCAGGTCGACTGCAGCGTCTGCGGGAACGGGCCGCTGGTGCGGAACACGGCCCACCGGCCGGCCGCGACCTCGATGGCGTCGAGGTCCTCCGGCACGGCCGAGGCCTGACCGACGGCGACGCCGTGCAGGTAGGTCAGCTCGGTGCCCTCGGTGGCGTCGGGGTCGACGTCGTCGGTGACCTGCAGCAGGCCACCGGGTTCGGTGCCGCTCAGCGCCTTCAGGCGGACGTGCTCCGTCTGCGGCAGGGCGGCGATGTGCGCCTGGATGTGCGGGTTGACGCCGTGGTGGATCAGCGGCACGCGGGCCGTGTGCCCGATGAGCCGGAACGCGGGCCGCTCGACGATGCGGGTGTCCATGGGGTTGCTCCCTTCGACGGTCAGGCGGAACCTGACCTGCGGTTGAGTGCGAAGGGGGCCACCGTCCCGCCGGACGTCGCCGGGCGCGGCGCCGTGCACCGCCCGGAACGCCCGCCCGAACGCCTCGGTCGAGGTGTACCCGTACCGGACGGCGATGCTGAGCAGGTCGTCCGTGCCCTGCACGACGTCGGCCGCGGCGACCGTCATCCGGCGCCGCCGCACGTACTCCGACAGCGGCATCCCCGCCAGCGACGAGAACATCCGCCGCAGGTGGTACTCCGTCGTGCCGGCCGCCGCGGCGAGCCCGGCGACGTCGAGCTCGCCGGTCAGGTGCCGCTCGACGTGGTCCACGAGCCGGTTGAGCGCTGCGATCACAGTGGCCTCCCTTCGACGTCCAGCCTCGCCGCCCGCGGGCCGGTCGCGCCCGACACCTGCGGACCGATCCGATCATCCGCCAGCATCGCCGCCGCGGGACACACCGACACCGCGGCGGCGGCTAAGGTGCGACCCCATGGGCCTGCATTGTGGATACCTCGTCGCCACCGCCGAACCCGCCGCGCTGCTGGAGGAGCTGTCCCGGCACGCGGGCGAGTTCGCGACGGGGGCCGTGGTCGACCGGACCGCCGACGCGGACGCCGACGAGTTCGGACTGCTGCTCGGCGGTGGCGACGGCCGGGCGTTCCTGGTCGACGCGTCCATGATGCTGTCCGACGCGGCCGACATGATCATCGAGATGTCAAAGGCGCTGGGCACCGTCGTCGGCGCCGGTGCGGAGACGGTTTCCGGCTCGTACTGGCTGACGGTGGCGCGCGACGGTGACCTCGTCCGGCACGCGTTCATGTCGTTCGCGGGGCTGACCCTCGGCATGGCGATCGGTGAGCCGCTGCCGTGCGAGGAGGAGTTCCCGCTCGTCGACAGCAGCGGCGACGGCGTGTTCGCCGCGATGGCGGAGTTCGGGCTCGACCCGTCCGCGTGGCTGAGCTCCGGGCCGGCGACGGTGGTGGCGTTCGACGCGACCAGGCTCCCGGCGGGCGGGCACGTCGCCGAGATCCGCCGCGAACACACCGAGCGGCACGGGCGCCCGGACGGCGAGTGGCTGCACGAGCTCGTCGCCGTCGAGGCGAAGCAGTCCCGCCGGGCCGTCAGCGGTTGACGTTGCCGGTGTCGTGACTCCGCGGGGCGGGCTTCTGCCAGCACAATGGTCCGCATGGATGTGCAGCTGACCGTTGTGAGCCTGTTCCCCGACGACGCTGGGGCGCAGGACGAGGCCACCCGGCTGTTCGGCGCCGAGCTGTGGCGTGCGGGGGTCGACGCCGTGCCGGTCACCGCGCCGGCGCCGGAGGGGGCGAAGTCCGGTGCCGCGCAGACGATCGGGCAGCTCGCGGTCGCCGGGGTGTTCTCCGCCGCGACCGTCACAGCGATCAGCCAGATCGCGGTCGCGTTCATCAACCGGCACGCCGCGAAGCGGATCAGGCTGACCGCCGGCGACGTCGAGCTGGAGATCGACGGCGACCTCGGCCCGGCGCAGCAGGAGGCGCTCGCCAAGGTCGTCGCCGCGCTGGCGGACCGCGGGGCCGCCGGCTGATGGCCCGGCACGCGCTGCTCGTCGGCACCGACGTCTACGACGATCCCGCGCTCACCGAGCTGGCCACCCCGGTCAAGGACGCCGACGCGCTCGCCCGGCTGCCGCGGGGATCCGCGGTGCGGCGGAGGAAGGAGCCCGCGACGGTGCTCGGCCCGGATGCGCCGAGCCCGCCGCGGGGCACGTCGTCAGCTCTTGACGGAGCCTGCCATGAGACCACCGATGAACCAGCGGCCGAGCACGATGTAGACGAGCAGGGTGGGCAGCGACGCGATCAGCGCGCCGGCCATCGAGGCGGCGTAGTCCGGGGACTGGGCGCCGGCGAGGGCGTTGAGCGCGATGGTGATCGGGCCGTTGCGGGTGTTGGACATGAAGATGGCGAACAGGTAGTCGTTCCAGGCCGACGTGAACTGCCAGATCACCGTGACGACGAAGCCGGGCGCGGACAGCGGCAGGATCACCGACCCGAACGTGCGGAGCATGCCGGCGCCGTCGACGCGGCTCGCCTCGATCAGCTCGACGGGCACGGTGGTGGCGTAGTAGTTGCGGAAGATGAGCGTGCAGATGGGGATGCCGTAGACGCAGTGGACGAAGACCAGGGTCGGGATGCCGGGCGGCAGGCCGATGTCGTGGACGATCGAGCGCAGCGGGATCATGACGGCCTGGTACGGGATGAACATGCCGAACAGGATCAGCGTGAACACCACGTCGGCGCCGGGGAAGCGCCAGCGGGACAGCACGAAACCGTTGGCGGCGCCCAGGATCGAGGAGATGACCGCGACAGGGACGGCGAGCTCGAACGTGCGGATGAACGACGGCCGCAGCGACGTCCACGCCTTCTCCCACGACGCGAACGTCCACTCGTGCGGGAGGTTCCACTGGCCGTTGACGCCGATCTCGCGGCCCGACTTCAGGCTGGTCACGATCAGCACGTACGCCGGCATCAGCACGATGACGAGGAAGAGCAGCAGCAGCGCGTACGTGATGACCCGGCCCAGCGGCGAGCGACGGTTGATCCCGCCGCTCGGCTTGCGGCCAGGGGACGGCACCGTGGCGGCGTCGGCGGCGTCGCGTGGGATGGTGGCGGTCATGAGCGTCGCTCCACGCGGTTGTTGTAGACCAGGTACGGGATGATGACGACCGCGACGAGCAGCAGCAGGATGACCGAGATCGCGGCGGCCTTGGCGTAGTCGCTGGTGAGCAGCGTCTGCCACACGTACACGGCGGGGACCTCGGTGATCCACTGGGCGCCCGACACCGACATGATCAGGTCGAACATCTTCATCGACATGTGCCCGAGGATGATCAGCGCCGACAGTGCGGTCGGGGTGAGCTGCGGGAAGATGACGTGCCGGTAGAGCTGGTAGCCGGAGGCGCCGTCCATCGCGGCGGCCTCGCGCAGCTCGGCGGGGATGCCGCGGAACCCGGACAGGAACAGGGCCATCACGTAGCCCGACAGCTGCCAGATCGCGGGCAGGGCCATCGCGGCCATGCCCCAGTCGGGGTCGGTCCACCACGGGTTCTGCAGGAAGCCCAGGTGCAGGTCGGCGAAGATGCGGTTCAGGCCGCCGGCGGCGTCGCCCGTGCCGGAGTTCATCAGCCACCGCCACACGACGCCGGACGCGACGAACGACACGGCCATCGGGAACAGGTACACCGCCCGGAAGAACCCCTCGGCGCGCACGCCGCGCTCCAGGAGGAACGCCCACAGCAGGCCCATCAGCAGGGCGCCGAGCATGAAGACGACGGTGAAGACGAGCAGGTTCTTGAGCGAGTGCACGAACCGGTCGTTGATGTCCTCGGTGAAGAGGTCGACGAAGTTCTTCAGCCCGACGAATCCCTTGCTGCCCAACGCGTCGTGCTCGTCGGTCAGCGACAGCTTCGCGGTCCAGCCGATGAGGCCGTACACGAAGACGCCGAGCACGACGAGCGAGGGGGACAGCAGCAGCAGGCCCGGCGCCCACCGGCGCATCCGGGCCGTGTTCTTGGTGGTCAACGTTCTCCAATCACCGACGCGCCGGGGCTTTGGAAAAAAGCCCCGGCGCGAAGACACCTACTTGCCGGCGAACTGCTTGGCGGCGGCGACGAGCGCCTTCTGCAGCGAAGCGACGTCACCGTCGCTGGAGAACTTGCCCTGCGCCGAGCCGACCGCACCCTGCCAGCCCTGCGAGCAGGCCGAGCCGTGCGGGCAGGACGGGACCGGGGTGCCCTTGGCCCAGTCGGCGATCGCGGCCTGCTGGTAGGCCGGGTAGTCGGTCGCGACGGAGTCCGTGCGGGCCGGGATGGAGCCCTTCTTCACGTTGAACGCCTTCTGCCCGGCCGCGGAGCCGAGGGTCTTCAGCCAGCACTTGGTGCCTTCGGCGTTCTTGGCGTTCTTCGGCAGCACGAACGAGTCGGCCAGCCACTGGTAGGCGTCGCCGTTGCCCGGGAACACCGAGTAGCTGTAGTCCTTGAAGTTCTTGGCGTCGAGGTCGGCGGCCTCCCAGTCACCCATGAGCTGGAACGCGGCCTTGCCCTCCATGAGCAGCTTCTCCGCGTCGGTCCAGTCGAACGTGTCGCGGTCCTTGTTGCTGTAGGTGAGCAGCTTCTTGTAGTCGTTGATCGCGGTCGTCACGTCCGCGCCGGCCCAGTCGGTCTTGCCGTTCCACAGGCCGTTGAACTTGTCGGCGCCGAGGTCGGAGATGAGCACGGCCTCGAACAGCATCTGCTGCGTCCAGTCCTTGCCCAGCGCGAGCGGCGCCGCGATGCCCTTGGCCTTCAACGTGTCCAGCTGCGTGAAGAACTCGGGCAGCGACTTCGCCGGCGCGGTGATGCCCGCGTTGGCGAGGACGGTCTTGTTGGCCCACAGCACGTTCGCGCGGTGGATGTTCGCCGGCACGGAGTAGATCTTGCCGCCGACGGTGAGACTGTCGACGAGACCCTTCGGGAACGCCGTGGTCAGGCCCCACTCCTTGTACTGGGCGCTGAGGTCCTCGATCTGGCCGGCCTTGATGTAGTCGGACAGCTCGGCGCCGGCGTGCGCCTGGAACGTGTCCGGCGGGTCGCTCTGCTGCAGGCGGGACGCGAGGACCTGCTTGGCGTTGGAGCCGGCACCGCCGGCGACCGCGCCGTTGACGAACTCGTACTGCGAGCAGTCGGTCTTGAACTGCGCGACGAGGCCGTCCAGGCCCGCCTTCTCACCGCCGTCGGCCCACCAGGTGAAGACCTCGACCTTCTTGTTGCCACCACTGCCGTTGCTGCTGCCGTCGCCGTCGTCGGCGCCGCAGCCGCTCACCACGAGGGCGAGGGCGAGGCCGGCGGCGGTGACGAGCGCACGCGTCTTGACGCGCATGTGTCCTCCTGTGCGGGGATTACACGGGGGTGTTGAGAGATGTCGGTGTGTGGTCGAACATGTTTGAGCATGATTGAAAGACCTGCCCGAACCTTCGTCCCGCACAGGCTGTTCTGTCAACTCACGGCAATCAAACTGTGATGTGACGGCACATGGCCCAGACTTTTGACGAGACTTGACGAAACCCGCGACCTCGGCTTCTCATACCCGGACGCGGTCGATCATCGCCACGGACGCGTGACGCCGAAGCGCCGGCCGCGATCCACGCGGGCTGATTGAACCGGTGCCGCAGCGGGCAACCACTCTCCTAAGTGGTGTGTCGCGCCTCCCCCGGCGCGGCGCCGATCGGCAACGAATGCGAGGAGCGGTATTCATGGCTGAGAACACCAAGCAGACCAGCGAGAAGGCGGCCTCCGCGGCGAGCGAGGTCCTGCGCGACCCCGACGCGACCAGCGCGGACAAGCAGGCCGCCGGCAGCGCGCTGTCGCAGAAGGCCCCGAAGTCCGGCTCGCAGAAGTGACGCACTGACGAAGGCCCGGCCGATCCGGCCGGGCCTTCGTCGCGCGAGGGACCTCAGCCGCGTTCGAGCAGCTTCGCCATGCGGGCCTGATCCTCGAGGACCTCGTTGATGCGGGCCTGCACGGTGTCCATCTGGCCGATGGTCTCGCTGGTGACGTGGATGCCGTCGGTGACGGACTGGGCGTTGGTCTGGATGCCGGCGATCTGCTCGGCGACCTTCTGCGTCGCCGTGGCGGTCTCGCGGGCGAGATCCTTCACCTCGCCGGCCACGACCGCGAAGCCCTTGCCGACGTCGCCGGCGCGGGCGGCCTCGATGGTGGCGTTGAGGGCGAGCAGGTTCGTCTGGTCGGCGATCGACGAGATGATCTTGATGACGTCGCCGATCGCGGTCGACGACTCGCTCAGCGCCGTGACGTTCGTGGTCATCTCCGAGGCCCGGGCGACCGCCTCCCGCGCGACCCGGGTCGCGTCCTGGCTGGCGGAGCGCAGCCGGGAAAGATCGAGTCCAGCAGGTCGCGGGCGTTGGTGGCGGCGGTCTCCTGCGCGCGGCAGATGTCGAGCCGCTGCGACACGAGCTGCTGCACGTTGCGCAGCGCTGACGCCCTGGACTCGCTGAGCTCGATGAACTCGGTGGTGAAGAAGTCCATCGTGCCGATGACCCGGTCACCGATCATGATCGGAAAGCAGATGCCCGACCTGACGCCCGCGCGCTGGGCGGCCGGTGCCCGTACGCAATCCGTCAACTCGGCGAGATCGCGGATGAACACCAGGTCACGGGCCCGCCACGCGCGACCGGACAGGCCGACGCCCTCGGCGAACGTGGCCGCCAGGGTGACCTGGCGGAACTCGTCGCCGGCGGAGCCGGACTCCAGCTGGAAGCGCAGCTCCTGGGTGGCCGGGTCGACCTCCCAGTAGGAGCCGTACGCCCAGCCGAACGCGCTGCGCACCGTGTCCAGCGCGGCCCGGATCACGCTCTGCGAGTCGTGTGCCGAGCCGAGCGCGGCGACAACCGTCGTGACCGCGAGCCGGTCGTCGGCGAGCTGCTGCAACTGGACCGCGTTGCAGGCCTGGGTGCGGGCCTGCTCGGCGATGCGGGCGATCGCGTTCCACTTCTCGGTCCGCGGCCCGTCGACGCGCAGCTCGAGCGGCGAGTAGTACTCGAAGACCGCGATGACCTCGCCGGCCTTGACCACCGGGATCAGCACGGCGGAGACGGCACCCGCCCGGGTCGCCGCCTCGCAGCGCGGGCAGTCCCGGACACCGCGGGTGTCGTCGGCGTAGATCGGCCGGCGGCCCTGGAAGGCCCGACCGACCAGCCCGCCGGTCGCGCCGGCGACCGCCTTCAGCTGCCCGGCGATCGGTCCGGTCTCGAACGCGAGCCGCAGCCCACCGGCCGGCCCCGTCACGGACCCCGCAGCGGAGCCCGGGGACCCGGGCAGCCAGACCGCGCCGTAGAGGAACCCGTGGGAGCCGACCAGCGACTCGACCGTGATCCGCCAGGTCGACGCCTCGTCGGTCGCCCGCTCCAGGGCGGCGACCAGCTGCTCCAAGGCCTCCACGTCCCGGGGGACCGCGGAGCTGGGCTCCTGGACTCGACCACGTGCTCGCAGCAGGCCCAACGTGACCCCTTCGGTCGGTGCGACGGTTGCGCTTCCAACCAATCGGCACCGAACCTTGCAACCTTACGGCTTCCGGGCGACCACCGCGTAGATCTGCAGATCCTCGCTGACCGGGCGCTGATCGGTGTCGGGGCGCCAGTCGCCGACCGGGACGATGCCGGGCTCGACGATCTCCAGGCCCGCGAAGTAGCGCTCGAGAGTGGCCCGGGGCCGGGCGCGGACGTCGGTGCGGCCGGCGGCGAACATCTGCTCATACGCGGTGATGCCCTGCTGGGTGCTGAAGTCCATCGTGCCATGGGTGATCACCAGATAGCTGCCGGACGGCACCGCGTCGACCAGGCGCTTGACGATGGCGGCGACCTGCTCGTCGTCGTGGACGAAGTGCAGGGTGGTGATCAGCAGGACGCCGACCGGGCGGGTCAGGTCGAGCGTCTCGAGGAGGCTCGGGTGCTCCAGGATCGAGTCGGGGTCGCGGACGTCGGCCTCGAGGTAGGCGGTCGCGCCGCGCGGGTCGCCCTGCAGCAGCGCCCGGGCGTGCACCATCACGATCGGGTCGTTGTCGACGTAGACCACCCGCGACTCGGGGGCGACCCGCTGCGCGACCTCGTGCGTGTTGTCGGGCGCGGGCAGGCCGGTGCCGAGGTCGAGGAACTGCCGGACGCCGGCCTCGGCCAGGAAGTGCACGACGCGGCGCAAAAACACCCGGTTGGCCCTGGCCAGGGCGACGACGGCCGGGAAGGCTGCGGCGATCGCGTCGCCGGACTCGCGGTCAGCTGCGAAGTGGTCCTTGCCGCCGAGCCAGTAACTGTACCGCCGCGCGGGGTGCGGCACAGTGGTGTCGATCCGGCTCTGCTCGCTGCTGTCCACCGGCGTCCTTTCCAGGCGGCGTGCTGTGTCGTGACCGAACTTAGTGGTTCGTCACAACAACACCAACCACCGCCCGGGCTACTCGCCGATGCCGGTCCGGCCCGGATCGGCCAGGGTCTCGTCGATGTCGGCGCTGGTCTTGGCCAGGATCGAGCGGACCTGGTCGCGGGTCAGCTCCCCCGGCGCGTGCCACAGCTCGGCGAAGTCCTTGGCGATCACGCTCTCCACCACGATCCACGCGGCGACCGACGGGTACATCCTGCCGTGGCCGATCATCTCGCGGAACGCGGCGTACGCGGGCTCCGTCTCCAGCCTCGTCCCCGCGACCGCTTCCGAGCGCGCGGGCCAGAGGCCGGTGCTCACGGCGTACCGCTGCTGACTCTGCTTCCCGGTGAGGAACCGCACCCATTCGAAGGCGGCTCCGGGGTGCTTCGCGTCCTTGAGGATCGCCAGGTTGGAGCCGCCGAGGAAGCCGAACCGCCCGGCCTTGCCCGCAGGCAGCGGCGCGGTCCCCCAGCCGGCCCGCAGCCCGGGGCGGTCCGGGTCGGCCAGGAAGTCGCCGACGGACTGGGAGTTGTCGATGGTGACGGCGCCGCGACCAGCGGCGAACGCGGCCGGCACGTCGTTGTTGATCATCTTCGCCACCTGCGGGTCGTTGAACCGCGCGACCAGCCGCTGGTAGTAGTGCACGGCGTCGACGGCCGCCGGCTCGGACAGGCGCGACGCGGTGCCGGCCGTGTCCAGCAGGTCCCCGCCCGCGCTCCAAACGAACGGTGCCACGTTGTGGATGATGCCGAAGGTGTTCTCGTTGCCGATCGCCAGCGGCGCGACCCCGCCGCCGGTGGCCTGGATCCGCTGCAGGGCCGCCTCCAGCGACTCCCACGTGGCGAACGCCGTGGCCGCGTCCAGACCGGCGGCCTTGAGCACGTCGGTACGGTAGAACAGCGCCCGCACGTCGACCAGCCACGGCATCGCCGTCGTGTCCGGGGATCCGATGAGATGGCTGGAGCTCCAGCTGGCGGCGGTGAAGGCCGTCTGCCCGCCGACCGCGTCGATCTCGGCCGCCGTGTAGGGGCGCAGCGCCCCCAGCCGGCTGAAGCCGCCGACCCAGGTGGTGCCGAGCTGGGTGACGTCGGGGCCTTCGCCGCTGGCCGACGCGGTGCTCAGCCGGGTGAGCGCGTCCTCCCAGACGATCCGCACGGGGTTGACGGTGATGTTGGGGTGCGCGGCGTGGAACTCCTTGGCCTCCTCGGCGACGGCCTTCTCCTGCAGCGGCCCGCCCGACGGCATGTACCAGAAGTCGATCGTGACGGGCGGCTGGTCCGCGGCGTACCCGACGGTCTCCTTCGCACCGTCACCGCCTCCGGCGCACCCGGATATTGCGAGCACGGTGACGGCGGCGACGGCCAGAACCCTGAACACGCCCCGTTCATCGGCAGCACGGTCCTCCACTTGAGCACGGAGCCGGGGGCGGATAGTCGACACAAGTCGTGTCACGGAATGAGGCTGATCGCGCTGACCTGCGTCACCACGGCTTCCGGTCGGTCGGGGCCATGGCGGCGGGCCGATACCGTCCGTGCGGCTGCGCCTCCGAGCCTGGGGGTGCACCCCGATGCGGAGGCCTTTGCCAGATGAGACACATAACTGTGCTGTTCGTGCTCGCCCTGACCGCGGGCGGCCTGACCGGCTGCACGATCGAGACGCAGGTCGGGACGCCGTCAGCGGGCCGGGTCATCGGCTCACCCACGGCCGATCTCCCGCCGAAGGAGGCGCTGCTGGCGGCGGTGAACACGCTGGGCAGCACCGCGTACACGTTCGAGATCAAGCAGGGCGCGAAGACCGGCGGGGGCAGGATCGACCCCGCGGACCAGGCCGCCACGATGTCCATGGGCGGCCGGGTCGGGACCATCGACATCTCAGTGGCGTACACCGTCATCGCGCCCGAGCTGTGGGTCAAGGCCGACTTCGGCGCGCAGCTCAACAAGGCGTGGGGCGTCGACGCGGCGCACTGGATGCGGGTCGACCGGTCGAAGGTCGGCGCCTCGGCGACGCTGCCGATCGACCCGGCCGGCGCACCACGCCTGGGCGTCACCGAGCTGTGCAAAAACGGTCTCGGTGAGGTCGAGCGGACCGATGCCACCCACTACAAGGGCACCGTCGACGTGACGGCCGCCGACACCATCCTCGCCCCTCCGGACGACGCGGTGCGCAAGGCCGGCGCGAAGGCCAAGGCAGTCCCGTTCACAGCGACCGTCGACGCCAAGGGCCGGCTGACCGAGTTCGCCGTGGACGGCGACGCGATCGACCCGGAGCTGTCGATCCGGCTGACCTTCGCCGGCTTCGGCTCGGTCCCGCCGGTCACCGCGCCGGCCGGTGCGGTCCCCGCCCCGGATTCGGTCTACGACCTGTTCGAGTGACGCTCCCACGGCGGGGTGCGGTGGCTCTCACACCCCGCCGTTTCCCCATAATCCTATCTGGTAAGTAGCAATTAGTCCACGCCCGCGGCCGTCTTCGTGACGAGCGCGACGGGTCGTTGACAGCCGCGCATCGACGCTGCTGCACTGTTTGCATGGCCAGCACGCCACTGTGGACCCGCGACCACATCGACTTCGGTCGAGTGTGGTCGGCCAGCTGTCCCGCCTGACTCACGCCCGCTTCCTTCCAGCGACCCCCGCGCGACGCGGGATGCGTTCGCCCCCGAACCACTTCGTGAGGAACCGTGATGTCGACCCCGCGTGCCCGCAAGCGTCCATCCACCGCAGACAGACACCGTTACGACTCGGCGTACGTCGTCGTCGCCGTCCCCTTCCCGGGTGGCGGACCGGCCGGCGACGTCGCTCCCCCACTGGTCTTCCGGCTCCAGCCCCGCCCCCAGGGCCCACGGCGATGAGGCGCGTCCACACCGCCTGCCGCTGGCTGCGCTGGCTGGGCGGCACCGACGCCACCGCCCGCCGCCGCGGCCTGCCGCGGGTGCCCGCTCCCCGCCTGCCCGCGACCACCACGTAGGGCGGCAGCACCAGAGCGCTCCCGGTCGCCGGGTCGGAAACCCTGCGACCGGGAGCCGGTGCTCCGGGACGCGTCAGCCCCAGACGCTCGCGGACCAGGCCTGGCCCGACCAGGTGCGGCCGGACCACGTGCGACCCGACCAGGTCCGGCCCGACCACGTGCGGCCGTCCCAGACGGCGCCGGACCACGTGCGGCCCGACCAGGTGCGACCGGCCCAGTTGCTGCCAGACCAGGTGCGGCCCGACCAGGTGCGGCCGTTCCACGTGTCGCCGTTCCAGGCGGTGCCCGTCGTGCAGACCTGCGCCCAGCCGGCCGGCGTCCACGCCTGGCCCATGATGTCGACCTCGCCGGTGAGCTCGGTGCCCGTGTCGGGGTCGGCCACGTGCGAGGTGCCGCGCGACGCCTCCAGCGAGCCGAGGCCCGTCGCCGGCAGGTAGCCCTGCGCCGCGACGGCCGGGGTCGGCGCCTTCACGGCGGCGGCGATGTCGAGCTGGCCCGCGCCCTGGGCGAGCGTGTCACCGGCCGGCATGGCGTCGGCGGTGCCCGTCAGCAGCTTCTTCACCTGGTCGGGGGTGAGCCCGGGGCGCTGCTGCAGCAGCAGCGCGGCGGCGCCGGACACGACCGCGGCGGCCTGCGAGGTGCCGCTGCCACGGAAGTACCGCTGGTCGGGGTCCTCGGGGATGCGTGCCTGCGGGTAGGCGGCGTCGATGAAGGCGTTGGGCACGCGCAGCGACACCACCGACTTGCCGGGCGCGACGAGGTCGGCGTGGCGGGTCGCGGAGCCGCCGGTGCTGAAGTCGGCGACGACGTCGTCGGAGCGGTCCGCGGTGGTCAGCGGGTCGGCGGCGCCGACGGCCAGGACGTTCGGGTTCTGCGCCGGCATCCCCACGCGGGACTCCTGGAGGCCGTCGTTGCCGACGGACACCACGACGACGATGCCCTTCTTCCAGGCCGCCTCCACCGCGTACGACAGCGGGTCGAGGCGCGGGTCCTGGGTCGAGTCGGTGCCGAACGACAGGTTGAGCACCCGGATGTTGAGGCCGGGGTCGTCCTTGTGCGTCACGACCCAGTCGACCGCCGCGATGACCTGCGAGACGTCGACGGCGCCGTCGGCCGCGGCGACCTTCATGTTGACCAGGTGCGCGTCCGGCGCGACCCCGACGAACCGCTTCTTGTCCGCCTCTTTGCCGGCCGCGACCCCGCTGTCGCGGCCGGCGATGATGCCCGCCATGTGGGTGCCGTGCCCGAACGTGTCCAGGTTGCGCAGCGCGGGCGTCTGCGACTCGAACGACAGGTCGGGGCCGTTGACGACCTTCCCCGGCGTGTCGAGGCCCGCGACCGGCGCGATCCCGGAGTCGATGACGGCGACGCCGACGCCCTGACCGGTCAGCTTCGCGCCGGACGCGTCGGTGGCCGACCAGACGTCCTGCGCCCCGATCGACTGGGTCAGGCTGTACATCGAGTGCTGGTCCTTGTCGGCGTTCCACTCCTCGCCCTGCAGGCGCACCGCGCCGTCGAGCGTGACCGCCCGTACACCCGGCGCGGCGCTCACCGCGGCGAGCGCGCCCGCGGGAATCGTCGCCGTGAACGCCCCGACCAGGTCGAGGTGCTGTCCTACGGTGCCTCCCACCCGGGCTACGGCGGCCTCCGCTCCGCCGGTCCCGTCATGCCGGACGATCACCGCCACCGACGCCTCGGCGGCGTGCCCCGTGCGGACGGCCGCGGCCGCCGGCCCCACGAGCGGCCCGGCCAGCAGACCGGTCGCCGCGGTCGCGGCAACAGCGGCCCGGATCAGGGAACCTGAACGCATCAAACCTCCATCTGACGGTGCGGTCATTCGATCGTGAGGCCCCCGCGGGCCCGGGGCTGTCGTCCGATCAGCCGGTCCCGTCCCGTTTCGTGGTAACCACCGCCACATCGCCCGATTCAGCACCCTGCTCGCACCCGTCCCGCACCCGGGCACGTCGTCTGCGAAGCTCCCGGCACCGACGAGGGGTCAGCGTCGCGGTGGTTCGACGACGCGCGGCGGATGCGGGAGGATGACAGGGCGTCACCGGGACGCACCGGGGAGAAGGAGAGGCCCGTTGGGCGAGGACGGCGGCGCGCCGCGCGATGCGCGACTGCTGGCAATGCTCGACGACGACCGGCAGGGCTGGGTGCTCGCCACAGCGGTGCGCGAGGACGGCGAGATCGTCGACTTCGAGATGGTGTACATCAACGACGCCGGCTGCCGGTTCGCGGGCCGGTCCCGCGAGGAGCTGATCGGCCGGCGCTACCGGGAGGTGTGGCCGGAGACCGTGCACGACGGGACGCTGCCGCTCTACCGGGAGGTCGTGGAGACGCGGCAACCCGTCACCCGCACGGTCTACTACGACCGGCCGAGCGTGACCGGGCATTTCGAGATGCGGGTCAGCCCGTGGGGTGACGGGCTCGGGGTGCGGTTCGTGGACCTGCGGCAGCTGACGGTCGCGCCGCAGTCGACGGGTGGCACCCGGCTGTATGACGTCCTCGACGCCGCCTTCGACGGCTTCACGCTGCTGCGGGCGGTGACCGACGGCAGCGGCGCGATCGTCGACTTCGTCTGCGACTACGTCAACCAGCTCGGCGCGAAGCTCGTCGGCCGCACCGCCGAGGAGGTCATCGGGCACCCGCTCAGCGAGGTGTCACCCGGTAGCTGGGACGACGGCCTGTTCGACCGGTGCCGGTCGGTGGCCGAGACCGGCGAGCCGTGGCTGGAGCAGCGGCCGTATCCGCAGGTCGGCCAGGTGTGGGAGGTGAAGGTCGCCCGGGCGCGGGCCGACGCCGGCACGCCGGCCGTGGCGGTGTCGTTCCGGGAGGTCACCGACCAGGTCGGGCAGCAGCGGCACCTCGCCGCCGTCGCCGCGGAGGCCGAGCGGGCCGCCGCCCGCGCGACGGACGCGGCGGCCCGCGCCACGGCGCTGCAGACGGCGACGACGGCGCTGGTCGCGGCCAGCACGACCGCCGAGGTGTATGCGGCGATCGGCTCGGTGCTGCGCCCGTCGGCGGGCGGCCAGGGCCTCGCGCTCCTGCTGCTGCACGAGCAGCAGCTGCAGCTGCGGTTCCACGACGGCTACGAGCCCGACGTCGTCGAGAAGCTGCGGGAGCTGCCGCTGGACCACCCCTATCCGGCGACGGCGGTCGCGCGGACCGGGCAGCCGCTCTACCTGACGTCCCTCGCCCAGTTCCAGGCCGCGCAGCCGGACCCGGCGGTGGCGGTGCCGGCGGGCGAGCGGCAGGCCTGGGCGTTCCTGCCCCTGGCGGTCGGTGGTGAGGTCCTCGGCACGCTCGTCGTCGGCTACCGCAGGCCGCGCGAGTTCGACTACGACGAGCAGGCGACGCTCATGGCCCTCGCCGGCCTCGGCGCCCAGGCGCTGCAGCGGGCGCTGCTCTTCGAGGCGCGCACCACGCTCGCGTCCGCGCTGCAGCGGGCGCTGCTGCCCGCGACGCTGCCGCGCGTGCCGGGGCTGCGCCACGCGGCCAGGTACCTGCCGTGGACCCACGGCGTCGACGTCGGCGGCGACTGGTACGACATCATCGACCTCGGCGAAGGGGCCGTCGGCGTCGTCATCGGCGACGTCGCCGGGCACAGCGCGGCGGCCGCGGCGACGATGGGGCAGGTCCGCAACGCGCTGCGCGCGTACGCCGGCGAGCGGCACAACCCGGCCAGCGTCGTGCACCACGTCAACCGGCTGGTGCTGGACCTGCACCCGGACACCATCGCGACCTGCTGCTACCTGGAGGTGCACCTCGCGGAGGGCACCGCCACCGCCGTCTCCGCCGGGCATCCGCCGCCGATGCTGCGCACCGCCGACGGCGTGCACCGGCTGCAGCTGCGGCCGTGCCCGCCGCTCGGCGTGACCCCTGACGCGGTCTACCTCGACACGACGCTGCTGATCCCGCAGGCGGCGACGCTGCTGCTCTACACCGACGGCCTCGTCGAGGACCGCCGGCACCCGATCGACCAGGGGCTGCGGGAGCTGCGCGCGGCCCTGCACAGCGCGCCGACCCGCGACCCCGGCGGCACCCTGGACCACATCCTCGGCAGCGACGTCGGCCCGCGGCCCCGCACCGACGACGTCGCCGTCCTCTGCCTCACCAGCGACGCCGTGCCGACCGCGCCGCCGACCGCGCGGCGCCGCTTCCGGGGCGAGGCGATCAGCGCGTCGGCGGCCCGCCGCTTCGCCGCCGACATGCTCACCGCGTGGAAGCAGGCACCGATCATCGACGACGCGCTGCTGCTGCTCGACGAGGTGATCACCAACGCGATCCAGCACACCGTCGGTGACGTGACCGTCGAGCTGAGCCTGGGCGAGTACCTGCGGGTCACCGTCCACGACACCAGCATCCGCCCACCGGAGCGCCGGACGGCACCGGACGGCGCCGACCGCGACAACGGCCGCGGCCTGCACATCATCGAGCAGCTGGCGGCCGCGTGGGGCTCCGAGCTCGTCCCGACCGGCGGCAAGCTCGTCTGGTTCGACCTGCCCCGCGTCTGACCGGGGATGCCAACCTGGTCACGCAGCGTGTCGGAAAGCTGACCCCGTCGGGGTGGCCGCCAACCGTCGCTGGTACCACGACTGCATGATGCGACGGCTGGCCGCGCTCACTGTGGCGGCGACGATGAGCACGGTGCTGGTCACGGTCGAGCCGGCGGCGGCCGTGCCGCCCGGCGGATCGGCGGGCACGGACATCTCCCACAACCTGACCTTCAGCGGTGCCCCCGGGTTCGCCAACGACGTCGTGGTGACGAAGTCCGGCACGACCGTGACGATCGACGACACCTATCCGATCAGCGTTTCCGGCGACTGTACGCACCCCGTGCCGGGCGACGACACGGTCGCGCAGTGCACGGTGTCGATGTCGCCCGACATCCACGTCGAGCCGGGCGACTGGAGCGACCGGGTCACGGTGATCGGCGGCGGCTCGGTGCACTGGCTCATCGGTACCGGCGACGGCAACGACACCATCGACCTCACCGGCGTGACCGTCTCCGGCTCCAACGTGGCCGCCGGCAACGGCAACGACACCGTCACGTCCAGCACGCACGGCGAGCAGATCGACGGCGGCGCCGGCACCGACACGGTCAGCTACGCACAGCACCCCGGACCCGTCATCGTCGACCTGAGCACCGGCGACGGCGGCCCCGAGCACGACGGTCTCGCCGCCGTCGAGGCGGTCGTCGGCGGCCCCGGCGACGACACGCTCACCGGCGACGCCGGGGCCAACACGCTGAGCGGCGGCGACGGCGACGACCTGATCAGCGGGGGCGGCGGCAACGACACCCTCCTCGGCGGCGACGGCGCCGACACGATGTACGGCGGCACGGGCGTCGACACGGTCAGCTACGGCGACCACGCGGTCCCGGTCACCGCCAGCCTGGACGGCCTGGCCAACGACGGCGCGCCCGGCGAGGGCGACCTCATCGGCTCCGCCGTGGAGAACCTCACCGGCGGCTCCGCCGACGACGTCCTGTACGGCAACGACTCGGCGAACGTCCTGCGCGGCGACCCGAGCGGCAACTGGCTGCCCATCACCGGCGGCGCCGACACCATCTACCCGCTCGGCGGCAACGACGTCTCGTACGGCCTCGGCGGCGACGACACGATCACCGACGGCGACGGCGCCGACACCATCTACGGCGGATACGGCGCCGACGACCTCCACGGCGGCGCCGGCGGCGACACCATCCACGGCGACCAGGGCGCCGACACGCTGTCCGGCGGCTCCGGCTACGACGCCCTCGACGGCGGCGCCGACATCGACTGGTGCCACGCCGACACCGGCGGCGCCAGCAAGACCGCCTGCGAGTTCCCGGGCCAGCTCCCCTGACCTACCGCGCCGGCCCCGCATCCCGCAGAATTTCCGGGCGGCGGGCACAACCGATCCGGTGGTTGCTGCGATCCAGGAGGTGAGCAGGGAGGGAGCCGGATGCGGGCCGACGAGGAGCACGCCTACGTGCAGTACGTGAGCGACAGGGTGCTCGCGCTGCGCAGGACCGCCTACCATCTGTGCGGGGACTGGCACGAGGCGCACGATCTGGTGCAGGCGACCTGCATCAAGCTGTACCGGCACTGGGGCAGGATCAGCGCCGCGGACTCGCCGGACGCGTATGTGCGGCAGGTGCTCGTGAACGTGTACCTGCAGCAGCGCGGCACGTGGTGGGCGCGCAACGTGCGGCTGTTCACCGACGCCGAGCCCGATCCGGCGCCGGCACCGGCGCTGGAGCACCGGGTCGACCTGCACGCGGCGCTCGCCAAGCTGGCGCCGGGGCAGCGGGCGGTGCTGGTGCTGCGGTACTGGGAGGGGCTCGACGTCGCGGAGACCGCGCGGGTCCTCGGCTGCTCGACCGGCACGGTGAAGAGCCAGACGTCCTACGCCCTCGCGGCGCTGCGCCGCCTCATGCCCGACTACGCCTGGGAGGCGCGGTGAGCGAGCAGCTGTTCCGGTCGGTGCCGCTCGACGAGCCGCCGCTGCCGCCACAGTACGTCGACACCCTGGTCGCGCGGGGGCGCAGGTCCGTGCGGCGCCGCCGGGTCGCCGCGGTGATCGCCGTCGTGGCCGTGCTCGCCGCCGGTCTCGGGCTGCTGCCGCTCGTGCGGCCGGTCGCCGTCGTGCCGGCCGCGCCGGGGGCGACGCCGTCGCTGCCCGACCACATCGCGCCGTACTCGTCGCTGACCAGCACCGTCAGCCGCTCCCCCGGCGGGCGGGCCATCATGCTGTATCAGTTCGGCAACGGCGAGCTGTTCAACCAGTTCCAGCCGCTCGCGCTCGGCGCCGACCGGGACACCTACCGGCAGCTGGACGCGGCCGAAGGGCGCCGCCGCATCCGGCCCTGGCTGCTGTCGCCGGACGGGACGACCGCCGTCCTCACCGACGACCGGATCGCCGTCGACGCGCTGACCCTCGTCGACCTGCCCACCGGACGCCGGCGGGCGGTCCCGCTGCCCGCGCCGACGGGTGCGGTGCCGCTCGCGTTCTCCCCCGACGGGCGGACCCTGGCGTACTCGGCGGTGCCGATGCCGATGGGCGACCCATACAACAGCACCCTCGGCGAGTCCCGCCGGACCGGCGTGCTGACCCTGGTGGACCTCCCCACCGGCCGGCACCGCACGCTGAGCGGCGTGACTCCGGTCTTCGCCGCGTCGTTCGCGCCCGACGGGCAGCGGATCGCGGTCCAGACCGGGCCCCAGGTCCAGATCGTCGACCTCGACGGCACGGTGGCGCGGACCGTCGACCTGCCCGCCGAGCACATCCTCACCATGAACGCCGCCTGGTCGCCGGACGGCCGGCTCCTCGCCGCGACCGGCGCCACGACCTCCAGCGGCGGCGACGGGGTCACGTACTACCACCGGCGGATCGTCTTCGCCGACGCCACCGGGAGCGGGTCCGTGCCGGCGCCGGTCGCGGCGGAGGAGATGCTCGGGTGGCGGTCAGGCGACCGGATCGTCGCGCTGGTCTCCGCCGGCGAGGGCCCCGGTGAGCTGCGGGACGTGCCGCTGGGCGGCGGGCTGCCCGGCACGCTGCTGAGCCGGTTCGACGCCGGGCAGAGCTGCGAGTACGGGACGCAGACGTGCCAGGCGTACGAGATCCGCATGGCGACCGGGCTGCTGCCGTCGCTGGTGGTGCGCCGCGCCGACCCGGACCGCGGACCGTGGCCCGGGTGGTTCACCGTTACCACCGCCGGCGGCAGCGTGTTCCTGGTCGTCGTGGTGTTCCTGCTGTACCGCCGGATCACCCGCCGACGAGGGGCAGGTGCGTCCCGGGGAGACGCTGAAACGGAATGAGGCCCTCGACCCGGTCGGGGCTCAGCTGGAGCACCTGGTCGGCGTCGACGGACACCGCGAGGAGCATGGCGGTCGGCGTGGGGTCGACGCCGTCGACGAGCACGACCGGGATCTTCCCCGCGTCGATCATCTCCGCGATCGCCGCCGTCTCGTGCGGGTGCGGCGGCGTCTCGGCGGTGACGGCCAGCACGGTGTGCGCCGGCAGGTGCCGGCGCAGACCCGCGACGAGCTGAAACCCGATGCCCGTGCCGCCGTCCCGGCAGACGACCGCCACCTCGTGCCGGGTCGCGAGGGTCGCGAGGACGGCGGTGACGTCGCCGAGGTACGCGCGGACCTGTGGCCCCTCCAGCGCCACGATCGTCGTGGCGGCCTGCGACGCGTCGTCGGCCTGTGCCGCGACATCGGCCGGCGCGGGGAAGGCGACGGCGGCGCCGATCCAGGCGCGCCGGGCCCGCAGGCTGCTCGCGCCGCTGATCGCGGCGGCGGCGAGCAGGATCAGCCCGATCGCGTATGAGCCGTTGATGTCGTGCACGGTGTTGATCAGCAGCGCCGGGAAGAGCCCGACCCCGCTGCCGACGGCGCCGATCACGCCCGTGATGGTGCCGGCCTGGGCGGGCGGCGCGGTGCGCCCGATGAGCGCCAGCACGCTGCCGAACGCGGTGCCCAGCGCGACCGCGACGCCCCCGAGGGCCGGGCCCGCGACCCAGGCGAGCGGCAGCTCGAACGCCAGGACCACCAGCAGCGCGGCGAGGGCGGTGAAGCAGGTGCCGATCACGGCGGTGGGGGCGCGCCGCCGGCACAGCCAGCCACCGAACGGCCCGGCCATCGCGCCGAGACCGACCGCGCCGGCCGCGAACAGCATGGCCACGGTCCAGCCGACGCCGTACGTGTGGTGCAGGTACGCCGGCAGGTACACGTCGAGGGCGACGAGGCCGCCGCACGAGACGCCGTACCAGACGGCGAGATAGCGGGTGACGGGCCGGCGCACCAGGGCGGGAACGGCCGACCAGGCACCCCCCGGCCGCCGCCCGGCGGTGGGACGGTCGCGCAGCACGACGGCGGCCAGCCCGGCGTGGCCGAGCAGCGCGCACGTGAGGATCAGCAGGCCGTGCTCCCGGTCGATGGCGACCGTGGCGCGCACGGCGACCCCTGCCGTGGCGGCGAGGCACATGCCCCCGGCGAGGAGGCTCAACGCGGGCGCGCGGCGGCCGGGCGCGACGGCCCGCACGAGGGCGGCCGCGGCGGCGGGCAGGCCCGCACCCCCGACGCCGAGGGCGCACGCCACGACGACCAGCGCCGCGAGCCCGTCGACGACGGCCAGGCCGGCCGCAGCGACGGCCGCGACGAGGCTCACCACCGGCAGCACGACCCTGGCACCGAACCGGTCGGTCAGCACCCCAGCCGGGACCCGCAGCAGCACGCCGACGACGAGCGGCACGCTGCCGAGCAGGGCCCAGGCGCCCGCGTCGAGCCCGAAGCGGTAACCGAGCTGCGGGCCGAGCGGGCCGATCAGCATCCACACCCAGTAATGCAGGATGTAGCCCGTGACGGCCACAGCCAGCGTGACGCCGGCCCTTCCCGCCGGTGCCGCCCTGCCCGGCGGATCCACCCGCCGCATCAGCATCGTGCCATCAGCCCCGCACCCCCACGCAACACTCGACCTGCCCACCTCGTCTGGTGGACCTCACTCCTCAACGACCTGAGGACGTAGCCGGTTACGCGTGCCCCGGGCGAGATCCCGCGCACGGGTGCGCCGCGGCGGCGGCCGTATCCTCGACCCATGATCGGAACGCTGGACGTCGTGGTCCTGGACGCCGCCGACTACCGCGGCCTGGCCACGTTCTACGCCGAGCTCGCCGGCTGGGAGCAGACCTACGCCGACGACGACTGGGTGTCGCTGCGCGCGAACGACGGATGGAAGGTCGGCTTCCAGCTCGCCCCCGACCACCGCCCGCCGCTGTGGCCCGGCCAGGAGCGCCCGCAACAGGCGCACCTGGACCTCCACGTCCCCGCACTCGAGCCCGCCCTCGAGCGGGTGCTGTCGCTGGGCGGCACCCTGCTGCGCCGCAACGACCGCTGGATCACCGTCGCCGACCCGGCCGGCCACCCGTTCGACCTCTGCTGGCAGCCCGGCAACGACGGCGTGACCCTCCTCGGCCCGGTCGTGGACTGCGCGGATCCGTGGCGCCTCAGCCAGTTCTACACCGCCCTGCTCGGCAAGCCCCTGACCCACAACGACGACGACTTCGCGCAGATCGGCGACAACGGCGACCGCCCCGTCCTCTTCCAGCGCGTCGACGGCTACACCCCGCCGCGCTGGCCGGACCCGGCCCACCCGCAGCAGCTCCACCTCGACGTGCTGGTCGACGACCTGGATGAGGCCGAGGCGGCGACCCTGGCCCTGGGCGCGACCCGGCTCCAGGCCGGCGGCGACACCTTCCGCGTCTTCCTCGACCCGGTCGGCAAGCCCTTCTGCCTCTGCTCCCAGCCCGGCTGACCCACCCCGGCCGGCCCGGGGCGCCGCTACGCCGCTGCGGGCGGGTCCGCCGCGGCGCGACGGCGGCGGCGGAGCAGGCCGGCGGCGCCCCGATCATGCTCGGCATCGCCGGCCTTCTCGCCGGGCTCGCGGGGCTGTTCGCCGCGGTCGTCGTCTACCGCCGCGCGGGCGCCTGATCGAGGCTGCGCAGGATCGCGGCCTCGGCGGCGTCCCACGTCTCGGTGTGGTGCAGCCACGGCGGCGCCGGGGCCGGCTGCGGGCCGAACAGGAACCGGTGCGGCACGATGCCGCGCAGCGCCTCGTGCACGTCGGGCTTGTCGTCGACGAAGTGGGTGATGCCCAGCTCCGCGCAGTGCACGGCCTTCTCGGGCCGCCGCAGGCAGAACCGGAGGTGTTCGCGGGGGATTCCGGTGCGGGCCGCGAACGCGTGATGGTCGAGCCACTGCCGCGTGTGGCGCTGCACCCGCTCGCCGCACTTGGAGACCAGCCACACCTGCTCGAAGCGCGGCACGAGACGGGCGAGGGCCTCCAACGCGCCGGGCACCGCCGGCGTGGCCAGCATCCTGGCGGTGTCGCCGCTGAAGAACTGGGTGTCGCCGCCGCCCGGGGCGGCCCCGCCGATGATGACCCGGCCGATGTCGACGCCGAGCCTGCTGCCTGCTGTGTTCATGTGGTTCAGCGTCGCCGCCGCGGTGCTAGCGCGGAACTATTCTTGTCCGCGCGGCTATAGTCTGAGGTTATGGCAGTGTCGCCGGACGCCCTCGCCGCGTTCGCGGTGTTCGCCGAGCACCTCAACTTCACCCGGGCGGCGGAGCGGCTGCGCATCTCCCAGCCCGCGCTGCACGTGAAGATCGGCAAGCTGGCGCGGGAGCTGGACCGGCCGCTGTACCACCGGGTGGGGCGGCGGCTGGTGCTCACGCCCGAAGGTGAGGCGGTGGCCCGGTTCGCCCGCGCGCACGACGAGCGGCTCGCGCAGTTCCTGGCCGAGTTCGCCGGTGCCGCGCCGCGCCGGCCGGTCGTGCTCGCCGCCGGTCAGGGCGCCTACCTGTACCTGCTGGGCGACACGATCCGGGCGGTGCTGGCCGAGGAGCCGACCCGGCTGCGCCTGATCAACTGCGACCACCGGCAGATGCTCGCCGCGGTGCGGACCGGGCAGGCGCACCTCGGGGTGAGCGTGCTGGACGTGCTGCCCGAGGACCTGACCGTGGCGGAGCTGGCGACGTTCCCGCAGATGCTGTTCGTGCCCGAAGGACACCGGCTAGCCCGGCGCAGGAGCGTCGGGCTGCGCGACCTGGACGGCGCCCGCATGGTCGTGCCACCGCAGCACCGGCCGCACCGGGTGCTGCTGGAGCAGGCGCTGCGGGCCGCCGGCGCCGGCTGGACGGTCGCGGTGGAGGCGGAGGGGTGGCCGCTGATCGCGCAGTTCGTCGCGCTCGGCGTGGGGCTGGCGGTCGTCAACGGCTGCGTGCCGCCGCCCGCGGGGGTCGCGGCCCGCCCGGTCCGGGACCTGCCGCCTATCACGTATCACCTGGTCCATCAACCTTCGGCGATGTCAGACCCGCGAATCACCGGTCTTGCGCAGCGCATTCTTGCCCGCGCCTGAAAATTTCACGGATCCGGATTCCTGCAACAAACCTGCACACCAGAACCCTTGTCGTGGAGGAAAGCGCTTTCCTAGTATCGGGTTCCGCCGATGCTTTGACACCCCCGTCGCATCACCCCCACGGAGGCTTCGCATGAGCCCACAGTCCCGAACACCCCGCCGCCTCGCACTCCGGGCCGGCGTGGCCGCGGCCGCCACCGCCATCGTCGGCACCGCGATCGGCGTCGCCCTGTCCACGCCGGAGGCGTCCGCGGCAACCGGCGGCGTCACCGGCTTCGCGACCCAGAACGGCGGGACCACCGGCGGCGCCGGCGGGCAGACGGTCCGGGCCACCACCGGCACCGCCATCCACGCCGCCCTGTGCAACCGCGCCAGCAGCAGCACCCCGATCATCATCCAGGTCGAAGGCACGATCAACCACGGCAACACGACCAAGGTCTCCGGCAGCAGCTGCAACACCGCCGAGGACAAGATCGAGCTCAAGGAGATCAGCAACGTCACCATCATCGGTGTCGGCGGCGGGGCGGTCTTCGACCAGCTCGGCATCCACATCCGCGACTCGAGCAACATCATCATCCAGAACGTGACGGTCAGGAACGTGAAGAAGTCCGGCTCGCCCACGTCCAACGGCGGCGACGCCATCGGCATGGAGAGCACCGTCCGCAACGTCTGGGTCGACCACGTGTCCCTGGAGGCGTCCGGCGGCGAGTCGGCGGGCTACGACGGCCTGTTCGACCTCAAGGACGACGTGCAGTACGTGACGCTGTCCTACAGCACCCTGAAGAACTCAGGCCGTGGCGGCCTCATCGGCTCCAGCGAGAGCGACCGGGGCAACAGCTACATCACGTTCCACCACAACTCGTACACGAACATCGACTCCCGCACGCCGCTGCTGCGCGGCGGCATCGCGCACATCTACAACAACTCCTACGTGAGCCTCAACGAGTCCGGCATCAACTCCCGGGCCGGCGCGCGGGCACGCATCGACAACAACTACTTCAAGAACTCCAAGGACGTCATCGGCACGTTCTACACCAGCGAGGCCGGCTACTGGCAGGTCGCGGGCAACATCTTCGACAACGTGACCTGGTCGCCGAAGGGCACCGACACCAACCCGGCGGGCCCGAACCCGACGTCCAACACCAGCGTCAGCATCCCGTACAGCTTCTCCCTCGACCCGGCCAGCTGCGTGCCGGACGTCGTGAGCCGCACCGCGGGCGCGAACAAGGGCCTGCAGGTCTCCAACGGCAGCTGCACGCCGACCAGCCCGACCGGCGGTCCGACCTCCGCCGGGCCGACCTCGTCGTCGCCGCGGCCGTCTTCCCCCGGCCCGTCCTCGCCGGGACCCACGCAGGGCGGCACGAACCTCAGCATCGGCGCCGGTTCCGACGGCTCCAGCAAGGCCGACGGCACCAGCTATGGCGACGTCCGCGACGGCAGCATGAGCACGTACTGGTCGCCGTCCGGCACGACCGGCTCCATCTCCATCAAGTGGGGCTCGGCCACCGCGATCTCGCGCATCAACATCCGCGAGGCGTCCGGCTCCACCGGCGTCATCCGCAACTGGCGCGTGCTCAACGGTGACACCGGCGCGGTCCTCGCCTCCGGCACCGGCGCGGGCGTCATCACCTTCACCCGCACCTCGCTGAAGAAGGTCACCTTCGAGATCACCAGCGCCACGGGCACCCCGAAGGTCGCCGAGTTCGAGACCTACGCCTGATCCGCGGGCACGGGCGGCGGGGCCGGATCCTCCGGCCCCGCCCGCTCGCGGAAGCGGTCAGAGCAGGCTCAGCTTGAACACCTCGAACGCGGCGGCGAACGTGACGCCGAGGCGGGTGCCCGTCTGCCGGGAGAAGCCCTCCAGGAACTCCTCCGCGTCGAAGTCGCCGGTGCCGAGGCCGCGCAGGTAGGCCTCGTGCGCCTCCAGGGACCGCACGCCGAGATCGAACGTGGCGGTCGTGTCGGCGGCATGCTTGGACAGCGGCGAGTTCGCCGCCCACACCTGCCGCACCCCGCCCCACCGCTCCAGCCCCTCGTCGATCTGCTCCCGGAACACCCACCGGTTCCCCGCGTCGCGCGCGGCGTCGAGGACCGCCCGGCCCGTGACGATGTGGTCCGACATGTTGAGCGCGTCGCCGGCCTCGTCCCAGCTGTCGCGGAAGTTGTTCGTGATGACGATGTCCGGCCGGTGCGTGCGGATCACCCGCGCCAGCTCGCGCCGCAGCGGCACACCGCCCTCCAGGACGCCGTCGGGCAGGCCCAGGAACTCCACCTGCGACACCCCGACGATCTGCGCGGACTCCCGCTGCTCCCGCTCCCGCAGCGGCCCGGCCTCCGCCGGGTCCATCCCGTCGATGCCGGCCTCGCCGCTGGTCAGCAGCACGTACGCCACCTCCTTGCCCTGACCGGTCCAGCGGGCGATCGCGGCGGCGGCGCCGAACTCCAGGTCGTCGGGGTGCGCGACGATCGCGAGGGCCCGCTGCCAGTCCTCGTCGACCGGCTGCAGCGGGTGCGGTGTGGCAGGCGTTTCAGTCATGCCTCCCATCTTGCTGCACGCCGCGCGCCGGTGCCGCCAGGTCCGCCCGGCCCCGGGCAGGCCGGTTGAGCACGGCTTCCTCCGGCGGGTTGTCCCGTCGATCCGGACATGTCGATCATGTCGTAGGCTGCGTCCCGGTTGAAGGTCACCGTCCTGGGAGTCCGGCCCGTCAATGAACACCATCCGTCCGTCCGTGGCCCGCGTCGCCACGGCGTGCCGCACGCTGATCGACGCCCGCTGGTTCACCGTCGCCTCGTTCACGGTGATCGTCATCAACGCGGCGGTGCTCGGCCTGGAAACCTACGACGGTGCGCACCGCGCCGCCGCCGACGTGCTCCGGGTCGTCGAGTACGGCTGCATCGTGTGCTTCGCGGTCGAGCTGCTGGTGCGGTTCGGCGCGCAGCTGCCGGCGCCGCAGGCGTTCTTCCGCGACGCCTGGAACCTCTTCGACCTGTTCATCCTGCTCTCGCCGCTGCTGCCGGGGGTGCGGGAGAACGTGACCGTGCTGCGCATGCTGCGCCTGGCCCGGATCGTGCGGACATTCCGGCTCTTCCCGAGCCTGCGGGTGATCCTGGTGGGCATCCGGCGCAGCCTGCCCGGCCTCGGCAGCTTCCTGCTCGTCACCGTCCTGCTGCTGTACGGCTACGCCATGCTCGGCTGGATGATGTTCGCCGACGCCAACCCCGCCCGGTACGGCACCGTCGGGCAGGCGATGCTGACCCTGTTCCTGCTGCTGTCCCTCGACGGCATCACCGACACCCTGCAGACCGGCCGCGCCGTCACCGAGTGGGCGGTGCTGTACTACGTCTCCTACATGGTCGCCGCCTGCTTCCTGCTGACCAACCTCCTCGTCGGCGTCGTGCTCAACGCACTGCAGGACGCCCATCAGGAGGAGCGCGACACGGCGAACGCCGCCCTCGCCCCTACCGAAGACCCAGCCGAAGACCCAGCCGAAGACCCCGCCGACGACCCTGTCGGGCGGCCGGGAGACGCGACGGTCGCGGCGCAGCTGGCCTCGCTGCGGGCGGCCGTCGACGCCCTCGAGCAGCACCTCGCCCGCCAGGCCGCGACGGATCCGGCCGGACCGGTGCCGCGCCAGCCATCGCCGGTCGGCGACGCATCTGGATGAGACCGTCCCGCGCGGGTCACTCGGCCGGGCGGGTGTAGCGGTGCTTGACCTGCGGCGGGAAGTACTCGGGGTCGCCGGCGGGGCGCAGCTCGACCCGCGGGGTCTGGTAGGCGGCCGGGACGTAGTTGGCGAACTCGCTGTTGAGCCTGCGCAGCTCGTCGCGGATCGCGCCGGCCAACTGCCCGACTCTTGCGGGGTCGCCGGTCTCGCCCTGCGCGAGCTCCGCCACGACGGACAGGTGCCGCTCCTCGTCGCTGTCGGAGAGGACCTGCAGGACGAACTTGCCCGTGACCCAGTCGCTGATGCCGTCGCGTTCCAGGGCGACGGTCACGTTCTCCGGGTAGATGTTGGCGCCGAAGTACGACACGGTGAACAGCGACCGGCCGAAGACCCACACGAACGGCAGCCGCGGGGCGGCGCCGGCGTCCAGGCCCTCCTCCGGGTCGAAGCCCAGGCCGGCGCAGTACGCGAGCATCGCCTCGTGCGACAGCAGGCCGCCCTCGTCGGCGATGTGGTAGCGGACCAGCGGGATCCCGCCGTCGCCGGTGAAGAGCAGCGTGCCCTCGTGGGTCTCGAAGTAGCGGGTCGCCGGGTCGTACTGCACGAGCGTCGGCAGCCGCGGGTCGCCGAACAGCGCGCGGGCGGCGTCGGGGCGGCCGGCGAGGAACCGCCGGATCGCCACGCTCAGCGGCGTCTCCGTGCCCAGGACGCCGGCGTCGGCGGTGCCGTACAGCGAGACCGAGTCCGACAGCGGGTCCGCCATCCCGGCCCTGGCGCCGACGAGCGTGCGCCACTCCTCGCTGAAGACCTCACCGGCGAGCAGCAGCTTGATCGCGTACGCGGGCCAGTCCACGCCCCGCTCCCGGCCGGCGTCCACGACATTCTTCACGAACGGCGGGTACCCCGCGAGGACCACCTGCTCGAAGTGCGGCCCCAGCTCCTGGACGACCCGCAGGATCTCGTCGACGTTGTTGCCGGGCGTCGCCACCGTGACCGGGTAGCCCTTCGCCGCCAGGTGCCGGCAGGCGGCGGCGGTGTACATGCCACCGACCCACGACCCGAGCGCGAAGCACACCACGACCAGCGTGCGCCGGCGGTCGGCCCGGAAGCTGCCGACCAGCGCCTGCTCGAACCGGCGGGCGACGACGAGCTCGTCCGGCACGGAGCGCGGCCACACGGTCGGCTGCCCCGACGACCCGGACGACACGGCGACCGTCTCGGCGCCGTCGAGCGTCCCCCCGCGGCACAGCTCCGGCAGCGGATACCTGCGGTGGTAGTCGGCCTTCGTCAGCAGCGGCACCCGCGCGAGGTCGCCCGCCCTGGCGATGCCGGCCGGGTCGACGCCGCGCTCCCGCAGGAACGACCGGTACGCGGGCACGCTCGCGGCGACGTCGTGAAACAGCCGCAGCGCCCGCTCGGCACCGTCCTCCACCGCCGCCGCGCCCGGCGGTGCCTCGTAGAACTCGCGCAGGCCCGCGAGGACCCGCTGCGCCCTGTCATCCACTGTCCGCACTCCGTCCGCACTCCGTCCGCTTCAGGCCCGGCCGATTGTATTGGCGGGCGCGGCGATCTTTGGGCAGACTCGACGCCGTGCGGGCGGCGCGGCGGGGCGGTGTGTACCTCTTGGGCGCGTTGCTGTCCGCGGTCGGCACCGTGCTCGCGCTGCCGCTGCTGTGCGTGCCGCGGCTCGCCCGGTGGTGGGCGGCCTGGCACCGCGACCGCGCCCGGCGGCTGCTCGACCCGGCGTCTGGGGCGCGGCCCACGCTGCGGGCGGCGTGGGCGGACGCGGCGACGGGCCGGACGGCCGGCGCCCTGCTGTGGCTGCCGGTGCACGCGGTCACCGGCGTGGCGTTCGGGCTGCCGGCGCTGCTGTGCGTGGGCAACATCGTGGTCGCGCTGATCGCGACGCCGCTGTGGTGGGCGTTTCCGTTCGTGGAGCGGCCGCGGCTGTTCATCGACGTCCCGGTGACCGGGTGGGCGACGGCGCTGACCCTCGGGCCGCTGCAGATCGGGCTGCTCGCCGCGCTGGCCTTCGTGGCCTTCCCGCCGGTCGCCCGCGCGCACGCCCGGATCTGCGTGGCGGTGCTGGCGCGCCGGGCCGGCGAGGAGCTCGCCGAGCGGGTCGCCGTGCTGACCCGGACCAGGGCGGACGTGCTCGACGCGCACGGCGCGGAGCTGCGCCGGATCGAGCGGGACCTGCACGACGGCACCCAGGCCCGGCTCGTCGCCATCGCGATGCGGCTGGCCGTGGCCCGGCAGGCGTTCGCCGAGTCGCCGCGGGACGAGCAGTTCGTGGAGGGGCTGCTCCGGGACGCGCACGAGGGCACCGAGGAGGCGATGGCCGAGCTGCGTGAGGTGATCCGGTCGGTGTACCCGCCGATCCTCGCCGACCGGGGGCTCGACGGCGCCCTGACCGCCGTGGTCACCCGCTGCGGCGTGCCGACCCGGCTGGAGATCGGTGAGTTCGAGCGGGTCCCGGCGGCCGTGGAGGCCGTCGTGTACTTCGCCGTCGCCGAGGCGCTCACCAACGTCGCCAAGCACAGCGGCGCGGCCGCGGCCCGGGTACGGGTCGGCCGCGCCGCGGACCGGCTGTCGGTGGTGGTCACCGACGACGGTGCCGGCGGCGCCGACGAGCGGCGGGGCACCGGTCTCGCCGGGATCCGCCGCCGGGTGCTCGCGCTGGACGGCGCCGTCGACGTCGACAGCCCGGCCGGCGGGCCGACGACCGTGACCGTGGAGCTGCCGTGCGGGTGGTGATCGCCGAGGACAACGTGCTGCTGTCCACCGGGCTGGAGCTGCTGCTCGGCCGGGCCGGCTTCCAGATCGCGGCCGTCGCGCAGGACGCTGACGGGTTCCTCGCCGCCGTGCGGGAGCACCGGCCCGACGTGACGATCGTCGACGTCCGGCTGCCGCCGACGTTCCGCGACGAGGGGATCCGGGCCGCCCTGCAGGCCCGGCGGGAGCACCCCGGGCTGCCGGTGCTGGTGCTGTCGCAGTACGTGGAGCAGCAGTACGCCGCGGAGCTGCTCGCCACCGCCGGCGGTGGGGTCGGCTACCTCCTCAAGGACCGGGTCAGCCGGGTCGACGGGTTCGTCGACGCGCTGCGCCGGGTCGCCGACGGCGGCAGCGCGATGGACCCCGAGGTCATCGCCCAGCTGGTGCAGCGGGCCGGCGACCCGCTCGCCGCCCTCACGCCCCGCGAACGCGAGGTGCTCGGGCTGATGGCGCAGGGCCTCGACAACACCGCCATCGGCGCCCGGCTCGTCATCACGGACAACGCCGTGCACAAGCACATCGGCAACATCTTCGCCAAACTCGGCCTCGCCGTCACCGACAGCGGCCACCGCCGCGTGCTGGCCGTCCTCGCCTACCTCAACGCCGCCGGCCGCTGAGCGACCACGCCGAGGCCCTCACTCGCGGGCGACGGCGGCTGAGGCGTTCACGAGCGGGCGCCGATCGCTTCGACCGGCGCCGGCCGCATCGCGATCCGGGTCGCCGTCATGATCGCCGCCCAGCCGAGCAGTGCCGCGACGGCCACGATCCCGGCGTACGTCGGCGGCGGCACCGACGGGATCGGCGTCCTGGTCAGCGCGAAGCTCGTGCCGACCAGCGACGGGAGCGCGGCCAGCGACCCGATGACCACGGCGGCCACGACGACGATCCTCGTCTCGCCGCGCATCATCGCGCGCACCTGCCCGGGGCTCGCGCCGACCAGCCGCAGCAGCGCGAACTCGCGGAAGCGCGCGGCGGTCGCCATCACCAGCGTGTTCACCACCGCGATCGCGAGGTAGCCGAGGAGCACCGCGTTGAGGACGAGGCCGACCACCGACTCGCCGGCGGTGGCGTCCTGTTGCGCGGCCACGAACGAGTCCCGGTCGCTGACCCGGACCGTCGGCAGGTCCCGGACGGCGGACCGCAGCGCGTCACCGACCGCCCGGGCGTCGGTGCCCGGCGCCGCCGCGACCAGCACGGCGAAGTCCAGCCGGTCCGTGGTGTGCGCCAGGACGAGGTCGTGCGGCAGGGTGACGTCGCCGAGGCCGAGGCCGCGCTCGTAGATCGCCACGACCGTCGGGGTGACCGGCGTGCCGTCGCCGAGCCGCAGGTCGACGGTGCCGCCGAGCGTCGCGCCGAGGGTGCCCGCGGCGATTCGGCTCAACGCCACCGTGTCGCCCCGCAGGTCCGCGACGTCGCCCTCGAGCACGCCGAGGTCCAGGGTCGCCGCGAGCCGGTCGCCGGTGACCCCCTGCGTGGCGTAGCTGCGGATCTGCCGGTCGTCGCCGGAGCCGAAGAGGGCGAGGGTCCGCGTGCGCACGAGCGGGGTCACCGCCGCGACGCCCGGCACGTCCCGCAGCGAGTCGGCGACCTCGGGCGACACCCCCGCGGAGGTCGCGGTGACGACGTAGCCGGCGCGCAGCCCGTCACCGGCCTGCTCCAGGGCGGCCGCGCCCGCGGTCGTGCCGCTGAAGAGCTGCCCGGCCGCGAGGGTGACGCCGATGATCAGCGGGGTGGTCGCCGCGGCGAGCCGCCGGGAGTTGGCGCGGGCGTTCGCGGTCGCGAGGAACCCGCTGACGCCCGACCCGCGGTGCAGCCAGGGGCTCAGGACGCGGACGGCGCCGGTGAGCAGCCGCGGCCCGAGCAGCCCGACGGCGAAGACCAGCAGGAACGCCGAGAACGCGGCGCCCTCGGCGGCGCCCTCGCCGGGCACCCGCAGCGGCGGCACGATCGCCATGGCCAGGCCTGCGGGGACGAGCAGCAGGCCGGCGGCCAACCGGATCCGGCCGAGTCTCGCCGGCTCCGCGGCGGCCTCGCCGAGCGCGTCGACCGGCCTGAGCCTGGCCGCGCGCCGGGCCGCGATCCAGCCGCCGAGGCGGGCGCCGATCAGGCACAGCACCGTCGCGGCCAGCAGCGGCAGCGGGCCGATCGACAGCTCGAAGTCGTCCGGCACCGCACCGGCGAGGGCGAAGACGCCGCGCAGGAGGAAGGCGAGCCCGATGCCCGGGACCACGCCGAGCACCGCGCCGAGCGCGCCCACCAGCACGGTCTCCGCGGCGATCATGCGCAGCACCTGTTTCGGGGTCGCGCCGATCGCCCGCAGGAGGGCCAGTTCCCGCAGCCGCTGCCGTACGGACAGCGCAAGGGTGCTCCCGACGACGACCATGATCACCACGACCATGCTGCCGCCGAAGGCGAACGACAGTTCGGTGATGAACGACCGCGTCGCGCCGACGTCGAGGAACTCGGCCTCGCCGCGGTCCCTGCCCGCGTAGACGACCACACCCGGGACCGCGTCCTTGACGGCGCGAGCGAGGTCGTCGACGCCGGGAGCGGCCAGCACGCCGATCACGGCCACCCGGTCCGGCCGGCCGGTCAGCTCCATGGCCCGCTCGTCGGTGAAGTACACCGCGGGCTGCCGGCTCCCCGGCGGCACCGCGATGCCGGTCACCCTGTACGTGGTCGTGTTCGAGCCGACCGCGAGCCGGACGTCCGCGCCGGCGGTGATGCCGGCCCGATCGGCCAACGCGGCGTCCAGGACCACGTCCCGCGGCGCGGCCGGCGCCCGTCCGGCGCTGATCGTGACCGGGCCGAGCGCGGCGGATCCCCAGCCGTGCCCCAGCACAGGGCGTCCATCCGACGCGTCGGCCGTCAGCAGGCTCACCGGGACGCTCACGTCGGCGATCGCCGCCCGTACACCGGGAACCCGCGCGATCTCCGCGACCTTGGCGGCCGGCAGGGTGGCCCGCTCAGCGAACCGCGGGTCGACGTCGTCGGCCACCGGCAGCGCCTGCGGGGCACCCACCACGAGGTCGGCGGCCCGGTAGCGTTCGGTGGGAGCCCCGGAGCGCTCGCTGCTCTCCAGCAGGATCCCGCACGCCGTGATCACCGCCGAACCGAACACCACCGCCACGAACGCGGCCACGAACCCGCCCTTGCGGTCCCTGACGGTGCTCCAAGCAAGCCACAGCATTCGCCGGTTCACGCATCCCCCAGGTGCGTCAGCCGCTGCGCGATCCGCTCCGCGGACGGCCGGTGCAGCTCGCCGGCCAGCCTCCCGTCGGCGAGGAACACGACGGTGTCGGCCCACGCCGCGGCGACCGGGTCGTGCGTGACCATCAGCACCGTCTGGCCGAGCTCGTCGACGATCCTCCTGAGCAGATCCAGGACCTGGCGGCCGCTGCGGCTGTCCAGCGCGCCGGTCGGCTCGTCGGCGCACACCAGGTCCGGCCCGGTGATCAGCGCCCGGGCGACCGCCACCCGCTGCTGCTGGCCGCCGGAGAGGCTGCCCGGCCGCCGGTCGTGGTGCTCGGCGAGCCCGACCGCGGCGAGGACGCCCGCCAGCCGCCCGCGGTCGACCGGCTTCCCGGCCAGCCGCAGGGGCAGCGTGACGTTGTCCGCCACGCTCAGCGCGCCGAGCAGGTTGTACGCCTGGAACACGAACCCGATCCGGTCCCGCCGCAGCTGCGTCAGCTCGGTCTCGGACCGGCCGGACAGCTCCGTGTCGCCCAGCAGCACCCGTCCCGACGTCGGGCGGTCCAGTCCCGCCGCGCAGTTGAGCAGCGTGCTCTTGCCGGATCCGGACGGCCCCATGACCGCGGTGAACGTCCCGCGCGCGAACCCGGCCGTCACCCCGTCGAGCGCGCGCACCGCGTGCTTGCCCGACCCGTACACCTTCGACACCGCGTCGAGGCGCACCGCACAGTTGGATCTCATGCCCTCCGAGGCTAGGCACGGCGGCGACCAGGACCGATACCCCGCGCCACCGCATCCGTGGTACAGCGGGCTGTAGTGCCGCTGAGGCGTGAGTCGGGTGACATCGTCCGCGGCGGGGGTCGGCTCGTAAGGTGATGGGATGTCTGGAAGTGGTCTTCACCAGAAGCTGGCGGAGGCGCGGTCGGGGATCCTGCTGTTCAGCCTGACACCGCCGCGGCGCAGCGAGAGCGATGAGCGGGTCAAGGAGATCGCCGCGGTGACGCTCGACCGGCTCGCCGGGCTCGACGTCGACGGCCTCATCCTGTACGACATCGACGACGAGTCGGACCGCAACCCCGACGAGCGGCCGTTCCCGTACCTGCCGACGATGGATCCGGCCGTGTTCCACGCGCAGCACCTCGGCGGCTGGGACAAGCCGACGATCATCTACCGCTGCGTCGGCAAGTACCACGAGGACGACCTCGCCGACTGGCTGCGGCACGCCGACCCGAGCCGGGTCCTCAGCGTCTTCGTCGGCGCGTCGTCGGGCGACAAGTCGGTGCGCACCGACATGCGCCGCGCCCAGGCCGTGCGGCAGGAGGTCCGTCCCGACCTGCCGCTGGGTGCGGTGGTCATCGGCGAGCGGCACACCCGCGGCGGCGACGAGCACCTGCGCATGCTGGCCAAGCAGGAGCGCGGCTGCTCGTTCTTCGTCTCGCAGGTCGTATACCACGTGAACGACACCAAGAACCTGCTCTCCGACTACTTCTACGCGTGCCGGGAGCGGGGGACGGCGCCGCGGACCGTCGTCTTCACGCTGTCGCTGTGCGGGTCGCTCAAGACGCTCGAGTTCGTCCGCTGGCTGGGCGTCGACGTGCCCCGCTGGCTGCAGAACTCGATCCGCTACTCCGACGACCCGCTCGCCGAGTCCTACCGGCAGGCCATGGCGATCGCCCGGGACCTCGCCGACTTCTGCGAGCACCTCGGCATGCCGTACGGCTTCAACGTCGAGAGCGTCTCGATCCGCCGCGCCGAGATCGAGGCCACGATCCGGCTGGCGGCCGACGTCGCGGCGCTGCTGCGGGAGCGCCGTTGACCGCTGAAGGTGACGGGCAGCGACTCGCCGGCGGGTTCGACAACGGCGCGGTCCGCGTGGGCGACACCGTCCGGCGGGCCGCGGGGGCGTGGACGCCGGCCGTACACCTGCTGCTGCGGCACCTGGAGTCCGCCGGGTTCGACCGTGCGCCACGCGCGCTCGGCCTCGACGACCAGGGCCGGGAGGTGCTGTCGTTCCTGCCCGGCACGGTCGTCGGCGCGCAGCGGCCGTGGCCGGACTGGGTGCACAGCGACGACGCGCTGCGCCAGGTGGCCACCTGGCTGCGCGACTACCACGCCGCCGTCGCGACGTTCGTGCCGCCGGACGGCGCGGTCTGGCGCGACGGGAGCGTCTGGCGGCCCGGGCTCGTCATCGCGCACAACGACGCCGCGCCGTACAACGCGGTCTGGTCCGGCGGGCGGCTGGCCGGGTTCTTCGACTGGGACCTCGCCGCGCCCGCCACGGTCGAGGAGGACCTGGCGTCGGTCGCGTTCGGGTGGGTGCCGCTGCACGCGCGGCACGTGGTGGCGGCGGAGGGGTTCACGGCGTTCGCCGACCGGCCGCGCCGGCTGCGGTTGTTCCTCGACGCGTACGGGTGGCCCGGCCCGGCCGGCGACTTCGTCGGCATCGTGCGCCGGCGGGTCCTCGCCATGGCGACGGAGGTCCGTCGCGCCGCGGCGGCCGGCGACGCCACGTTCGTGCGGATGCTGGCACACGGCACCGACGCGACGCTGGAGACGGCGGCCGCCGAGCTCGCCGGGTTCTGATACCGGTTCTAGACCGTCAGGAGCCGGTCCAGCAGCTGGTGGTACCGCAGGACCGTGTCGCGCATGCCCTCGGTGCTGTCCGAGGACCGGGCGCCGGCGCGTTCGAGCTGGTCCTCGCGCTCGTGGACGCTGGCGGACAGGGCCTGCATCGCCTCGTCGACCAGCTGGCGCGCCTCGGTGACGCTGCCGCGGGGGTCCTCGACGAAGTGGGTCTGCACGTCGTGCCAGCGGTGCCGGAACTCGTCGGCCTTGCCGGTGTCCCAGATGCTCAGGTCGCGGACGCCTTCCGGCGCGGTGGTGGCGGTGGTGGTCTGCGGCGCGGCCGGCTCGCCCGCGCTCGTGGTGGTCGTCTGCGGCGCGGCCGGTCCGCCCGCGCTCGTGGTGGTCGTCTGCGGCGCGGCCGGCTCGCCCGCGCTCGTAGTGGTCGTGGGTGGCGGCGTCGCGGGCGGCGTCTGGAACGCCCCGGGTGGCTGCGGCGCCTGGCCCCCACCGACGGGAGCGTTGTCGTCTCGGATCACGGTCGCGCCTCCTTGCATCCCTGCGTCTCAGCGGTTCCCTGTGGTTCCCTGTGTCTCAGCCGTGCCTTTGTCTCAGCCGTGCCTTTGGTCTCAGCCGTGCCTGGGGATCGGCCGGCCGCCGCCCGAGGGGTCGCCGAGCAGCTCGGCGAACAGCAGGCGGTAGTGCATCAGCGCCTGGCGGAGCTGCTCCGTCGACGCCTGCCCACGCTCGTTCACCTGATTGATCTCGTGGGCCTCGCGGTAGTGGCCGAGCGTCTCGGCGTGGTCGACGCTGAGGTCCTGGACCCGGACGTCGAAGTCCCCGGTCGGGTATCCGCGCTCGTGCATCACCTTCGTCACCAGGTCGTCGGCCTCGCGGGTGGCCGCCTCCGGCTCCTCCACGAAGTGGGCCTGCATGCGCTCCCATTGCTCCGCGTACCGCTGCCGCTGCTGAGGATCGAGCTCCCTGAGTTCCAGCTCGTCGTGGCGGCGCTGGCGCTGCTGCAGGTCGCGCTCGGCCGCGCGGCGGCTCGACTGCTCGCCGATCGCCCGGTCGTACTCGGGCCCGAACTGCTGCTTGAGCTCATTGGTGCGACGGTGCCGGCTGTAGCTGACCGCGATGAGCGCGATGACGAGCACGACGATGATGGCGACGAGCAGGACTGCGGTTGAGGACATCACGAATCCCTTCCGAGGTAGCCAGGTCCGACGCTACTGCGACGCGGGACGGCTCGGCCTCACCCTCTCGCCGGCGGCTTGTGTGGGCCCGGTCTGGCCGGGTAGTGCGCCGGCATGAAGGCTCACTCTGATGCCTGGAGGTCGGCGGTCACCGTCGTCCAGGAGGCGACACCGCCGTGGATCCCGGCCGACGCGCACGAGATGACGGTCATGGTGGAGTTCCCGCCGGGAGACCCCGGCACGCCCCCGCACCGGCACCCCGGGCCCGCGTTCGGTTTCGTCCTCGAGGGCGAGATGCTGTTCGAGCTGCAGGGCTCGCCGCCGCGGGTGGTCAAGGCCGGGGAGGCGTTCTGGGAGCCGGGCGGCGACGTCATCCACTTCCGGGACGGCAACAACCGCGACGACGTCCCGCTCCGCTTCATCGTCACCATGTTCTGCGCCCCCGGCGAGCCGATGCTGACGCTCGTCGACGAGGCCGAGCTCCGAACGCTGTCCAGGGAGTCCCAGCTCTGAACGCCTTGTAGGAACGCCTTGTAGGGAGGACATCATGCACATCGCTGTGATCGGCGGCACCGGCCGCATCGGCTCACGGGTCGTCGACATCCTCACCTCGCGTGGCCACCGGGCCGTGCCGCACGCCCTGTCCACCGGTCTCGACCTGTTCACCGGCCGGGGCGTCACCGAAGGCCTGCGCGGCGCCGACGTCGTGATCAACGTGACCAGCTCGCCGACGTTCGACGACAGGGCGGCGGCGTTCTTCCGCACCACGATGGACAACCTGCTGCGGGCGGCCGTCGCCGAGGACGTCGGCCACACGGTCCTGCTGTCGATCGTCGGCATCGACCGCGTGCCCAACCTCGCCTACTACCGGGCGAAGATCACGCAGGAGGACATCCTGAAGTCCGCCCCGGTGCCGTACTCCATCATCCGCGCCACCCAGTTCTTCGAGTTCATCGACACGGTGATGTCGTGGACCTCCGACGAGCACGCCGTGCGCCTGCCGGCCACCCCGATCCAGCCGATCGCCGCCGACGACGTGGCCCGCGCCGTCGCCGACGTCAGCGTCGGAGCGCCGTTGCGGGGCACCCGGGAGGTCGCCGGCCCCGACGTCTTCTCCCTCGACGCGCTGGGCCGTCTCGCCCTCGCCGCCCATCACGACCCTCGCCCGGTCATCACGGACAGTTCGGCGGGCCTGTTCGCCGCCGTCCCGGGCGACGCCCTCATCCCCCGCCCTGGCGTCGTCATCGCCCCGACCCGCTTCGAGGACTGGTCCGCCCGCGTCCCTGTCCGCTGAACCGCTGCCAGAACACCGCGTCCAGCTCCCGCTCGACCGCCGCGCGCGCGTCCACCGGCGCGCGCACGAGGTCGACGGCCTCAGCGACGAACCCCTGCCGGACGAGCCGGACCGCCACTTGCGTGCCGGTCTCGTCCGGTCAGGCCGCGGGCTCGCCGAGGAGCTGGGCGAGGCGGGCGTAGCTGTCGCCGCCGTGGCCCGCGGCGACGGCGCGGTCGACGATGCGCTGGACGGCGCGCAGGGGGGCGGCGTCGATGCCGCGGGCCGTGGCGGCGTCGGCGACGTGGGCCATCGCGGAGCCGGCGGACGCGATGCTGGAGATGTCGGCGGGGAAGCGGCCCTCGGTCAGCTGGTCGGCGAAGCGGTCGGCCATGCCGGGCAGCATGGCGCCGATGCCCCTGGCGAAGCGCGCGAACGCGGCCGGCTCGATGCCCTCCGCCATGGCCAGCGCGAACGCGTGCGCGAGCCCGCCGACCGACATGGCGAACACGTCGAGCAGCGCCATCTCGTAGGCCGCCGCCGCGCCGGCGTCCTCACCGAGGTGGACACCTGTCCCGCCGAAGGCTTCCAGGGTGCGGCGGTTTCGCTCGTACGAGCGGCGGGCGCCACTGTAGAGCACCGTCGCGGCGGGTGTCCCGATCGTCGGCGCCGGCGTGAGGATCGCCCCGTCGAGGTAGTCGATGCCGTGCTGCCCGGCCCAGTCCGCCATGGCGCGCGCCTGCGCTGCGGGTCCGCTGCTCAGGTTGACGAGGGTGCCCCCGAAGCGGTCCCGTACGGGCGCCACACACGCCCGGACGGCGGAGTAGTCGAGCAGGCATGCGACGGTGACCCTGGCCCCGGCCACCGCGTCGCCGGCCGACGGCGCGAGCACCGCACCCTGCTCGACGAGCGGCGCCGCGCGCTGCGGCGTCCGGTTCCAGACCACTGTGGAGCGGCCGGCGGCGAGCGCCGCCGCGGCGAGCGCCCGGCCCATCGGACCGAGCCCGAGAATCGCGATGTCGGTGTCTGTCACACCGCCGACCGTAAACGTTCACGTTGACGTGAAGGTCAAGTCCTGATGCAGTGCAGGGCATGCGGATCAGCGAGCTCGCCCGCCGGACCGGCACCACGCCGAGAGCCCTGCGCTACTACGAGGAGCAGGGCCTGCTGCACCCCACCCGCCGCGCGAGCGGCTACCGCGACTACGACCAGCGGGCGGTCCACACCGTCGGGCACATCCAGCTCCTGCTCTCCGCCGGACTGGGCACGACCGTGATCGCCGAGATCCTGCCCTGCGTCCCGGACGACACGACCGTGCTCGCTCCCACCTGCCCGGAGCTGCTCGACGGGCTCGCCGAGGAGCGCGCCCGGATCACCCGGTCCATCGAGAAGCTCGCCGCCGCCCGCGCCATCCTGGACCGCCTGATCCAGGGCCCCTGACGGCGCGTGCGGCGCGATCGGGGACTGTCGCGCGTGAGGGGCCGTCCTCTACGTTGGTCCGTGATGGAACTGATCCTCAAGGCGATCGACGTGCGCGGCCGGCATGCGTGGCGGTGGCTGTTGACCGACGCAGCCGGCAACGTGCTCGGCGATCACACCGTCAGGGTCGACCGGTCGGCCTGGCAGGCCGCCGGAATGGACGACCTGCACCGGTTGGTGCGCCACGGGGGCGGGTCCGCGGTCCTCGACGGGTTCGGGGAGTGGCTGGGCCGGGAGGTGCTCGGGGAAGGCATCGGCCGGGCGATCGTGGCCGCGCGGCCCGCCACCGTGTGGGTCGAGGCGGCGCCGCTGGTCGATCCAGGGCCGCTCGAGTTGGCGCACGTCGCCGGTGTACCGCTGGCCGCCCGCGGCGACATCGCGCTGGTCTTCCGGGCAGCGGGCGCCGGGCAGGACAAGCGGCCGGTCGGGGCGCGGCTGCGGATGCTGGCGGTGTTCAGCCAGCCGACCGCGACCACGGCGCTGGCGCTGCGGCACGAGCGGTTCGCGCTGAGCCGGCTCGTCCGCCGGCTGGCGGCGCACGAGCGCAAGGCGATCGACCTGGAGGTGCTGCAGTACGGCGCGACCCGCCAGGAGCTGATCAACAAGATGTGGCTGCGCCAGGGGCCGGACGTCCTGCACATCTCGGCGCACGGCACCGCCGGCGGCCTGGTGCTGGAGTCCGAGACCGGCGGCCGTGACCTCGTCGGCACCGACGATCTCGTCGAGCTGCTGCGCCCGGGGAAGAACCAGCTGAAGCTGGTGGTGCTGTCGGCCTGTGAGTCGGGCGCCGGCCTGGCGGAGGCGGCGGCCTGGGCCGGCCTGGCCTGTGGCCCGGACGAACCGGACGGTGGCCCTTCCGGCCGGGACCTCGCCGGGTGGGACCTGCCGGGTCCGGGGCCCGGCGGCCTGGAGCGCGGCCCGGTCCGGTGGGCCGGCAGCAGCCTGGCGCACGTGATCGCGCGCGAGCTCGGCGCCGCGGTGCTGGCCATGCGGTTCCCGGTGAGCGACGAGTACGCCATCGCGCTGGCCCGCGAGGTGTACACCGGGCTGTTCACGTTCGAGCTGCCCGTGGCCGCCGCGGTCGCCCGGGCGGTGCCGGCGGCGGCGGGCATGACGCCGACGCCCGACCGGCCCGCGATCTCGATCGCCGTCCCGACGCTGCACGGCGCGGCGACCGCCGCGCTGCCGCTGGTGCCGCCGGCCGCCGGGCCTGTGCTCGACCCGGCGCAGGCGCCGATGGCGGGGTTCCCGGCCGAGCCGGAGTCCTTCGTGGGCCGCACCGCGGTGCTGATCTCCGCCGGCCGTGCCCTGTCCGCGGGCAGCGGGTTCACGACGGTGCTGCTCGACGGCGAGGCGGGCGTCGGCAAGACCGCGTGCGCCCTGGAGCTCGCCTACGGCCGCCACGACACGTTCGCCGCCTCCGCGTACTGGGCCGCGCCGCCGCCGGACGGGTTCGCCGGCGCGCTCCTCGGCCTGGCCCGGTCGCTGGAGCGCCAGCTGCAGCCGTACGGGTTCGCCATGGCCGAGGCGGTCGAGTCGGTCGCCGGCCTGCACGCGTTCCTGCCGCAGCTGACCAAGCTCCTCGCGGACCGTGGCCTGCTGATCGTGCTGGACGGCCTGGAGAGCCTGCTCACCCCGGAAGGCCGCTGGCGCGACCCGCGCTGGGCGGACCTGATCGGCGCGCTCACCGGGCACCGCGGCGAATCGCGGGCGATCCTGACCAGCCGGGTCGCCCCGGTCGATCTCCAGCGTCCCGACGTGTGCCGGCACCGGCTCCTGGGCCTCGACCTGATCGAGTCGCTGCAGCTGATGCGCGAGCTGCCCGGCCTGAGCGGGCTGCTGCCGGCCGGCGCCGGCGAGCACCGGTCCGGGCAGGCGGGTCCCGGCGGCGACCGGGCCCGGTGCCGCAGGATCCTTGGCACCACGCGTGGCATCCCGCAGCTGATCATGCAGGCCGAGGCGAAGCTCGCCATCGGCGTCCCCGACGGCCCCTGGGAGCCCATCGCGCCGCCGCCCGACGAGCCGGAGCCGACCCCACCATGGATGCCGCCCGTGGAGCCACCACCGGCGCAGCCGCGCACCTCCACACCGCCGCCCGTAGACCCGCCGCCGAACTCCAGCCCGCCGCTGACGAGCCCGCCGCCGTACACGAGCACGCCGCACACGAGCACGCCGCCGTACACGAGCCCGCCGCCGCTGACGAGCCCGCCGCCGCACACCAGCACGCCGTACACGAGCACGCCGCCGTACGGGTACGCGCTGCCGTTGCCGGACGAGGCGCCGCCGATGCCCGCGGCGCCGCAGTCACCGGCCGCGCCGCCGGCCGCGTTGATCGATGCCGTGGTCGCGGCCCGGACCGGCGCGATCGCGGGCATGCAGGTCGCGCCCGCCGCCCGCAGCCGCCTCGAACGGACGATCCGCAGCACGGCGGGCGTCGCCGACCGCGAGCAGACCCTGGCGGTCGGCCGGCTGCCGGTCGGCGCGGGGCTGCTCCTCACCGACGCGGCGCTGTACTGGCTGGACAAGGACCGCGGCTCGGTGGTGATCGCGGTCCCCTACCGGGCGTTCCCCGGGCGCACGTTCCGCTCCGTCGCCAGCATCGCCGGGGCGCCACCCACCCACGTCGACCTCGGCGACGGCATCCCCCGCTCGGCCGGCGGTGCGGCGGCCAACCTGATGGACCTGCTGAGCGCCATGCAGGCGGAGCTGCGCGCCACGTCCTGACGCCGCCCGGCGCCGCGTCACCCGACCGGCAGCGGCGCCCCGCAGTTGGTGCAGAACCTGCCGGTGTCGTTGACCTGTCCGCACCGGGCGCAGCCGTTCGCGGGCGGCTGGCCGGGCGCCGCCGGTGCGGGCGGCGGCAGGGCCTTGCGGTGCTCGACACTGCGTTCGATCACCCTGATCGCGTCGTTGTCGATGCGCGCGGCCTGGACCACGCCCCACACCTGCGTGAGGATCACCGGCCAGAACACGAACGCCGTGATCAGCGTCGGCAGCGCCTGCTGGCCGAGCACCCCCACGCCCGCCCGGGCGACCAGCGCCTGGTCGTCGCACTCGAGCCGGATCTTCAACGCGGTCCGCATGCCCGCCACGGTGCGGAACATGCCGGTGCGGGTGACGTCGACGTCCCACGCGCCGGCCCCGGTCCGCGCCGACACGACCTGGTATCCGGCGCCCTCGAAGTGCCGGGTCACGTCGGCGACGATCGGCGCCGGGTCGATCGGTGCGTCGAGCCAGAAGCGCCGCTCGCTCTTGAACACGCCCATCGCCGGATCACCGCTTCCAGGCCGGCTGGGCACCGGCCTGCGGCACCGGCTGCCCGGGGATGGGACCCGTGGCGGCCACGGCGGGCGCGCCGCCGTAGATGAGCGTCGTGCCGCAGCGCTGGCAGTGCCGCCAGCCGGGCTGGGTCCGCCCGCCGCAGCTGTGGCAGCGCGGCGCCGAGCGCACGCTCGCCGCCAGCGCCGCGAGGTTCGCGAACGTCGGCGTGCCGACCCAGCTCTGGATCTCCCTGACCCGCACCGCCAGCAGCGGGTGCGTCGAGGACTGGCTGATCTGCCACTGCAGGAACCGGTCCCACTTCGACTCCCGCAGCGCCTCGTACTCGAGGGCCTGGTCGGCGAAGGGCTGGATGTTCTGCGTGTACCGCGAGTCGTGCCGGATGCCCGCGAACCGGAACATCACCCGCGTGATCGCGTCGGCGCTGCCCATGTACGCCGCGGCCGCCCGGTCCGCCGACAGCTCGCTCTTGCGGCTCCAGTTGCTCAGCGCCATCCGCAGCGGGTGCGAGGCGACGCTGAGCACCGTGGAGGCGATCGGGATGTTGGCGGCGCTGCCGACCTTGACGGTGAGCTCGATGAACTGCGCCATCGAGTGGAACAGCATGTGCTGGCACAGGATGTGCCCGCACTCGTGCGCGATCACCGCCTCGATCTCGTCCGGCGACAGGTGGTCGAGCAGCCCGCTGTACAGCGTGATGGACGTCCTGGTCGCGCCGGTCGTGAACGCGTTGACCGGCCCGAGCGCCAGGTACAGCTCGGGCTCCTCGATCCCGAACGCCTCGCAGATCGGCGGCAGCAGCCGGTAGATCTCCGGCAGCTGGTGCGGCCCGAGCCGGAGCGCCTCCGCGAGCTGGCTGTTGCGGATGAGCCGTTCGCTGAAGTTCTTGTGGTACGTCTTGACCGCGTTCTGCAGCCCGCTCATCGACTCCAGATGGCGCCGCGCCGACTCGTCGGCCGGATGCAGCAGGTCGCTCGCGGAAAACGTCGTCATCCCATCACCCGATTCGTTCGGTCCCGTCCCCACGGGCACATCTGACGGACCGCTCGGCGCCCGCCGCCCGGGATGACCCGTTCGGGGGACGCCGGACCAGGTCGCTGGCATGATCGGGGACGTGGAGGAGGGGCCGCCGATGGCGCCGGCGACGGTCCGGGACCGGGCCGTGGCGCGGCTCATCGACACCGGGGTGCTGGCCGGGGCGGTGCTGGTGCTGGGTCTGGCGGTGCTGCTGCTCGGCGACGGCAGCCGGTTGCCGGCGATGCTGGCGGTGCTGGCCTTCGGGGTGCTGTGCGGCTACGAGTTCGTGATGCTCGGCGCGTACGGCGAAACCATCGGCAAACGGGTGATGCGGCTGCGGGTCGTCCGCCTCGACGGCGACGAGCCCGGGTGGGGAGCCGCGTTCAGCAGGACGTTCTTCCTGACCATCGCCGGCTGCCTGTCGTGCGGCCTCGGCGGGCTGCTGTTCTACCTGTCGCCGCTGCTGGACCCCGGACCGTGGAAGCGCGGCTGGCACGACCACGTCGCCGCCACGTTCGTCGTGTCCACCCGGGACTCAGACGTGGTGGCACGCGGCACGGTCGACGAGCCGCGGTGGCGTGGTCTCGCACAGCGAGCGCTCGGGCGGTGACAGGGTGGCGTACAGGGGGCACCGCGGGCGGAACGCGCAGCCGGTGATCCGCTCGTCGGCCGCCGGTGGGTCGCCCGGCAGCAGCGTCGGCGGGCGCTGCCGCGCGGCCACCGGGTCCGGCACCGGCACCGCGGACAGCAGCGCCCGCGTGTAAGGGTGCAGCGGGTCGCCGAGGACGAGCGCCGCGGGACCCGTCTCGACGACGCGGCCGAGGTACATGACGCTGACGACGTCCGCGATCTGAGCGACCACCGCCAGGTCATGGGTGACGAACAGGTACGCCAGCCCCAGGTCCGTCTGGAGCCGTCCCAGCAGCGCGAGGATCGCGGCCTGCACGGTCACGTCGAGCGAGGACACCGGCTCGTCGAGCACCAGCAGGTCGGGGGCGACGCTGATCGCGCGGGCGATCGCGACGCGCTGCCGCTGCCCGCCGGAGAACTCGTGCGGGAAGCGGCGCGCGAGTGCGGGGTCGAGCCCGACGAGGCGCAGGACCTCCGCCACCCGGGCCCGCGCCGCCGGGGCGGGGCGGCCCTGGGCGAGCAGCGGCTCGGCGACGACGTCGCCGACGGGCAGGCGCGGGTCGAGGCTGGCGAACGGGTCCTGGAACACCAGCTGCATCCGGGACCGCAGCTCGGCCTGGTCGGCGGCGGTGAGTCCGCTGGAGACGGTGCGGCCGAACAGCTCGATCGTGCCGCCCTCCGGCGGCCGCAGGCCGAGGATCTCCAGCAGCGTCGTGGACTTGCCGCTGCCCGACTCCCCCACGACCGCGTGCGTCTGTCCGGCGTGGACGGTCAGGTCGACGCCGTCGACGGCGTGGACGCTGCCGACCCGGCGGCGGAAGACACGTCCCTTGTGGACACCGAAGGTGCGGCGCAGCCCGGTGACCCGAAGCACCGGCGGCGCCGCGATGGGCCGGGGCGGCTTGAAGGCGTCGAGGCGGGGCTGCGCGTCCAGGAGGTCGCGGGTGTACGGGTCGGCCGGGCGTCCGTACAGCTGCCGCACCGGTGCCTGCTCGACGATGCGGCCACCGCGCATCACCGCGACCGTGTCCGCCATCCCGGCGACCACGCCCAGGTCGTGGCTGACCAGGACGAGCGCGGCGCCGGTGGCCTCGCGCACGTCCTGCAGCACACGCAGGACCTGCGCCTGCACGGTCACGTCGAGGGCGGTGGTCGGCTCGTCGGCGAGGATGACGTCGGGGTCGTTCGCGATGGCCATGGCGATCATCACGCGCTGCCGCATGCCACCCGACAGCTCGTCCGGAAACGTCCGGGCGCGCAGCTCCGGCGACGGGATGCCGACGAGCCGCAGCAGCTCGACGGCTCGCCGGCGCGCCTCGGTCCGGGACACGTCGCGGTGCGCGGTGATCGCCTCGGCGAGCTGGTCGCCGATGCGGTACACCGGCGTGAGCGCGGACAGCGAGTCCTGGAAGACGACCGAGGCCACGTTGCCGCGCAGCCGCCGCAGGTCGCGCGGTGCGGCGCCGATGACCTGCGTGCCGCCGAGGACGACGCTGCCGGAGACGGTGGCGGCGGCGGGCAGCAGGCCGAGCGCGGCGAGGACGGTGACGGACTTGCCGGAGCCCGACTCGCCGACGATCCCGAGCACCTGTCCACGGTGGACGGTGAGGTCGAGGCCGTCGACGGCCGGCGGCCCGTCGCCGAACCGGACGCGGAGGTCCCGGATCGCGAGCACCACGTCGTCATCCACTGTGGACGCCCCGACGGCCGTCGCCGGTCCGGCCGGTCGCGGTGGGCGGGACGGGCGCGAGCGCGGGTCGACGGCGTCGCGCAGGCCGTCGCCGACGAGATTCACGGCGAGGACGAACACCACGAGCAGCCCGGCCGGGTAGAAGAACATCCACGGGTAGGTGACGGCGGACGGCGTGCCGGCGGCGATCAGCGTCCCGAGGGACACGTCCGGCGGCTGGACGCCGAACCCGAAGTAGGACAGCGACGTCTCGGTCATCACGGCGGCGCCCACGGCGAGCGTCGCGTCGATGATGAGGAACGAGGCGGTGCTCGGCAGCACGTGCCGCACGATGACGCGCGGCGCCGACACGCCCATGAAGCGGGCCGCCCGCACGAACTCGAGCTCCTTCAGCGAGATCGTCAGCGACCGTACGACCCTGGCGGACACCATCCACCCGAAGGCCGCGAGCAGCCCGACGAACGCGACCCAGCCGCCGCCCCGCAGCCGCGGCGACACGACGGCGATGACGAGGAACGACGGGAAGACGAGCAGCAGGTCGACGACGAGGACGAGACCGCGCCCGGTCCACCCGCCGACGTAGCCGGCGACCGCGCCGACGGCCGCCGCGAGCACCGTCGACACGAGCGCCACGGCGAGCCCGATGAGCAGCGACTTCTGCAGCCCGCGGACCGTCTGGGCGTAGACGTCCTGGCCGATGCCGTTGGTGCCCCACCAGTGCCGCGCGGACGGCCCGGCGCGCAGCGCGGTGTAGTCGATGTCGTCGTAGGACCAGTGGGTGAGGAACGGCCCGGCGAACGCGAGCACGAACAGCAGCAGCACGATGACGGTGCCGGCGAGCGCACCCCGGTCCCGACGGAACCTGCCGGCCACCACCCGCAGCCGCGTCGGCGGCGCCTGCCCCGCCTCGTCGACGAGCTCCGCGGCGAGCGCGTCAGCCACGGCAACCACCTGCCCGAACGCGCATACAATACGGAAGGTATGTCACCGACGACCGTCCGCAGTGACGATTTGCAAGCGTCAGGTACGGTGGTGGAGAACCGGCCAGCCCCGCCGCCGACACCCGTCGTTGTCCGCCCTGACAGGCGAAGCGCGTCTTGGATGCCGAAGCCGAGCCCCGGTCAGCCGATCGAGCCGCACGAGCGCCCGCGCGCGTCGCGCGAGGCCAGCGGGCTCCGCCAGGCCAGCGGGCTCCGCCAGGCCAGCGGGCTCCGCCAG